>CAKOJJ010000001.1 GCA_934089275.1 uncultured Bacilli bacterium
TTTTATATTATTATATCTTCTTTGTAGAAAAGGAATATAAGATATAAAAAAGCACCTTTTCTTTTGAAAAAGGTGCAACCAACCTTTGTGGTAAGCATCGCGTCCTAAAGAAACTTTGCTTCTCACTTAAATAAAATATAACATTTTTTATAATAAATTACAATAATAATATAAAAGTAAACTTTACACATACTAAAAATAAAGATTATATAATACAACAAAAGTGTAGTATAATAATTTTTGTACAGTAGAGAATTCGACAACAATTGTGTAAACCCTTCAAAACGACTTGAAAATCGGGGGGGGTATTATAAAATAAAAATGTAGAAAGTAGGAAAGAATATGAAAAAGAAAAGTATGCTTATAGTAGCAATATTACTAATGGCAATAGGTTTTGCAGCAGTATCAACAACATTAGTAATAAATGGAAATGCAAAAGTAAGTGAAAATGAAGAAGATTTCAGTGTAATCTTCACAGCTGCAAGTATAGATGGAAAGAATGTATACAACTCTGTAATAGATGATACAAAAAAAGTAATAACATTTGAAACAAGTGAGTTAAAAACATTAAATCAAACAAGTATATTAAATTATGAAGTAACAAATAATTCAAGTAACTATGATGCAGAAGTAAGTGTAACATGTGTACCAAAAGAGGGAACAACAGCAAAATACACAAGTATCAAAAATAAGTTAGACAATGATGCAACAGTAGTTAAAGCAAAAGAAAGTGTAAATGGAACATTAATAGTAACATTAGATAAAACATCAACAGAAGAAGTAAGTGAAGAATATACATGTAAATTGGAATTCAATGCAGTGGAAAGAGATACATTGGGAGAAAATATTCCAGATCCAGTATCATTTGCAACAGATTCATGGAAAACAATACAAAAAGCAGTACAAACAGGAAACACAAGTAAGTATAATGTAGGAGATACAAAAAAAGTTGAGCTAAGTTCTTTTGGAACATATACAGTACGTATATCAAATATGAGTGAATGTACAAACGGAGAAACAAGTGAAACAGCATGTGGATTTGTAATTGAGTTTGCAGATGCAATAGCAACACAAAAGTTCAATAGCACAAGAACAACTGTAGGGGGTTGGAAAGATTCTGAACTACGTACATATATAAGAGGAACTTTATTTAATTCGTTGCCAACTGATTTACAAAATGTAATAACAACAACAAAAGTAATATCAGGATATGGAAATACATCGGACGAAACAAACTTTGAAACCCAAGATAAATTATATTTGTTAAGTGCACATGAAGTATATGAAGATGGAACAAGTAATCAAATAAGTGGCTATGATACATCATATAGTAATACAAAACAATTAGATTATTATAAAAATCAAAGAGTAACTACAGATAATTATGAAGTAGCAATAAAACAATATAACGGAAATGATTATTATTGGTGGCTACGCTCAGCTAGTTCTAACAACGAAGGTTACTTTCTTAGCGTTAACGATGGTGGTGACTGGGGCAACGACGATCCAGACGAATCTTTCGGTATTTCACCAGCATTCCGAATTGCATAAAGCAAATAATTTTGCTTTTTTTTCTTGAAATAAAATATCTTATATTCTAAAATGAATTTAGGTGAAGATATGTACGCAGAAGTTTTAATACAATATGGTGTAAAGTCGTTAGATAAAGTATTTACTTATCATGTACCAGAACATTTACAAAATAAAATATCTGTTGGTGTCAGAGTAAGTGTTCCTTTTAATAAAAAAAATATTAATGGTTTTGTTATGTCATTAAAAGACTCAGCATCAGGTGATTTTGAAATCCTAGATATAAATGATATAGTAAATGAATCTTTTAAATTGAATAAGGAATTAATTGAATTAGGTGCATATCTAAAAGAAAAAACATTATGTTCTTTAATCAGTGCATATCAAACAATGCTTCCGACAAGCTTAAAAATCGACAATGAAAAATATGATTATTCAATTTATAATAATTACGTTGTTATAAAAGATGAAGAAGCTTGTAAATATTTTGTTTTAAATAATAAACAAGCAAAAAAACAAGTAGAGTTTATTAATAGACTTTTAGCCGAAAAAAGAATTTCTAAAAAAGAAGTTAGTACTCAAGTTCTAAATTCATTATTAGAAAAAGACTTGGTTACAATCGAAAAAGAAAATGTTTATCGAATTAATCCAAATGTTAATAAAACTGAAGAAAAAATATTGACTGATGAACAAACAAAAGCTATGGAAGAGGTTAAAAATTCATTTGATATATTTAATGTTTTCTTACTTCATGGAATAACTGGCTCAGGTAAAACGGAAGTATATATTAAATTAGTATCAGAAGTATTAAAAAATGGTAAAACTGTCATTATGTTAGTCCCTGAAATAACTTTAACAACTCAAATAGTTAAAAGATTCTATGAAAGTTTTGGAGATAATGTAGCTATATTCCATTCAGGATTAAGCGATGGAGAAAAAGCTGATGAATACAATAAAATCTTAAGAGGTGAAGCAAAAATTGTAGTTGGAACTCGTTCATCAATCTTTGTTCACTTACAAAATATTGGACTTATTATAATCGATGAAGAACACACTAGTTCTTATAAACAAGAAAACAATCCTAGATATCATGCTGTTGATATGGCTATATTTAGAGCCAAATATAATAATTGCCCAATTGTTTTAGGATCTGCTACTCCAAGGCTTGAAACGATGGCAAGAGCTAAAAAAGGAGTATATAAATATCTAACCCTAAAAAACCGTGTAGGTAATGCAAAAGTTCCTAAAATAAAGTTAGTTGATCTTGCAAGTTCTTATAAAAACGGAGACAACATTTTATCAACCGAGCTTCAAGTTAAGATAATGAAAACTCTAGAAAAAAATGAACAAGTAATGCTTCTACTTAATCGTCGAGGATATTCAACGATTATAACTTGTGCATCATGTGGTTATACATATAAATGTCCTCATTGTGACATAACTTTAACGTATCATAAAAGTTCTAATAATTTAAGGTGTCATTATTGTGGCTATACCAAATTCATGAGTGATATATGTCCAGAATGTGGAGAAAAAGCTATAAAAACTTATGGGTACGGAACGGAACAAATAGAAAAATACATAAAAGATCTATATCCATCATATCGAGTTATTAGAATGGATACTGATACTACTTCAAGAAAGGGAAGTCAAGAAAAGATTATCAATGAAATTGAAAATCATAACTATGATATTATCATTGGAACTCAGATGATTTCTAAAGGTTTAAACTTTCCTAAAGTGACTTTGGTAGGAGTAATAAATGCTGATGAATCATTAAACATCCCAGACTTTAGAAGTGGAGAAAACACTTTCAATTTGCTTCACCAAGTTTCCGGTAGAGCAGGAAGAAGTTCTGATAATGGTGAAGTTATTATTCAAACATTTAATCCATTAAATAAAACTTTAAATTATGTTGTTAATAATGATTATTTAGGAAATTACGAATATGAAATGAATATTAGAAGACAGCTTAAATATCCACCATTTTATTATTTAACGAGTATTAAAGTTATAAGTAAAGATTATAATAAAGCCAGTATTGAAGCTAACAAAGTAGTTAATTTTTTAAGAAAAAATTTAAATAAAGAAACTATTATTTTAGGCCCAACAACCGCATCAGTTTTTAAAATAAATAATAATTATCGTTTTCAAATTATTATTAAGTATCGTTTTGATGATTCTTTGCTCAAAACTCTAAAAGAAATAGATGAACAGTATATATTTAATAAAGACACATATTTGGAAATTGATATGGATCCAATTAGAATATAAATTGATAAAATTAAAGTAAAAATAGTTGTAATTTAAAGACCAATATAATATAATCTATGTATACAAGCGATGACTGGTGTGGAAAACCAAGAGCTATATAAAACCAAAGAGAACAAAGTATGGTGGAACAGCGGAATTCTTTATTTTCGCCCATACGAATTTGTTCTCTTTTTTTATTTTAAGGAAGTGAATATATGCGTGTATTTATCGGATGTTCATCATACGACTCCATAAATAAAAAGTTTAAAGATCTAGCTTGTGATGTTGCTGAAGTTCTAGCAAAAAGAGGCGACAAATTAGTTTTTGGTGGTACCGATTCAGGAATGATGAATAAATGCTATCAAACATTTAAATATCGTGATTGCAAAGTAAAAGCCGTAAGCGATGTTAAATATATTGATGATCTAAAAGGAATGGAATATGATCGTGAGGTTGTAACACCAACAACTTTCGAAAGATGCAAAGAGTTATATCTATCAAGTGAATTAATAGTAATTTTACCTGGAGGGCTTGGAACTTTATCTGAAATTACGGGTATGATTGAAGAAAAAAGAACTAGAGGCGATTTGAAAGATATTATAATATTTAATTTTGAAGGATATTATGACTCATTTTTTAATCAAATAAAAAAAGAAATTGAATTAGGTTTTATTCATGATGATGTAAGCAAACTGATTAAAGTTGTAACAAACATGGATGAATTTAATAAATGTATAGAAAGAAGGAATTAAAATGGCAAAAACAATGGATGAATTAGTTAATTTTTCCAAACAATATGGATTTATATTTCAAGGAAGTGAGATTTATGGAGGACTTGCAAATTCATGGGATTACGGTCCTTTAGGAAGAGAACTTAAAAACAATATTAAGGAAGCTTGGTGGAAGAAATTTATTCAAGAAAATAGTCATGTAGATTATCGTAACTATGGACTTGATTCAGCAATACTTATGAATCCTGAAGTATGGGTTGCAAGTGGACATGTTGCTTCATTCGCTGATCCTTTAATCGACTGTAAAAAATGTAAAAGTCGTGAAAGAGCTGATAAACTAATTGAAGAGTTTACTAAAGGCGCTGAAACTGGAGATGGTTGGGATAATGAAAAGTTAGAGAACTTCATTAAAGATAATCACGTTACTTGTCCAAAATGTGGATCATGTGATTTTACTCCAATCAGAAAATTTAATCTTTTATTTGAAACTCATATCGGAGTAACAGAAGATGCAAAAAGTAAAGTATATTTAAGAGGAGAAACTGCACAAGGTATATTTGTAAACTTCTTGAATGTCCAAAGAAGTATGCGAGCTAAAATACCATTTGGTATTGGTCAAATAGGTAAAAGTTTTAGAAATGAAATAACTCCAGGAAACTTTATATTTAGAGTTAGAGAATTTGAACAAATGGAACTAGAATTCTTTTGTAAGCCAAATACTGACTTAGAATGGTTTGCTTTTTGGAAGAAATATTGTTTAGATTTCTTAAATTCACTTGGACTTGATGGCGAAAATTTAAGATATAGAGATCATGCAAAAGAAGAACTTTCATTTTATAGTAAAGCAACAACTGATATCGAATATAAATATCCAAATGGATGGGGAGAACTTTGGGGAATAGCTGATAGAACTGACTATGACTTATCAGTTCATATGGAACATGCAAAATGTGATTTAAGATACTTAGATCCAGAAACTAATGAAAAATATACTCCATATGTAATTGAACCTTCAGTTGGAGTTGATCGTTTGTTTTTAGCTATTTTAAATGAATGTTACAAAGTAGAAGAATTAGAAAATGGAGATACAAGAGAAGTGTTTAAATTAAAACCAAATTTAGCTCCATATAAAGTAAATGTTTTACCTTTAATTAAGAAAAATCATTCTGAAAAAGCAATAGAAATTTATCAAGAGTTAAGTAAGTATTTCCCAGTATCTTATGATGAAACCGCTAATATCGGAAAACGTTATAGAAGAGCAGATGCCATTGGAACTCCTTGGTGTTTAACTGTTGATGATGAAACTTTAAACAACAATATAGTTACTTTAAGAGATAGAGATACAATGGAACAAATTTCATTAAATCTTGATGAAGTAAAAGATTATATATTAGCTAGAATTAAATTCTAAAAGATGTAGGAATTATTCCTACATTTTTAATGATTAAATAAACAAAAAAAGAATTATTTTATAATTTGTATTCAATAAAAAACATTAAATTTCAATTTTAATGTTTTTTTATTTACTATAAATGTTTAAATGTGGTATTATATATGTAGTTAATATACGGAGGTGGCTTGTATGGCATTTGAATCAATAAAAAAAGCTTTATTTCCAAAAGAAGAAGGCTTTGATGGTGGAGAAGAAGAAACTTACGAAACAGAAGCTAAAGATAATGGAAATAAAATGATTTTGGTTGAACCTAGAGCTTATTCTGAATCCCAACAAATTGCTGATCATTTAAAAAGAAGAAATTCAGTTGTAGTTAATTTAAAAAGAGTAACTGCTGATCAAGCAAGAAGAATTATTGATTTTTTAAGTGGTACATTGTATGCTATTGGTGGAGATTTACAAAAACTTGGTAATGGAATTTATCTATGTACACCAAAGAATGTTACTGTAGATGGTAGAATAAGTGACGAAGAGGATAAAAAGAGTAAATCTAAAATCGAAGACGAAATGGATTTCTAACATAAATAGGGTGATGTAATGAAAAAATTTGATAGGAGTTTTAATGGTTATAACGTTGAACAAGTTAACAGTTTTGTAGACGATGTTATTTCAAGAGTTGAAGACATGATTACTAAGATGAAAAACAAAGACTTAGAAATCGATCGTTTAACTAAAGAACTTGAACATTATAAGAACATGGATGCAACACTTAATCGAGCTGTCGTTATGGCTGAAGAAGCAGCAAGCAAATATAAAAGCAATAGTATTGCTGAATCAGACTTGATTGTAACTGAAGCTAAAAAGAATGCTAATAGAATAATAAATGATGCACTTCTAAAAGCTGAAAGTTTAGAAAATGATGCTGCTAGACTTAGAAGAAATATCATTACATACAAAAGAAGAATTAAGAGTTTAATTGAAGAACAAGCTTCTATTATAGATGACTTAGATAAAGTAGATATTGACTAGTATCTGCTTTTTATTTATAATAATTTTAGGAGGGTAGAGGTTAATATGAGATATTTAATAACTGGAATAAATGGTCAATTAGGCCATGATTTATATAAAATCTTAAACGATGGTAAAAACGAAGTTTATGCACCAACAAGTCTAGCTTTAAATTTAACTGATCCGGTAACTATTTACAAAAGTGTATTAGATTTTCGTCCTGATGTAATTATTCACGGAGCTGCATATACAGCTGTGGATAAAGCAGAAGAAGCGAATGAAAAAGAATACGTAGAACTAGTAAATGCTATTGGAACAAGCAGATTAGTTGATGCAGCAAAAACAGTTAATGCAAAAATTATTTATGTTTCAACCGATTATGTTTTTGATGGAAAAAAGGAAGGACCTTACAAAATTGATGATGAGGTTAATCCATTGAACTGGTATGGTAAAACAAAAAGAATTGGAGAAGAAGCTGTTTTAGAATATGAAAAAGGTATGGTTGTTCGAACTCAATGGGTTTTTGGAATAAATGGAAAAAACTTTGTAAAAACCATGCTAAAACTTGCTAGCACAAGAGATGAGGTTTCCGTGGTTGCCGATCAATATGGAGCACCTACATATACAGTTGATTTAGCTGAAAAATTAGTTATGCTAAGTAAGCTTAACGAAAACGGAATATATCATGCTAGTAATTGTGGTGATATGTCTTGGGCAGGATTTGCAAAAATGATATTTGCAATGAATGATCTTAAGACAAAAGTAAATCCAATACCAACATCAGAATATAAAACGAGAGCTATAAGACCACTTAATACAACACTTGATAAATCAAGATTGGCAAATGATGTCGGAGCTATGCCAAGTTCAATGGATGCACTCGCAAGATACATGGATGAACTTGCAAATGATGAAGAAATGAAATTAGTGTTAAAGGAAGCGAAGAATAGATGGAAGAAATAAGATTTAGTAATGGAAGTAGAGCAATTCCAACAAATTTGGAAGATTGCTATATAATTGAACCAGCAGTGTTTGGTGATAATAGAGGATATTTTAGTCCATATTTTATGGCTGAACATATGGATCAACTTGGATTTGAAAGAGTTGTACAAACAAATAGAAGTTTAAGCTCAAAAGGAGTTTTACGTGGACTTCATTTTCAAAAAGATCCATTTGCTCAAGCAAAAATTGTTGAAGTTTTAAACGGAAAAGCAATAGATGTAGTAGTTGATATGAGAATTGGTTCTCCAACATATGGTCAATCAACAGAAGTGCTTTTAATGCCTTATAATAAAGACATACCAGAAAGTGGAAGACAATTATTTGTACCACGAGGATTTGCACATGGTTTTATAAGTCTTGAAGATAATACATTATTTCAATACATAATTGATAATGATTATGCTCCTAAAATGGAAGATGGAATTCTTTGGAATGATAAAAGTCTTGACATTCCATGGGATGATATGTTTAAACAATATGGTTTAACAGAAAAAGATATTCTTTTATCAGAAAAAGATCAAGTAAGATTACCATTAAAAGATAAAGAACCAATATTCAAATATAAAAAAGTACCTGAGCAAATGTAAAAATTTGCTTTTTTTATGGTGTGAAATATTAAAAATATTTTTAATCAAAAGAAAGACAATTACAAAATAAGATATATTTAAAACCTAAAATTTTCTCAAAAGGTTCATTTTTCTAGGTATTACGTTAAATGTATGCTATAATTTAAGAAGGTGAATATAGATGAAAAAAGAAAATGCAATTGAAATTAGAAACATGACAAAAAGTTTTAAACTATTTTATGATAAACCAAGCACACTTAAAGAAAGATTAATTTTTTGGAATCATAAAAAAGCAGAAACGAGAACAGTTCTTGAAGATATAAACCTAGACATAAAAAAAGGTGAAACAGTTGCATTAATTGGAGTTAATGGTTCAGGTAAATCAACTCTTTTAAAATTGATGACTAAAATTATATATCCAACTAAAGGAACGGTCACAACTTGTGGTAAACTAACATCTTTACTAGAACTTGGTGCTGGATTTCATCCTGATTTTACAGGAAGAGAAAATATTTATTTTAATGCAGCAATTTTTGGATTAACTCGAAAAGAAATCGATAGAAGATTAGATGATATAATTGCTTTTTCCGAATTAGAAGAATTTATTGATAATCCAGTAAGAACTTATTCTTCTGGTCAATACATGCGTCTTGCATTTTCTATTGCAATCAATGTTGACGCTGAAATTTTATTGATTGATGAGATTTTAGCTGTTGGAGATCAACATTTCCAAGACAAATGTTTTAAAAAATTAGAGGAGTTGCGTGACAGCGATAAAACTATAGTTATAGTATCTCATGCCTTAGGATCAATAGAAAAACTATGTAAACGAGGAATATGGATTCACGAAGGAAAAGTAATGAAAGACGGAAAGATAAAAACGGTTATTGAAGATTATCTTAAAACTTGTAATTAAGGAGATAAAGATGAAAATATTTAAAGATTTATATGCGTACAGAGAATTATTGAAAACAAATGTAAAAAAAGAAATTAGAGGAAAATATAAAGGATCATTTTTAGGTGTTATATGGTCATTTTTAAATCCATTATTAATGACTCTTGTATATGCAATTGTGTTCCCTTATTTATTAAGAGGAGCAAATTATGAACACTATACAACATTTTTAATAATTGGAATTTTGCCATGGAATTGGTTTGTAACAAATATCAATCAAGGTACTTTTACCATTATTGGAAACGGTGGAATTATAAAGAAAGTTTATTTTCCACGTGAAATATTACCAATATCTGTAGTTACAAGTGGTTTAATAAATTTCTTAATTACTTGTATAATAATGTTCATATTCTTAATTTGTAGTGGAATTGGTTTTTCATGGTATATGCTTTATTTACCATTAGTTATTCTTACACAATATTTATTAACTTTAGGAATACTATTTATAACGTGTTCAATTAACGTTTATATAAGAGATTTTGAATATATAGTAAATTTTGTAATGCAAATGTTATTTTACGCCACACCAATTTTATATTCAACAGATATATTTAATGGAAGTTTTATTGGTAAAATGATTCAATTAAATCCAATGACTACTATTGTAAATTGTTATAGAGATATTCTTTATTGGCATAATAGTCCTCATATAATGTCTTTATTGATAGTTTTAGGATTAAGCTTTATTTTATGTTGTTTAGGGTTAGCTATTTTTAAAAAATTATCTAGAGGGTTTGCTGAGGAAGTGTAATTTATGTTTAGTTTTATCATTTTGCATTATAAAAATATAGATGAAACTTTAGAGTGTTTAGATCACTTAAAAAAGATAAAAAATGATGATTCTCATATTGTGATAGTTGATAATAACTCTTTAACAACTTTAGAAGAAAAAAATTTAATGAAATATACAAAGGATATTATAAGATTACCTGAAAATGTTGGCTTTGCAAAAGCAAATAATATTGGAACAAATTATGCAAAAGAAAAGTTCAATTCAAAATATTATGTAGTTATGAATAATGATGTCTATATTGATGATTATAATTTTTTAAAAAAAATAGATGATGATTACAAAAAATATAAGTTTGATATGTTAGGACCATCAATTGATTCCCCGAGTGGGGAATCTGTTAATCCATTTCCAGTTATAAGTGATTTAGATGGAGTAAATAAAAGAATAAAAAGAACACAAAAATTAATAAAAATTTATAACAACCCGATAACTTACTCTTTGTTAGAAAATTACATTAAACTAAAACATAGAATAAAAAAACCGATAAAACCACAAAATGGAGATAAGATACTTGCTGAATCGCCTTTACATGGTTGTTGTATTATTTTTAGCAAAAAATATCTTAAAAAATATAAAAATCCCTTTTTTAATGAAACATTTTTATTTCATGAAGAAGAGTTTGTTTATCAAAGAGTTTTAAAAAGCAAACTCATTAGTTTATATGATCCAAATATAAAAGTTTTCCATAAAGAAGGTTCTAGTATAAAGAAAAGCAATAAATCAATAAGATATAGCAAAATTTTTAAACAAAAAGAATGTTTAAAATCATTAGAATTATTAAAAAAATATATGCTGGGGGAAATACATGATGAATAAGAAAATATCAATTATAGTTGCCGTCTACAATACAGAAAAATATTTAGAAAGATGTATTGAATCGCTTTTAAAACAAACATACAAAAATATTGAAATAATAATAGTTGAAGATTGTTCGACGGACTCTTCTAAAAAAATATTAAAAAAATATAAAAATCAAAAAAACATAAAAACATTTTACAATAAAGAAAATAGAGGACTTTCTTATTCAAGAAATTATGGTTTAAAAAAAGCAACAGGTGATTTTATTGGTTATATCGATTCGGATGATTATGTAGAGTCAGATTATTACGAAAAACTTATGAGTTCAATTCAAGAAAACAAATCTGATATTGCCATTTGTGACATAAAATTGGTTGATGAACAAACAAATACCATTCAAAGATGCAAATGTTACACTAATGATTTTAATGTTTATAATGTGGTAAATAACGGTTTTGCAGCAAGCGCTTGTAACAAATTATTTAAAAAGAAAATTATTGAAAAATATCCTTTTGCAGAAGGGAAGGTAAACGAAGATATTGCTGTTGTTATTCCTGCTGTAATACAGGCTAAAACAATATCATATGCGGATACGTGTTATTTTTATGTACAACGTGGAAATTCTATTCAAAACTCAAGATTTAGTTATAAAAGATTCGATATCTTTGATGGTGTAAAAACCACACTTGAAAGAATTAAAGATGAAAAAAACTATAACGATTACGAAAGTGCAATAGTGTATAACCAATTAATTTTATTATTAATGTTTGCAATCCCTAAAGAAAGAAACTTTATAAGAAGATATAAGTTTTTAAAGAAATTTAGTGATTTATCCAAGGATTATAACATATCTCAAAATAGTAATTATTTGGAATATTTAGATAATAGTAAAAAAATAAATCAAATTTACTATAAAAAACTGGTAGGATTTAATGAGAAAAAACTGATTTTTTTAGATAATATTTGGATTAGTTTTTACAAAATTTTAAGATTTTTAAAACATAAAAAGAATAAAAAATTAATACCAAATATAGATCTTGAAAAAATAGAAAGAGCAGCAAAGAAACAAAAGTGTTTAAAGAATTCGAATATTAAAATTTCTGTTGTTGTTCCAAATTATAATTATTCAAATTACTTATATCAACGAATATATAGCATTTTAAATCAAAGTTATAAAATTCATGAATTAATAATATTAGATGATGCATCAAAAGACGATTCACTTTTCCTTATAGATCAAATTCAAAAAAAGATACAACAATATATAGATGTTAAAGTCGTTATAAATGATGTTAATAGTGGCAACGCTTTTAGTCAATGGCAAAAAGGAATGAATTTAGCTACTGGTGATTATGTTTGGATAGCTGAAGCTGATGATTATGCTAAAGCTGATTTCTTGAGGAAAGTTGTTTATCCTTTGGAAAAATGTGGAAACATTGTTATTAGTTATGCTGATACAGGTTTTATAGATGCAAAAGGCTGTATTACAAAAAAAAGTTTAATAGATCAAATAGATCTTTTGAAATCGAAACATTGGAATAAAAGTTATGTAAACGAAGGAATTGATGAGATAAATAATTATTCATATTTAAATTGCACAATTCCTAATGTTTCTGGTACAATAATAAAAAATGGTAATTATGATGAAATATTTGAAAGTGCTAAGAGGTTTCATCAATCAGGAGACTGGTATACCTATTTAAATATTCTGAATTTGGGTGAAATATCATTTGTAAATAAACCACTAAATTATTATCGTGTTCACGGAAATAATATAAGTCAAACGGTTGATAAAAAAGCTCATATATTAGAAATTCAACGAATTTATAAGTTTGTAAAAGAAAAATATGGGATAAATGATGAACAACAAATTCAAATGAATAATAGAATTAAATTTTTATGTAAAGTATGGAGTGTGAAATTAAATGAAAACGAAAATTAAAAAAGCAGTATTAAAGGTAACCCCTAATTTTGTGTATGAAGCATATAAAAACAAAAAAAACAATAAAAAAGTAGACATCTATAAAAATGTAGCGAAAAAGAAAAACATTGTTAATGAAAAAAAAGTTTCTGTAGTTATACCTAATTATAACTATGAAAATTATATTGAGGAGAGAATAGATTCAATATTAATGCAAACATATCCTATATATGAGTTAATAATATTAGATGATTGTTCTACAGATAATTCAGTTGAAAAAATAGAAAGTATAATAGAAAAACATCCAGAAGTTAATATCAAGTTTGTAAAAAACAAAAAAAATAGTGGATCAGTGTTCAGCCAATGGCAAAAAGCATTCTCATTATCTACGGGTGATTATGTTTGGATAGCTGAAGCAGATGATAGTTGTAGCCATTATTTCTTGGAAAATGTAATGAGAGGATTTGAATCGCCAAACGTTGTTTTATCTTATGCAGAAAGCATGAGAATTGATGAAAACAATAAGATAATAGGGACATCATGCCGTGATTGGATGCTTGCTGTAAGTTCAGTAAAATGGAATAAAAGCTATATAAATTCAGGAATGAACGAGATTCAAAACGCTTTATCGATTTGTAATACAATTCCTAACGTTTCTGCTGTAGTATTTAAGAAAGCAAATCAAGTAGAAATTATTGAAGAAGCTAAAAAATTTAAAATAAGTGGTGACTGGTATATTTACTATAAACTTTTAAGTAATGGTGACATTGCTTATTGTCATAAAAGTTTAAATTATTTTAGAAAACATTCAAAATCTACAAGTACAGTTGTATCTAGAAAATTAGAAATAAGGGAACTTTTAACTATTCAATCGGAAATAAGGGAAAAATGCCATTTAACTAGCAATCAAATACATAAACAATCATTTAGATATGGAAACATCATTAATGAAACATCAGCTGAATTTAAAAATGAAGTAAGCAATATGATAGCAAAAAAAATCGCTTGGATAATACCATCACCAATAAAAGGGTCTGGTGGTATAAGAACTATGATTCAAAATGCAAACTTTTTGGTTAGACAAGGATTTGAATGCGACATCTATGTGGAAGAGGATTATGTTAATACCAATGAGTCTATGAAACAACGAATAATAAATTTCTATGGAGAATGTCTATGTGACGTTTACGTTGGAATTGATTTCAAAAAAGAATATGATTTAGCTTTTGCAACATATTCAATTAAAACACCAGATTATCTATATTACATGAAAAATAACGTTAAAAGAAAAGCTTATTTTATTCAAGATTTCGAACCTTGGTTTGAACCTATGGGTGGTTTATACTTGGATATGGAACACACATATAAATATGGCTTAAACGGTGTAAGTATTGGTAAATGGTTAGCTTATAAACTTCATCATGAGTTTAATCAACCAATGAATTATTTTAGTTTCTGTGCCGATACTAATGTATATAAAAAGTTAGATAACGTAGAAAAAGAAAACGCTGTATGCTTTATCTTCCAACCTGAAAAACCAAGAAGATGCAGTAATATTGGAATAAGAGCTTTACTATTAGTAAAGGCTTTAAGACCTGATGTCAAAATATATTTATATGGAGCAGATGCTGACATAAAACTTGACGTTGAAATGGAAAACTTACATATAATGCCAATAGATAAATGCAATGAACTTTATAATAAATGTAAAGTTGGAGTATGTATGAGTTCATCTAATCCATCACGTATACCATTTGAAATGATGGCAGCAGGGTTACCAGTAGTTGATTTATATCGTGAAAACAATTTGTATGATATTCCTGAAGACGGAGTATTACTAGCTGATACATCTCCAGAGGCAGTAGCAACAGCTATTATTAAAATATTGGATGATGACAAACTACAACAAAGATTAAGCAAAAAAGGATATGAATTCATGAAAAATTATCCAATAGAAAAAGGTTTTGAAGAATTTTTAAATTTTGTAAATAATATACTTGATGACAAAAATGTACCTGATAGTAATGTAAGCCAAATATATAATAAAGAACCAATAATGGCTAGTAAAGAAGTAATAGATGCTATGGATGTCATAAAAGAAACGCCTGTAACACCTAAAAATACATCAAAATCTGTTCGTAATATGGTTCGTACAAAACGATATATTAGAAGAAAATACACAAATGCTATTCGAAAAATATTCAGAGTATAATATGAAAGGATCGAACCAGTCATGAAAAAAATGCTAATAAAGATTTATCGAAAACTTCCATTAAGTTTTAGAAAAAAAATAAAGAATTTGTTAAAAAAAGATACCAATAAAGATAGATTAACGATTGATGATATTGTTAAAAAATCCAAAAAATACGATATAGTTTCATTTGATATATTTGATACATTAATAACTAGATGTATATATGAACCAGATGATGCATTTAAAATATTAGGTAACTTAATTAAAGACGAAAAATTTATTGAAAAAAGAAAAAATTCTGAACAACATGCAAGAGAAAAACTTGGACATGATGTTAATCTAGATGAAATATATGACGAATACATGATTGAAAATAATCTTTCAAAAGAAGAAACTGACAAAATGAAAAGTAATGAGATAAATCTTGAAAAAGATTTGTTAGTTCCAAGAAGAGATATGTGCACTTTACTTCAAGAATTGAAAAAGAAAAACAAAAAAGTTATATTAGTAAGCGACATGTATTTACCTAAAAAAGTTATTGTTGATATTTTAAATAATTGTGGTTATAAAAATTTATATGATGCTTTGTATTTGTCATGTGATGTTAATAAACGCAAAGATTCAAAAACAATGTGGACGTTTTTAAAAAAAATTCATCCAAAGGAAAAAATATTGCATTTAGGAGATAATAATTTATCTGATGTACAATATCCAAAAGAGTTTGGAATAGACACTTTAAAAATACACTCTTCAAAAGAGTTATTGTCAAAATGTAGTTTATATCCTTCTTTAGAGGGTTTAATAAATGAAAGAACATTAAGCGATTCTATTCTTCTTGGACTAGTTTTTAATAACAAGATATATAATAGTCCATTTTCGGATTCATCAATAGATTCTTTAGAAAATTTTGCATATTCTTTTCATGCTCCAATAATAACTGAATTTCTAAAATATGTTATTGACAGTGAAAAAGACAATTTATTGTTTTTAGCAAGAGAAGGTTATTATTTTTGCAAACTATATAAAGAATTTTGTAAATTAAACAAAATTGAAGAAAAGGATTATTATTATTTCCTAGCTTCTAGAAAAGCTACTAATACAGCAACAATAAACAATGAAGATGATGTCTATAAATTATTAAATAATGACTATAATGGTTCAATACATAATTTTGTTAGCAAAAATTTTAATATAGATATAGAAGAAAACTATGAAATATCTTTACCACAAGATTATGATAAAGCATATGTTACGGTAAAAAAATATATAAAAGACATTATGAAAAGTGTTAAAAGCGAAAAAAAATGTTACATTAAATATATTAAAGAATTAATTCCAAGTTACAAAAAAGAGGAATTAAATGTTATTGATTTAGGATATTCTGGAAGTATTCAATATAACTTATCAAAACTGTTAGATAAACACATTAATGGATATTATCTAACAAATTCTAGTAGTGTTAAAAAGTTTTATAGTGATAGTAAACTAAACTTTTACTTTGATATAAATGATGATAAAGAATTTGAAAAAATATATCATTATTCACTAATTCTTGAATACTTTTTAACTGCACCTTATGGTCAACTACAAAGATTTGTGGAAACAAAAAAAGGAATAAAACCAGAATATAATGATGAAACACTTGACGAACTAAAAAAATCAAGTTTAAACGTCATTTACAATTCAATAAATGAATATTTTAAAGACATAAAACGTTTTGAAAAATACTTACGATATTATCCAAGTAAGAAGTTGTTATGTAGAATTTATGTAGCAATGGTCGAGTCAGGTATAATTTCAACAACTGTAAAGGATAAGTTTGACTTTACTGATGCGTATTGCAGTGATTCTGTGAGAAATGTCTTTAAAATCATAAGTAGATACTAATAAAAATTTACAATAATTTTAATACAAATATTTGATAATAAGAATACAAAAAAGAGGTAAAGATATGAAAAGAAGTCGAAAAAAATTTGTCATAAAATCTTTAATTGATAGCAATTATTTTTGGTTGATCACTATGTTTTTGATTAATTTCTTTATTATGATTGCATTGAATCCTAAAATTTTAACATCTTATTATTTGTTTGCAGAAGACGGGGAAGCATTTATTAATACTTTCCTAAACAAGGGAATTTCCTCCATATTTATTACATATGGAGGATACTTTAATATTTTATCAAGAATTTTTGCTGGAATAAGTGTGACTTTAGCAAAACTCTTTAATAGTGTTTTTGTTTTGACTATGTCTCAAAAACTATTATCTATGGCATACAGCTCATTTGTTTGTGCTTATTTTGTTTCAGACTCGTTTGAAAATATAATTAAGTCAAGAACTAAAAGAATTGCAATATCGATTGTTTCACTTATTCTTGTTTCTAATTTTGCTTGGCTATTCTATAATGGAGTATCAATCCATTGGTGGTGTGGAATTTTAATTTTCCTTGTTAGTTTAAATATTTTTAATAATAAATTACCGTCTTACAAGCTTCTTCCAATTATTTTGGTATCAATTTTAAATAGTCCATCCGGATTAATAATTGCTTTTGCATTAGGATATTACATTTTAAAGAAAATAGATTTTAAGAAATCTTTAAAAGAAAATTTCTTAAAGTATGATAAAGCAGAAATCGTTAAAATTTTATTACTTGTATTAGCTTTAGCAATTCAATCATATGCAATCTTGTTCTTAACTGATGTTGACACTATTGTAAGGCCTCAGTTAACAATGAAAAGAATAAAAGATTTATTATATTACTCATATTTGTTATCAGTTTCTTCTGTTAATTTTGTTTTTGGTAGTTTAGGATATTTGAAGTTGGCTAATGCAGGACTAAGTACCATTTTTGGCGTAATATTATGGACTGGAATTTTATATTTTGCTGAACGTAATGGAAAAATAAAATATTTCTTTTTTGGTATTGGTTCAATATTTTTCTTGTATTTTATGATCAACTTTAAAAACGATGATTTTGTTACATATTATCAAGAGATGATAAGCACTAGTTATCAAATATGGTATCATGCATTGCCAGCTATTATTGCTTTTTTCACTTTATGTATATGCGTTCTTTCCAATAGTGAAAGAAAAGTACCAATTGTACAATATTTCATTATTTTCTTGATATTGATTTCAACTATTACATGTATAAATCATCCTGAATTAAATACAGCTAAGAAACTTGAAGAGGTAAGTAAATATGCAGATTATTCCAGCAAACAGTATGCATATGTTAATGTAAGCCCTGATTTTCTAGATTGGCATGTTTCAATTCCCGTAAAAAAGGAATATTGTGAGGTGAATGAATGTGGCACAAAAATACAAGAGTCAAGTAAGATTTCTAGTCGTAGGAGGAAGTAGCACTTTATTAGATTTCATAATATATATGCTGCTATCATCTAAACTAAACATTACTATTTCTAAGCTTTTTTCTATGATGATTTCAAGCATATATGCTTTCCTAATTAACAAAAATTGGACGTTTAACAACAAAAATAAAACAACTTTTATATTAGCCTTTAAATATGTTTTATGTGTATGTATTAATATTTTCGTAAACACTACTTCTAATACTTTATTGTTTAATATAACGAGAAATAAGATTATTTCATTCGTTATTGCAACAAGTATAGCTATGGTTCTAAATTATACTATACAAAAGAGAATAGTTTTTAGAGGAGGTAGAAAATGAAATATTCAATAATATTACCATGTTACAACGAAAGTGAATCATTAAATGATTTAGTTAAAATAATTAAAAAATTTCCTAAAAAATATAAATGTGAATTTATCCTAGTAGAAAACGGATCAACTGATGATAGCAAAAAATTCTTTGATACATGTGAATCTTTTGATGATAAATATATCAGAAAAGTTTATGTTAAAAAGAATCAAGGCTATGGATATGGAATCATACAAGGTCTTAAAGAAGCAAGGGGAGAGTATGTTGGATGGTTACATTCAGATTTGCAATATAATCCAATGGATTTAACATCATTCTTTGATTATATAGAAAATCATTCGGGAGAAAAACTTTTATTAAAAGGGAAACGAAAGAATCGCAAAATAGTAGAATATATATTCACTTTTGGAATGGGTGTTTATGACTCGCTTCTATTTAGACATAAAATGTCCAATGTTATGGCAATGCCAGTAATATTTAATAAAGAACTTTTAGAATATATTGATAAGTTTCCATACGATTACACAATAGATATTTTTATATATGGACTTTCATTAGAAAAGAATTATAATGTAGTTCATTTACCAATATATTTGAAAAATAGAGAAAAAGGCGTTTCTTCTTGGAATACTGGATTTGTATCAAGAATTAAACAAAGCAAGAAAATGATTGATGGTAGTCGATATGTAAAAAAAGAGTTGAAGGAGATAAAATAGTATGGAAAAAAATAAAATACATTTAATTATGCCAATGGGTGGAGCAGGATCTAGATTTTTTAAAAATGGTTTTGTAATGCCAAAACCTTTAATTGAAATAAATGGTTATCCATTTCTTTATTGGGCAACTTTATCAATAAGCAAATTTGTTGATGTAAAAGACATTACTTTTGTTGTATTAAAACAACATATAGATGAATTTAAAATAGACGAAGTCATAAAAAGATATTTTCCAGAAGCTAAAATAGAAGTTATACCAGAACTCTTAAATGGAGCTGTTTTAACTTGTATGCACGGAGTTCAAGAAATTGATGATGATTTACCAATTATTTTCAATGACTGTGATCATATGTTTACTTGCAAAGATTTCTACTCATTTTGTGAAAAAGGAATTTTTGATATGCCAGATGGAGCTTTGTTAACCTTTGAATCAAGTGATCCAAAATATTCATTTCTCCAAATGGATGAAAAAGGAAATGTTATACATACCGTAGAAAAACAAGCAGTAAGCACTCATGCTATATGTGGAGCTTATTATTTTAAAAACAAAAAAACATTCTTGGAGTGCGCTAATGAATATCTAGATAAATGCAACTATAGTGAATATTACGTAAGTGGAGTATATAATGTTATGGCTGAACATAATATGCGCATTGACAATTTCACTTGTGACATGCATTTACCATTTGGAACCCCAGACGAATATTATGCAGCTGAGAAATCAGACGAATTTGAGAGGATGCTAAGAAAATGATTTATCTAATCATAGCTATATTTGCTATTTTTATTGCTAATATTTTAAAAGTACTTAGACAATCTTTATTTATTGATTTGTATGACGATTCTAATAAAAAAAATTTGACTCAAGCACTTTCTATTAGTAATTTAATAAATTATATAATTCCATTTAAACTTGGATATATTTATAGAGTATGTTCTACAGGAAAAAAGATGAAATATGGAATATCGTATTCTATAGCAACCATTATTGTAGAGATTATTCTTGATTTTATCTGCGTTTCAATTATATATTTGATTTTCTTACTATGTGGAATTGATTCATTTAAAAATATTTTATTCTACGTTATATCATTAGGTATGCTTTTAATTGTTGGAATAGCCTTAAAAGTATTCAAAAAACAAGTAAAAAAAGCAATATATAATATTGCTCATCTATTTAATAAAAGTGTGGAATTAAAATTATTAAAATCATCATGGTTTACAATTATTTCATTTGAAAATATTGTAACAAAGGTAAATAAGTTAAAACTAAGTATATACTCAATTTGTATGTGGTCTTTAAATATATTATCTTGTTATTATTTAGGTAAATCACTTTTAAAAGAAACAAGTTTAATTGATATGTTTAATTTGTACTTTTCTTATGGTGGAATGCGCACAAGCCTAATAAAAAGCTTAAATATGCTAGGAATAAATATGATAATTTATATAGTATTAAGCAACATTTTGTTGTTTGCAGCATCATATTTATTCACTAAAACAAAAACCAAAAAGCATGAAGAACTGTTACCACATGCTAATTTGAATGATAGATTAAACTTCCTTGAGCTATATTTTAACAATAATGACAATTCAGAGTATTTTAAAAAATATTTAGAAATTAATAATGATGTTGCAATAATTGAAGATTATTCTGCTGGTTCAAATGCTACAACAATGTTATGTAGTAAAGACGGAAAGTTATTCTACCGAAAATATTCTTTTGGGAAAGATGCTGATAAATTAAAAGATCAAATTGATTGGATCCATGCTCACGAAAAGAAACTAACTCTAACAAAAATCTCCAATGAATATTATAAAAAAGGCGTTTGTTTTTACGATATGCCATATGTAGCAGATGCAGTGACATGCTTTAATTATGTCCATACAACTCCATTTAAAGAAGCTTGGAAGACAATAAAACAAGCATTAGATGATATTGACAAGAATCTACATACAGTAAACAAAAGAAAAGCTGATAAAGAAACCATTGAAAAGTATTGTGATACAAAAGTATTAAAAAATATTGAAAAAATTGAAAATGGAGAATACATCAAACCACTTATGAAGTATGACAATATCTACATAAATGGTAAAAAATATCCAAATTTAAGTCATTTCAAAAAATATTTAAATAAAGAATATCTATCAAAAGTATTTGAAAACGATTATTATTCAGATATTCATGGAGATTTTACAATCGAAAATATTATTTGTATCAAGAATGGTAAATCTAAAAAGAACTTTTATATAATTGACCCTAATACTGGAAACTTACATGATTCACCATATTTGGACTACGGTAAATTATTACAATCAATTCATGGTGGATATGAGTTCTTAATGAATACTAAAAAAGTATCTTATCATGATGATAAAATAGAGTTTTTATTTACTAAATCATCTACTTACTATAAATTATTTGATGAAGTAGTTAAATACTTAGAAAAAAGATTTGGTGAAGAAGGTTTAAAAAGTATTTTTTATCATGAAATTATTCATTGGTTAAGATTAATGCCATATAAAATCGAAAAGAATGGTGAAAGATCATTGTTATTCTATGCGGGATTAATAATGGTTGCATCTGATGTAGAAGAAAGGTTTGAAAAATAATGAAACTAGCAATATTTGACATGGACGGAACTTTATATAACACAAATGATGTTAATTATTTTGCTTATAAAGAAGCATTAAATACTTTTGATGTTGATCTTGATTACGATTACTATTGTAATTATTGTAACGGAAGACATTATAAAGTTTTTATTCCGCCACTTGTTAATAATGACGAAGAGAAAATAGAAGAAGTTCATAAAATAAAAAAGAATGCTTATTCTAAATATTTAGATAAAGTAAAAGTGAATGAAAGACTTTTTGATATTATAAGACTAATAAAAGATGAGTACAAAATAGTCTTAGTAACAACTGCTTCTAAGAAAAATACTGAAGAAATATTAAACTATACACAAAAAACTGATTTATTTGATGATATTATAACTGCTGATGATATTTCTAAACCTAAACCAGATCCTGAAGGATTTAATTTAGCTATTCAAAGGTTCAATGTTGATCCTAAAAATGCAATCATATTTGAGGATGCAGAAGTAGGAATTGAAGCAGCAATGAAAACAGGTGCTACAATATTTAAAGTTGAAAAATTCTAAAAAAAATTATAATATATTGATGATATATTATATTTTTTTTACTTAATTGGAGGAAGTATTATGGAGTGTATTAACAAATTGTATAATAAGTTTAAAGATATCGTTGTTAAAGTCTTTACATCTAAATTTTTATATCTTGCTATTTGTATGATAGGTATTGTAGTTTATTACTATAATTTACTTGTAAATAATATGAAAAGATTAAAAATTAAGAATTATGATTATTATGTCTGGTTTATTATTATTTTAGCATTATTGGTTATTGCATCCATAATAATATATTATATTTTCAAACATACTAACTTAAAATTGCATAAAAAATATTTTTTAGTTGCTATAATTTTATCAAGTTTTTACATTTTTACACCTCCAATGTTTACTCAAAGTGACGAAACTTTCCATTATATAAGAGCTTATCAAATCGCTGATGGACATCTAATATCTAAATATAATTCTAAGGGTAAAGGAACTGATAAACTCCCCAAAAGTATAAAACTAACTATTTTTGATGATAAAGATAAATATCCTGAATATCGTACTTATGCTGATACAGAGAAGGCTTTAAATATAAAATTGGATAAAAATGATAAAACAAGAACTTATATTCATTGTGCAAGTTATGTATTTTTAGATTATATTCCAGCTGCTATCGGAATGAAAGTAGGAATACTTTTAAATTTAAGTCCATATGTTATTGGAGTTCTTGGAAGACTTACTAACATGCTTATTTGTACACTTATTTTTGCTTTAGGCTTAAAAAGACTTCCATATGCTAAAAAAACAATGATGCTTTTGCTTTTATGCCCAGTAGTTTTAGCATACACTTCATCAATAAGTGCTGATACTGTTATAAATTCGGTTTCATTCTTATTTGTGGCAACTATTTTAATGCATATAAAAACAAAAAAACAATTAAGTATTAAGGATTATATTGAATTAATTTTGATGATTATTATTATATCCGTTTGTAAAACAACGTATTTACCTTTAATTGGTTTAATAATATTACTACCAAAAGAAAGCTTTGGAGCTACAAAGAAAAGAATCGCATCAATTATATTATTTATTATTCTTGGACTTGTATCAAGCATCACATGGATGAAAATTGGTGGAATAAGTATTGCATCTGAAGTAGGAAATCATAACTTTATTGAAACTATAATTATTTATTTTAATAAACTTATAAACACGATATTTAATGAAGGTTTATCATACATTCAAAATATATTTGCAGGTGACTATTTTTACCAAAGACAAGTTACTCCAGCTGGAATATTGCCAATCATATATTTATTCATTTTTGTCGGTTCATACCTAACTGAAGAAACAAATGTAAAAATTGAAAAATTCTATAAAGTTGCTGCTGGATTAATTTGTGTTATAATATTTTTACTTATTATGTATGCTTTATATGCTGCAGCTCAAAAGAATAAAACAATGTTTATTTATGGTGTTCAAGGAAGATATTTTATTCCAATCATGTGGCTTGCGCCAATATTTATAAATAAACAAGTACTAAAATTAAAAAACACTAATGCTTTCTATGTTGCTAGTATTTTGATAAACATTTCGATAATTCTTACTATATATGTTTCTTTTATAGGATAATTTGGTATAATAAAAATAGATTGAGAGGATTAGTTGTATGAAAAAGACTCCAAAAGTGTTATTAATTATACCAGCATACAATGAAGAACAAAACATTCTTACAGTTTATAAAAATATATGTGACTATAATAAAAAAGCTAAAACGAAGTTAGATGTTATATTTATAAATGATGGAAGTATTGATAATACAGAAAAAATATTATGTGAAAATAAAATTAATCATATCAAATTGATACAAAACTTAGGAATAGGTGGAGCAGTTCAAACAGGATATAAATATGCTTTATATAATGATTACGATATTGCTATTCAATTTGATGGTGATGGACAACACAATGTTAATTATGTAGAAGATTTAATTAAACCAATATTAGAAGAAAACATTGATATGACAATTGGATCAAGGTTTATTGATTCTTCATCAAGTGAATTCAAATCATCTTTCCTAAGAAGAGTAGGTATAAAGATTATTTCATCATGTATTCATCT
The DNA here is from genome assembly GCA_934089275.1 of uncultured Bacilli bacterium. GTDB lineage: Bacteria > Bacillota_I > Bacilli_A > RF39 > UBA660 > CAG-582. The sequence continues at coordinate 24,805 of CAKOJJ010000001.1, forward strand.
AAAAACCAAAGTTCGTATATATGATACAACAAGTGGGTTTAGGGCTTCTAATAAATCAGCAATCGCGATGTTTGCAATTCATTATCCACTGGAGTATCCAGAACCAATTTCTTCTGTTGATGTTATTTTAAGTGGAATGAAAATAAAAGAAGTTCCAGTAAGCATGAATGAAAGAATAGCAGGTAAATCATCGATAAATTCGTGGAAAAATGTGTATTATATGGTAAACGTTGTTTTATCAATTCTTTTAAGAAAGAAGGGTAAATAATGAGTGTTAAGTTAAGAATTGCTTTATTCATATTTTCAATTATATGGTTAGTTATAATCTTAAATCTTTTAAAAAGAAATAAATTACCAATAAAATATTCATTAGTTTGGATTATTGCAATATGTGTACTTCTTATAATTTCTTTAGTTCCATCTATTCTTGAATTCTTTGCCGAATCATTTGGATTCTTAACGATGGCTAATTTAGTTATAGGAATTATGATAACGCTTCTTTTAGGTATAACATTAATTCTTACTGTTATCATATCTCAACAAAAAAAACAAATAACAATGCTTATTCAAGAAGTTTCAATTATTAAAGGTACTAAAGATGGAAAATAGAAAAAAAGATTTTATTTGGAATTTTATTGGTTCATCAATTAACTCTTTTAATTCCCTTTTTTTTATGATTGCAATTAATCACATAAATTTGAAAAGTGAAGCAGGAGTTTTTACATTTGCCTATTCATTAATATGTTTATTTTTTATTCTTTCAACGTTTTATAATCGTGTGTACCAAATAAGTAATTATGAGAAATACACACCTAAGGATTTTATTGATTTTCGTATACTTACAAGTGTTTTAACAATTACAGTAGTAACTATTTTTTCATTTATAAATAACTATAATTTCTTTAAAACTGGTGTAATTTTACTGATATGTTTATTTAGAATAATTGAATCGATAAGTGATGCTGTTTATGGAATATTACAAAAAAACAATCAATTATATAAATCAGGGATATCACTTACTATTAAAGGAGTAGGTGGAATAATCGCTTTTGTGATTACCGATTTGCTAACAAAAAACATTTTGGCATCATTAATAAGTTTAATAATTGTAAATGTTTTGCTTTTCTTTATTTATGATATAAAAAATGCTAAAGAGTATATTTATGGAATATTTAACTTTGATAATTTAAAAAAAATATTAAAAGATACTTTACCAATATTTATCTATTCTTTTCTAGCGATGTATGTTGCTAATTCAAGCAAGTATATACTTGATTATTTTGATACGGCCGAAGCTCAAAATATCTTTGGAATAATCTTTATGCCATCAACAATAATTGGTTTATGTTCAAGTTATATCGTAGTACCAATAATAACAAATTTAAATAATTTATTTAAAAATAAAGATATTGATAAATTTAATAAAATGGTAAGAAATATGATGCTTTCTTTAATATTTATTGGGGTTTTTGCTTGTCTTTGTGGATTTACAATTGGAATTCCAGTATTAAATATCATGTACGGAATAAATTTAGATGCTTATCGAATTCATTTAGTAATTGTTCTTATTGGAGCAACATTTTATACACTTGCCAATGTTTATTCTCAAGTATTAGTTTTACTAAATGTTTATAAAGAACAAACTCTTATATATTTAATTATGACAGTTGTATCGACTATTATTTGTTATGTTTTGATAAGCGCTTTTAAACTCACTGGTGCAATTTATGCATATCTCATATTTATGGCAATTTTATTGATAATGTATTTATTCTTGTATTATAAAACTTTAAAAAAATATAAAAGGAATTGATTTTATGAAATTAGTAAGTATTAATACAGTATGTAATGGATCAACGGGTAAAATCATGGGTAGTATCTCAAGAGAAGCAAGAAACAATGGTTTTGAAGTGCTTTGCATTTATGGAAGAAGAAAAGGTTATACTGATATACCTTGTAAAAAAATAGGTGGACCGCTTTCTTTTCTTTACCATATATTTATAACAACTATCTTTGACGCTCATGGTCATGGTTCATATTTTAAAACAAAAAAGATAGTTCGCGAATTAAAAAAAATTAATCCTGATATCATTCATTTACATAATATTCATGGTTATTACATCAACTATAAAATATTATTTGACTACTTAAGAAATGAATATCAAGGAAAAATATTTTGGACTCTTCATGACTGTTTACCGATGACTGGTCATTGTGCATATTTTGACTATATCCACTGTGATCGTTGGAAGAAGGGGTGTCATGACTGCCCAAACAAGAAAAAATATCCCATAAGTTTAGTTTTTGATCGTTCAAAAAAGAATTATGAAGAAAAGAAAAAATTATTTGCTGATCCTAGAATAACTATCATAACGCCATCAATCTGGCTTCAAGATATCGTATCTAAGTCATTTTTGAAGGCATGTAATGTTAAAACAATAAATAATGGAATTGATTTAGAAATATTTAAACCTAAAAAAGATGAAACCATTTATGATAAATACAATATTCCTAGAGATAAAAAAGTCATTTTAGGAGTAGCAAGTATTTGGGAGAAGCGTAAAGGATTTGACGATTTTTTATCTTTAGCTGATAAAATAAGCGATGAATATGTTATAGTCTTAGTAGGCTTAAATGATAGACAAATCAAAAGCGTAGAAAACTATAAGAATATAATTCCGATAAAGAGAACAGAAAATCAAAATGATTTAGCAGTTCTTTATAGTCTTTCTTATTGTCTTTTAAATCCAACATATGAAGATAATTATCCAACAGTAAACATTGAAGCTCTTGCATGCCATACAAGAGTAGTTTGTTATGATACTGGAGGTTGTGTTGAACAAGCTGAAAACAAAAATGTCTATCTAATAAAAAAACAAAGCAAAGAAGAAAATATCAAAAATATTTTAAAGACGATTTATTCACTTAAAGAATATCAAGAATATGATACATCCCTTTATAGTGATAAACTCTTTGCTAAAAAAATTATTGAAGAATATAGGAAGTAGTTGGTTTTATGAAGGTACTATATTATACAAATATACCTGCACCTTATCGAGTAAAGTTTTTTAATCAATTAAGTAAACATGTTGATTTAACCGTTTTATTTAATGGAGATAGAAATGAGACATATCGTAATAAAGAATGGTTTAAAAATAATAACTTTGAATTTGAATTTATAAATCTTAAAAAATTTGCTTTATTTCAATTAAATAAACTTCTTAATGAAAATCATTATGACGTTGTAATAATTGGAACATATGCCAATATGAATGGAGCAATATTAAATATTTTACTTAGACATAAAAATATTAAATTCTTTTTAAATGCTGATGGTGGAGTAGTTCCTAAAAAAGAAACTCGCATCTCGAAATATTTAAAGACAAAATTTATATCAACAGCAACATATTATCTAAGCACTGGAAAAACGACCAACGAGTATCTTTTAAATTACAAGGCTCGTTTAGAAGATATTTATATTTATCCTTTATCATCTATTGAAAAAAGTGATGTTTTATTACTTCCAATAAAAATGGAAGAGAAACTTAAACTAAGAAAATCTGCTGGTTATAATTACAAGAGATTATTTGTAAGTGTTGGTTCGTTTATTGAAAGAAAAGGTTATGATCTATTTTTAAATTCTCTTTTAATTAGCAACAATGAAAAGAATGGTTACATAATCATCGGTGGTGGAGAAGAAAAGGAAGACTACGAAGAATTTTTAGAAGAAAATGATATCAAAAATGTTCATTTTATTGATTTCTGCGATAAAGAAAAGGTTTTTGAATATTATAAGATGAGCGATGTTTTTTTCTTTCCGTCAAGAGAAGATATTTGGGGACTTGTTATCAATGAAGCCATGAGCTGTGGTTTACCAGTAATTGCAACTATTGAAACTGCATCAGCTAGAGAAGTATTTAAAAAAAGTCAACTTTATCATTGTGACAATATTCGTGCTCTTTCTAAAAAGTTAGAAGAATATTCATTAAAAAGTGCTTTAGACCTTTATAAAGAAGGATTAAATAACTTAGAAATAAGTTCTAAATATACAATTGAAAATATGGTTGATGAGCATTTAAAAATATTTGAGGAGGTAGAAAAACGTGAAAAGAAAAATTAGTATTATAACAGTTTGTTATAACTCCGCATCAACAATTGAAGATACTATAAAATCCGTTTTAGCTCAAAAATACGATAACTATGAGTATTTAATAATTGATGGATTAAGTAAAGATAACACATTAGATATCGTAAAAAAGTATGAAAGTAAATTTAAAGGAAAAATGAAAGTTATCAGTGAAAAAGATAAAGGTCTATATGATGCCATGAATAAAGGAATAAAACTTTCAACTGGCGATATTATTGGTATCATAAATTCTGACGATGTTTTAATTGATGAACACGTTTTTGAAAAAATTAATGAAGCTTATACTGATGAAACTGATGTTTTATATGCTAATCTAATTTATTGTGATTCTACATTAACTCATCCTATAAGAGATTATATAAGTGGTAAAAGAAAGAAAAACGAATGGTGTCCAGCACATCCAACAATGTATATAAAAAGAAGTGTATTTGATAAAGTTGGTTTATATAATTTAAATTATAAGGTATCATCTGATTATGATATGATGGTAAGAATCAATAAAGCAAATTTTAATTTTACTTATTTAAATGATTATTTAGTATTAATGCGCTTAGGTGGAGTAAGTAATGGTTTAAAAGGATATGTAAATAATTTTAAAGACGCATATAGAATTTTAAAAGATAACAAGATATCTTTTCCTTTTTTGAGAACTCTAAAAAGAAGTATAAAAACTGTTTTTCAATATTTAAGAACATATTTTCATAAACCTAAATTTGACTTAACAAGCGAAAAATAGTAGAATAAGCAAGCAAAGGGAGAAGTAAAAAATGGGATATCAAACTGAAGGTTTTGAAGTGGATTCTGCTGCTGAAAGCATGATAGCTAATGAATTAAGAATTTTATCAGATTCTGATCTACAACGTGCTTTGCAACTAAGCAGTTACGAAGTAGAATATATTGCTTATGCTGTTAGAATTCATGCTTTAAGTGTTGCAAGTCAAATTATTAATAATGAAGAAGTAAATAAATCTTATGAGTTAGCTCAAGAACAAGTAGAGCAATCAAAATTTAAAACACCAGATTCAAATACAAAACATAATACTTATCGTTTATCTAAAAAACCAAATGAATAAAAATAGATGTCAACATCTATTTTTTTTGTTATAATTAATTAAAGGGAGATGTCTCATGAAAAAGAAAAAAGTTTTATTTGTTTCAAGTATTGGAGGTCATTTAACCCAAATGCTAGAACTAAAAAAGATCTTTAACGATTATAATTATTTACTAGTAACTGAAAAATCAGATGTTACTCTTAATTTAAAAGATAAATATAATGTCGTGTTTTTTAAATATTGTAATAAGAAAAACTTTTTAAAATATTTCTTAATAAACGTTTTAAATGCTTTTCATTCAGTATTTTTATTTATTAAATTTAGACCAAATGTAATCGTAACAACTGGTGCAAATACATGTGTGCCTTTATGCTATTTAGGTTTTATTTTTAGAAGAAAAGTAATTTATATTGAATCATTTGCTAAACAAGAAGGAAAAACTTTATCAGGAAAACTTGTTTATCCTATAGCAACACATTTTATAGTTCAATGGGAATCAATGAAAAAATATTATCCTAAAGCAATATATATGGGAGGTATTTATTAATGATATTAGTAACACTTGGAACTCAAGATCAAAAATTTTATAGACTTTTAGATTATATTGAAAAATCTAAAATAAAAGATGAGATAATTGTTCAAGCCGGAGGATCTTCTGATTATGTAAGTAAAAAAATGAAAATCTTCAAATTTATAAATTATGATGAAATGAACAAACTTATAGATGAAGCAGATTTAATAATTACTCATGGGGGAACAGGAAGTATTTTAACTCCATTAAAAAAAGGAAAAAAAGTAATCGCAATTGCTAGATTAGAAAAATATGGAGAACATATAAATGATCATCAAAAAGAAATAGTTTCTCTTTTTAAAAAAGAAGGATATATTTTAGAACTAGATGAAAATAATAATTTAGATGATTTGGTAAAAGAAGCTAAAAAATTTAAAGTAAGAAAGTATGAAAGCAATACTGAAAACTTTATCTCAGGATTAAAAAAATTAATTGATAATTAGAATGCATATATGCATTCTTTTTTTATTTGTCAAAAAAGGTGTAAACAAGGAAGTTGTCCTTGAAAATCGGGGGGGGTATTATAAAATAAAATAGAAGAAAGTAGGTAGAATATGAAAAAGAAAAGTATGCTTATAGTAGCAATATTACTAATGGCAATAGGCTTTGCAGCAGTATCAACAACATTAGTAATAAATGGAAATGCAAAAGTAAGCGAAAATGAAGAAGATTTCAGTGTAATCTTCACAGCTGCAAATTTAGATGGAAATAATGTATATAATTCAGTAATAGATGATACCAAGAAAATAATTAATTTTACAACAAGTGAATTAAAATGGTTACATCAAACTTCAATACTAACATATGAAGTAACAAACAACTCAAGTAATTATGATGCAGAAGTAAGTGTAACATGTGTACCAAAGGATGGAACAGCAGCAAAATACACAAGTATCAAAAATAAACTAGAAAATGATGCAACAGTTATTAAAGCAAAAGAAACATTAAACGGAACATTAACAGTAACATTAGATAAAGTAACAACAGAAAATGTTACAGAAGAATATACATGTAAATTAGAATTTAATGCCGTAGAAAGAGATACAATCGGCGTAGAAAATCAATTTCAAAAAGATAGTTGGACAATAATCGCAGCAAATGTAAAAGCAGGAAATACAAACAAATATAATGTAGGAGATACAAAAAAAGTAGATCTAGGAGATTTAGGAACACATTATGTAAGAATCGCAAATATGAGTGCATGTACAACCGAAACAAGTGAAACAGCATGTGGATTTGTAGTTGAATTTGCTGACATAATAACAACTCAAAAGTTTATTGTTGATTTTACCTCAATAGGAGGTTGGGAAAATTCAAATGCACGTACATATATAAGTGGAACTTTATTTAATTCGTTGCCAACTGATTTACAAAGTGTTATAACTTCAACAAAAGTAATATCAAGTCACGGCAATAACAGTGGAGAAACAAACTTTGAAACACAAGATAAATTATATTTACTATCCAGTGAAGAAATATATGGTGATTTTGCAAGTTCATCTAGTTCTCAATCAGATACATCAATAGGAACATCAAAGCAATTAGATTATTATAAAAATTTGGGAGTAACAACAAGTAATTATGCAGGAGCAATAAAACAATATAATGGAAAAGCTTCATCTTGGTGGCTTCGTTCAGTTAGTTTTAGTAAAGATTACAATGGTCTAGTGGTATCAACAAACGGTTCACATAGTTCTTCTTCAGTTCCTTCAACTGATGGTATATCACCAGCATTCCGAATCGTATAATTAATCTATAAAACAACGTATGTGAACTACGTTGTTTTTTGTTGATGTATAAAATCTTAAAATAAACCTAAACTAATCATAGGTGGTAGTAATGAAAAAGAAATTAATAATTGGGCTTGCATTAATGAGTATTTTTCCATTTAATGTTTATGCCTATTCAAACTATATATATGCTGGTGGAGATAACATCGGTATTGAAATATCTTCTAAAGGAGTAATGGTTGTTGGTTTTTATGAAAACTTAGAAATTAATAATAAAATAAAAGTAGGAGATTATATTGAAAAAGTAAATGGTAATGTTGTTTCTGATATTGAAGAATTAGTTAATCTTGTAAATAAATATCAAACAAATGGTAAAGTTACTTTAACTTTAAGAAGAAAAAATAAAGTATTTGATATTGAATATGATCTTATAAAAACGGAAAATAAATATAAAACAGGTTTATTTGTTAAAGATTCTATAAGTGGAATTGGAACACTTACATATATTGACCCTGAAACTAAAATATACGGTGCATTAGGTCACGAGATAATAGAATCGAATTCTAAAAACGTTGTAGACATAGAAGATGGCTTTATTTTTGAAAGTAATGTTTCTAGCATCGATAGAAGTTATGATGGACATCCAGGTACCAAAAATGCAAGATTAAATAAAAATAACAAATATGGATCAATTGAAAAGAATACTAATAAAGGAATATATGGAAAATATTATGATGAAAAGAATGTTTCGTTAGTTGAAGTTGGTGAAAAAGAAGATTTAAAATTAGGTGAAGCAACAATAAGAACTGTGCTTGATAATAAAGAAATTAAAGAATATAAAATAAAAATAACTAAAATAGATAAGAAAAGTGATACTAAAAATATATATTTTGAAATAATTGATGAAGAACTATTAAGTAAAACTGGAGGAGTAATTCAAGGAATGAGTGGTTCGCCAATTCTTCAAAACGGAAAAATATTTGGTGCTGTTACCCATGTAGTGGTTGAAAATGTAAAATCAGGATATGGAATATTTATTACAACAATGTTAACTGAAGGAGAAAAATAAAATTTATAATATGATATAATTACTCTAAGAGGTGTAATTATGAATAGATGTGTAATTGGAATATTGCCTTCATATTATTGTGAAAATGAAAATCCATACTCAGAATATTATAAATATAATTGTATATTTGCAAGAAAGTTACTTGAAGCAGGTGGTATCCCTGCTGGAATGATGTTTAATGGAAATAAATTGGATTACAAAGTTTTAGATTTGTACGATGGCTTTTTAATTACTGGTGGAAACAAGATAAACGACTTTGTATATGAAATACTTTATTATGCCTATAAAAATAATAAACCGGTTTTAGGTATTTGTATGGGAGCGGAATCAATTGATATTTTCAGTTTATTACTTGACTCCATAGAAAAAGATGGTGGAGAAATAACTCGTGAAAAAGTAGAAAATTATTATAAATCGTTAAAAGAAAAGTATGGTTCTGCTTTAAGAAGATTAGATCCAGGAAACATACATAATAACAATATAATTGACGGAAACGTTGAAGCTACAAAACACGAAATTACAATTGTTCCAAATACAATTGCTAGTAGAATATTTCCTGATAAACTTTTAGTTCCAAGTATGCATAACTACGACTTTCATGCTGTAGGTAGTCATTTCAAGGTAAGTGCCACAGCAAGTGATGGCGTTAGTGAAATCATCGAATGTACTGATCAAGATAAATTTATCTTTGGAGTTCATTTTCATCCGGAACTTATCAAAACCGATGTATTTGATTATTTCATTAATTACGTAAAAAATAATAACTAAAAGAAATGTAAAGTAACTTTAAAAGTGTAAACAATTGACAAAATATTTGTTATAATATACCTAGAATAGAGGGTATGATATGAATACACAATTACTAACAGATAATGGAGTAGATATTAATCACGCATTAGAACTACTCGGAGATATGGAAATGTTTAATGACACTTTAAAAGATTTTTTAGAGGAAAGTAAAACGCGTATTCCAAATATAATCTCAAGTTTTAATAATAATGATATGGAGAACTATGCAATTTTAGTTCACGCAATGAAAAGTGATTCCAAATATTTAGGATTTACTAAACTTGCAGAAATGTCTTATGAACATGAAATGGCTAGCAAAAACGGCGATATTGAGTATGTAAAGGCAAACATCAACCCATTAATAATTGAAGCAAATAGAATAATTAATTTAGTTAAAACTTATTTGGGAGTGTAATTATGGATATAAGAGCTATTGTTGAAAACATTCCTAATGTGATTGCTTCTTTATATGAGTCGATTTATGTCATAAATAAAACTAATAATAAATTTTATGAGATAAAATATACTGGAGAAGAACTTAGAATTTCAGCTCCACTTGAATATGACAAAATAAACGATGTTATGCGTTCATATAAAGAATTTAATCCCGACTTTTTAAACGAAACAGAGTTTAAAAAAGTTCTTGTTACTAATGATAATAAAGAAAAATTAGTAACTCTTATAACTATGGAAGAATATAAAATTATATTCGTAGTTGATATAACTATAAAAATAGATGGAAATGTTTTAAGAAACAAAATAATAATTGCTGATGATTCGCCAGTTATAACAAATTTCTTTAGTAAGATATTTAGAAATGAATTTGAAGTAATTGTAGCTCACAACGGAAAAGAAGTTATTGATTTGATAGATCAATACAAAGACGATTCATTAGTTGGTTTATTCTTAGATTTACAAATGCCAGTTATGAATGGTTTCGAAGTTCTTGATTACTTCAAAGAACATGATTTATTTAAGACGTTACCAGTATCTATAATAAGTGGAGAAGATACTGAAGAGGGAATTAAACGCGCAATGTCTTATCAAGGTGTAATTGATATGATTCAAAAACCATTTGATGCAACATCAATAAGAGCGATAGTTGACAAGACAGTTACATTTAGTCCCAAATATAAATAGTTAAGTTATAGTTTAAAACTATAACTTTTTTTGTTAAAATAATATTGGAGGTAATTTATGGAAAAAGGTAAATTAATAGTAGTAGAAGGTGCTTGTGATGGTGTTGGAAAAACTACTCAAGTACAACTTTTAAAGGAGTATTTACAACAATATGGAGAAGTAATCACACATCATTTTCCAACATATCATGAAACAAGCGGCTTTTTAGTAGAAAAATATTTATCAAAGGAGTTTGGTGAATTAAAAGAATTAAGTCCATACTTTATAAATTCTTTATACGCTATAGATCGTGCAATTGTATCTAAAGACAAAATCGCTCCAGCTTTAGATGAAGGAAAAATCGTGTTACTTGATAGATATACTTCATCAAGTGTTATATATCAAGCAGCAACTTTTCCAGCCGATAGAAAAAAAGATTTTATTGAATATGTAATGGACTATGAATATGATAAATTGGGAATAGTAAGACCTGATAATGTTATATTCTTAACTGCACCATATGAGGTTATTCAAGAAATTAGAAATGCTCGTAAAGTAAATGATGGTATTCAAAAAGACATTCATGAAAGTAATGAAGAATATTTAAAAACAGTTTATGATACTGCTCAATATGCTAGCGAATTACTAGGTTGGGATAGAGTTGAGTGTTCAAGTGGAGATCAAATGCGTCCAATTGAAGAAATACATGAAGATATTAAAAAACTAATTAAAATGTAGTTTACTAAATATTGGTAATGTGCTAAAATTAACCATATGAAAGAGGTTTTATTATGTCCACTCGTAGTGAATTAAGAGAAAAAATAATGACTATTTTATATCAAATCGATTTATATAAAAGAAACAACATTGATTTTGATGTTGATGCAACAATAAAAGAAAACGTCGAGATTGATAATGAGTTTGTTAAAGACATTGTATATGGTGTTGTAACTTATATGGACACAATTGATGAATTAGCCAATAAGTATTTAAGCAATTGGACAATTGATAGATTAGATTCAGAAGGTAAAGCTATTTTAAGAATGAGCATTTATGAATTAAAGTATACAGACACACCAGATTTAGTAGTTATCAATGAAGCTATTGAACTTGCTAAACGTTACAGTGATGATTCTGTAAGAAAGATGATTAATGCTGTTTTAGATAAAATCGTAAATGAAGTGTAAAAAACACTTCTTTTTTATTTCTTTTTTTAATATAATATAGTATATAAAAAAGAAAGGATTTTATATATGGAAACAATACACGAAGAAAATTTATGTACAGCTATATTTAGAAGATTAAATAAAATTGGATTTAATGAAAGAAATATTGAAAACGAATATATTCATTTAAACTTTATTATGTATTTTTTAAAAAGAATACTTCCAATTTCATATTTTTCAGAAGAAAGCTATGAATTAACAACATCTTCAGATGGTATCATAGTAAATTTTAAAGGAGAAGAAAAAACTCTTGCTATAAAATCTATTTATGAAGAGGACAAATGTCTATTGGAAATCAGTTATGGAGAAAATACAATGTATTTCAGTTCCGTAGACAATCCAATATGTGTATTCATTGATGATGGTAAAACTGGAGAAATATTTAAAACAGACAAAAATGAAGGTACATTCACTTATCATTTTAAAAGTGTAGGAAATGATTCTATTAAAAGTGAAGAATTATATTGTGGACAACTTGCAGCTATTAATTCTTGCATTGATAACAAAGAATATTTTATCTATGAAAGAATTTATCCTAAAACTATTCCTGAAGCAAGTTTATGGCAAACAATAAGAAACAGAAAACATAGAAAAAGAGTCATCCCAATTGCTAAAAGCAATCCTGACTTTACTATTTATGATGACATTATAACAATATTTAGTGAACTTCAAAAAGAAAAAGATTTTGTAATGTCAACGCAAGAAGAAACTATTCGATTAGTAAAAAGAAATAAAAAAGAAAACGCTTAGAATTTCTTTTTTTTATGCATTAGTTTTATATTCTTGAATAACTTTTTAATATGTGTTATTATATAAAACAATTAACAAGGGAGTGGTTAGGTTGAAATTATTAGAAATTATAAAATCAAAATTTTATAAAGTTGTTAATAGTTATAACAATTTCTTCAATAAAAGATATGAAAAATATATAGTTGATTACAAAATTGAAGATGATAAAATAAAAATAGTTTCTTCTACAGGAGATTATAGAATTGTAAAAAATAATAAAAGCAATATAACTAAACTTAATAAATCAGTGGTTCAAAATAAAGTAAACATTCAAAGAAAAATCGATGAGTATGAAAATAATTATAAAGAAAGACTAGTTGTATTGTTGATTAATTTACTGGCTATAATTGGATTTGGAACATTGATATGCTTAACATTTTTTATTGGAAATTATTATTTATTTATTATGAGTATTATTTTCTTTTCTCTAGGAGTTATAACTACAACTTTAACGACATTTAATTATTTAGTTACAGTAAAAGAGATAACAAACTTAAAAAAATTAACAGGTTATAAATCAGAAAGTGAATTTTCTTTAGAAGATTTTAAATTGAGTAAGTAGTTTAATACTACTTTTTTTATTTAAGAATATATTTTTATAGGTGATAATTTGTGAACATAATTGAATTAATTATTTTATCTTTTTCCTTAAGTATGGATTCTTTTGCGACATCTTTATGCAAAGGAATAGAATTTAATAATAATTTGCATAAGAGTTCTTTAATAACATCTATATGGTTTTCAATATTTCAAACAGGCATGCCTTTACTTGGATATTTTCTTGGAAATATCATTTCGATAAAGCTTTTTAGTGTCGCATATTATATCTCTTTTTTTATTCTTGTTTTTTTGGGAATAAATATGATAAAAGAAAAAGATGAAACTATACAGCTAAATAATTCTCTTTGTTTTAAAATTATGTTTCTTTTATCCATTTCAATAAGTATGGATGCCTTTTCTGTGGGTATATCTTATGCTCTTTTAAATCTTAATATAGTTTTATCATCAATTTTTAATTTCAGTATAACTTTTATTACTACATATATTGGATGTACATTAGGTTCAAAAATAGGAGATAAATATTCTTCTTTTTCAAAAGTTATTGGAGGAATTATTTTAATTTCTTTAGGTGTAAAAATTCTAATTACAAATATTTTTTAAGCTATCATACGTAATAAATTTGACTATAAGAAGTTTATTTGGTACAATACACCTCGTGTTATGGAGGGGTTAAAGTGCAAAAAGAGGTTAGAAATATTGCTAATATAGCAGCTCAAATAAATTTTAATAACAAGAAAAAATATCAAGAAAGTACAACTAAAACTTATCATGAAGGTGATGAGTTATTGGAAAACATTCTTCTTACAAAACAATTACAATTTAATAAAGAAAAAGTGTTACCACTTCTTATATATAATTTTATTTCCGGCAAAAGATATTTATATGTTTGTTTAACAAACATGTATGAAAGATTATCAGAGTTTTTAGATACAGTAGATATATCAGATGAAGAATTAACTGCTGTAGTGTCTTATCTAGCTAAAGTATATATACAAGTATGTGATGGAGATGTTTTAGATACAAGAAAATATAGTAGTACTGCAGTTGACCTTTATAAAATGTATTTTGAAAATCGTAATAAATTTCCTTTATTCGAAGATTTTAAAAATTTTTTTAATGGTAATGTAGATTTAATAAAAACGAAAAATATAGATGATGTTATTAACTATGGAGTGATACAAAGTTACGATTCAGAAAATGTAGCACGTCTTTCTATTAGAATAATTGAAATACTTTCTAAAAAAATTGAAGATATTGCTTTTCTTGAGTTAGAAGAACTTGTTATGCTTCTTTGGTCTTGTGGTTTATCTTTATCTTATGCTCAAAAAGTGGGCTTAAACTTAAGAAATAAAATGCTTGAGCGTTTTAGTGTAAAACTTGAAAATATATTAAAGCCAGTAGAAAAAACAGAAGCAAGTGAGAAAGAACAAGAAAAATCTCAAAATATTCCTAAAAAAGTTAAAGAAACAAAACCAAGCAAATATATAAGTGACAAAGAATATAAAAGCCTTTTAAAAGAAGTAAAGAAATATTATAATCCATATACAAGGGAATTAACTAATGAATTTATCTCAAGTGAAGAACGTGAACGTATTGCAGCAATTATGATTCGTTTAGGCTTAGAGCAATATCAAGTAGTAGATTTTTTAAAGAAAACAGAAACAGTTAGTAAAACTTATACATATGAATATTTTAAAGATCATGTAGAAGAGTTTGAATACTATTTTGGAGAAAATCTTTCTCAAGTACATGAATATATGAAAGAAATAGAAACATGTACTGAGGATGAAGATAAAGAATATTGGATTATGGGAATAAACGAAGAGCTTGCAAAATTAGAAAACAGTTATAAATTAGATTCTTATGAATACGAAAGACAAGTATTAGTTCAAAGAAAGTTGGGAAGCAATGAATAAATATTATGAAAAAGCTATAAGATTATTTGACATTGAATTGGACAATTTACATTCAGAATCTGAAGATAAGGTAGGAACTATAATTTCTGAGCACGATATCGGAGTTATTATATCAAAAAAGACATGTGTGATGGGCCTTATTTATAGAACGTTATTTAATGCGCTATCGAAAGGCGAATTTGAAGATTATTTTCATATGACAAACATTGTGAGATTACTTTCTACTGCGTTAGAATTTTTACCTTTGAGACGTGCTGAAATTGCTAGAATAATGTTGAATTTTATATCAGATTGTCCTATAAATTTAGAAGGCGAAGGTTTAGATTACTATAAAATATATTTTAGTTATTTTCCATCTAACGTTCTTGGAGTTCATCTTCTTGCTGCTTCACATGGTAACTATGAACCACTAGCAACAACCATCGAAGGAAATGATGAATTATTACAAATTATAAAATCAGATGAAAAAGACTATAAGCTAGATTTAAATAATATATCTGCAAACATTTCTAAGATAAAAGAAAATTATTCTAACATCCCCGATACTTTTGATGAAATAAACATACTAAATGTATATAGAGCATTTTTAGAATTAGGAGTATCATTAGAAGTTGCTGAGATGATTGAACAAGAATTGTGGAACCAATTAGAAAAGCGTAGAAAAGAAAGTACAACAGAAACTATTGTTGTTCCTAAAAAAGTTGCAGAACCAAAACCAAGCAAATATATAAGCGATAAAGAATATAAAAATCTTTTAAAAGAAGTAAAGAAATATTATAATCCATATACAAGAGAATTAACTAATGAATTTATCTCAAGCGAAGAACGTGAACGTATTGCAGCAATTATGGTTCGTTTAGGTTTAGAGCAATACCAAGTAATAGATTTCTTAAAGAAAACAGAAACAGCAAGCAAAACATATACATATGAATATTTTAAAGATCATGTAGAAGAATTTGAATACTATTTTGGAGAAAATCTTTCTCAAGTCCATGAATATATGAAAGAAATAGAAACATGTACTGACGATGAAGATAAAGAATATTGGATTATGGGAATAAACGAAGAACTCGCAAAATTAGAAAATAGTTATAAGTTAGATTCTTATGAATATGAAACAAAATTAATTAAAGAACAAGGAACTCAACATGAATAAATATAAAGAAATAGAAAACTATTTAAAGAAAAGTATTGCTCAAAGTATAGCATCAGATTTTGATTATTGTTTAGACGATGATATTGATATGTTTTTAAATATAGTAAAAACAAAGATAGAGTTAATGGAAGGTTATACTAGAACTAGTGAAGTTACACTTCGAGTAATGAAAAGAATGCTTTTATTGTACCTTTTAAATCGTCTTGATGAAATATATTCAGCTAAAGAGGATGAAGAAAAACTTCACGAAAAAGTAATCGCGATTTTCCCAAAAATAAGGAATAAAAATCTTGAGTATTTTGAATTAACAAACGTGATAAAACTCTATGCCGTTGAATTAGGGAAATCTCCGTTACCAAAAGATTTAATATTTGAATTTTTAATGGACTTGATAGAACATTATCCAACTACAGTTAGTAAATCCGAGTATAAGCATGATGTATTCGATATATATGAAAAAGGTTCCTCATTTTTTTGGAATGATGATGTATTAGAATTTGTTACAGGAAGTCCAGAGGCTTATTTAAGATTGCCGATTGTATTATTAAGAAATGCAGTGGTTAACAATTGTATAGATGCAACTTTGTGTCTAAATAAAATAAAAGATAATATAAATCAAATAAAAAATAGTTATTTACATAATCAAAAAGGTTTAGATGAAGTATCAATTAACGATATTTGTTTAAGCTTAGAAAACTTAGGATTTCCTTCTAATTTAGTTACATATATGAGAAAGTATTTAAAAAAGCAATTACTTGCTAATAAAACAACTAAGAAGAAAACTGAAGAGGAAAAACCAGGTAGATATATAAGTGACAAAGAATATAAAAGTCTTTTAAAAGAAGTAAAGAAATATTATAATCCATATACCAGAGAATTAACTAATGAATTTATCTCAAGCGAAGAACGTGAATGTATTGCAGCAATTATGATTCGTTTAGGCTTAGAACAATATCAAGTAATAGATTTCTTAAAGAAAACAGAAACAGTTAGTAAAACTTATACATATGAATATTTTAAAGATCATGTAGAAGAATTTGAATACTATTTTGATGAAAGTCTTTCTCAAGTACATGAATATATGAAAGAGATTGAAACATGTACTGACGATGAAGATAAAGAATATTGGATTATGGGAATAAACGAAGAACTTGCAAAATTAGAAAACAGTTATAAATTAAATTCTTATGAATACGAAACAAAGTTGTTAGAAAGGAAGTAATTATTTGCTTCCTTTTTAATATTATTAAATAGGGTGATTAAATGTTTGATATATTTATAAACAACTATTTTGTCTTTTTTATTTTTATAATGATTATTTATTATTCATTTATTTTTTATTTAAAAGACACTATAAATAAATTAATTATTAATGTTTTATTTTTCCTTAATATATTTGAATTTTTATTATTCTTAAATGGAGCATATTTTATAGATTTCCTATATTTATTAAATTTTATATTATATTCTTTTTATACCATTAAAAATAAGAAATTAGTTATTCTTTCAAACATCACGTTAATTATTTCATATTTTATATTTAATAAAATGGATGTTTTCTTTATCTATACAATATGTTTAGTTGTTATTGAATTGTTTAATTATTTAAAACATCCAAAATATGACAATAACATTCGTGCAATTTTATATATCTTTTTAATTGTTTCTCTTTTAATAAATAAGTTATATATTGGCAATACTTTCTTTACATTATTTTATTTTATATATTTAATATGTGATTTTTATGTAAAAGATGAACTAACAGACACTTTAAATAGAAAACCTTTAAAAAGAGATTTAAATAAAAACAAAAAGCAAATCAACGCCATAATAAGTATAGACTTAAATAATTTAAAGAAAATAAATGATACTTTAGGTCATGACGAAGGAGATAAAGCAATTGTAACTTTAGTTGAAATAATTAAAACAACTATTTTAAAAGAAATGCGTGTATACAGGGTAGGTGGAGATGAGTTTTTAGTTGTTTGTTATAACACTCATAAAATGGAAATTGAAGACTTTATAAAAAATTTAAAAGAAAAAATGAATAAAACTAAATATAGTTGTGCAATAGGAGTTGCTTACAAAGAAAAAAACTTAAGTTTAAATGATTTGACTAAAATAGCTGACGAAGCAATGTATGAAGATAAAGAACATTACAAAAAAGTAAGGTAGAAAAGATAAAAAATTTGATATAATAAAGTAACGGAGGAACTATGAAAAAAATTGCTATAGTAGAAGATGATGAAACAATTAGAAAAGAATTAGGAGAACTTCTTAAAAATGCAAACTATGATGTATATTGTGTTGAGGATTTTTCACGAGTTGCAGACGAATTATTAGAAATTTCTGCAGATTTAGTGTTGCTTGATATCAATATACCATTTTTAAATGGTAAAGAAGTCTTAAAAACATTAAGAGAAAAAAGTAATATTCCTGTTATCATGGTTACAAGTAACAATAATGAACTAGATGAAGCGTTGTCAATAACTTATGGAGCGGACGATTATATAACAAAACCATATAACCCAAATATTCTAATTTTAAGAATCCAATCAGTTTTAAAAAGATGTAATAACTCCGAGCAAAATAAAATGTATCGTGGATTTTTTATTAATAAATCACGTTGTCAATTGGAACGCAGTGACAAAATAATTGAACTTACAAAAAACGAAATGATTATATTTATGTGTTTATTTGATAATTTGGGCAAAATCGTTTCAAGAGATGAAATTATGACTAACCTTTGGAACAATGATGAATATATTAATGATAATGCATTAACTGTTAATATAAGTCGTTTAAGAAGTAAATTAAGTGAAGCCTCTTTAACAGATGCAATTGAAACAAAGAAGGGGTTAGGGTACATTTTATTATGAAAATTTGGACATATATTAAGGAAAGAAAAAGCAATATAATACTATTCAATATATTATTCATAGTTATATTATTTTTACTTGTTGTATTTAATGTAAATAAATATTTAATTGTTATGATTTTGATCATATTAAGTATTTATTTTATTATAGACTTTTTGATTTTTTACTTAAAAAGAAAAAAATATTACGATACATTTTTAAGCAACTTGAATTTGTTAGATAAAAAATATTTAATATTAGAAACTTTAGAAGAACCAACATTTTTAGACGGAAAAGTATTTGTTGATGCATTATATAAAATTGATAAATCAATGATAGAAAATATTAACAACTATCGAAATGAAACTGAAGATTTTAAAGAATATGTAGAGATGTGGATACATGAGATAAAAATACCAATAGCTGGACTTATGTTAATGTATCACAATAGCAAAAAAGTTAACAAAAAAGTAATAGATCAATTAAATAGTTTGGATAATTTAACTGATCAAATACTTTATTATGTTAGAAGTAATTATGCTGAAAAAGACTTTTTAATTAAAGAAGCGAGTTTAGATAAAATCATCAATGAAGTTCTTTTAAAAAATAAAGATTCAATACTTGAAAATAAGATTGATATTAAAGCTGATGTCAAAAATATCAAAGTTTTAACTGATTCTAAATGGCTTATTTTCATTCTTAATCAAATAGTTAATAATTCTATTAAATATTGTGATAGTAAAAAAGACTCATTTATTATGTTTTACGCTGAAGATACAGAAAAAGAAACAATTTTACATATTAAAGATAATGGAATAGGTGTAAGTAAAAACGATTTAAAACGTGTTTTTGATAAATCTTTTACTGGAGAAAATGGCCGAAAGATGCGTAACTCAACAGGTTTTGGACTTTACATTTGCAAAAAACTTATTGATAAATTAGGACATAAAATAAATGCAACAAGTGAAGAAAACAAATATTTTGAAATAACAATTACTTTTGGTAAAAATGATCTTTATAAAATTTGATATTACAAAATTGTAAGATATAGAAATATTAGAATCGCGATTAATTAAGAAAAGTAGCATATAATCAAAGCATGGAAGGTGAAATATATGGAAAAATTATTGAAAATTGATTCAATAGAAAAATACTATGGTAGTAAATCAAGTTTAACAAAAGCTATCGATAATATAAGTTTTGATGTTGAACGTGGTGAATTTATCGCGATCATGGGAGCAAGTGGAAGTGGAAAAACAACACTTTTAAATTGTATCTCAACTATTGATAAAGTTACTAGTGGACACATTTATTTAAATGATTTAGATGTCACAACTTTAAAAGGAAACAAATTAAGTGAATTCAGAAGAGAAGAATTAGGTTTTATATTCCAAGATTTCAATTTGCTTGACACTTTAACGGCTTATGACAATATAGCTCTTGCTTTATCAATTCAAAACAAAAGTGTAAAAAATTTAGACGAGAAAATAAAAGAAGTTAGTAAATATTTAAATATTACTCACGTTTTAAATAAATATCCTTATCAAATGAGTGGAGGAGAAAAACAAAGAGTAGCATCTGCCCGTGCAATCATCACAAATCCATCTTTGATACTTGCTGACGAACCAACCGGAGCCCTTGATTCAAAATCAGCCAAGATGCTTCTTGAACGTCTTGAATATTTAAATAAAGAAAAGAAGTCAACTATCTTAATGGTAACACATGATGCCTATACAGCTTCTTATTCAAGTCGAGTAATATTTATTAAAGACGGACGCATATTTAATGAAATTGAAAAAGGAAGTTTAGATAGAAAAGAATTCTTCGACAAGATTATTGATGTTGTAACTATACTTGGAGGGGATTTAAGTGATCGCTAAATTATCGTTTAAAAATATAAAAAAGAGTTTTAAAGATTATGCGATATACTTTTTTACTCTAGTACTTGGAGTATCAATATTTTATATTTTTAATTCAATTGATTCTCAAGTTGTAATGTTAAAAATCAGTTCAAGAACAGAAGAAATAATCGATTTATTAGAATCTGTTCTATCGGCTACAAGTGTATTTGTATCATTTATTTTAGGTGCTTTAATAATCTATGCTAGTAGATTTTTAATAAAACGAAGAAATAAAGAATTTGGTGTATATTTAACTTTAGGAATGAGTAAAAGAAAAATATCATTAATATTGTTTTTAGAAACTTTAATGATCGGTATTATTTCATTAGCAGCTGGATTGTTCCTTGGAGTATTTTTATCACAAGGTATGAGTGTTATAATTGCATCCCTTTTTGATGCTGATATGGAAAAATACCATTTTGTATTTTCAATGTCAGCAATGTTAAAGACTTTTATATATTTTGGAATAATGTATCTAATAGTTATGATATTCAATACAGTAGTAGTTACAAAATGTAAATTAATTGATCTGCTTTATTCGAACAAGAAAAATGAGAAAGTTAAAATTAAAAATCCTGTTATATGTTCAATTGTATTTATACTTTCTTGTTGTTTACTTGGATATGCGTACTATATGGTAACAGATGGACTATCCAATCTAAAAGACTTCAAGGATATTATAAGACCAATAGTTTATGGTATTGTTTCTACATTTTTAATAATGTGGAGTTTATCAGGCTTAGTATTAAAAATTGTTAGTAAAATAAAAGGAATATATTACAAGGGATTAAATTCATTTATGTTAAGACAACTAAGCAGTAAAATAAACACAACAGTGATATCAATGAGTATGATATGTTTAATGTTATTCATTACAATATGTGCATTATCAAGTTCTTTCTCTTTAAGAGATTCGCTTTCTAAAAATTTAGAAGAATTGACACCAGCTGATGTACAAACTCTTGTATTTTATAGTCATGATGATGTAGAATTTGATGATTCTCAATATAAAAATTTAGCAGTTCAAGAAAGATATGATAAAAATAAATTTGAGTATGACAACTATTTGAGTGATTATACATCCGTAGACATGTACAATGATGAAAATTTTTCTTATTCAGACTTTGCTGGAGATATGTATGATTACTTAATGAAAAAATATGGATATAATCAAGACCAATTAGAAATCGTCATGTCTTTAAGTGATTATAATAAAATTGCTAGACTATACAAAAAGAGTGAACTAAGACTAAATGATAATGAATATATCATTGTTTCCAATTTTGGAGCTATGACTGTTATACGAAACGAAATCTTAGAAAAAAGTCCTAGTGTTAAAATATTTAATCATGAATTAAAACCAAAATATAAAAAATGTTTAGATGGTTTTGTTGAGATATCAAACAATAAAACTAACACAGGCATATTTGTTGTTTCTGATACGGTTTTAAAGGGAATAAAACCGAGATATAACTACTTCACAGGTATTTATAAAGAAACGAATCGCAACAAGAAATATGATGTTGATGAGATATTTGAAAAAGCAAATTCCTATATTGGGAACGTTGGTTACTCATTTAAAACCGATTTAGAAGATTCGTCTGTTGGACTTGGAGTTATTGTAACTTTCTTAGGAATATACTTAGGAGTAGTTTTCTTGATATCAAGTGCAGCTATCCTTGCTCTAAAAAATTTAAGTGAAGCAAGTGATAATCGCAATAGATATATCATTCTAAGACGCATCGGTGCTGATGACAAATTAATACGTAAATCGTTATTTAGAGAAATATTTATTTTCTTTATGACACCTTTACTTCTTGCTATAATCCATTCAATATTTGGTATGCGTTTTGCCTTAAAAATACTTGAAATGTTTGGAAATAACGGCTTACTAAAATCTGTAATATTTACAGGAATGATTATTATATTTATATATGGAGGATATTTTTTAATAACATATTTATGTAGTAAAAATATCATAAAAGAATAAACATTAATAGTTACAGTTTATATTAAGACTGTAGCTTTTTATTTTGATTAAAATTCTAAATTTATGGTTAAGAAATATAACAAAAAACTATATTTGTATAGATAAACAACAAATTATATTTTTTTGCTCTTCTTAAAAACAAAAAAAATTATTACACTCTAATTATAGATTAGAGTATTAATCTATATACAATGGGTATAATAATATAAGATAGGAGGATTTTTCATGAAAGAAAAAGAAATGAAAGAAAAATTGAAAAAAATAAATAAGGAATTTGATGAAGTAAATAAACATCTCAAAGACGCGACTGAAACTACAGTTTTAGAATGTATGTATGCAAAAGATGAAGTTGATAAGAAAATCGAGGAAACTAAAAAGAATATTGAGAATGCTAAAGAAAATATTAAAAAGAAACAAAAAGACACTCACGAGAAATTTTCAAGTCACATTACTAAAATTCAAGATGACATAAATGATCTTAAAACTAAGTTAGAAGAGAAAAAAGAATTGAAAGATAAAGAAAAGTTAGAAAAATATATTGATGATAGATTAGAATACTCATCTAGTTGTATATCACTTGCAGTGCTTGCAATAAGTGAAGCAAAACTTTCGTTTTTAGAAGCTATTGAAGCTCAAGATGAATACGACGAATTATATAAAGATTAGAATAAAAAACAAGTAGACAATTCGACTACTTGTTTTTAATTGCTTTTTCTTTGACGTTTTGTTAAAATATTTAACATCGTTAAAAGAAGGAATTATTATGTTAAAAAAAGTGATAAATTCAAATGTTTATCAAAATTCTGATGTTATTGAAAAAGAGAAAAAGTTATTTTTATTTTTTCATTCAACAATTTTTTCATCTCTTTTACCTGAAGAACGTCTAGCTTTAATGCAGGAATTAGAAAATGTAGAAGCTAAGAAGCAAAGTAGACCGATATATAACGTGACTACGGGTAAAGCAAATGGAAGGTTAATGAATGCTGGAGTAGTATTTCATACAAAAGAAAAACCAGGTAAAATAATCTTTAATGAAAGATATCTTTTCGAAGGAAAAGAAGAAGTGTATAATCCAACTACAAAAGAAATAGTTTATACGGATGTTAAAGGATTCAATTTTCGTCTTTTAGATACCGTGTTACACGAACAATTTCACGCTTTATTTCATCATATAATTTCTGAATTAGATCCAAATAAAAGTGAAATTTATCGTGAATTAAAAGAATATAAAGCCTATTTTGAGTGTCATGTTGTCACTGAGAAGCAACAACAAAGTGATATTAAAAAAGGATATTATCTTTATATAACAAATCCAGATGAATACTATGCATTTAAATATGCTTATGAAAACGTTTTAAGAATTTTTGAATATCTTTATTCCCAATATGGAATTGACGCCTCGATAGAAAACTACAAAAATTATCAAAAACAAACTAGGTCAATCACTGAACAATCGTTCTTTTATGATACGGGTGTTCAAGCAAGTTATGAAGAGATATACAAAATATTGTTAAACAATTGGGCATTAAAATTTGCACAAAACAATGGTTTTAACACACATGAAGTACTTTATGATATTGGAAAATCTAAAAAATTATTAGATCATTACCATGTGTTTTAAAAACTTAAATTATTTGTAAAAAATTAACAAGCTTTCGTAGAATTCGTGCAGGCTTTTTATTTTCCTTTAATAAAACTGATTTATTAGTTATAATTATATTATGGAAGTGATTAAATGGAAAACGGAAAAGTAGTAATTATTGCTGGAAACAAAAGGGCAGGTAAAACAACTCTTACAATGAAACTTCATCAAAAATACAATTTTAATTATTATAATTTTGATATGCTATTAGATTCACTTGAAGAATCCTTTAAAGTATTGCAAGATCATAATGATGATAAATATGTTACATTATTAAATGAAATGGTAAAAAGAAGTTTAGATGATGCTAAGAATTATGGAGTAAGCACAATTTATGAATATATTTTTACACCTAAACAATTATCTATGTTTGAATATAAGGATAAGGTAGAAATCTATTTTTTGGCCAATTTAGATGCTGATGAAACAAATATCAGAGAAGATATGAAAAAATATTCTAAACCTTTTGATTGGCCAGCTTATGTAGGAATTGAAGATATAGAAAGAAATGTTAAAGAAATTTTAGAAAGAAATGAATTGCTAAAAAAAGATTGTCAAAAATATGGATTTAATTTAATTAATACATCTAGAGAAGATAAAAGAGAAGCAATTCTTGATAAACTAGTTGAAGAAATTAAAAAAAATTCAAATTAATGATTTTAAGGAAGTGACTTTATGATAACTTATAATAATTTAAAAATTGAAACAACAAGAAGATGTACTTTTAAATGCGCTCATTGTGAAAAAGGACCAGCAAGTGGTAAAGACCTTCAATCAAAATTTTTACCAAAAATATTTACAGAAGATACCATTATTCGTAATTTAGAACTTGACGGAGGAGATGTTTTATTAGCTTACGATGTGTTAGAGACAATAGTTGATTTTATAATTCAATCTAAATGTATCGTTCTTGGAGTTAACATATCTACTAACGGAACATATTTTGGACCAAGATCAGAAAGAGTGTTATCCAAATTAAAATCATACGTTACTAAGTGTCAATCATATATCGGCAAGTATTCCCAAGAGGTTAGCCTAATATTATCTGCTGATGAATATCACAAAGCCGAATTAGAAAGTGTAAAAGAAGAAGATCCATGGCTTTACAAAATTTATCTAGAAAGTATTCAAGAATTAATCAATTCATCATATTTTTCAGGTAAAACTGAAACAGTTAAAGTTATTAATAAAGGAAGAGCAGAGAATTTATCTGTCGAGAAATATTATCCGCCAACAATCGAAACTTATTATCTTCAAAACGGAGAAGAAATTCTTATATCAAATGCATCAGTTTTAGTTGATGGAACCATAGAGAATACGAACGCTTCTTTATTCGACGATACTCTAAGTTCAATAATTTTAAGAAATAGTTTTGCTTGTACAACTACAGAAGATTTTCAAAACGGATGTGAGAAAAACGAATACAATTCTAAAAATCTAGTTCTTATAAACGAAAAAAATAATTAAATGATTAAAAATTACATTTTGCTTGCATTTTATATGTGAGCTTATTTTTTTGTAACCTTTTATTAATTTAAACAGTTATTATATTGAAAGAGAGGAAATAATGGGATGAATGATGAGTTTATAAAAATTTTTAATCTCTATAAAAATGACATTTATCGGCTTGCTTATAGTTATACTAAAAATAGTAATGATACAGATGACATAACCCAAAACGTATTTATTAAATTATATAAACATAAAGAAATTTTAAAACTTGATGAAGAAAGCATTAAAAAATGGCTATTCAAAGTTACCATTAATGAATGTAAAAGTTTATTTTTATCTCATTGGAGAATAAAAGTTGCTTTGTTTGATGATAAAGATATAACAACAACTGATACCAATAATGATCTATTGGAAATTATAGCAAATTTAAATAAAAAAGAAAGAATTATAGTTTTTCTACATTATTATGAAGGATATAAAATAAAAGAAATAGCTGAAATGATGAAACTATCTGAAGCGAATGTTAAAGTATTGTTGTCTAGAACAAGAGGAAAATTAAAAAATATGATAGAAGGTGATAATTAATGAATAAAAATATAAAAGAATCTTTTTTAAATATAAAAATGAGTGATGAATTAGAAAACAAAATTCTCAATAAAACTATTTATAGAAAAAATAGAAATTATTTAAAACCTATGCTTGTAAGTTTTCTTATTTTAATATCATTTTCATTTATAATATTCAATAATCGAAAAATCACTTATTATTATACAATTAATCATAAATCTAATTATTCTTATACATCAAACAGTAGTGATTGGACATGGCCAACAGATCAACCATTCGTTATAATTGCAGGTTTTAAAAAAAGATGGGGTGTTGAACATAAGGGAGTAGATATCGGAGGATTAGAATTTGCATCAGCTGTGTATGCTTCTGCAGACGGAAAAATTATAGAACCTGAAAATCTATCTTCTTTAGAAGAAAAATATGGTAAAGTTATTGTTATTGAGCATTCAAATGGTTATTATACACTTTATGGTGGTTTAAACGATATCTTCGTGAAAAACAATGATGTTGTTAAATCAGGGACAAAAATCGGAACTATTGGAAAAAATAAAGAAATAGACTTTACGAGCTTACATTTTTCCATATATAATGATCGTTCTTTATCTGAAGAAGCAGCAATTGATCCATTAAAAATATTTTCAATTAAATAGAAAAGCGGGCTAAAACAGTCCGCTTATTTTTAAATTATCATCAATTTTCATATCAAGTGCATTTGGATGTTTAGGAAGGCCAGGCATATCAATGACACTTCCTAAAAAGCAAACAATAAAACCAGCACCACTTTTTAATTCTAATTTTTGTACTGTAACATCATAATCAGTTGGGTTTCCAAGTTTTTTAGGATCATCACTAAAAGAGTATTGAGTTTTAGCTATGCATATTGGTAAGTTACTAAATCCCAAATTTTCTATATTTTTTAATTGAGTAAGTGCATTATCTGTATAAATTATATTTTTAGCGTGATAAATATCCTTACAAATAATTTCAATTTTATTTTGAATAGAATCATTTAAATCATATAAAAATTTAAAAGAAGAAGGATTTTTAGCTAATTCAACTATTTTTTTAGCTACGGTTATCGCACCAATGCCACCTTCTTTATAAGCATCGCTTATTTCAAAAGAAACATCTTTTTGTAATACAAATTCTTTTACAATATTAATCTCTTCTAATGTATCTGTATCAAATCGATTCAATACAACAAGAATATTATTTGTAAATTTTTTTAAATTATCTATATGAGCTTCAAGATTGGATAAACCAATATTTAAAAATTTATGATCTTGAGTAAGAATATCTTTTTCTTCACAATATCCATTATGTTTTAAAGATCTTATTGTACAATTCAATATAACTAAGTCAGGTTTTAATCCTAAACGACATTTTATATCAAAAAACTTTTCAGCTCCTAAATCTGATCCAAAACCAGCTTCAGTAATTACGTAGTCACTTAATGAAAGAGCAGTTCGGGTAGCAATATAAGAATTACAACCATGAGCAATATTTGCAAAAGGACCTCCATGAATAATTACAGGATTGTTTTCAAGAGATTGAACAAGATTAGGTTTCATTGCATCTTTTAAAAGAATCATCATACTATCAGTTGCTTTTAAATCTCTAGCATAAATAGGAGAGTTGTCATATGTGTAACCGATTAAAATAGAATCTAATCTTTTTCTTAAATCATTCATATCTTTGGTTAAGCATAATATTGCCATAATTTCACTTGCAGCCGTAATGCAAAAATGTTCTTGACGATTATCTAGCATTATTTTTCTTAAAGCACGATCATTCATATCAAGAGTTCTATGAAAGCAAATAGAGTTAGGGTTAATTTCGAGTTCATTACCATGATATATATGATTATCGATAATTGCACATAATAAATTGTTACAAGATGTTATTGCATGCATATCACCTGTAAAATGTAGGTTTATATCTTCCATAGGAACAACTTGAGATTTTCCTCCTCCAGTAGCACCACCTTTCATTCCGAATGTCGGACCTAAAGACGGTTCTCTTAAAACAGCAATACTATTTTTACCAATTTTTCTTAGGGCATCATTTATTCCAATTGACAAAGTAGTTTTTCCTTCACCATATGGAGTGGGGTGTATAGATGTTACTAAAATCAGTTTACCATTTTTAGTTTTATTTATTTTATCGTAGTTTATTTTTGCTTTATAGTTTCCATAATTTTCAATTAAACTATCAATACCAATTTCATTTGCGACGTCTTTAATTAGTTTCATTTTACATGAGGAAGCTATTTCTATATCTGTCATATAATTTCACCTCTGAAGATGATTATAGCATAAAAAGAGATAATTATTATATAATCGACATAAATAGACAATAATTGCTAATTTAATAAAATATGGTAAAATAAAGATTAAGGAGAATCAATGTGAAAGAAAGCGTTACTCTTTATTTAAAAATGATTTATTTGAAGGTAAATTTTTACTGAACGATAAGCGTAAAGTAGTTAGTTATGAAATAAGAAATATGTAGGTGATTAAATGAAAATAACAGATTTACAAAATTTTATTAAGGAAAGAGATTATAAACCAGAATTAAAAGAAAAATATTTTATGAAACTAGTAGAGGAAGTTGGGGAATTAGCTGAGGTTATTAGAAAGGATAAAAGAATGATTCATAATGAAATCAAAGATTCAATAGAGGAAGAACTTTATGATGTCTTTTACTATGTTTGTGCTTTGGCAAATTGTTATGATATCGATTTAGAAGAATGTCATAAATTAAAGTCAGAATTGAATCAAAGAAAGTGGTATGCAAATGAAAACAATAATGGTTGATATGGACGACGTTTTAACAAACGGCAATTTTTCTAAAATACTAGAAAACTATCTTGGATATAAACCGGATTATAATAATATAAAAAATTATTATATACAAGATATTTTAGGGGATAAAAAAGATGACTTTTTTAATAAGTTTAAGGATATGAATTTGTATGAAAATGCAACTTTATTTCCAGACTGCTATGATGTATTAAAACATCTTAGTGAAAAGTACAAGATTTATATATGCACAGATTATATATGGCGAGAAATCATAGAATATGCTGGAAATAATTTAAAAAACAAGTATAACTTTTTATACAAAGCATTAGATTTCATACCACCCCAAAACTATATTTTTACTGCAGATAAATCTATTATTAACTGCGATATTAAAATAGACGATAAAATAAAACATATAGAAGACGCCAAAATAAAATTATTATTTACAGCTTGGCACAATAAAGAATTAACTGACGATGAATTAAAAAAGAAAAATATTATTAGAGTTAATAATTGGAAAGAAATAGAAGAAATACTACTAAAAGATTTATAAATCAGTAATCCATAAAAGGTAAGGAGGCGCGTTATGAAAGAAAGATATATGGTTGAATTTTATAACCATACAAAAAAAGACTTTGAAGAAGTTTCAAAAATAGAAAATGATTACTTTGAACCAGAGACAATAGCAAGCGTAGATCAAGTAATGTTATGGGATAATAAAAATAACGATATTCATATTTTTGTAAGAGATGTAATTTCAAACTGCATTGTTGGAGAGATAACGTTATTACCATTAAATGATGAACAGTTTATAAAATTCATTAAAAATGAGTTGTCTGACACTGAATTAAATCATAAGACTTTAGAATCCTATAAAGATAACACATGTTACAATCTCTTGTTATCTGCAATCGCGATTGATAAAAAGTATAGAGAAGAAAAAGCGGTTTTAAGTTATTTATTAAAAGGATTGAATCAAAAAATAAATAGCCTATTAAGTAAAGAAATAAAATTTAAAAACATGTGTGCTGAAGGTCAAACAAAAGAGGGTCAAAAATTCCTTGAAAGTTTTTTGGATCTAAAAGAGAAAGGTTTAACTAAAGAAGGATACAAATTATATTCTTTTGATAATACAGATGAATTTTTAAAATGGTTTAAAAGATTCCCAAAATATATAGAAGAATATGATAAAAAGTTTCAACTTGATAAAAAACATCTACAATAAAAACGTTGAACTAAATTATAAAAAAAGATCACTACAGAAGTGATTAACTAAAACACAAATTATTTAATATCATCAAATAGTTGTCTGATATCTATTTCTAGAGCATCAGCAAATTTTCCTATTGTTTCAAGTAAAGGAGTTTTATCAATTGACAAGCACTCTAAATCTCTTACATATCCATGAGTTAAACCTGTTAAATCAGCAAGTTCTTGAAGCGTATACTTTCTCATTAGACGATATTTTTTTATATTTTTTCTAACAATTAAAGATAATTGTTCTTTGGAATATCTACTAGTCAAAGTACATCGCTTCCTTTCTAGTAAAATTATTTCATAAAATTTTTAAAAAATATGTCGCCTGTGTGAAGTTTTTATGCTATAATGAGTTTGAAAGGAAAAAAACTCGATTAAGTTTTAGTAGGAGGTTAATATGAAAAAGATTATACTTAGTTTTTTATTTACAATAGTTGCATTATTTGGAATGACAGGATGTGAAAGTGATAGTGTTCAAAGTGGCACTAACGGAAATGGTTATAATAATTCTAGCAATGATAATAAAGAATCGGACGTTAAAATAACTGAACCAGCAAACTCATCCAAAACTCATAAACTTGGTGAAGCTTTTACTTTTGATGATTTAGAGCTTACATTTGATACAACATATACTTTTGTAACATTAAAAAACAGATATTCTGAACATAATGGAAAGTCAGTAATTAAACTTGGTGTAACAGTAAAAAATCTTGCATCAGAAAAAAATCATTTGAACATGTATTACTATGATTTATTTGGTTCACAAGGAACTGAATTAGATGGTGTTGCAGCTTATTTTGATAACACAATTGATTATGCTGGAGATTTAAAATCTGGAGCATCATATAAAGCATATTTTTACATATTATATGATGGTGATGGAAAATATAGCATTGATTTTGACAATTATTCAGAAGAAACTTCAGTGGAATTCGATATCAAAAAATAAAAAGATAGTTATCCTTTCAAACTATCTTTTTTTTATTTAATAAATCAAACTTACAAAATATACAAAAATGTTTTAAATGCACAATCTTTATATTGGATTTTATATATGTTATAATTTTGATGTCTAGTAGTGGGCTAATATTACGAAACGACTTTAGTATAGAAATTTTAAACAAAAATAACAAATGAAAAAATAATTTAAGTAGGGCAAGAGGTGTTTTATGTATTCAATAGAAGAATTGGCAAATTATATATCATTTGAAAATATTCCATCTTCATGGACTAATTGTTATGAAGATATAAAAAAAGAATATAATCGTAATTGGTTAGATAAGTATGATTTTAGCTTGATACTTTCTTATTATGAATTTGATGATAATTTTACAAAAAGATTTTATGATGAGTTAAAAATTATAAAACAAGATGATAAGTTAAATATAATTTGTTTTATAATGTATTACATTTTATTTTTAGCCGATATTAAAAACTATTACAACATATGGTCATGGAGATCAACTAATAAGGTTTTAAAAAACAATGGTAGTTATATGATTCCTGTTGTATCTTTGTTATGTGGGTATGAATTTCATCTTAAAGCTATTAAAATCCGAAACTTTGACCAAGAACAAATAGGATTACAGAAATATAATATTAGGTTAACTTGTACAAATGATAGAATTAATTATGGACTTGATGGAATAAGATTCAGTCAAATGATTTGGGGATCATTCTTCATGAAAGGATTCTTAATTCAAATCGGAAGATTACAATATGAAATAGGGGTTAATAATTTTAACAAACTTGATAAATACTTTAAAGAAAAACACCAATACATTTATATACATATACCTAAAGGTAATGATTTAAGCGAAAAAGATGTTGATGAATCCATTTGTTCAGCTCAAAAGTACATAAAGAAATATTATCCAGAATTAAAAAATGAGAAACTAGCTTATTACACACAATCATGGTTATTAAGCCCAGAAGTTAGAGAAGTATTACCAGCAAGTAGCAATATATTAAAATTTCAAAATAGATTTAATATTATAGAATACGAAGAAAATGATTATGATTTCTTAAATTTTGTATTCAATAGTGGCATCGAAAAAGTTGATTATATTGATTTACCAGAAACAACAACTTTACAAAGAAAATTGAAAGCAAAACTACTAAACGGAGACAAATTACATCTAGGATTAGGTGTTTTAAAAACTTCAGAGATTTCTTCTAAAAAAAATTAAGATTGGATTTTCTTGCAAAACAAAAACATATGTAGTAATATGTATTTAGAGATGCAATATTGCATACAATAAAAAAGGGAACATTCAGTTTTTGCTAGTTGAATGTCTACCTGAAAATTTTGGAGACACTTATCTTTGCAGATGAGTGTCGTTTTTATTTATAGGTGATACTACTTCAAAGTAATGAAGAGTAAGGCTATTAACAAAATGATTATAATGATCAAGCTTAAGATTAAGAAATCTTTCTTTCCCATATATATCAAAAACCTCCTCTCAATAAAGAATGGAGGTAGACACTCAACAACTGATGTTCCTAGTGAAATTATAATAAATGTTCGATATTGCTTGCAAGAAAAAAACTAAGAAAATTGATTCTTAGTTTTAATTTCACAATGGGGCGAAATGTGGGAATCGAACCCACGCATACCGGAGCCACAATCCGGCGTGTTAACCACTTCACCAATTTCGCCATCGACATATCTAATTCTATCAAATAATTTTATGTATTGCAAGTCCTTTATTATATTAATTTTAAATGATATAATTTTAAAGGTGGATCATATGGAAAACAAATACATTATTAAATCAAATAGTTTTACATTTTTAAACGATAAAATAAAAGAACTTAGTAAAGACTATAAAGAGATTGAAAATTTTTCTTTAGTTGAAGATTCAATAGATGATGTAATAGAAAGCATGCAACATTTTGGACTTTTTTCTGAAAGTAAATGTATAATCGTAAAAAATGTGAAATACTTTGCTGGTAATTTTTCATATGAAGAAGAATGTAATAAACTAAAAGATGCATTATCTAATTTAGATAATGAAACAATGGTAATTCTTATTAATGATGAAGTTTTAAAGTCCAAAAAGATTGTAAAAGATTTGATTTCTTTAGGAGTAAAATTTATTGATTTAACTGGTAACAATGAAGATGATGTTGTAACTTATATAACTGATTATTTTAAAAAAGAGAATATAAATATAAATAGAGATGCTTTATTGGAAATATATAATAATAGTTCAAACAATATAGATATAACTATCAATGAAATTGAAAGACTTTCCAATTTGAGCAATAACATAACTCATGATTTAGTTGTTTCAAATACTCAAAAAAATGAAGAAGATGTAACATTCGCTTTTTCAAATGCGATAATAGCTAAAGATTTTAATTTAGGATTTAAATATTTAGATGTATTATTAAAAAACGGAAGTGAACCAATTAATATAGTCGCACTTCTTGCTAGTAGTTTTACCAATATTTATATGGTAAAAAGTGCTTCTGCTGATGGTTTAAGTGATGAAGAAATTGCTAAACTATTTGGATATTCTAATCCAAAAAGAGTAGGTGTTTTAAAAAGAAACGGAAAAATTTATACTCTTGATCAACTAAAAGATATAATTGTTTCTTTATCCAATCTAGATTTAAAATTAAAAAGTGGTTATGACCAAATTTATGCATTAAAAGAGTTCTTACTTGATTTGTAAGAACTCTTTAATTTTATCAGTATTTTTAAAATTTAATTTTGCAATATCTTTTAATTTTTCTATTCCATAATTATTAACGATCTTCACACCTGTTTGATCTACGATATCGCCAGCGCCCTTTGGAACTTTCATTTTTAATTGATCTTCCATTTTTTCCATTTCTTTAATAAAAATATATCTTGAAATAATACTTGAAACAGCAACACTTAGACACTTGTCTTCGGCATGAGTAGTAAATGTAATATTTGTAACCTTGTTCGGTGTTTCCTTAATATGCTCGTAATATTTAGTAGGAAAGCAAAATTGATCAACTACAATTTTATCATAGTTATAGTTTTTGCTTTTTAATGCAAACAAAACTTTATTATGTAATATAGCTTTTACTTTATTCATATTAGTAATTCCTAAACGATTATAATCGCTTGGAGTTAAGATATATGTAATGTGAGGAAATTCTTTTATCAAAGTAGGTGCGATAGACATAATTTTTTCATCAGTAATTTTTTTTGAATCTCTTACTCCTAAATCATAAAGGGAAGATTTTCTACTTATATCAACAAAAGATGCTGTTACAATTATAGGACCAAAATAATCTCCAGTTCCAACTTCATCAGAACCGATAGTAGAAATATTTTTAAAACGAGTATCATTTAGTTCTTCATCTTTTTTGTCTTTTTTATCTTGCTTATCCTTTAATTCTTTTTCTAAATCACGATTATTGTTGATTCTTTCTTCTTCCATCCAATAACTTGCTTCAATATCAGCACCTATACCTTGAAACATCAATTTTCCAGATTCATATAATGTGATAACACAGTCATAATCTTTAACTTGAAACACTGAATAGGGTGGATGATTTGGAAGGGCGCGATCTTTATAAAAGTCTATTACTTTATTCTTTAAATTATCTGATATCTTAAATACGATAGTTTGTTGTTTCATGAAATCACCTGATTAAATTTTACCATAAGTAATTGCTTTTTTAAACAAAATTATATTATAATTAAAGTACTTAGAATATTAAAGAATTTTCAAAGTATAATAGTAGTGAGGGATTAAAAATGTCTATATTGGATATATTAATAATAATTATTCTTGTATTTGGAATTTATCGCGGTTTCAAATATGGATTTGTAAGAAGTGCGGTATCATTAGTTGGTTCTTTATTTGTTTTTGTTGGAGCATATTATTTAAAGAATCCATTAAGTGTACTTATGTATGAAAACTTACCATTTCATACGTTTGGTGGAATATTTTCAGGAATTGCAGCTTTAAATATTATTGTTTATGAAGCCATATCATATATAATATGTTTAATTGTTTTATCGGCAATTTTGAAGATTGTAATTAAGCTTACTGGTATTATTGATAAATTGATTTCTGCGACAATAATACTTGCTTTACCAAGCAAATTAATAGGTGCATTTTTAAAAGTGTTGGAGTATTATATTTATACATTCATTGTTTTATTTGTATTAGCTTCTATTCCATTCTTTACTCCATATTTTAAAGAATCTACAATTGCCCCAGCAATTCTTTCTAAAACACCAATTATATCTAAGATGACCAACAATGTTTATAATTCTATTATGGATATATATGATGTATGTTTAAAATATGATGGAGTATCCGATAAAACTAAAGGTAACGAAGAATCGATAAAAATACTTTTAAAATATGATGTTATAAGTACAGAAAGCGTAAGAAAACTTAACGAAAAAGGTAAATTAAAAATTGATAATATTGATGAAATATTAAGCGAGAAAGAAAGGAATGATAAAAATGATAAAATATCTTAAAAATGAAGAAGATTTCTTAGATCTAACTGCTAAAGGATGTGTATTAGTAGACTTCTTTGCAGAATGGTGTGGTCCATGTAAAATTATGGGAGAAATACTTGAAACGGTAGATGCCGACATCTTAAAAGTTAATACTGATGAATTTCCTAATTTAGCTCAAAAATTTGGAGTAATGAGTATTCCGACTTTAATTCTATTTAAAGATGGCAGTGAAACAAATAAGATGATTGGTTTACAATCCAAAGAAGAAATCTTAAACTTCTTAAATAAGTAATGTCAAAAAAGTGTCAAAATTTGACATTTTTTTATTTTCTTATGCTATAATTAGCAATAGGTGAATAGAATGAAGAAAGTAGAAGAAGTTATAGGAAAAATTCACGAGTTTGCCCTTGAAGACATTATGGGACTACGTTTTAGTAGATACTCAAAGTATATTATTCAAGATAGAGCAATACCAGATGTAAGAGATGGATTAAAACCTGTTCAAAGAAGAATAATCTTTGCAATGTATCGTGATAAAAATACTTATGACAAACAATTCAAAAAATGTGCTAACGCAGTTGGTAATGTCATGGGTAAATATCATCCACATGGTGATTCATCGATATATGATGCACTTGTTCGTATGGGACAAGACTGGAAGCAAAATCACATTTTAGTAGAAGTATCTGGAAATAGAGGTTCAATGGATGGAGATCCACCAGCAGCAATGCGTTATACTGAAGCTCGTCTTGCTAAAATTAGCGAAGAACTTTTAAAAGATATTGATAAAAATACCGTAAAAATGGCTCCAAACTATTCAGATACTTTGATGGAACCAACTGTACTTCCAGCTAAATTTCCAAATCTTTTAGTAAACGGAAGTAATGGTATATCGGCTGGTTATGCAACAAATATTCCACCACATAATTTATGTGAGGTAATAGATGCAGTTATCAAAAGAATTGACTCTCCAAATTGTAAATTTGAAACGATTTTAGATATAGTTAAAGGACCAGATTTTCCAACTGGCGGAATAATTGAAGGAACAGACGGTATAAAACAAGCTTTTGAAACTGGTCGAGGTAAAATAGTTATCTCAAGTAAATATGAATTTGTTCAAGAAAAAGGTAAAGATAAAATCGTTATAAGTGAAATTCCTTTTGAAGTAAATAAACAACAACTTGTTAAAAAGATTGATGATATTAGAATTGATAATAAAGTTCAAGGTATTGCTGAAGTAAGAGATGAATCTGATAAAGATGCTAGTGTTAGAATTGTAATAGATTTAAAATCAGGTGCCAACAAAGACCTTGTAATGAATTATTTATTAAAAAATACTGATTGCCAATGCAATTATACATATAACATGGTAACTATTGTTAACCGTCGTCCAAAACTTCTTGGTATTGTTGGTATAATTGATGCTTATATTGCTCATTTAAAAGAAATCATAAAATTAAGAAGTGAATTCGATTTAAACGTTGCTTTAAAAGAAGTACATTACACAGAAGGACTTGTTAAAGCAATATCCATTTTAGATGAAGTTATTGCAGTTATCAGAGCAAGTAAAAATAAAGGGGATGCTGAGGCAAATTTAGTAAAAGAATTTGGCTTTAGTGAAGCTCAAGCGGAAAAAATCGTAATGTTACAACTATATAAGCTTACTAATACAGATATCTTAGAACTACAAAACAAACTAGAAAGTTTAAATAAAATAATTGCTGGTTTAAGAGAAATTCTTGCAAATGAAGAAAAATTATCTCTTGTAGCTAAAGAAGAACTTCGTAAGATTAAACGTGAATACGGAGTTCCAAGAAAAACAGAAATTAGAGAAACTGCTAAAGAGATCAATATTTCTGCGGAGGATTTAATTATTAAAGAAAGTGTTATGATAGTTTTAACTCATGATGGTTATATTAAAAAAGTACCAATGAAATCATATACTTCAGCTAATGGTGATGAAACTGGTTTAAAACCTGGAGATTATGCATTAAACATTTTTGAAACAAGCACAATAAACAAAATGGCTATACTAACTAAAAAAGGAAATTACATTTATGTTCCAGTCAACGATATTCCTTGGTGTAAGTGGAAAGATTTAGGAAAACATATATCTAATTTAGTAACTATTTCTCCAGACGATTCGGTATTAAATTCATTTATTGTAAACGAAAATGTCAGTGATGATAACTTGTTAATCGTTACTAAGAGTGGAATGGTTAAACGCACAAATATATCTGATTTATTTGTAAGTAGATATACGAAGTTATATACATATATTAAACTTAAAGATGACGATGAAGTTAAATTTGTTGATTATGAAAAAGAAAACACGATGATTGTTACTAAAAGTGGTTACTATATTTCTTACAAAACTACTGAAATTCCTTTATCAAGTGCTAAATCAAGTGGAGTTAAAGGAATAAACTTAAAAGAAGATGAAGTTGTTGCTGGTTTGACATATGATGATACTGATGAATACTTAAATATTTTTACAAATCAAAAAACAGCTAAACGTGTTAAATTAAATGAACTTGATCAATTATCTCGTGCTAAAAGAGGAAGTATGGTAATTAAAAAGGTAAAAACAACAAACTATGAAATTGTTTCCGCTTTAATTACCCAAACAAAAGACCAAATCGGATTATCGATGTTGGAAGATGTTGGCGAACTTAAAAATACAGATATTCCAATAATGGATCTTGCATCAACTGGTTCATCTATTGCTAAAAAGAAATTTATTTCAGCCTTTGTTTTTGCTGATATCAAGAAAGTATATTTTGATGATACAAAGAAAAAAGTAGTAAAAACTGAAAAACAAGAGAAACAAGAAAAAATGGAATTTATTGAAGATTTCAAAATATAGTAATTTAAACCACTTAGTATAAATATAATATATTAGGTGGTTTTTCTATGGATAAAAAAAGTGAATTTAAAAATTTTTTAGGTAAACATCCAGAAATACTGAAATTTATTAAAAACAAAGAAATGACTTTTCAAGATTTTTATGAAATATATGATATATATGGTGAAGAAAATGATGTATGGAGCAAATATTTTAAAGAAGACGTTGAATCATCTTCCACTAGAGATAAAATAAGTGAGTTAACATCGATTTTTAAAAATGTCAACATGGACAATATTGAACACCATGTAAATAACGCCCAAAAAGCCATCAGTATTATTCAAGAATTAACTAAGAAAAGTCCAGAAGTATTAACTAAAGTTGAAAGACCAATTAGTAAATTCTTTGGAGATTAAATATGAGTATAGATGTGGTGTTAAAGCTTGAAGCCGAACAAGCGATGCATGAATATTTAATGAATCATTCATATCTTTATAAAGAATTAAATCGTGATCCCGATTATTTTGAAACGTTCTTAAAAGAATATAAAAAGTACAAAAGAGAAGAAATGGCTAAAAAAGTAAGCGATGCTGTAGAAAACATTGAAACCATTTCAAACATTATGAGCGTCATGTAAAATTTGCATGATGCTTTATTTTGTGATAAAATAACACACCAAAAGAAGGGGAATGAATACTATCTAAAAAGCGATAGTTTATGCATACTTAAGAATTAAAAAGGGTGAAACAATGATTAAGAAAGTTATTATATTAAACAAAAAAGGTAATATTGATAGAAGTTTAGTTGTTTTTGACAGTGATTCATGTTGTGAAAAAAATCCTGAAAACACAAAAAAAATTATAACTAAATTTATGGAAGAAAAAGGAAAAAGTTACGAAGCATTGTGTTCTGATAAGGACATTATAGTTTTTAATAAAAAACAAAATTATGAACTAGCAAAAGAAGGTATAAAAAAATACATCAAATATACAGATAAAAAATTCGCTTTTATAAGTTTAACTGTTTTATTCCAATTGATAATACAAATCACTACTAGACAATTTCATTACTTTGACACTTTTCTTTTAGATATTCAAACTTTTATATTATTGGGAATGAATGTGGTTTCTAATGGTGTTTTATTAATTTTGAATACTTTTTTAAATAAGACCCATAAGAAATATAAATTAGGCAAAAACAAACTTGGAAATCGTTTATTAGCATTATCTATTGGTCTTTCTTTATATTCGTTTATTAATTATTGTGTTCCAGTAGAAACTCTTCCATATTATTTATCTATCAAATCTACAAATATTGAAGATTCTTATGAAAGTCGTGAGGAACAAGTTGATAAAATATTTACTGATTTATCAAATTCTCCGTATTTAGAAGATGATGAAATTGAAATAATTAATAATTTAAAAGAATATATAGAAGAAAATCCATACATATCATTAAACGACTTGTACAAGACTCTTATGACTTTGCAAGTTAACGATAAGACTTATGTTGGTAAAGAAGCTATAGGTGCTGTCTATGACCCTGATTTTAATACAATTTCGTATTATGGATCTCCAAGAGTGAGTAAAGAATACATTTTGGAACACGAATTTGTTCATTCAACCGGAAATTTAGAAAATCTCATTTTAAACGAAGGATATACTTCTATATTAGTTTCAGGAATAGCAGATACAGATAGAAAATTAGATTATTATGATGAATATAGATGGTGTACAGAACAAGTAATTAAATTGGTAGGAGATGACGTTGTTCTTAAAGCATATTCTGAAGATAATCAAGCATTTTTAGACCAACAACTTGCTAGATGCTTTAAAAGCCCAGAAAACGTTCAAGAATTATATGATTTATTTGAAAGATATTCTATGCCTAATAGTAAAGTTGAAAAAGATGTTGTAGAAGCTTTTATTTATGATAACATAACAGACGATGAAAAAGACTATTTAATTTATGTTGAGTCAATGAGTCAAACGTGTGACTTTGAACAAGAAGAGTTGCTTTTAACAAAGTAACTTTTTTCTTGAAAAAAAATAATATCTACTCTATAATTAATAATAGAATACGAGGGTGATAAAGTGAAAAAGAAAAATGGTTTTACTTTGGTAGAATTACTTGCTGTTATCGTTGTTTTAGCACTTATTATGATAGTAGTCGTGCCAAGTGTTATGAAATCAATCGGAAGCGCAAGAAAGGAATCGTTTTACTTATATGCTCAAAGTTTACAAAGTAAAGCGACTGCAAAATATACTCAAGATTTAGATTTAAACAAAAACAATACTGAATGTGCTGTATATGATATTTCTAAAGATTTGGATATTGGTAATACCGGAAAATATGAAGGCTGGGTTAAAATTAATCGTGTAGCTGTATCTTCTGGAAATCTAGTTGCTACTGCTTCGATTAAAAACGATAGTTTGAGTGGAGTATACTATTGTGTTACCAGTTCAGGATCATGTACTCCAAACGAAACATATTATTATGAAGAAGGAAAAACTGAAGTAAATATCAATAAAACAATAGGTGCCAACGACAAGCTTTGCTATAACTATAAATATGCTGACGCTAGTAAAACACTTAGAACAAGCAATACAACATGTATAAGTGGGAAAGATACTGGTATAAAAGACACATATCGATATGATGTATATATTACTTTAAAGGATTCTAATTATAAAGTTGAAAATGTATTATTTAATAAAGACATGCCAATGGAAACTTTTTATGATGAAATGCAATCCAAAGGAGATTTAAGTATATCAAGTTTAAGTTGTTCATCTAGTGGAAGTGAAATAAAAGGAACAACAACAGTTAAAACAACAAAAGTTACTAGTCAATCGACTACAACTGATGGAACAACGAAGGTAACTACAAGTCAACAAATCGATGATAAAACTAGTCAAGTTACAACAACTACAACAACTACAAAACAAACTATTGAAGCTGAAAAGACTACAACAACAACTCGTCAAACTTATGTTATACCTTCTACAACAATAGAACCAGAAAAAACAGCTTTACTTTTAAATACTTTAAATGTATCTGGTTATGACATATCTTTCAGTCCAATGAAATTTAGTTATGAATTAACAGTTCCAAACGGAACAGCATCACTATCTATTTCAGCAACATCTACTGATCCAAATACTGTCGTTACAGTAATAGGTGCTGACGGATTAACGATTGGATCTAATATAATAAGAATCAATTTATCAAATCCAAATGAAAGTAAAGAAGCTAACTATTATATTCAAGTAAGAAGGTTAGATGAACTTGGAAAAATTGTAGAAGTTACAAGAACAAATGACGCTCCTATATATAATAGAGAAGAAGGACTTCCAGACCCAACGCTTCCATCAAGTGATGCATCTCTTTCAAGCTTAACTGTTTCAGGATATATGCTAGAATTTGATAAAAACAAATACGATTATGAACTTACAATAGTAGATGCAGATACACTACCAATAAGATACGAAACAACATCTTCTAAAGCTCGTGCTTATATGGAAGGCAACGAATCTTTAAAAGACGGCTCAAAAATTAGCATATATGTTACAAGCGAAAATGGATATTACAAAAAAGCTTACACTATAACAGTTCACACTAAAAAAGAAACAAATATAATGAGTTCATTCTTAAAATTCCTAATTGCTGGTTTAGGAGTAGTACTTCTTGCTTTACTAGTAATAATAAGTGCTAATAAAAGAACAAGTAGAATAGTAAGAAACAAAAACGATATTGTTGATACCACTAATGATAATAAAAACATTTAAAAGGTATTGACTATAAAATAGATAAAATATATAATTAACTTAAGATAGGAAGAGGATATTTATGAAAAAGAAAAATGGTTTTACTTTAGTTGAGTTACTTGCTGTTATAGTAATTTTGGCTATTATAATGATAATTGCTATACCAACAGTGCTTGAAACAATGGCAAGTGCAAGAAGAAGTTCATTTGCTCTATATATTGAAAAAATTGTAAAAGATACAACTACTCAATATGTTTATGATTCTAATGGAGGAGCAATTGCTGGTGCTGGAAGATATGTTTATAATATCGAAAAAGATTTAGGTTATACATCTACAGGTGATTACAAAGGATATGTAGTTGTAAATGCTGAAGACGTTGATAATCCACATTATATCGTTTATCTTTGGGATGCTAACTATATGACTCTAAGTTGGGATGTAACAGATCAAAAAATGCCAAAAGCAGATAATAAAACAGCAATTCAATCTTTAGACAAAACTCAAGTAGCTGGATTAAACGAATACGTTGCTTGTAAAACTGGTTCTTCAGCAACTGTAACTAATTGCTATAATCGCCAAGGATACAAAATTGTTGAATAAAAGAGATACTTAGTATCTTTTTTTTTGTTCTCATGATATAATTTTTATGGTGGTAAAAATGTTAATAATCGGAAGTCATGTATCATATAAAAACTCAACTCAATTGCTTGGTTCAGTTGAAGATGCAGTGTCTTATGGAGCAAATGCTTTTATGTTTTATACAGGAGCTCCACAAAATACTCAAAGAGGAGAGATAAATGATTTAGTAACTTATGAAGCAATGAAAAAAATGAAAGAAAATGGCATTATGCTTGAAAACGTTGTATGCCATGCTCCATATATTGTTAATCTTGCAAATAATATTGATCCAGAAAAGTATGAATTTGCTAAGAATTTCTTAAGACAAGAAATAGAAAGATGTATTAAATTAGGAGTTAAAAGAATGGTTCTTCACCCAGGAAGTGCAACTAAACTTGATAGAACCGAAGCTCTAAATAACATAATAAGAGGATTAAATTCTATTCTTTGTCCTGATGATAATATTGTAATTTTACTAGAAACAATGGCTGGTAAAGGAACAGAATTAGGAGTAAAT
This sequence comes from uncultured Bacilli bacterium, assembly GCA_934089275.1. Classification (GTDB taxonomy): domain Bacteria; phylum Bacillota_I; class Bacilli_A; order RF39; family UBA660; genus CAG-582. Next base: position 68,613 of record CAKOJJ010000001.1, read on the forward strand.
TTGGAAGAATTAAAATATATAATCGACAATATTAAATTACAAGATAAGATAGGTGTTTGCCTTGATACTTGTCATTTAAGTGATTCGGGTGTAGATATCAGCAAATTCGATGAATATTTAGACGAATTCGATAAACAAATAGGTATTGATAAAATAGGATGTGTTCATTTAAATGATTCCAAGAATCCAATTGGTGCTAGAAAAGACCGTCATGAAAATTTAGGATATGGAACTATTGGATTTGATACATTAATTGATGTAGCTTATAACAAACGTCTAGAGAACATACCAAAAATGCTAGAAACTCCTTTTGTCGATCGTGAATATTCACCATACAAATTTGAAATAGAAGAAGTAAAAAACAAAAAATTTAATCATAACTTATACGCCGATATCGTTACGTATTATAGAGGATCAAATGAATAGCTATAAAAGATGTAAACATCCTCAAATTAATTCCAAATTAGAAGAATATTTAAATCCAGATTATGTTTATATTCCGCTTCCAGACAATTTCAATATTCAATTAACTGATGAAAAAAAAGTTATGAAAAATGATATATTATTTGAAAAAAACGGAAAATCAACTTTTAGTCCAATAAGTGGAGTTATAAAAAGCATAAGTAATGATATAAAGATAAATAATCACGATGTAAAATGTTTGGTAATTGAAAACAACTTTAAAGAGGATATTAAACAAAATAAGTGGGCAACAAAATATATAAATAAATACTCTAAACAAGAGTTATTGGATTTATTAAAAAAATATATGCCGGAGTTGCGTAAATTCAATGATGAAAAAACAATTTTAATAAATGGTATAGATAAAGAAGAAACCGAAAAGAATTATTCTTTTATAATCAATAATAAAAGTGATAAACTTTTAGAAACTGCTGATGCTTTATCGAATATTCTTGAAATTGATAATGTAATATTTGCTATAAACAATAAAGATTCCAACAATGTTATTAATTTAACAAGCAATATTGGAACATACCCAAATATTAGATTAAAACTTCTCCCAGATGTATATCCAATTGGCTTTAAGAATATTTTAACGAAAAATGTATTGTCAAAAAAAGAAATAGAAAATGGAGTTATTTACTTAACCGTAGAAGATTTAATAAACATATATAATGTTTTAAAAAGAAGAAAACCAATAACAGAAAAATATGTAACTATTGGTGGAAATTGTATAAAAGAATCCATAGTTGTAAATACCAAAATAGGTGTTAAAATAGCTGATTTAATAAAAAGTACTTGTGAAATAATTAATGAAGATTATTATGTTATTGTAAATGGTCTTATTTCTGGCATAACTTTAGAATCTTTAAATTCAATAATCACTTTAAGTACAAGAAGTATATTTTTAAATACCCTTGATAAGACCAGTGAAAAAGAATGCATTAATTGTGGACTTTGTACATTAAAATGTCCAGTTGGTTTGAATCCTAAATATATAAGGGAACATAAAAAAGCAGATAAAAGTAAATGCATTAATTGTGGCTTATGTTCATATATTTGTCCAAGTAAAATCAATTTTAAGGAGTGTTTAAACAATCATGAAAAATAATGTGTATGTGCGTAGCAATAAATCGATAAAATCTATAACATTAACTAAATTGTTGTTTTTGCTTCCTCTAATAATTTATGGTTTCTATAAAAATGGTATTTATTTGTATCAAGAACACTATATCTCCTTTATCGAAATATTTAGACCTCTTATTTATGTTTCGATAGGAGCATTAATAGGTATATTTGTAAATGTTTTTTACGAAAAAATTATTAAGAAAAATAACGATAATTTAGATTCAATTATATTTTCTTCGTTTCATTTAGAATACGGAGTAATTATAGGATGCCTAGTATCTATCAACACAAGCGTTCTTATTTATACTTTAGTATTGCTAACGATTTTTATGATATCAAAATTTTTAAATAATCGAGTAAATATTATGTGTTTTACTTTAATAATAATATATCTAATAAGTAAAGTAATGGGTAACGCTTCTTTCATGAATTCCTATGAAATGAGCAAAACATTCTCTTATGAATTTATGGATTATTTAATCGGAAGATTTCCTGGTGGAGTAGCAAGTACACATGTAATATTAATTTGTTTAGGATTATTTGGGTTGTATATGACGAATAATATAAAAATAGATATAAGTCTTTCAAGTTTAGTAACATTATTTTTACTATTCGGAATATATTCATTGATAACAAATAGTAATTTTACTAATTTTTTCTTCGCTAACAACATTGTAATGCTCATGAGTTACGTAGCAACAGACACTAAAACTAGTTGTTATACAAGGAAAGGTATGATTGTTTTTGGAGTTTTAATTGGCTTACTGACTTTCATAAACTATTTTATAGAACCAGTTCTAGCTCCTTTAGTTAGTATATTATTTGTAAGTTTATTCAATAATTTCATAGACAGAAAAGCAAACTCATTGCAAAAACAATAAAAAATTTATATAATTAATAGAGATAGGTGGTTAAAAATGGCAAATTTTTGTACTAATTGTGGAAATAAATTAAATTTAAATGATACAGTTTGTAGTAATTGTGGCAAAGCAATTAAAGATAGAGCTGTAAGGGAAGAAGTAAAAGCAGAAAAAGTTACTGAAGAAACTAACGAATCATCAACAAACCAAAATCAAACTCAAAACCAAAGTTATAATCCTCAAGCAAAAAACAAAATTGTTGCTGGTCTTTTAGCAATATTCTTAGGAGGATTTGGAGTTCATAATTTCTATTTAGGATACAACGGCCGAGCAATTGCTCAACTTCTTATAACGGTATTAAGTTGTTGCACGCTTTCCTTTGTTTCTTCACTTTGGGGATTTGTTGAAGGAATCTTAATTCTTTCAGGAAATATCGACACAGATGCTTCAGGAAATAAATTGGTTGATTAGTAGACACTTACTTAACAATACTTAGGAATATATCAAAAATGTATTCCTTTTTTTATGTTATACTTAACATAGGGTGATTGTTGTGAAAAGAGCATTAAAATATATTAAAAACTCAATCAAAAACGTTGATATTCCATTGCTATTAGTAACAACAGCATTAATAATATTTGGACTTATAATGGTGTTCAGTTCATCAAGTGTTACAAGTGTTTTAAGTTATAAAAAAACACCTTATTATTTCTTTGAAAAACAATTATTGGTTGTCATAGCTGGTATATTTATATCTCTAGTTGTTATCAATTTTCCAACCAAAAATTATGGCCCGATATCAAAATTAGGTATTCTACTAATGATTATTATGCTTATAGCATTAAAAACCTATGGAACAGTTACCAATTCAGCAAGAAGTTGGTTTAAAATATTAGGATTTTCTATACAACCTAGTGAGTTTGCTAAAACATTTATTATTTTATATCTTGCATGTACTTATTCAAAAATTAAGAAATTTAAAAATGTAAGTGATGTTTTTTTGCCAATGATCCCATGTATAATCGTCTTTTTCCTAGTTGCCTTAGAACCGGATTTAGGAACTGCATGCTTAATTGCAATAATATGTATGTTTATCTTTTTTTCATTACCACTTTCAAATAACAAAAATATGAAAATGTTAAAAATCGCCACAGTAATAGCAGCTATTGGAGGAATATTTTTCCTTAACTTTAATTCAGATATATTAACATCAGCTCAAGCAAGCAGATTCAATTTTAAAAATCCTTGTTCTAGATACCTAGAAGAAACAGGATACCAAGTATGTAATGGTTATATTGCAATTCATAACGGAGGAATATTTGGTGTTGGGCTTGGAGCATCAACTCAAAAATATTTGTATTTACCAGCAGCTCATACCGATTTTATTTTCCCAATTATTGTTGAGGAACTTGGTCTTATTGGAGGAACATGTGTATTAATAGCTTACATAGTTTTATTATTTAGAATTTTAGTAATCGCTAGAAACGCGACTAATTTAAGAAATTCTATAATTGCCTTTGGAACATTTGCTTATATTTTAAGCCACATAGTTATTAATTTAGGAGGACTTCTTGCATTAATACCTCTTACTGGTGTTCCACTTCCATTCTTAAGTTATGGTGGATCATTCATGTTAAATATAATGATACTTACAGCTTTAACTCAAAGAGTAAATATAGAAACTAAAAGAAAAAGAGAAACAGAATATTAGAAAGGATTAATATTATGAGTGCATTTAATAATAGATTTCATATTAAAGAAGAAAATGGTGTAATCACTAATGTTGATGAAATAAGAAATTTATTAGAAGAATTTGATGGTAAATTCAGTGATGAAGAATATCGTTATGTTGAGTCTTTAATAACTTTTCTTTCTAACAGTGATATCAAAAACAAGTATCCATTAATAACTTTATTAAATAAATATAAATACAACGATAAATTAAACAATAACGGAGAAGCGAGCGAATATTTAAAAATGGTTTTAGGTATGGAAGTTGGAATTGTTTCTTTTAAAAACGATGGAGTAGATAACTATTACTTTTACTATTATAAAAATAAAAAAATACACGTATTAGAATGTATGCAAATATATGATTTAGCAAATTATGTTAATACTCATGTAACTCCTACAACCGATAAAGAAACCATAATTGATGGGTATATAAATTATTTAACAATTACATTGAATTTTAATCCTGTTCCTAAAGAAATTGATATGGATGATTTAAATGAAGAAGCAAAATTAGCAATAGAAGAATATATGAAAAGAAAAAGAGTTGAAAGATATCACATTTATCAAGATTCTAAAGGACAATTATTCATTATTGCCGGCAGTGCAATTATAAGATATGATTCAAAAATGAATAATCTTTATTATTTAAAAAGTGAAGATGTGTATCAAGACTTAAAAGATAAAACTTATGAATACGAAGATATACACGTGCTTTTACCATTTGAAATAGATATCGATCGATTAAATGAAATATTAGATAATTTTCAAAATATAAATAGTTATGAGAGAAGATATTTGGAAGCAGCAATCAAAACAATTATCGAAAAACCAGAACTTTTAGATGATTCTGCAAGTGGAATACTTACTCGATATATTAAAATGCTCAATCAAAGAGTTATGAATAATACATTTATATTAACAAAGATTGAAAAAGAATTTTTGGCAAGAACACATGATAAGGTAGAAGGTTGTTCTCTTGAAAAAACATTACCAAAATTTAATGGAGGATATATAGTTGTAGCAATGGAAATTTTAATTATCGCGATGTTTGTTGTAACTTATATATCTCTTGCTAAATAGATATAAATAAAGTATAATTTAATTAGTTTACAAGGAGGAAATATGGATTTTTTAGATGAATGTGAAATGAACATGATGAAGGCAATTGAAAACCTAGAAGCAAGACTTATAACAGTTCGTGCTGGACGTGCAAATGCATCAATGCTTAATGGAATTATGGTTGAATATTATGGAGCACCGACTCCAATTAACCAAGTTGCAAATATAACTGTTCCAGAAGCAAGACAACTATTTATTAAACCATTTGATAGAAGTATTATAAAAGATATTGAAAGAGCTATAAATGAAGCAAACATTGGAATAACTCCAACAAATAATGGTGAAATGGTTATCTTAACTGTTCCTCAACTTACTGAAGAAACAAGAAGAAATTATGTTAAACAAGTTGATGAAATGGGCGAACAAGCTAAAATTGCTTTAAGAAATGCAAGACAAGACGCTAATAACGATATCAAAAAAAATGAAGAATTAACTGAAGACGATAAAAAAAGATATCAAGAAGATGTTCAAGAAATCATAAATAAATATAATAAAATAGTTGATGAAAAAATCAAAGAAAAGACAACTGAATTAATGAGCGTTTAATGCTCATTTTTTTATGAGATAATTTGTCAAATCAAGTGCAACATTCATATAAATACTCATTAAATAATTCTTGTGGTGTTTTATAATTAATGCATTTTCTTGGTCTATTATTTAGAAGTTTAAGTACATTTTGAACTTCTTTTTCATCTGTCTTAGATAAATCCATTTGCTTTGGATAAAACTCTCTTAACAATCCATTTGAATTTTCATTTGTTCCCTTTTGCCATGCGCAATATGGATCCGCAAAATACATATTTGTTCCTAATTCTTCTTCGATTCGTTTCCAACCAGCGAATTCTTTTCCTCGATCACATGTTATTGTTTTAACTGCTTCTTTTGGCAAATCTTTTAATAATTCTATTATTGCATTAGTAACAGTTTCTTCCTTTCTATTAGGTATCCATTTTACTAAATATAATCTTGTTTTTCTTTCTGCTAAAGAAACAAAACAGTATTTACTTTTCAAAGTACAATTATTTAACTTCCCTGAAACAACTGTGTCAGCTTCCCAATGTCCAAATGTATTCCTCTTGTATACTTCCTTAGGTCTCTTTTTGATTGTTTTACCTAAATTAAATCGTCCTCTTGTTTCGGCAGGCCTTTTAAATTTTCCTTTTCTTCTTAAATGTTCAATTTTTATTTTTGGAATGTACCCTAAGTGAATCCATCTATATATTGTGGATATGGAAGGAAAATTAGCTGGTTTATTATCATCACTTCTATTAGTTATTTGATCTGGAGACCAATGTAATTCTATTTTAGTTTTTATATATTCTATTGATGCATTAGTTGCTATTATTGACCTATGACATTTAGTTCTTCTTTCTTTATACTTTCTATTAGCATGAGTAGGTACATATCTTGTTACTGAATTATTTATTCCTGTTTTATAAGAATTTCTTTTTAATTCTCTAGAAATTGTAGATACATTTCTATTTAAATGTTTAGCCATTTCTCTTAAACTCATATTCATTTCTTTAAATTTACTTATACAAGCTCGTTCTTCTATGGTAAGATGTATATAGTTCATATTTATTACTCCTTAATGTTTGATTAGACACCAACATTATATCATGAGTAATAATATGAACTTTTTTATTGAGATAATCATATGTTGCACTTGTTATTATAAATTATCATGAAAAAAAACACTCGAATGAGTGTCTATTTGCTAGTAGCTGTTATAAAATAATAAATTAAAGGTGCAGCAATACTTGCAAGCATTGCAAAGAACATTACCCAAACAAATATTTTTACACCAAGTGGAGTATCACTTGATTTTTTGTTCTTCTTCTTTTTCTTAGCTTCTTTAATTTTTATATTTCCAACAGTTTCATAGCTTTTTTCATCTTTCATAAACTTCACCTGCATAAATTATATAATATTTAGAATAAAATTTAAAGATTAAAATATAAATTAATAGGTGATAGTTTTGAAAAAGAATAAATATGCTCTAGTACTCGTATTATCCATTTTTGTAATTTCTAGTGTTGTTGGTTTTATATATGGAATTAATAATCCATATGATATAAGTGAATACGTCAAGAATATTGATAAAAATATGCTTTTATTTAATCATTTATTAGTTATCGCTTTATTTTTCTTTTCAACGATATCTTTAATTGGAATACTAATAAATGGATTCTATATTGGATTTGAAGGCGTTTCTATAGGTTTTGTAATTTCATCGTTCTTTAAGACTTATGGTATAAAAGGAGTCTTATATTCGTTAATTAATTTACTTTTTAATAAAGGACTTTTTATTGTAATTCTAGTTTATCTATTTATTGTTGGAATAAAATATGTTAAGAAAAGTCTATCAAACGTTGTGGGACTAAGCACTGATTACTTAATAGTTTTAATGAAACCAATGGTAAAAAAATATTTATTGATAATTGGTTTTATTGTTATATATGATTTATTAAATTATTTTCTTCTTTATAAACTAGTCAAATATTTTACTTTTATGTTATAGTTTTTTCATTTGCTAAATGATGTAACTTATACTATAATTAATGCAGTAGAGGTGGAATTATGGCTAAAAAAGTGGTTGTTGGCATGAGCGGTGGTGTTGATTCATCAGTGGCTGCATATTTGTTACAAAAGCAAGGATACGAAGTAATTGGATTATTTATGAGAAATTGGGATTCTTTAGTTAATAATGATACAGAAGGGAATCCTAATTTAGGAAATAATATATGCCCTCAAGAGCAAGATTATAATGACGCATTAGAAGTCTGTAACGCTTTAGGTATTCCTTTGCATCGAGTTGATTTCATTAAAGAATATTGGGATAACGTATTCACATATTTCTTGGATGAATTAAAAAAAGGAAGAACTCCAAACCCTGATTTAATGTGTAACAAATACATCAAATTTGATTTATTTAAAAAAGAAGCTAAAAAACTTGGAGCTGATTATATTGCAACAGGTCATTATGCAAGAATTGTTGGCAACAAACTATTAAGAGGAGTTGACTCTAATAAAGATCAAACATATTTTTTAGCTCAAGTATCTGCCGATCAACTTAAAGATGTTTTGTTTCCAGTAGGTGATTTAGATAAGAGCGAAGTTAGAGAAATTGCAAGCAAGATAAATCTTCCAACAGCTAAGAAGAAGGATTCCACAGGAATTTGTTTTATTGGAGAAAGAAACTATCAAAAGTTTTTACATAATTATTTAAAACCTAATCCAGGTAACATAGTTGATATAGATTCTGGAGAAATAATTGGAACTCATAACGGATTAATGAATTATACAATCGGTCAAAGAAGAAATGTTGGAGTTTCTGGTTTTAAGGATAAACATTTTGTTGTTGGAAAAGATGTAGAAAAGAATATTTTGTTTGTTGCTTTTGGTGATAATCCTGAAACCCTTTACAGTGATGAATGTATTATTGAAGATGTTAACTTAATTAGTCCGAACCACCCAACTTTTGCAACGGCAAAATTTAGATATCGTGGACCAGACTACGAAGTAATGCTAGAATATTTGGACAACAACGAAATAAGAGTTAGTTATCCAGAAAAAGTTCCTGCAGTTACTCCAGGTCAAGCATGTGTTATTTATTTAGGAGAACAATGTATTGGATCAGGAATAATTAAAACAGTTGGAAAAAACGGAGAAAAGCTTTGGTATTTATAAAAAGCTTTTTTTATTTCAATAAAAAAGGTAGCTGAGCAGCTACCATAAGTGGTGTCTATGAGTATTCTCATAAACAGGTGATTTCCTCACCAAATAAATGATATCATATTCTTGATAAAAACATCAACTAAAAAGTGATGTTTTTTGTTATTTTGTAAATTTTTTATAATACCTAAAAAAAACATTTTAGAAAATATTTTAAAGACACTAAAATTGCTCGATCATAAGAAATTTATACATATTTTTTAGCTTTTTTTGAAAAAATGTCAAAAAAAAGAAGAAATTTAAGACTTTTAGGGTAAAATATATATTTAGAAGGTGAAATTATGGCTGCAATTAGTAATGAAGAAATTAATTCAATTCAAAAACAAGCTAATATTGTAGACATAATTAGTTCCTATATTAATCTTGAAAAAAAAGGTAGTAATTATTTTGGAATATGTCCATTTCATGACGACCATAATCCATCAATGTCCGTAAGTGAAGAAAAAGGAATATTTACTTGCTTTGTTTGTCATAAAACTGGTAATGTATTTAATTTTGTTCAAGACTTTGAAAACATAAGTTTCATTGAAGCCGTTAAAATTGTTGCTGACAAAATAGGAGCATCATTAAGTGAAGGAATTCACGTTGTAAGTAAATATGATAAACATTATGAAGCCATGAATTTAGCTATCAAGTTTTATCAAAACAATTTGAGAAGTAAAGATGGAATAGAAGCTAAGAAGTATTTGCAAAATCGTGCATTAAGTGATGAAGTGATAGACGAATTTGAAATTGGTTTAGCACCCAATAATGATGCTTTATCAAACCTACTTTTAAATAAAGGTTTTGATGAAAATGTTTTACTTGATGTTGGATTAATAAACCATGGTAATAAAATATATGATATTTTTAAGAATCGTATAACATTTCCAATACATAATGCCAATGGAAAGCCAGTTGGAATAAGTGCTCGTATATATAAACAAAGCGAAGACGCTAAATATGTAAACACTAAAGAAACCGTTATATTTAAAAAAAGTGAAGTATTATTTAATTATCATCGAGCCGTAAGTGAAGCAAGGTTAAAGAAAACAATGATAATTGTTGAAGGTCAAATGGATGCAATAAGAGTTTATTCTTGTGGAGTAAAAAATGTTGTTGCAACTATGGGTACAGCACTTACAAAAGAACATATTAAACTTTTAAGCAAATTAAATGTTAAAGTTATTTTATGTATGGATAATGACTCAGCTGGAGAAATGGCCACAATAAAAAACGGAGAAAAATTAACCGAAGCAGGAATTGAAACCTTAGTTTTAAGAATCAGTGGAGCCAAAGACCCGGATGAATATTTAACTAGTCATGATGTCAGTGAGTTTATCGATGCTGTTGATCATGCTGTAACATTCTTTGATTTCAAATTAAATCAATTGAAGAAAAATAAGAATTTTGATAAGGTTGATGATGTTTCAGCATATGTTAATTCAATACTTGCAGAGTTAAGCAAATGTAAAGATGATATTTTAATAGACTTAACAATCAATAAATTGGCAAACGATTATGGAATCGATAGGAATACTTTGATGAACAAAGTCATTAAAGTTGAAAGTAAGCCCGAAAATATAACTAAAGTAGAAGTAAAAAAGAAACTACAAAAAGATGAAAAATTATATGGTTTAATATGTTACTACATGATGAATGATACTAAATACATTAGACTATATGAACAAGAACTTGCATATTTACCAAATGATGAGTATAATACACTTGCAAATGATTTATTAGCTTTCTATATAAAATATAATTATATAAGTATTGCTGATTTTATATCATATGAGGTTGAAAGTGATGCTTATGAACTTGCAATTCAAGTAATAGACGAATTTATTCAAAATACGTTAAGTGATGAAGAAATTATCGATGTTGTAAATAAAGTAAAAGATCTAGCTAACGAAAGAAAGATAAAAGAATTGAAAGAAAAATTAAAAACAACAACGGATATAAATGAAAAGCTTCGTATTAATGATGAAATAGTGAATTTAAAAAAGAGGATGTGTGTTAAATGAAAAAAGTAGAAGAAATCAAAACTTTTGATGAAAGAAAAAAAGAACTAATTGAAGAAGGACAAAAGAAAGGGTTTATTACATTTGAAGAACTAGCTAAAGCTTTACAAGGTCTTGATATGGATGCTGATTCGCTAGACCAATTATATAATAGTTTTGTAGAAGCTGGAATAAGCGTTATAACAGAAGATGAAGCATCAAGTTCAGAAAACGGATTAAAAAAAGAAGAAGAAGTAATCGTACTTGATGATGAAGATTTAACAAAAGATGTTAATATAAACGACCCAGTTCGTATGTACTTAAAAGAAATTGGACGTATATCTCTTTTAAGTCCTGAAGAAGAAATGGATTTATCAGTACGTGTAGCTAATGGAGATGAAGAAGCCAGAAATATTCTTGCCGAATCAAATCTACGTTTAGTTGTTTCAATTGCAAAAAGATATGTTGGACGTGGACTTTTATTCCTTGATTTAATTCAAGAAGGAAACATTGGTCTTATGAAAGCCGTAGAAAAATTCGACTTTGGTAAAGGGTATAAGTTCTCAACTTATGCTACTTGGTGGATTAGACAAGCAATAACTCGTGCACTTGCAGATCAAGCAAGAACAATTCGTGTACCAGTACATATGGTAGAAACTATTAATAAAATGGCACGTATCCAAAGACAAATGACACTTGAATTAAATCGTGAGCCAAGTGATGAAGAACTTGCTAAGAAAATGGGTATCAGCGTTGATAAAGTAAGAGAAGTTATAAAAATAAGTCAAGATCCAGTTTCTCTTGAAACTCCAATTGGTGAAGAAGATGATTCACACTTAGGTGATTTCATTAAAGATGAATCAAGTTTAAGTCCTGAAGAATATGCAACAAACGAAATCTTAAAAGAAGAAATTAAATCAGTATTATCCACACTTCAACCAAGAGAACAACAAGTACTAGAACTTCGATTTGGTTTAATTGACGGAACAAGTTATACTCTTGAAGAAGTTGGTAAAAGATTTAATGTTACAAGAGAAAGAATTCGTCAAATAGAAGCAAAAGCTTTAAGAAAATTGAGACATCCTTCTCGTGCAAAAAAACTAAAAGACTTTATGACAGACTAGAAAAGAAGGAGGTGTATTTATGTTAAGTTTAAGACTTTCGTCCCTTACAAAATTTGTAAATTATAATGATAAAATAATCGATATTGGATGTGATCATGCATTGCTTGATATTTTTCTAGTGAAAAATGATTTAGTTAAAAGTATCATTGCATCTGACATTAACTCTCAAGCCCTAGATTCAGGTATTAAAAACATCGAAAATGAAGGCTTAAGCGACAAAATAGATGCTCGTTTGGGTGACGGATTAAACGTTTTAACTGAAAAAGATAACATAGACACTGTAATAATTTCTGGTATGGGAACAAATACCATTATGGGAATCTTAAATAATGATTATTTAAAGAATATTAATAAATTAATAATTCAATCCAATAATGATCATACAATGTTAAGAAAATATGTAACTAAATTAGGATTTTTCATTAAAAGTGAAGAATATTTCCAAGACAATAAGAAAAATTATATCAATATAGTATTTGTTCGTGGTAATAAAAAATACTCAAAAATAGATTTAACATACGGACCAATACTTAAACATAATAAACCTTATTTAGAGTTTGAAATAAATAATATTGAAAAAATTGAAGGATTAATTCCTAAAAATAAAATATTATTACATCTTCGATTAAAAAAAGAGAAAAGAGTGCTTAATAAATTGCTTAGAAAGTAGATAACTACTTTCTTTTTTATGGAGAAATTTGATCTTTTTTGATATAATTTTTCATAGGTGAAGAAAAATGGATATAAATCACATTAGAAACTTTAGTATTATTGCTCATATCGATCATGGTAAAAGTACACTCGCTGATAGAATTTTAGAGTTAACAGGTGCTGTATCAAGTCATGATATGAAAGATCAACTTCTAGATAGCATGGATCTTGAGCGTGAAAGAGGTATTACAATCAAGCTTAACGCGGTTGAACTTAAATATAATTATGAAGGTGAAGAATATATATTACATTTAATTGATACTCCAGGACATGTCGATTTTTCATATGAAGTCTCACGTAGTTTAGCAGCATGTGAAGGTGCGATTCTTATAGTTGATGCTGCTCAAGGAATTGAAGCTCAAACTCTTGCCAATCTTTATCTTGCGATGAATAATGATTTAACCATTATTCCTGTAATAAATAAGATTGATTTACCTAATGCTGATGTTGAGAAGGTAACAAATGAACTTGTTAATGTTTTAGGTTTTAATCGTGATGAAATTCTTTTATGTAGTGGTAAGACAGGTGTTGGAGTTAAAGAATTGCTTGATGCTATAGTTAAACGTATTCCTGCTCCAAAAGAACCGGTTGATCACGAAACTAAAGCCATGATTTTTGATTCTTACTTTGATCCATATCGAGGCGTTATTGCATCTGTTCGTGTATTTGATGGAAAAATAAAGAAAAGCGATACTATAAAAATGATGTCAACAGGAGCGACTTATGAAGTAGTTGAACTTGGTGTATCAACTCCTAAAACCAAAGAACTTTCTGAACTAGTAAGTGGTCAAGTAGGTTGGATTAATGCGAGTATTAAAACAATCGATACTGTTAAAGTTGGTGATACAATTACAACTTTGTCTCACGAAGCAAAAACACCACTTCCAGGATACCAACCAATGAAACCAATGGTTTATTCAGGACTTTTCCCAATCGAACCAAATAAGTTTGAACCATTAAAAGAAGCTTTAGAAAAGCTAAAACTAAATGATGCATCCTTAGAATTTGAACCAGAGACATCTGAAGCTTTAGGATTTGGTTTCCGTTGTGGCTTTTTAGGACTTCTTCATATGGAAATAATTGAAGAACGTATCGAAAGAGAATTTGGAATAGATATTATTACAACCTCGCCATCAGTTATTTATGAAGTAAAATTAACTAATGGTGAAGTTATTTCTGTTGATTCTCCTTCAAAAATGCCAGAACGAGTTAAAATAGCTGAAATTAGAGAACCATATATAGAAACTAATATTTTTGTTCCAAGCGAATATATCGGAGCTATTATGGAATTATGTCAAGATAAAAGAGGAATCTATAAATCAATGGATTATATAAATGATACTCGTGTAAACATCCATTATGAAATACCTTTATCAGAAATCGTATATGATTTCTATGACAGATTAAAATCTACTACTAAAGGTTATGCTTCTTTTGATTATGAAATTGTTGGATATAAAGCAAGTGATTTAGTAAAAATGGATATTTTAATCAACGGAGAAATAGTTGACGCTTTATCATTAATTGTTCATAAAGACTTTGCTTATACAAGAGGTAGAAAGATCGTTGAGAATCTAAAAGAAATCATACCTCGCCAATTATTTCAAGTTCCAATTCAAGCAAGTGTAGGATCAAAAGTAATTGCTCGTGAAAATATCAGTCAAATGAAGAAAAACGTTTTAGCAAAATGTTATGGTGGAGATATTTCCCGTAAAAGAAAACTTCTTGAGAAACAAAAAGAAGGGAAAAAGAGAATGAAGATGGTCGGAAATGTTGAAATACCACCAGAAGCCTTCTTAAGTGTTTTAAAAACTGAAAAATAATACACAAGAATAAATAAAACAATATTCTTGTTTTTTGTTGTATTTTAGTATAAAATTTTATTGTAGGTGATGATATGGAAGCAGTATATGTACATATTCCTTTTTGCAATCATATATGTTCTTATTGTGATTTTCCAAAAGTATTAAAAATTGATTCCTTTGTAAGTGATTATTTGGAAGCCTTAAGAAAAGAAATAGAAAGCAGTTATGATGGAGAACGAATTAAAACTTTGTATATTGGAGGAGGAACTCCTTCATGTTTGTCAAGAAAAGAAAGAATTCGCTTACTTCGCACTTTAGAGATATTTAATCGAGATCCTGATTGCGAATACACAATTGAAGTTAATCCTAGAGATATCGACGATGAATTTTTAGATGATATTATTGAATATGGAGTTAACCGTATAAGTATTGGTATTGAGTCTTTTGACCCTAATAATTTAAACATACTTGAAAGAGAATGTGAATATAGTGATATTGAAGAAAAGTTAAAGAAAATGAGACTTAGAGGTCTTACAAATATTAATCTTGATTTAATGTATGCAATACCTGGTGAAAAACTAAGTGTATTAAAAAAAGACATAAATAAATTACTAAAACTTAATCCAACTCATATTTCAACTTATTCTTTGATATTAGAAGACCATACTAAAATGAAGATTAATGGTGAAGAATACATAAGTGAGGATTTAGATTTTAAGATGTATAACACCATATGTAAACACTTAAAAAATGCAGGATACGAACATTATGAAGTAAGTAATTTTGCCAAGCCAGGATATAAATCTATCCACAATTTAAATTATTGGAACAATGGGGAATACTATGGCTTTGGTCTTGGTGCAAGTGGTTATAAAGACGGATTTAGATATACTAACACAAGAAGTATTCACGAATATATAAATGGAAATTATCGTCAAGAAGAAAATCTTCTTACCCATAAAGATCAAATGGATAACGAAATCATGTTGGGTCTTAGAAAACTAGAAGGTATAAATGTAGATGAATTTTTTAATAAGTATAACGTTAATATTCAAGACGAATATCCAGTACAAGAACTGATAAATAAAGGTGAATTAATATATAAAAACGGATATTTATTTGTTAATCCAAATATGATATACGTTATGAATGAGATCTTAGTTAAACTTATTTGATATTGATAAAATAATATATATTTGCTATAATCAAAATACAATAATTAAGAATAGAAAAGTAGGGAAAATTATGAATAAATTTTTTAAAAGAGTAATCTGTGGAGGATTAATTATCGGAAGTACGCTCCCAATGATTACTCATGCTGCATCCTTAGAATTTGGCACATTTACAACAGACGTAGGTGAAACTCGCATACCAATAAGCATTAAACTTTCAGACGATGAAACAGTTAATAATGTCACTTTAGTTAGTTGTGAAACAAATGTAGCAGCTGTTAGTTGTGACTTTAAAGTGTCTGGTACAGGAATTATTTCCAACAATAGTGCCAGCGGGACAGTTATAACTTATCCAAATGAAGCTAATGAGTCATCTTTTCCAGCCAATGCAGCAACTGCTTTAGGAAATGTAATACTTACTAATTCTAGTGAGGAAAAATATACCGATGTAATAGCTAAAATAACTTATAAAGTTAATGGCAATCTATTCAGTGTTGATACTAAAAAATACATTGTAAATGGCAAGAAACCTAAAAGCGACGATGCCACTTTAAAAAGTGTTACAATTTCACAAGGAAGTATGAATCCAACATTTAATAAAGATGTATTTGAATATACAATATTTGATATAGCCGACACAATAAACTCTATTAAATTCTCAGTAGAATGTAATGATGGAGCTTGTGAGATTTCTTATGAAGGTGGTAAAAGTAGAAGCTCTTCCACGGGTAAAACATCAACAATCACTTTGAATCAAGGTGATAATGATATTAGAATAACGGTAAGAAGCGAAAGCGGCAAAACAACCAACGTTTATACTTTTAAAACGATACGTGGTGAAAGTGCTTATAACAGTCCAAACCTTTCAAGATTAAGTGTAGGTATTTATACAATGGAACCAGCTTTCGTAGCTAATAATTACGAATATAGAATAACAGTTCCAAATAAAATATCTTCAACTGCTGGTTTAATTGAATTTACTCCAGTTGACTCAAATGCTAAAGTAATTGTTGACGATGTAACTGAATTAAAAGTTGGAGAAAATATTATAAACATTGTTGTTACTAATGTATTAGGTGATGATGCTAAAACTTATAAACTTATAATTACTAGATTAAGTGATGATGACATTGATGTAACCGCATATTTAAATAATAAAGTAACATTCACTAATGGGAATGGTGCTGAAGTAACATTATCATTCACTGATTTTAAATTACAATATCCAGAGGAAGCCCAAAAAATTGAAGATGGAACTTATAAATTTGACGATAATGGAAAAAGAATTCATGATGAGATAGTAGAAGATGATAAGAAAGACAAATCTAAAAACAATAAAATTGTTTTAATAGTAGTCCTTGTCTTTATAGTTCTTGCAATTATTGCTATTTCTGGAATCTTGCTATTTAGAAAGAAAAAACCAGAACTTCCAAAAAACAAAGAAAAAAGCGAAGAAGAAAATAAGGAAGACGAAAATATAGAAGAAATCAATCAAACAGAAGAAATTGATGAAACTGGCCTTGAAGAAGAAGTAATTGGTGAAAACTTCTCAAAAGATAAAGATGCAACAATCGATATCGACGAAGCATTAAATGACCTTATGAATACTAAACAATACGAATTAAATAAAGATGAGGATGATAAATAAGCAACTCATCTTTTTTTTACTTTAATTCGCGATATTTTTTAGAAAATTTCTTGCACTAATCTAAAAAGTGTATTATAATACTATTGAAATTGAGAGGAGGGAAGCAAAATGACAAAGGTTGATGTTAAAAATGGTGATATTAATTCAGCATTAAGAAGATTCAAACTTAAAGTGGCAAAGAGTGGTGTCCCTTCTGAACTTAAAAAACATAAACATTATGACAAACCAGGAGTTAGAAAACGTGAAGCCAAAAAAGAAATGATTAAAAATTCACGTAAAAGAAATAGAAGAGGATAATTCCTCTTTTTAATTTAAAGGAGAATAAAATATGTTTGATAAAATTAAAGCTGACCTACTTACTTCTATGAAAGAACAAGATAAATTTAAACTAGGAGTTCTTAGAATGTTAAAAAGTGCCCTTCAAATGGAACAAATAAATGTTGGACATGATTTAACTGACGAAGAAACTTTAAATGTTATTAGAAGAGAAGTAAAGAAAAGAAATTCATCGATTCTAGAATATGAAAAATTCGGAAAAACAGAAACGATTAATGATTTAAAACATGAGATTGAAATACTAGAATCTTATCTACCTGCTATGTTAAGCGATGAAGAAGTTGAAAAGATAATAGATGAAGTTATAGGAACTTTTGAAAATCCTGATATCAAATCAATGGGAAAAATAATTTCTTTAGTTAAAGAAAAAACAAACGGCAATGCCGATATGAGTAAAGTATCTGCAATGGTTAAAGGAAGACTTTCATAAGTCTTTTTTATTTTAAAAAACATATTCTTTATTGTGCGGAAAAAGTGTATAATAATATTAATTTAGAAATTTGGTGAAGCTATGTTAGAAATAAAAAATATTACAAAAATTTATAAGACATATGGTCTTGAACAAAAAGCTTTGGATAAAGTAAGTATAAATTTTAGAAAATCAGAATTTGTATCTATTTTAGGCCCAAGTGGAAGTGGTAAAACAACTCTTCTTAATATAATAGGAGGACTTGATAAATATACATCAGGAGATTTAGTTATAAATGGTGTGAGTACTAAAAAGTATAATGATCGTGACTGGGATACATATCGTAATCATAAGGTTGGTTTTGTTTTTCAAAGCTATAATTTGATTACTCATCAAACAGTTTTAAAAAACGTTGAGCTTGCACTTACTTTATCCGGTGTATCTAAAAAAGTTATAAGAGAAAAAGCTATTAAGGTTCTTGATGCTGTTGGTTTATCTAAACACATCAATAAAAAACCTAATCAATTATCCGGTGGTCAAATGCAAAGAGTTGCTATAGCACGTGCACTTGTTAATGATCCCGATATTATTTTAGCTGATGAACCAACAGGCGCATTGGATTCTGATACTTCTGTTCAAATAATGGAATTATTAAAAAATATCTCCAAAAATAAACTTGTTATTATGGTTACTCATAATCCAGAATTAGCCCAAAACTATTCTAGTAGAATTATTAATATTAAAGACGGTAAACTTTTAAGTGATACAAATCCATATGATTATAAAAAAGAGGAAAAAGATAACCGAGTATTAAAGAAAACTAAAATGTCATTTTTTACAGCTTTAACGCTTTCATTTAATAACTTAATGACTAAAAAAGGAAGAACTATACTTGTGTCCATTGCTGGCTCAATTGGTATAATCGGTATTGCTTTAATATTAGCTGTATCTACCGGATTTCAAAATTATGTTGATTCTATACAAGAAGATACTTTAACTTCATATCCACTTACTATTATGCAAGAATCTTCTGATATTACAAGCATTCTTTTGTCGATGAGAAGTGGTGAAAAAAGTAGTGAGTCAACTGACGAAGTAACTGAAGAACAATATATAACAAATATGTTATCAAGTGTAAGCACAAATGATTTAAAAAGTTTTAAATCATATTTAGAAAAAAATATGAATGAAATAAAAGACGATGTAGCTAATATTCAATATTCTTACAGTGTTGATCCTAATATTTATACAATTGATGCAACTAAAAAACTTTCTAAAGTGAATCCAAGCAATCTATTTACATCGATGATGGGAGGTAATGCATTAATCTCGTCATATTCATCTATGGCAAGTGTTTATTCTAGTATGGTGGATGACATAAGTGAGGTAACTAAAGATTATGATGTTCTTGCTGGACATTGGCCAACAGCATATGATGAGATGGTAATCGTTTTATCAGAGAAGAATACTATATCTGATTTGTTAGTGTATTCTTTAGGTTTAAGAGATACAAGCGAATTATCTAAGATGGTTAATTCTATCATGAGTGGAGAAGAAGTTGATATTAACCATGATCCATTAAAGTTTTCTTATGAAGATTTAATGGGAGTTGATTTAAGATTAGTTCTTCCAACTGATACATATAAATACAATAAAAAATATGATGTGTATGAAGATATGTCTGAAGATGAAACGTTCATGAAAAAAGTATATGAAAAAGCAACAAAATTAAAAATAGTTGGTGTTGTAAGTGCAAAAGAAGGAGTAACATCTACTTCTCTTAACCCAGGAGTTGTTTATACCAACGCTTTAATAGATTACATTATCAATCAAACAAAGAACACTGAAATTGTAAAAAAGCAATTAAAAAATTCAGAAATTGATGTTTTTTCTGGAAATCGTTTTGATAAAGAAAACAACAAATATGATTTCTCATTTGAAGATTTAGTTAAAGTAGATGAAGAAAAGCTAAAAAATGCTTTTGGTGGTAAAATCGATTCCTCAGCAATTGAAAATAAAACTAAAAAAGCGATAAGTGAAATAGAAAGTTCTATAAGTGTTGATACAACTCCAGCAAAAACTTTATTTGAAAGTAATTTAAAAACATTTATGAATGATGTTTTAAGTGTAGATTTCCAAGAGGATAAGATAGATGAACTTGTAAATAGTTACTTTAATAAAGAAGATGTTACATCCAAACTAAAGAATATGGAAAAAACATATTTAATACCAGTAGATACTTTAAAAAGTTCTTATAGTGCTTTAATAAAAGGTTTATTGAATGCATATTCTAGTGCATATAAAGTATATTTAAGCGGAGTAGGAAAAAACTTCGATGGAGAAGTATTAATAATAAATGATTTAAAAAATACGGTTATATCTTCTTATCTTGAAAGTGCATTAATCAATGAAACTGAAGAAAAATTTGCGAATCTAATGACTGAAGCTAAAGTTAAAAGTGAAGTCCTAACTAAAGTTGGAAATCTAACAACTGAGTTAGCTAACAGTTTTGCGTCCTCATTTAATATTGATGCAAGCAAAATCGCATCCGCTTTTACACTTAATTTCAGTGAAGACGAACTTACTCGTGTTGTAAGTGCCATGATGAGTAAAACTGAAACAACTCAAAAAACAAATCTCATAAAGTTGGGCTATCAAGATAAAGAAGAACCAACATACATATCTTTTTATTTCAACAGTTTTGATGGAAAAGAACATTTCTTATCATTTATAGATGAATATAACAAAAAGAGTGATGAAGATAAAAAAATAAATTATTCAGATACAACAGGTATTCTTATGTCTTCAGTAAAAACTATTGTAAATGCAGTAAGTTATGTATTGATAGCATTCGTTTCTATTTCTCTTGTTGTATCAAGCATCATGATAGGAGTAATAACTTACATTTCTGTTTATGAAAGAACAAAAGAAATTGGTATATTAAGAGCTATTGGAGCATCTAAAGGAAATATATCTTCAATATTCAATGCTGAAACATTTATTATTGGACTTTTATCGGGTCTTTTTGGAATAGGTATATCTTACGCATTTATTCCAATAATAAACTCGGTTATTCATCATTTTACAGGTAATATTCCACTTTCAGCAACATTAAATATAAATCATGCTCTTATATTAGTTGCTTTATCGATTATATTAACTTTAATCGGAGGACTTATACCAGCAAAATCAGCATCTAAAAAAGATCCAGTAGAAGCTTTAAGAAGTGAATAGGAGGTAAATATGCTAATATATAAAAAAAACCAATCAAAAAACATCTTTTTCAAATAACACAAAAGTGTTATTTTTTCATGCATTTTCATATTATTTATTGGTGATATTTATGTTTGATATAATACGTTCGTATTTTAAAGATGAAAAATATTATGTAGTTTTGTTCAATGATGGTATTTATATTAAAAACTATAATAACATTTTATCTTTAACCGAAAATGAGATACTCGTTAATATAAACGAATCTATTTACAAAATAAAAGGGAAACATTTTGTATTATCTAAAACTGTTGGTCATGAACTTGTTGTGAATGGGTGTATAGAAAGCATAGATAAAATATGATATTAATAAAAGTTAAAAACAATATTAAGTTATTTATTAAAAAATGTTTAAAAATGCAACTTAATTTATATAATATTAAATATTATAAAGATTATATCACTTGTAAAATTGAAACAAATGATTTAAATGAAATAGTTAAAAAATGTTATTTTTCCGAAGTTGAGGTTCTTAAACATTACGGCAAGAACGGACTAAAAAAACATTTTGTAAAATATAAGTTTGATTATTTTATTTTGATTTTTATTATTGTTTCTCTATATCTAATAAGTAATGTCATAGTTTCTGTGGATATTAAGCATGAAAACAAAAATTTAAGAAATGAAATTCAAAAAATACTTGAGGAGAAAAATATAAAACCATATACCATAGCTTTAAGTGTTGGAAAATTAAATAAAATCAGTGATTCAATCGTCAGAGAAAACAATGATACTTTAGAATGGTTAAGTATATATCGAAGCGGAATGAAGTACATTGTTTCTTTTGAAGAAAGAATCATCAAAAATGAAGAAAAAGAAGATGGATTTTGTAATATAGTTGCATCTAAATCAGGGGTTATTAAAAAAGTAATAACATTCAATGGAGAAAACATTGTAGAAAGAGATAAAGTTGTAAATAAAGGGGATATTTTAATAAGTGGAACTATCAAAAAAGATGAAGAAGTTAAGAAAAACGTCTGTGCAAGTGGAGATGTTCTTGCTGAAGTTTGGTATAAAGTAAATGTAAGTTATCCACTTAAGTATAAAACTGTTACTAAAACTAAGAAAAAACGTATTAATTTTAAATATAATGATAACTATTTTTATAAAAAACATTATAAAAGTTATCAAGAAAAAATATTATTAAAACTTGGTTCATTTAAAATTATAAGAGAATATGAAACTAAGGAAGAAACTAAAAAATATACACATGATGAAGCGTTAAATAATGCCAAAGAAGCAATAAAATCAGAAATTTTAAAAAAAACTTCCCTCAATAGTCAAATTATTGATCAAAAAGTTTTGAAAGAAAGTGAATTTGATAGTAAAATAGAATTAGAGGTATTTGTAAGTGTTTTAGAAAATATTTCTAAACGTGAATACTTTGAGGAAAGTGATATAAATGATACCAACTAAACTTTATAGAATAATTGGCAGTACATTACCTATGATAATTCTTTTTTCTTTGGTTATGATTCTTTATCGAATTGTTTGCATTATAATGACAAAAGAAAAAATAAACGTCTTAAAAGAGTTAAAAATGCTTATCTATATTATTTATTGCTTTTTACTTTTTAGACTGGTTACTACAACTGATTTTGAAAGTTATTCTAATAATTTTATTCCGTTTAAAGAGATTATGCGTTATAAATTAACAAGTGTTCTTTTTTATAGAAATGTTGTTGGTAACATTTTATTATTTTTACCCTTTGGGTTCTTAATTACTGATATGATTCATGATAAAACAAACAAACTCAATATTTTTATATCAACGTTTATTGTATTTATAACATCTCTTTCAATAGAAGTGATACAAATGCATATTGGAAGAAGTTTTGATATTGATGATATCATTTTAAATGTAATTGGTGGTATAATTGGATTTGTTATATTTTGGATATACAACGGAATAAAGAAAAGATGCAATAATGATTCTTTAAATTTATTAGTTGCTTTTCTTTCATTTATTCTTTTCGTATTAGTAATGTTTTTAATAGTTTTAGTGGTGGTGAATTTTTAATGAATAGTTTTGATATAATTGATGAATTTGGATATAAAGGTGATTATAGTTATTTAAATGAAGTGCTAAATCATACTTTAGAAAAATCAAATATTAATAATGCTTGTTTTTCTATTATTTTTATAGATGATGAAAAAATGCATGAGATGAATTTAGAATATCGTGGAATAGATAGAACAACTGATGTTTTAAGTTTTGCTTTAGAGGATAATGATTTTATAGAATGTGAAATACGTAACTTAGGAGATGTTTTTATTTCTATTCCTAAAATGCAAAGTCAAGCTGTTGAATATGGTCATTCAGAAAAAAGAGAACTTTCTTTTTTAAGTGTTCATGGACTTTTACATTTGCTTGGTTATGATCACACAAGAAGCAAAGAGGAAGAAAAAATTCAATTTGGACTTCAAGATGAAATATTAAATGATTTAAATATAGTTAAGTAGGTGGTAGTAGGTGAAAAGTGGTTTTGTAAGTATTATAGGAAGACCAAATACAGGTAAAAGTACTTTAATAAATACAATTATAGATGAACATATAGCAATAGTTTCTAATGTTGCTGGAACAACTAGAAATACAATTCAAGGGGTATATCATGATGATGATACTCAAATTGTTTTTGTTGATACTCCAGGTATTCATAAAGCTCAAGATAAGTTAGGAAAACACTTAAATAAGCAATCTTATGAATCTATGGATGATATTGACGCTATTTATTTTGTGGTAGATGCATCAAGTGGACTTGGTACGGGAGATAAATTTATAATAGAAGCTTTAAAACACACGAACGTACCTGTAATATTAGTCCTTAACAAAATCGATAGACTTACTAAAGAAGGTATAATAAATGCCATAAATGATTATAAAGATCTATTTGATTTTGCTGATATAATACCGATAAGTGCTAAGAATAATGATAATGTTGATAGACTAATTAAATTAACTAAAAAATATTTAAAAGATGATATCAAATACTATGAGGATGATGTTATTACTAATAATGATAAATATTTTATGATATCTGAGCTTGTTCGTGAAAAAATTCTTAATTTAACTAATGAAGAAGTTCCTCATTCAGTTACATGTGTTTTAACTAATTACAATGAAAAAGCCGATTCAGTTTATATCAACGTGGATATCATTGTTTCTAGAGATTCTTTAAAGAAAATAATTATTGGTAAACAAGGAAGCATGCTTAAAACAATCGGAAGTGAAGCTCGTGCTGATATTGAAAAAATGTTAGGTAAAAGTGTTTATCTAGAATTATTTGTAAAAACAGTTAAAAACTGGAGAAATAAAGAAAAATATTTAGTAGAATTAGGTTTTGATGAACTCTAGTGAATAAAAAGCCAAAATTTACCTCAATATATAAGTAGAGAGGTGAATATAATGGCTTACGATAAAAATTGGGAAAAATTTAAAAAAACTGGTAAGATTGAAGATTATTTAAAATTTAAGAAAGTGATGTAGTATGTTAAAAAAAATAAGAGGAATAGTTGTAAGTGAAGTTCCTTATAAAGATTCCTCTAAAGTACTAAATATTTTATGTGAAGAAGGAGTTATAGGAGTTGTTTCCAAAGGATGTAAACGTATCAACAGCCCTTTAAGAATTATTTCTAATAAACTAACTTTAGGTGAATATGTTATCTATTATAACGAATCCAAACTATCCACTTTAAAAGAAGGAAGTGTTATTGATAATTTTAATAATATCAAAAATGATTTAAATAAAATTTCTCATGCAACATATATTACTGATTTAGTAAATCAAGTGATGAAACAAAATGCTGATCCTACTGTTTTTTCTTTATATGTAAGTGCTTTGAAAAAGATTGATGAAGGAATAAACGAAACCGTTGTCATGAATATTTTAGAGATAAAACTTCTTGACTACCTGGGAGTTGGTATAAATCTAAATGGATGTGCTAAATGTGGAAGTACAAGAGAAATTGTAACAATTGATCCGGATGTTGGTGGCTATATTTGTAAAAATTGTTATACCAATGAAATCATTTATGACGAGCGTGTTAGAAAGATGCTTAGAATGTATTATTTAGTAGAAATAGATTCTATAAAGGAACTAAAGATTAAAGATTATGTAATAGACTCTATAAACAAGTTTTTATCTGTTTACTATGACAGGTATACCGGTCTTTACATTAAAAGCAAAGAATTTTTAGATAGAAATATTAAAATATAAGACTTATAAGTCTTTTTTTTAATTTATAAATATAGTAAAATTATTGTAGGTGATTGTTATGCATAAAGTTATCGCGATAGACGGTTACTCAGCAAGTGGAAAAGGAACTGTAGCTGATTTGCTTGTCGAAAAACTTGGATATTTAAGAGTTGATTCTGGAAAGTTTTATAGAAGTATCGCGTATATCGGTTTAAAAGAAAACATTGATTTTACTTCTGATGAAGCAATTATTAAACTAGCCGATAGCATTAATTTTGAGTATAAAGGCAATAGAATGTACGCTAACGGCGAAGATGTAACTGATAAACTTAAAACTAAAGAAATAGATACTTTAGTTATACGTGTATGCGAGGTTTATGAAGTACGACATATCGTCAATAAAAAAATTCGTGGTATTCGTGAATTTTATGATATAATAATCGACGGAAGAGACACAACTTCAGCGGTTTTTCCTGATGCAGATGTAAAAGTATATCTAACCGCTTCTTTTGAAACAAGAGTAAAAAGAAGATATGATGAATACATTAAAGCTGGTAAAAACATTACCATTGAGGAAGTCAGAGAAAACATTAAATTTAGAGATCATTCTGATGATACTAGAGAAGAAGGAAGACTTATAATTGTTCCTGATGCTCTTGTAATTGATTCTACAAATTTAACAGCTTCAGAAGTTGTTGATATGATTATAAATAGAAAAGAGTGCGAGAAGTAATGAATTTAAAAGATTTATATATTAATTTTTTTGTAAGCAAAGGACACAAACAAATTCCAAGTGCTCCAGTTGTACCTGAAAACGATCCATCTGTTTTATTTAATACAGCTGGAATGCAACCACTTATTCCATACTTATTAGGAGAACCTCATCCTTATGGAACACGTCTATGTGATTATCAAAAATGTATAAGAACAAACGACCTTGAAAACATTGGTGATACTTATCATCATACATTTTTTGAAATGTTAGGAAACTGGAGTTTAGGAGATTATTTCAAAGATGAATCTATTTCTTGGAGTTTTGAATTCTTAACAAAAGTTTTAAATATTCCAGTAGAAAGACTAGCAGTAACCGTATTTGCTGGTTCTGAAACAATTCCTTTTGATGAAGTAAGCTATAATAAATGGTGCAGTCTTGGAATAAAACCAGAAAGAATTGCTAAAACCGTAGACGATAATTTCTGGATCGCTGGAGAAACAGGACCATGTGGTGGAGATACTGAAATTTTCTACTTCAGAAGTGAAGATGAAATTCCTGAAGTTTTTGACCCAGAGGACGAACGTTGGGTAGAAATTTGGAACAACGTTTTCATGCAATATGAAAAACATGAAGACGGTTCAATTACTGAACTTCCTAAAAAGAACGTAGATACTGGAATGGGAGTAGAAAGAGTTACATCCATTCTTGAAGGAAAACTTGATAACTATGAATCTTCTATTTGGAGTGATATTATCGAGCTTATTGAAAACATTTCTAATCTTTCTTATAAAGGAAATGAAAAATCAATGCGTATAATTGCTGATCACATTCGTTCTTCAGTATTTATTGCTGCTGATCCTGCAGGAATTAAACCAAGTAACACAGATCAAGGTTACATTTTAAGAAGATTAATAAGAAGAGCAATTAGACATGCAAGAAATCTAAATATTGATATCAATTCTAATTGGGAAGAACAAATTGCTTTAAAGATTATTGATAAATATGCTAAATATTATGAGGAATTAGCAACAAACAAAGATATTGTATTAGATGTTTTAAAAAACGAAAAACAAAAATTTGCCAAAACATTAGAAAAAGGTTTAAGAGAATTCGATAAAAAAGTAAGCAATGGATCTAAATCTATCGACGGAGAAACTGCATTCCATTTATTTGATACTTATGGATTTCCACTTGAATTAACAATTGAACTTGCAAGTGAACGTGGAATTGAAGTAGATGTTGTTGGATACAATGAATGCTTTAAAGCACACCAAGAGTTATCAAGAGCAGGTTCCACAGCTAAATTTAAAGGTGGCCTTGCTGGAAATTCTGAAATTGAAACACGTTATCATACTGCAACACACTTACTTAACGCTGCTTTAAAATTAGTTTTAGGAAGTGACACTCATCAAAGAGGTTCCAACATAACTGTTGAGAGAATGCGTTTTGACTTTAACTGCGATCACAAGTTAACAGATGAAGAAAAAAAACGTGCTGAAGATATCGTAAACGAATGGATTAAAGAAGATTTACCAGTAACTGTAGAAAGCATGAGTAAAGATGATGCCATCGCTTCAGGTGCTGAATGTATGTTTATCGAAAAATATCCAGATATCGTAACTGTTTATTCAATAGGTGATGTATCAAAAGAATTATGTGGAGGTCCACATGTAAAACATACTGGAGAACTTGGACATTTTGTAATCAAAAAAGAAGAAGCATCAAGTCAAGGTATTAGAAGAATTAAAGCCGTTCTTGAAAGTGAGGAAAACTAATGAAAGAAGAAACTCGTGAAGCTGCAAAAAAGAATATAAAAAAATTAACTGAAAAAGAAAGCAAATTTGTAAATGAATTCAAAGCTTTCATATTAAAAGGAAGTGTTCTTGATTTAGCAGTTGGTGTATTAATTGGTTCCGCTTTTCAAGGTCTTGTAACAAGTTTAACTGATAATATCATATCTCCAATATTAGGATGCTTTTCCGAAGTTAATTTCAACCAATTCACTTTAGATATATGGAATCTTCATTTAAGATATGGAGCTTTCCTAACAGATGTTATCAATTTTATCATTATGGCATTTGTAATCTTCTTAATAGTCAAATTCTTCAATAAGTTAAGAGATTTTGGTAAAAAAGAAGAAGTAAAAGAAGTTAAAAAAACTGAAAGTGATGAAGTAAAATTACTAAAAGAAATAAGAGATTTATTAAAAGAAGATAAGAAAGGTAGCAAAAAATAAGCTATCTTTTCTTTTTATACTGGACATATAAGCATTATTTTCATATAATAACTTCACATTAAATTAATCAAAGGAGGAAAAATATGAAAAAAATTGATGAATGTAGCTATGAAGAACTATTAAAGCATAAAAAAACTAATCAAATTGCAGCAACAACTCTTACGAGCATTCTATCATTTTTAGTAATCGCATTAAAAAATCCTTTTATTATGCCATCCATTTGGTTTGTTTTAAATTCCTATGATTCTACAAAAAAGAGAATTGAAAAAACTATGGCGGAAACTGATGAAGATGTAAAATTGTTATATGACATTTATAAAGAAATTCTAGAAAACACATCCAAAACAATAAGTTCGTTAGATGCATCAAATCCACTAGATATATATTCATATTTCTGCTCAATGTTTAATTATGGATGCTTTTCTTATGACTTAAACACTAATCATCCATTGGATATGTCAGTTCTAAAATCAAGTACCTTTGGTGAAACTCTTATGCTTAATGGTCATGGTGTTTGTCGACATTTAGCTGTATTTTTGCAAAGGTTATACACAAAATTGGGATACGAAAGTGACACAGCAGTTGGTCACTCAAATAAAATAGACTTAAATGAATTATCTGATTATGTTGAATTTTGTAAAAAGCAAACATCTTTAACTAGCGAAGAAATCAAGAAAATTCTCATCACCGAACATCTTAATCCAGGAAGATTTGCCAGTAAGAATTATAAAAGACAGCAAAAATTTTCTAATCATGTAATCACTAGAGTTAACTGTGATGGAACAACTTTGATTACAGATCCAATGAACAGTTGTATTATGTGCTCAGTAATAGAAGATATTTTTTATTGCCCTGCATCAGAAGAAGGTTTAGTTTTCGTGCTAGATCGTGACTTTTCAAGTAAATATAATGAGTTTTGGGGTATACAAACGATTAGAGAATATGAATGTCCTGATCCAGTTCAAATGCTTTTCTCTTATTTTGCCTCAAGTATTAAAGCAAAACAAGCTAATGACGTTTTTGAAAAATTCCACAAAGATAACCTTCCAGCATTAGAAGAAGCTGAAAATTTAACTCAAAAAGTATTACAAAAGAAATATTAAAATTTTTAGAATATTTCTTTTATTATGCAAAATATTTTTGTATAATTGTTTTAATAGGTGAGTTGTATTATATGAAAAAAAGAATAATTATAGTTCTAATTGCTATATGTTTAATTTTAAATGCCGTTTTACTTCTGTCGATCAGCAAGAAAAAAGATGTTACTGTTGATGTAACACTAACAAGTAAAAAAGTAAAGAAAATACAAGGAACATTTTCATCATCTCTTGATAAGCTAGAAGTATATTATTTAGCGTTAAATGGAAAAAAGACAATTGATTTTATTTTTGATTATCCTGATAGTTTTAATAAATCTGTTAATTTAACGAGTGATGACGAAAATATTGTCAAAGTAGAAGATGGAACTTTATATGGAGTTGGTGTTGGAAAAACCGGCGTTACTGCAACACTTGCTGATGGGAATTCCAAAAAATATGAAATACTAGTAACTGATTTAATAGTTCCACCAACTTTAAATAAAAACAAACCTTACTTACCATGTGAAAGATATACAGAAGAAGAAGCAGAATTATTAGATAAAATATTAGAATCACGTGTAAAAGAAATGGGAGAAGGATCCCGTGGAGGAGTTTTAGCAGCTGCTAGGTTTTTAACTTTAGAGTTTCCTTATACAATAGGTTATTTCAATGAAAATGGTCGCCTTAATGGTCATGGATATCGTCCGTATATTGATGGAGAAGGAAGATATTACCACAAGGGATTATATTTAAGTAAAAGTAAGTACAAAGATATTGTAAAAAGTACTAAAACAGGTCCGAAAATGTGGGGTTGTAAACTATATGATAAATTTGTAAGTAGATATAAATCAAACGGTTTTACTTGTTCAGGATTTGTTACTTGGGCAATGTATAACGGAGGATTTGAAACTGGTGATGTTGGTGCTGGTGATTATAAACAATTTAACGATGATCTTTCTGATTTAGGACCACATCAACAAATTACTGAAGAATATATGAAAAACGGCAACTACAAAGTTGGTGATTTCATTGCAAGAAACGGACACGCCGCTTTAATTATTGGAATTTCTGATACTACCATTTATACAGCTGAATCTTTACCTCCAAAATTAAAAGTTTACACTTATGAAAGATATAAAGGAATAGTAAAAGACACAAATTTAACATATGTTATTGAAATGAGTAGTATTTATCCAAACGGAGATGGAATAACTACCGATATGTGGTAAAAAGCACTTTTAATAAAGTGTTTTTTTGTGCTATACTTTTTATAGTAGGTGATACGATGAACATTTTAGATATTATAACAAGAAAGAAAAACGGTTTAAGTTTAAGCTACGACGAGCTTTTCTTTGCATTTAACGGATATTTAAATAAAGAGATACCAGATTATCAAATGAGTGCACTTTTAATGGCAATTGTAATAAATGGTATGAACCTAACAGAAACACTTGCTCTTACAGATATATTTTTAAAAAGTGGAGATGAACTTCATTTAGGTGAGAAGATTGAAAACTTGGTAGACAAACACTCAACGGGTGGTATAGGGGACACAACTACTATAATCATCGGTCCAATGTGTGCCGCAATAGGCATGAAAATGGCTAAAATGAGTGGAAGAGGTCTTGGAATTACAGGTGGAACAATCGACAAACTTGAAAGTATTCCAGGATTCAATGTTTCATTAACAGAAGAAGAATTCATTAAACAAGTAGAAGAAACTGGTTTTGCTGTTGTTTCTCAAACAAGAAATTTAACACCTCTTGATAAAGTTATATATGCTTTAAGAGATGTTACTGGAACAACTGAATCAATTCCTTTAATTGCATCAAGTATTATGTCTAAAAAACTTGCTTTAGGTGCAAAAAACATTTTAATAGATGTTAAAGTCGGAAGTGGAGCTTTGATGAAAACTCGTGAAGACGCCGAAAAATTAAGTAAATACTTAGTAGAAATTGGCGAAGCATATAATAGAAATGTTCGAACAATCATCGGAGATATGAGTGCACCCCTTTCCTATGCAATTGGAAACTCTTTGGAGATATGTGAAGCAATGAATGTTTTAAATGGTAAAAAATGTCCTTTATATGATGCATGTATTGAAATTGTTGCTAACCTATATGACATGACTTTTTCTTCAGGATTAGAGGAAGGATACAAACAAGCTAAATATGCAATTGAATCTAAAAGAGCACTAAACAAATTTTACGAATTTGTTCATGCACAAGGTGGAAGTCTAAGAAATGTTCATGTTGCCGACAACAAAATAAAAGTTCGTTCTAAAAAAAGCGGAATTGTTACTAAAATAGATGCTTATGGAGCTGGTGAACTAGCTGCTAAACTTGGTGCATCAAAGAAAACTTTAGAAGATACGATTGATTACACTGTTGGTATTATGTTAAACAAGTACATTGGAGATCATGTTGACAAAGATGAGGTGCTATTTACAATCTATACAAATGATCCTGATATCGAATTTAATGAATCAGATTTTGCATTTATTGAAGTAAATGATGGAATTGAATAAATTATATGATATAATTAATAATAGAATAAGAGGTTGGTTATAATGTTTGGAAAAATACGTTATATAGATGATATTACAGCAGTCGTTGATATTAATAAAGATAACATGGTAGTTCCTAATTTAATGAATTTGCATGTTGTCTTTGAAAACGATACAGATAAACTACTTGGAGAAGTTAAAAAAGTTGACACAGAAACAGTTCATATTGATTTATTAGGTCAATTTGTAGAAAATCGTTTTATTGCTGGTACAATAAAAAAGCCAACATTGGATAGTAAAGTTCGTGTTATAAACGATGATGAATTAAATATTATTCTTGGAAAAGACGACGAAAAGAGTTTATATTTAGGCCATTCAGCAATTTATCCTGAGAAAAATGTTTATATTGATATCAACCAATTCTTTTCAAACCATGCTGCTATATTTGGTAACACTGGTTCTGGTAAAAGTTGCTCTGTTGCAAGAATCGTTCAAAATATATTTTTAAATAAGCAATTTTTATCATATAATGCTAATTTATTTATATTTGACGCATATGGTGAGTATAAAAACGCTTTTAAGGTATTAAATCAAATAAATCCAAATTATCAATACAAATTCATAACTTCAAACCCAACAGATCCAGATGATGTTCAGTTAAACATTCCTGTATTTTTATTAACAATTGATGATATATGTTTACTTTTACAAGCAGATAATCATCATCAATACACGATAGTGGAAAGAATGTTAAAACTAGCAAAATTATTTTCAAAAGATGATGAAGAAACTAAAAAATTAAAAAATCATTTAATTGCTAAAGCTATTATGTCTGTTTTATTTTCAAATCAAAATGCAGCTGGTAAGAAAAACGATATATTTACAATTATAAATGATTGTTCTACACCTGAATTTAACGTTAACACCGATATTCAAGGTATTGGCTATACTCGTAAATTCAGTGAATGTTTTGGAATAGATCGTAATGGTGAATTTGGAGAGTCCGTTCTTATAAATGAGTACTTGCTTAAATTTATTGATGATGAATTAGAAAGTAGAATAGAGGTGCCAGCCGATGCTTTCTATACATTAGATGATCTTGAAAGAGCTTTGTCATTTACTTTAATTGGTGATGGTTTCTTAGGTAATAGAATTATGCAAGATAATGCAGTTATAATGCAAGTAAGATTGCATTCTCTAAACAATTCATCAAATCGAAAGTTTTTCTCTTTTAAAGAATATATAACAATTGATAACTATATTTCATCATTAATAGTTCATAATAATAGACGTAGTCAAATCATCAATATTAATCTAGAAGATGTTGATGATAATTTAGCAAAAACGATTGTTAAAATTTTTTCTAAAATGATTTTTGATTTTGCAAAAAAGAGAAGAGTTCGTGCTGCTATTCCATTCCATTTGTTTATAGAAGAGGCACATAGATATGTTGTAAATGACAATGACCATTTTCTTTTAGGTTATAACATCTTTGAACGTATCGCTAAAGAAGGAAGAAAATATGGAGTAATGCTTGATTTAGTAAGTCAACGTCCCGTAGAAATATCAGAAACAGTTATAGCTCAAACAAGCAATTTCTGTATATTAAAAATGACTCATCCTAGAGATCTTGAATACATTAATAAAATGCTTCCAAATATAAGTGGTGATATTATCGAAAAACTTACAAGTCTACAAAGTGGAACAATGGTAGCATTTGGTTCAGCATTTAAAATTCCTGTAATTGTAAAAATGGATATGCCAAATCCAGCACCATATTCTTCCAACTGTGATGTTTTATTCCGTTGGAAACCAATTCAAAAGCAATAAAATATTGCTTTTTTCTTTTTGTTTTAATATAATACAGCAAAGGTGGGAATATTTATGCAAAAAGAAGCAATAGTAGAAAAGTTTGCTCTAGCATGTCAAAATAATATGGGTGGTATATTTGATATCATTAGAGATGAAGGTTTTGTCTTTTTAAGAAGCGATAACAAGACGATACCTAAAATGGCTGTGTTTTATCAAAACGGTATTCGTAATAAAATAATAAACGTTTCTGCATATTTACCATACGAAATAAGCATTTTATTGTTAGAATATATGATTACATATTACTTAAGACACCAAGAGGATGATATTTATATAACGATAGACGACTTTTATACATTTGATCCAGAAATAACAGAAATTGTTGATGCAATAAATGAAAAATTAGAAAACAAACTTGGTAAATTATTAACCGAAACATGTAAATATATGTAAACAATATTTACTAAGTTATGGTTATATGATATAGTTAAATTACCTAAGAGAGGCTATTAACATAAAACCGACTAATTGTGATTATTGGGAATCTAATTGGCTTGTTGTGTTGAAGACCTAGTCATTGGCTAGGGATCCTAATTCAGGTCATGTGATGCCCACCTCGTGAGAGCGGGCTTTTATCACACTGGCTTTTCTTAGGCTTTTTATTTGCAAGAAAGGTGATATTATGTTTGAAAGATTAATTGGTCTTATAGGTGAAGAAAAATTAAGTGAAATTGAAACTAAAAAAATTCTCCTTATTGGAGTAGGTGGAGTAGGTAGTTATACTCTAGAGGCTCTTATAAGAAACGGATTTTCTAATTTAACCTTAGTTGACTTCGATACTATAGATTTATCCAATTTAAATAGACAATTGATTACAGATACAACTAACATTGGGAAATACAAAGTTGATGAAGCAAAAAAGCGTGCCCTTTCAATAAACCCAAATGTCAAAATTCAAACTGTTAAAGAAAAATTAAACAAAGAAAATTTGAAAGTATTATTAGATCAAGATTTTGATTACATAATAGACGCCTGTGATACATTAGAAGTAAAATTTGCCTTGATGGAAGAAAGTTTACATTATTCATATAAACTTATATCTTGTATGGGAACCGCTAAAAAAACTGACCCAACAAAATTAGAAATAACAACACTAGACAAAACCAACAACGACCCAATAGCAAGAATACTAAGAAGCAAAGTAAAAAAAGCACACATAAACAAAAAATTATATGTAGTTTCATCTACAGAAGTGCCAAAACAAATTAATATGTTAGGTACAGCTAATTTAGTTCCAAGTGTTGCCGGCCTTTTATGTGCTTCATATGTTTTTAACGACATAATAAAAGATAGATAACTAATTACTTAGTTATCTTTTTTATAAAAGTCTTTTCAAGAACCTTATTCAATAGTATAATAAATTAAATAGATATTATGAGGTATTTTATGGAAAAAGCGTGGATAGACTATAAAACAGATGAAGAAACTTTTAAAACAATAATGCAATATGAAGAAGAGTTTGTCAGGACTTATATGAAAAAGAAGTATGGCAGAAATTATGATGCCACTGCAAATAAAACACCGATGTTAAAAAAAGATGAAGAAAGATTTGCACTAGCATCTCTTTTAGTTCAACTAGATATATTATGTGTAGACAAATTAAAATTAAAAAATATGGATTTACAAGCATTCTTTAGTAAACCTGAGAATCTAATGATTAGAAAATTATGTTTAGCCACTGGCTTAGAAGTTAGTAGTATAGAAAATATAATCAATAAATTTCCAAAAGAAACTCGTACTGTACTAATTTATTTATTTGGAATAAACCGAAAACAAATAAAATTTGAAGACGCTGAAAGTATATTTAATCTATCAGAAGACGAAATATACAAAATTTTACTAACAGGAGTTAGAAGATTAAAATATGATATTAAATTAGTTCAAGGAAGTAAAAATGCTGGAAAAATACCGAGTATGATCATAATAGATCTTGAGAAAAAAGGATATTCTAGATCAGAATTAATAAAAGCATTAAACTTATATGACGATAGAACTAAATGCACACTACAAAAGTATTACGGATATAATTATTCCTCTGCAAAGTCTCCTATAACGCCTGTTATGCCTGGAGACGAAGAAATCATCAATAATGTTTTAACAGGAGAAAATAATATTGACGTACAAGTACAAAAACTAAGAGAAAAACAAGCAAAAGTTATTGAACGAGCAAAAATAAAAAAAGCTGAAGAAATTATTCCAGAAAGACCTTTCAATATAATAAGGTTTTATAAAAAACAAGGTTATAGTACTTTAGAAATTACAACAGCCTATCATTCATTAAGTAATGAAGAACGCACTCTAATAGAAAAACAATTTGATAAAAATTATAACGAAATAAAAGATGCTAAACTAACCGAAGAGGAAAAAGAAACAATTTTTAATCTTACAAGAAGCGAAACTCAAGGAATAGGAAAAGCTTTAAAGAATAAATATAAAAAATCAGGTTCTCAAAAAACTACGGTTGATGAAAAACCTATAGAGAATAAACCAGCAAAGGCCCCAGCAAAACCAAAAACCGAAACTAAGAAAATAGCAAAGAAACCAAAAGAGGATAAGGCAAATAAACCAGAAAAAGTGCTTCCATCAAAACTTGATGAGGTTAAAAATAAGAAGGCACAAGCCAAGAAATATAAATCCATTAACGAATGTAAAACTTTGAATGAATTCTACAAACAATTTGGCTTTGACGATGAAGATCTAGAAAGCGTTTATAAAGTCTTACCACGTGGTGCACTAAGACACTTTGAGAATTACATAGACGTTCAATATGTAGATGGTAATAATCATGTGTTCAAAATCAAAAAATTCGTTCCTACAAGTGATGTAACTGCAAGACAATATTTAAAATACACTATATTAATACCTTTAACTAAGCATAGAGTTGCCAAAGGAAAGAATTTAGATATGGAAAAAATTCCAACGTATGTTTTGAATAAACTTAAGAACTGTAAACATCAACAAAAAATTATATTTAGTGAGTATAAGACCTTAAATGAGTATTATGAAGCCCGTGGATTAGACAGCGCAACATTAAAATATGTGTATTCAAAAACAAGAACAGGAAAAGATTATTTTGATGAATTTATCGATATAGTTAAAACCGATAATGGCAGATGTATATTTAAAATCAAAAAACCGATAGACCGAAATAACACATCAGTTTTTAAATATTTTACTCAAATATTACCACAACAAATAACTAGGAATCACGTCAAATTTTTATCAAGCGAAACTCAAATTGTTGAAGAAAGAGAAACTTTACCTATAAATGACCGTGATACTTCTTTAAATACAACTGTTGATAGTCAAACGACCAATATAGAATCATCAATTGACTTAAAAATTTATATGGGTGAATACATAACTTCAGTAAAAGAAACTAATATTATTACACGAGAATTAATAATGAGTCTTGGATTGCCTAAACGTTATGAGTATTTTCTTTTAAATGAATTTGTTGCAAATAAAAACAATAATATAAGTTTGGATGAAGAGGCAGAGATTTTAAATCTAGATGCAATTGAATTATGCAAAATATTAATAGAAGCAATTGAACTATTAAAAGCAAAAATAAATAGCATACTAATGATTAATAATTTCGAAACCCATCAAACTCCAAAAACCGATGATGGAGAAACAAACCTAAAAAAAGCGTTGAATTAAATTTCAACGTTTTTATTTGCTCATAAGGAAGTTTACTAAAATATTTGGATCAGCTCCATTTATTACTATGTCATAAATTATATCAATTACAGGCATTTCCACCTTTTTCTTACGAAGTAGGGCATATATACTATTAAGTGTGTAATAACCTTCCACAGTGGTTGTATTTATGTATTCTAAAGCTTTTTTAGTATCTTTCTTACCAAGTAATACTCCATATGTATAATTACGGGACTTTTCACTTGTAGCTGTTAGTAATAAATCTCCAACACCAGCAAAAGAAAGAATAGTCTTTTTATTACCATCAAGATTATCGATAAGCTCTTTTATATCATGTAGAGATTCTGTTATCAGAAAACTTCTTGTTGATTCTTTATAACCTAAGCCATCTAAAATACCAGCAGCAATTGCAATGACATTTTTTATAGAACCACAAATTTCTATACCAACAACATCATTTGTATCTCTTAATTTTATATTCGTGTTTTTATATGCTTCATGAACTAATTTAGCTGTGCCTTTATTTTTAGTAGCTAAAGCTAAACCAACAGGTTCTAAGTAGGCTATGTCTATCGCGAAAGATGGACCAGATATAACCCCAAGTTTGTTTGTTGGAATAATGTTTTGAAATATTTCATCAATAAATAAACATGTCTTTTGTTCGATACCTTTAGAACCAATAACAAAATGCATATTTCTAGTTATATATTCTTTCATATTTTCACATACACTCGAAACATATTTAGCAGCTACCATTATAAATACTAAATCAGTGTTCTTTAAGACTTCTTCATAAGAAGTGGAAAACGAAATCTTATCAGGTATTGTTATACCACCTAAATCTTTAAAACTCTTTCGTGACTTTTCAATTCTATTTAAAGATTCGTCACTTTCAGACCACATTTTTATATTATTTCCTTCATTTTGAGCAAGAGCAACAGCCATGGCAATACCATAAACTCCTGTTCCAATTATTGCTATATTCATTTTTTCATCTCCTCATGTATATTTACTAAATTCTTTTCATATTTATTATTTCTAGGTTTAAAATATTTTCTATTCTTAATTTCAGTTGGAAGATATTGTTGATCAACCCACGAATTTTTATAATCGTGTGGATATTTATAATCCTTAGAATTGGTTTTTAACCAAGACGGAACACGTCCATTAACACCATTGGAAATATCATTAATTGCCTCATCTAAAGCTAGATGAGCCGAATTAGATTTTGGTGATAAAGCCATTTCTGTAACTATTGTACCTAAAGGAATACGTGCTTCAGGCAAACCAACAAGATTAGCTGCTTCAATCGCAGCCATAACTTTGGGACCAATACCAGGGTTAGCAAGACCAATATCTTCATAAGCTATAACACTCAATCTTCTAAATATTATGTCCAAATCCCCGATAACTATTAATCTTCCTAAATAGTAAAGAGCAGCATCCACATCACTTCCACGAATACTTTTTTGTAAAGCGCTTATTAAGTCATAGTGTGCATCTCCATCTTGATCTCCGTCTAAGATAACTTTAGGATTAATATTTTGAATTAAATCAGTTGTAATAATTCCGTCTTTAGTAGAGTAGTAAGCAACCTCTAATAAACTTAGAGATGCACGAACATCTCCATTTACTAGTGAAGCAATATATTCAAGTGTTTCATCGCTTACATTTATTTTATCCAATTTTGTACAAGCTCTTTTTAAACAAACTACAATATCTTCTTTACTAACTGGTTTAAGTTCAAATATTTGAACACGGCTACGTATGGCTGGATTTATTTTAAAATAAGGATTTGATGTTGTAAGACCAATCAAGGTAATAAGTCCATTTTCTAAGTAGGGAAGAAGTATATCTTGTTTATCTTTATTCATACGGTGTATTTCATCAACAATTAAAACAAGGGAACCATACATTTTAGCTTCTTCAATAGCTACATCAAAATCGCTTTTATTATTAATTACTGCATTAAGCATACGATATTTAATTCCAAGCTCATTCACTATGGCATAAGCAAGCGTAGTTTTGCCTGTTCCTGGAGGACCATATAGTATCATCGAAAATATATGTTTATTATTAACTAAATTTCTTATAATTTTATCTTCACCAACCAAATGTCTTTGCCCGACAACATCATCTAAGCATTTTGGTCTTAAAGCATTAGCAAGAAGTTCCATATATATCACCATAAATAATTATATCATAAGGCCTTATCTATTTTGTAAATTTTTCAAAAATTTGTTATTATTAATATGGTGAAACGTATGAATGATATCTATATAAGTGACTTTTTATCATATTTAGAAGTAGAAGCAAATTATTCAGAAAATACAATTAGGTCATATGAAAATGATTTAAATAAATTTGAAGAATATTATAAAAAGAAAGATTTACTAAAAATAACATCTAAAGATATAGATAAATTCATTCAAACTTTAAACGATTTAGCACCTTCAACTGTAAGTCATAATATTTCTAGTTTAAAAACTTTTTATTCATACTTTTTAAAACTTGGACGTATAAGTGCCAATCCAACTGATGGAATAAAATCACCTAAATTAGGAATTCATTTGCCAACATATTTAACTATTGATGAAATAAATAAACTTTTGGACATTGAAGTAACTGATGCTTTTTCCTCAAGAAACAAAGCTATACTTGAGCTTATGTATGCAACAGGCTTAAGAATAAGCGAGGTTATAACTCTAGAATTCAAAAACATTGATTATGAGGAATGCATTGTAAGAGTTATGGGGAAAGGTTCCAAAGAGCGAATCGTCCCTATAAACAATTATGCAATAAAATATTTAAAAGATTATATCGACAACTATAGACCTGAACTTGTAAAAAACGAAATAAATAATTACATATTTTTAAATAACCACGGACGTATGTTAACAAGACAAGGAATATTTAAGATGATTAAAAATTATGCTTCTATAAAAGGTATAAAAAAAACAATCGGACCCCATACTCTTAGACATACTTTTGCAACTCATTTATTAGAAAACGGAGCAGATCTAAGAGTAATACAAGAACTTCTTGGCCATTCTGATATCTCGACAACTCAAATATATACTCATTTAACTAACGAAGCCTTGCACAACGAGTATAAAAAATACTTTCCAAGGGATTAAAGTTATGTTATAATAGCGAACCAAAGGCGATGTGAATTATGGAAAGAATAAAAAGAATAAATCGAATGTTTAATGGAACAGATCAAGAATTAAGGACAATATATAAATATGAAACTGAATTAGTAAGAGATCAATTGGAAAATCAATTTTCTGATTTTTTTACTAGAAAGAAAAGAATTCATTTATGTGAATATGAAAAACTTATGTTTCCTATCGTTCAAGAAATCATGAATATAGACCTTATTTGTATCCGCAAATTAGAAGACGAATCTAACATTGAATCATTTTTACGTGGAACAAACATTATAGAACGTATTAAATTTGCATATGACATAGATAATGAAACAATGGAAAAGAATTTTAATAGGATTCCCAATAAAGCTAAAAAAGCTATTGAGTTGCTATTTAATTTAACTGATGAAAACTTAACTGTTGAAGAAATTCTTGAAGTATTAGATACAGATTATGATGGTCTTAATAGAATAGTTAAAAATAACTTACGTTTCTTATTTTTTAATTCCCCAAAGGAAGCACAAACAAATAAATCTCAAAAAAGTGTTTTTGTTATACCAAGATATTTTTTCAAATATTTTGAAAAAATGGGATATTTTTATGACGATATCTATTTTGCAGTTGAATCTTGTACAGATAGTATAAAAAATACATTAAAGAAAATATATGGTGAATTTTATAACGATGTAAAAAATATCAAAGCAACTTTAACAAATGAAGATATTCAAAATTTAAAAAATGTATTTATTAGTCCAGATAAATGCCTTATACATTCTATCAAAGAAATAAACAAATCAATAAAAATACCAAGCTATACAGGATCAATAAGACATTTTGACTTAATGAATTATTATATTAGTATAGGTTATTCAAAAGAAATAGTAGTTGAAGTTTTTAA
Organism: uncultured Bacilli bacterium; assembly: GCA_934089275.1. Classification (GTDB taxonomy): domain Bacteria; phylum Bacillota_I; class Bacilli_A; order RF39; family UBA660; genus CAG-582. The sequence continues at coordinate 110,425 of CAKOJJ010000001.1, forward strand.
AGAATTATCTCCATTAAATAAACAAATACTAGATTTATATTTTCAATCAAATCACACATTAAAACCTCATCAAGTTTTGAAATTTGGACAAATGCTTAGAGCAGGTGAAGCAAGTAAAGTATATAATTTGCTATTCAATCCAAATGAAGGTATTCAACAAGCTTTAAAAGACAAATCAAATATCCACAGTTCTACATGTTGTAGTGACACTGGAATGATAATAGATGTTTATCAATTCTATGAAAATCTTGGTTATGAAAGAGAAACTGTAAAAAAGGCATTAAAACAAATCGATGTTGACACATTAAAAGCAATCTTGAAATTTTACGATGAAAACCTTCTATTGAGAGAATCTTATTCACAAAACGCTCAATTTCAAAAAATTATTTCATCAACATTAATAAATCCAACTTCCTATATCGCAAAAAATATCTTAGATGATAAAATTTTACCTAACTACAATGATAATATAAATGAAAAAGTTTATACAAATGGATATATTCATTTAGGTATACGAGGAATACCAGCAAACTATGTAAATCACGCAATTTCTTTATTAGATCCTTGCGATAGAGCCGTATTAAATAAATATTACACTAGCAAATTTCACTTACGTGACGAGATTGCCATTAACGAACAAGAACTAGATGCATTATTTGATAAACTAATATATTTAGCTATTAACTACAATGAAATAATAAAAAAGAGTAGAGAAGAAAAATGTCAAAAGGCACAAGATGTACTTATTAACATAGGTTGTTCTAAAGACGCCGTTATGTATGTAATCAATGATTTGGATACTTCAACAATTGAAAAAATAATATCTTCAGTAAAACCTAAAAAGAATACATCTAGTGGAACAGGGTTATTGTTAACACAATTCATTATTAAAAGCGAATATGTTGCTAAAATTTGCAATTTAAAAGATTTTATAATATCTCTAGGATACACAGACAAAGAATTTACTGAATTTTTAGATGTTATTAATAAGTATTCAAGAAGATTTGAATTATCTGCTTATTTTGATTTAGATACATTTGAACTAAAAAGTGAATATCGTTTTGATAAAGAAACTCTAGAGGATTTACGCCATCATTTAGATTACTTCTTATCAATATTCATTCACCATAAAGAAAATCAATCAAATATCGCTAATATTGATAATGTATATTATTCAATATTAAACGATGTTAGTGTCAAAACTAAAAACTGCATAATAGACAATAAAGGATTTAAAGCAAGTGTTTATCAAAAATTTCCTAGTAGAAATATAAACTATTATGTGTTATTATCAAATCGTATATCATCTAATTCGTTTGATGGACTTACTGAACTATTAATCTATAGAGCATTATTTAATAATGCATATAAAGAGTACATAGGAATCGAAACAGAACTAAAGAAAACCTTAGTTGATAACAAATAAATATAGAGGTGAATTATGGAGAAAGCTTGGATTGATTATAAAACAGATGAAGAAACATTTAAAACAATAGTAAATTATGAAGAAGACTTTGTTTATGACATGATGAGAAAGAAATATGGAAAAGATTTTGATGGAATAAACGTAAAAAGTTCGATTAAAAGAAGCGAGATTTATAAATATAATCTTGCTGATGATTTAATAAAACTAGATGTATTATGTGCTGAAAAACTTAAAGCAAAAGGTAAAAATATAGCTGGTTTTTTTAGAAACAGTACTGACTTAATGTTGAGAAAATTATGCACAGCTTATGATCTAAACTCAACAGAATTGGACGGGGTCATTACCTGTATTTCTTCAGAATATCGTGATATTTTTGTATACGCTTCTGGAATTAATAGAAAAAAAGTCAAAATGCCAGTAATTGTATCAATGTTTAATACTACCACTGATGATGCTTACATGAAAATAGCATTTGCGTTGCGTGAAATAGAAAAAATTGTAAAAGACAGAAAAAACAGACTAACAGAGAGTTCTCAAAAGAAAACAACTATTCCAAATTTATCACAAAAACACTACGGTCAAAATCTCGATAAGATTAAATCTCCAATAAGTCCAGCACCAAAAGAAGCCGAAAAAGCAATCTTAAATGTTCAACACGGATCCAACAGTGGCATTGAAAAAATAAAACAAACTGAAACTTCTGAAATTCAAGAAAAACAAGAAAATCCACAAATTGAAGTGTCTAAAACTAATCCAAAAGAAAATCCAAGTAGCAATGGAGATGGTAAAATGCATAAAAGAAAAAACGTGCCAATAGATAAACACCAAACATTAAATGAATATTATCAAGCACGTGGTTTTAGTAAAGAAGCCTTAGAAAATTTATATAGTAAATTAACAGCTCGTGGAAAAGCATATTTTGATAAATATATTGAAGTTATTGAAAACGATGACAATACTCACACTTTTAAAATCAAAAAGGCAATTCCTAAATATGATAAAGACTCACGTGATTATTTTACAAAAAGCGCCTGTGCAGTCTTAAGCAAATTTTCAAATACTGAAGCAGTATCTACAGAAATAGAAACCATAAAACCAACAAAAGAAAATGATAATAAACCATCTATAGATTTAAAGAATAATGTAACTGCTTACCTAAGCGCATTAAAACTTTCAAAGATTATAACTAGAGAATTAATTATAAACCTTCAATTACCTAAAAAATATGAGTATTTTCTTTTAACTGAATTTGATACAAATGGTAATAATGAATTCAGTTTGGAAGAAGAAGCAGAATTTTTAAATATGAGTGTTGAAGAGTTATGTAAACATTTAATTGAATCAATTGAATATTTAAAAACTCAATTAAATGATAAGTTATCAATGGATAAAAGTAGAGTAGGAAAGTTATTAAACAGCAATACTCAACCAGATGACGGAGAAGTAGACATGAAAAAAACGTTGAATTAATCATCAACGTTTTTTTATTATTCTTCTGTAGTTTCAGAATCTCTATGACATTTATTAGATCTTTTACATTTAGAAGTTCTATTTGTCTTTTTAGTTTTCATAAAATCTTACCTCCTACAATTATTATGTACAAGATGTTTTTAATTATAATAAAAAAATACGAATTTAAGAATAATATTTTTGCTTTTCTAATAAATATATAATATGAAAATATTAATACCTATTTTATTATCTTTTTTAGCTTCATTTGGAACTATTTTAGGTTCTTTACTAGTATTTATACCTAATATTGGTAAAAAGTCTAATATAAGCCTTATTTTAGCGTTTTCAGGGACTGTAATGATTTTAATATCTGTAATAGATCTTTTACCAAACTCAATCATTACAATTTTAAATAGTTTTTCTACCATTAAAGCTTTAATTATAATTATTTCTTCATTCTTAGCAGGATATTTAATAATAAATATTTTAGACAAAAAGATGGAAGGGGAGAAGAGTCTTTTAAAATTAGGAATATTATCTTTAATAGCTTTAATGGTTCATAATTTTCCAGAAGGTATTGTTACCTTTCTATCAGGTGTAACCAACTTAAAAATTGGAATAAAATTAAGTTTAGCTATAATGTTTCATAATATACCAGAAGGAATATGTATAGCATTACCAATATATTTAGGAACAAGATCATTTAAAAAAGCATTTTCTTCCACCTTTTTATCATGTTTAGCAGAACCATTAGGAGCAATACTTGCATACATATTTCTATACAAGTATATTAACGATATAATGATTGCGGTTATTTTAATATTTACTGCTGGTATAATGATTACTTTAAGCATAAATTCCATTTATAAAGAATCTTTAAAATTTGATAAACATCGTTATTTTGTATATGGAATTCTATTATCTTTAATTTATATTGTTATATCAATCATCATCGGTATATAACTATGGAAATTTAAGATAAATTCTAGTATAATATTTGAAAAGGATGTGAGTTTATGGAAAAGAAGAGAACAAATAGTATTTGTATAGTAGGGTTTGTATTATCATTTGTTTCAAGTCTTGCTGGATTAGTGCTATCAATAATCGGTTTAATTCAAGCCAAGAAAGTAGAGGAGGGTGGTAGTGGACTTGCTATAGCAGGTATTATAATATCAGCACTAAAAATGATATCTCTAGTAATTTTTGTATTCCTCTTCCCTATTATAATGCTTTTTATAAGTGGAGTAGTTGATGAGATAGATAACTATCTAAATGATGAATACGATTATAAATGTTCTTATGCATATGACTGCAAATCTTATGATGATGAATATAGTGTTTGCAAATATGATAACGAATATGATATTACAGAAAAAGTTTTATGTGAAAAATAATTTAAAAACAATTTTAAAATTTAAATCAAAAAACACAAATTAAAAATAATCAGACTATATAGATAACCAACTATATAGTTTTTTTATTGTACATAATTAATCATAATAACAATAACTAAATATGGATAACTATAAAGAATAATTTCAAAAATACGCAACTTCATATAATATATATTATGTTAACTTGTATATTTTCAAATAAAATATGATTAGTTATCAATCTATATTAATTTAATTAGAATCTTTATATTTATATAATCAGCAATCATCAGTATATGTACTATTTTATAACTAGATTTTTATTATATCTTTACTATTATGCATTAACTATTAAATTTAATATTTCTTTTACTCTTCTCTATTCAAAACAAAAAAGGTAGGGGAAGTGGAATAAAAAAAGAAAAGTAGGTTTTATACTTTTCTTGATTGAATTTCCGCAATTTTTTCAAATACTTCTGCAGCATTGTCAGGATTAATAGCGTTATATCCAAGTTCTCTTAAAGCTTGAACTCTAACAGTATTTAATTGTTGAGTACGTGTAAGAACTTCTTCTTTTTTTTCTTCAAGATCTTCAATGAATCTATTACGAGATTCTATAACTCTTGTCTTGCTAGCTCCCCCACTGTTATACAATGAAAAAGCAGAGTGAATAATTCCTTCAAATATAAATTGTTTATCTTCATTAAATTTAAAAACATTTGGTGAAGTAAATCCAGTTGATTTAGATAAGTATGCTAATAAATATTTGATTTCTGGAATATTATCCATACTTTGTAACATATGATATACATATTGTAAAGCATAGAAATTTTCTTCATGATTGTCTTCAGTTAATTTTTCTTTTATTAAAAATGTAATATCACTTACTAAAGCTTGTTCTTCTTTTTTTAGTCCTTTAAGATCTAAAAATTCATTATCATGACTTTCTTTTACTCCATCATTAAGTCTATCCTCTACTGCAAGTAAATATTCAGTATTAACTTTGATTTTTGCAATAGTGTCATCATCACCATCTTCAATATCTAATAATTTTAATAATAAAATCTTTTTTTCTTTTGGCCATTTATTTAAACTTTCAAACTCTAAATAGTTATAAACCATTTGTCTTGAAACTCCAAGATATTTTGCTAGTCTAACTTTTGATATGCCCAACTCACTTAATAATCTATTTAACTCTTTCATTACGTCAAGTCCCTTCTCTATTTTACATATCAATCATAACAAAATTTCTAATAATGTGTCAATACTTTACACATACTTTAGTAAATATTTCATAAAAAAAAGAGCTATTCCTAAGCTCTTCCTGCATACTTACCATCAGCAGTTGAGATAAGTATTTTTTCTCCTTGATTAATAAATAATGGAACTTTAACAACATAACCCGTTTCGATTTTAGCATCTTTTTGAGCATTATTTGTTGTATTTCCTTTTACTGCTTCGCTAGTTTCAACTATTTCAAATTCGATTTTTTCAGGTAAAGTAATTCCTAGAATTTCACCTTCATACATTGTAATAGTTATTTCAAGACCTTCCTTTAAGAATTTAATTTGATCTTTTAACTTTTCAGCAGGGATTTCTAATTGCTCATAAGTTTCGTTATTCATAAAAACATAATTATCTCCCATTGAATATAAATATTGCATAGGAAGTCTATCTACTCTAGCTCTTTCGATCTTTATATTAGTATTATAAGTATCTTCAACTAAAGCACCAGTTCTTAGGTTTCTTAATTTCATCTTCATGAATGCTGAACCCTTACCAGGTTTAACATGTTGGAACTCTTCAATTAAACATAATTTTCCATCAATTATAATTGTCATTCCATTTTTAATATCATTAATATTAATATTCATGAAAATCCTCCTTTTACATTAATTTTCTTTTTAAAATTTTTCTATTTGATTTCTTTGCACTTTTGCATTTAGATTTACGCGAGTAAACAACTTTTTTTGGTTTAGAATAATAACCAGATTGAAGTTTTATTAGTTCAGCATAATCAATTACATCTTGCAAAGTTCCATGATAAATATAACTCATATGCTGTTCCTCTATTTACCAATTTTTGCTTCTTTAAATACTTGTACTGATTTACATTTTGGACAATATTTGTTTAATTCTAATTTCTCAGTAGTATTTTTTGTGTTTTTTTCAGTATGTCTAATCATATAACCACATTTAGTACATTTTAATCCAATTGGTGTTCTAGCATCTGTTTTTCCTTTTGCCATAAAAAATCTAGCCTCCTCACTTGTAAACTATAAGTATTTTAGCATATATATACTTAATTTTCAAACAAAATGTTAGTAATTTTCCTAGATAGTTTACTATTTATTGGATATTTATAATTACTTGTATTAGTTTTATAAGAGATATTTGGAGAAATAATGGTTAAAGCATACTTTGGTTCATCACTTGGAAAGTAAGTTATAAAGGATTTTGTATACGTACTAACCCCATTATAATATGTTTCACTTGTTCCTGTTTTACCACTTCCATTATACTTTTTATCCATATAATAAGCGGCCGTTCCATTTGTAACAACTTTTCTTAAACCGGCTTTAATTTTTGTGTAATTTTCTTCGCTTATATCATAATCATTAAGAATTTCATCTTTATTAATAATTTGTTTAACTGAAGACTCATCGATTATACTATCGGCAATTTTTAATTTATAACGATATTTTCCGTTTGCAACAGTTGCAATATAGTTATTTAGCATCAATGTTGTGTATGTATCATATTGACCAATAGTTAAATTTAAAAGCAAATCACCACTTATCGTATTTCCTACAATACCTGTATCTTCCCCATCAATATCAATCATTGTTTTACTACCTAATCCTAGAGTTTTAAAATAGTCGCGATATTTATTAAAATCATCTTTAGTAGGATTAAACTTCATATTATATTTATATTCCATTCCTGATAGTTTTATTGCTCCTAAAAATTGATAATAATTAGAAGAAAAAGCCAATGCATCAATATCATTAATTACACCCAAACTTTTCCATGAACATTTTTCATTTTGACTAAAAAGCTTAACACAACCATCCTTCACTTTTTCTCCAGGTATTGCATTATATTTGTAAAGTGTACTCATACTTGCAGCTTTAACAACAGATCCGACTGTATATGAATTCTTTAAGATTCCAATCGTATTGTAATTTAATGCCCCATCATTATACTCATAGCTAGACATAGCAATAATATGTCCATTAGTTGGATCACTCACAACAATATTGGAACCATTATAATATTTTGTATTAGGAGCCGCTTTAGCATTAGAAATTTCTTCTTTTAACACGTTATCAATTTTAATTTGTTTATCAATATCAATAGTTAAAACTAAATCATTACCCTTTCTACCTTCATCTATAAGTTCCAAAGTATTATCACTTTTTATTTTGTACTTGCGTGGGTTTCCCTTCAAATATTTTTCATAAGTTTTTTCTAAAAACGAAACTCCTACAATCGAATTAAGTTTATAGCCATTGCTTAAATACTCTTCTTTATTTTCTTTAGTAATTGGTCCAATCGCGCCAAAAATTTGGTTTAAAGACGTATCATATTTATATATTCTAACATAATCAATATCTACGCGTATTCCACTAAAATTCATCTCATTTATCATAGTAAATTCTTCGTCCGTCAAATTCTTTTTAATAACCTTATCTTGATAACTGTATCCACTGTTCATCAAGTTATAAATATACACTTCTAAATTAGAAACACTTGTTCTTTCTTCATCATTAATTAAACTATATTTATAATTTAAATAATCGTTTTCATTTAACTTTCTCTCATTATATTTCTTCAATTTTTCTTTATTGATTCTTTTATCAATTTCAGTTTTATATTTTTTATAAATATACTCATTTATTTGTAAATCTGTTACCTTAAAATCATTAATATTGATAATTTTAGCAAGCTTTTCTGCAATATTAATTTCCTCTGAAATTTTCACATCAGGGATCTTAGTATAATACAAAACTTTTATACCTTTATTATCTACCAAAACATTACCTTTGCAGTCTAAAATCCTACCTCTTAAAGTAGTATTAGATTCAATAATTTTAGTATTGGTTATTGATGAAAGATATTCATATTTCTCATGATTAACAATACAGATATCATATAATCTCCAAACAACAATAACATTAATAGCAACAATTAAAATTTTAATTAAATATATTTTACTTTTCATATTAATATATTAACCATTAAAACATAAAATATAACGAGGAGGAAATGTTTTGAATAATATTATAGAAAACTTTATCATTAATTTAAGAAAAGAGGACATTATTAAGTTTGCTAGTAAAAATCATCTTAAAACAACCGATAAAGAGATAGATTTTGTATATTCATTTATAAAAAGTAATTATAAGCAAGTATTAAAAAATCCAAACGGCTTTGATTTAGCACCATACAAGAACAACTTTAGCAATGAAAATTATGCATTCTTAAATAACTTAATAAGCAAATATAGACGCTTTTTAAGTATATAAAAAGATATTCACACGAATATCTTATTTTATTATTATATCGTCATCGTTAGAGTCATTTATACCATCATCATACTTTTCCACTACTATTTCGTGATATTCGTTGTAAGAAGCTTTAAATGATGCTGTATAATACTTCGGCTTTTTAAATAATTCCCCAACAATTGTAAAATAAGAAGAATTATTGATTAAAACAAGAATACCATCTTTTTCAATAATATTTATATTTGGAGAATTATTTCCAAGTTTTTTTAAGCCTTCTTCAGCAACTTCTTTTCTTTTTTCTGACTCAACTTCCATGATATCTTTTAAAACAGTTTTAGTGTCATTATCTATTTTAGCAATTGATACTTTTTTAGAAACTATATCAATAACAAATATAGCCAAAATTATTGCACATACAACAGCTATGATTAAAATTATTGGATTTTGATACATCTTTCTACTTTTATATAAATCTTTACTCATATTCTTCACCTATAATAATTTTATAATAAATAAACATAAGGTTCAAGTTTTATTGTTCTTCGTCTTTACTATAAAATGAATTCAAATAGTTTTTCAAATACTCACTTACTTTATGAGGTAATATTTCATCCAATTCTTCAATACTTGCTTCATTTATTTTTTTAACAGAACCATACTTTTTCATAAGTTCCTTTTTTCTTACATCGCCAATACCTTCAACATTATCAAGCAAACTCTTAATTGAGCCTTTACTTCTAAGTTCTCGGTGATAATTGATCGTAAATCTATGAACTTCATCTTGAATACGTGTTAAATAATGAAACAAATTAGATGTGTAATCAATTTTATAAGATTCTAAAGTATCTCCATCTAAAAGTTCATTGGTTCTATGTTTATCATTTTTTACAAGCCCACATACCTTTATATTTAAATGTAAAGAGTCAATCGTGTCTTTAACGGCATGAATTTGGTTTATTCCACCATCCACCAATATTAAATCAGGCATTTCCCCATGTTCTACTAAAGCACGATAGTATCTTCTATAAGTAACTTCTTTCATTGTATTATAATCATCATTTTTATCTACACTTACTTTATATTTACGGTAATCCTTTTTAGATGGTACTCCATCTTTAAAAACAACCATTCCTGATACAGCAAATGTACCAAACAAGTTTGAGTTATCAAAAGAATCAATTCTATTTATTTTCATACCCAAAAGTTTTTCTAATTCTTCATTAGCTCCACTTGTACGTTCAATTTTATTTTGAATTGTTTGAAAATTGTTTTTTAAATTGATTTTTGCATTGTTATATGCCATATCAAGTAAAGTTTTTTTATCACCTTTTTCAACTGTTATTACCTTTGTTCCTATAGCGTCAGATAAAATTTCTGTATTCATATCCTTATTAACAATAATTGTTTTAGGCACTTCATTCTTAGTATAGAAAACAGCTATCGAGGACTCTAAATCACTTATGGCATCATCACTTACAACTGGTATTATTTTGTTCTTTCCACCAACCAATTTTCCAGCTCTTATAAAGAAAATTTCAATCGAAATAAAACCTGATTCAAAATAGTAATTGATAAAATCCATACTTGATCTATCACTTATTTCTACTCGTTGTTTTTCTTGGATGACTTTTATATATTCAAGATCTTGTTTAAGTTCTAAAGCAAGTTCATAATTCATATTTTCACTAGCAAGAGTTATTTGCTCCATTAGTTTATCAATAATAATTGAATCATTTCCATTTAAGAAACCAAGAATCTGTTTTTCCATATTATCAATTGTTTCTTCATCAATCTTTTTAACACAGTAGCCCAAACATTCATGAATGTGATAATACAAACATAAATCTCTTCCATTTAAGCACTTTTTTAAAGGATAAAGTCTATTTATTAAATTTACCATTTTTCTAGCTGCCGATGCATTTACATAAGGTCCAAATAGATGTTTATTTTCTCTTTTTTTTACGTTAAGATATCTAACAACCTTAACTGTTGGATAAGGTTTTCTTTTATATTCAATATATGGATAACTCTTATCATCTTTAAGTAAAATATTATATTTAGGATCATATTTTTTAATTAAATTTATTTCTAGAATAAATGACTCCAACTCACTTGTTGTAACAATATATTCAAATGTATCAATTTCTGAAACCAACTTTTTAGTTTTACCTGTAACTCGGCCATTAAAGTATGAAGATAATCTGTTTTTCAAATCTTTGGCTTTACCAACGTATATTATTATCCCATTTTTATCCTTCATTTGATAACTACCAGGTAAATGTGGTACAAGTTTTAGTTTTTCATGAATTTTTTCATTTTGCATTAAATCACTTCCAAACTTATTCTTATTATAGCAAATAATTAACTATTTATGTTATTATAAATTAGGTGATTGTTTTGAAACTATTAAACACTTATACTTATGAAATAAAAAAATCTAAATTTATTGGATATTACTATGAATTAGATTCAATTGATGATGTCGAAGAAATCTTAAATAATTTAAAAATTGAACATAAAAAAGCAAGACATATTCCATATGCCTACAAATTTGAAAACACAGCTAAAAAAAGCGATGATAAAGAACCAAGCAACACCGCTGGTCTTCCAATATATAACGTCATCGAAAGAAACAATTTAAATAACGTATTCATATGTGTGGTTCGTTACTTTGGAGGAATAAAATTAGGTGCTGGGCCACTTCTTAGAAGTTATTCACATACAGCAAACGAAGTTATTAAATTGTAATAATTCAAAAATTAAATAATATATTTAACTAGGTGATAATTTTGAAAAAATATTTAAAAATAAGTTTAATTCCCCTAGTATCAATATTAGCATTAACAACAATATTTTCTTTAATTAATCTATTTAGTATAAGTATATTTCCATTACTATATTTATTATTAACCATCGCGATATTTTTTGTATATGGTTATATGATTGCAAATGCATCAACAGAACGAGGTTATACCAAAGGGCTACTTTGTGGAACTATATATTCAGTTGCATTCTTCTTATTATCATTAATATTTAAAACTGGTTTATCGTTATATATGATTATCTTTTATCTACTCATTATAATATCTTCTTCTTTAGGAGCAATGGCTTCCAATTTAAAAAAGAATAGTTAATTCTATTCTTTTTTCATTAATTTAATTATTCCTAAAGTAGTTAAGACTAAAGATATTATAACTAAAATATTATTTCTAGCATAATTATTATTTTCAAAGTATTTAATAATTTCTTCTCCACTTTTTATACCACTTAATAAAATATCAACTTGTTTCTCATTTTTAGTTTTATAATAATCAAAAGATGTACCATTTTGTTTGGCAAGAACACTTACACTTGAATCAATATTATATGTATAAGAAATTCTTATATTTCCAACTTCTGGGGATTCTATATTTTTAGCATCAGTTATATATTCACCTACAATAGTAAATCCTTTAGGAAGTTTTTTCTTACTCACATTAGGTTTAAGTTTTGTTTTAGTGTTTAATTGTTTAAGTTCATTTTCTCCTAAAGTAAATTCTCCAAGTTTAACTTGATTATTATAAATTGTTTTTGATTCATAAGATAGTTTCTTTGGATTCGCATATCTATCTTGGAATCTAAATTTTGAAGAATCTATTAATTCATCAGACCATTGTTTTCTATAAGTATAAGAAGTTTGTCCGTTTTCAGTAGTTTGTTCTTCTGTCCAAACAAATACTTCAACTTTTCTTTTTAAAACTGCCGAAGAAATAGCTACATTGAAATCTTCATCAACTAATTCATTTTGAAGAAGTGTAATGTCACCATTTGTAGCGACAAGCTTTCCGTCGTTTTCTTCTTTTACCTCTGTTGAAGATACATTTTTATAGTTGTCATATAATTCAGTAGCAACTTTATTATCATTGTTATTAAAAATGATTGTCATGGCAAATATTAATATTGCCAAAATTATTAAACTAATTCCTTTAAATTTATTACTCATATTATCACATCCAAATTTATTATATCATAAATCCAAGAAAAAAAGTGACTATTTGTCACCTTTGCTATCCATTATGATTGTTATTGGGCCATCATTCAATATAGATACTTGCATATCAGCACCAAACTTTCCCGTTTGAACTGAAACTTGTTCACTTAAAATTCGATTAAACTCATTATATAAAACAATAGCTTGTTCACCTTTCATTGCTTTTATATAACTTGGTCTATTTCCCTTTTTAGTATCAGCAAGTAAAGTAAACTGAGAGATTGAAAGAACGCTTCCCCCAACATCTAAGATTGATTTATTCATAATTCCAGCTTCATCATCAAAAATTCGCAAATTCAAAACTTTACCGGCTAGTTTTTGAACATCTTCTAAAGTATCGTCAACACTTATTCCAACAAGTACCATAAGTCCACGTTCAATTTTTCCAACAACTTTATTTTCGACTGATACGCTCGAATTTTTACTACGCATTACAACTAATTTCATATTAATACCTACTTATACTAGTAACAAACTTAAGAGTTCTTAAATCTTCTATAAAGTTATCAAGATCTGTTTTGTTTTTTACTTTTAAAATCAAATCGTAACAAACTTTACCGCTTTTATTAATTTCATTTATACTATTTATATTTATACCTCTAACCGTAGATTTAGTTACAATATCAAGTATATTATTTTGAACTCCATTCGTATAAACTGTAATCTTCGAAATATAATACTTATTTTCATCATTTCGACTTTCATTCCAGTATACATCAATCAATCTTTCATTTAAATCTTGAACATTTACACAATCTTTTTTATGAACTGTTATTCCTTGACCTTTAGTAATATATCCAATTATTTCATCTCCATATACAGGTTTGCAACAACTTGCAAGATTTACGAGAATATCATCACATCCAGAAACTACGATATCATTTTTATGATTTACCTTTGGAAGTGTACTTGAATTCATTACTTTATCTAAAAGAACATCTTGAACATTCTTTTTGTCATTATACATTAAATCTACGATATAACTTGGCGCATATCTTAAAGCTCCAATATTTAATAACACTTCATCAAAATTTGTAACTTTTAAATCACTTACAAGCTTATTAATATGTTCATCATCCAATGCTGAAGAAACGGTAATATGTTGTCTTTTTAATTCTTTTTCTAATAAGTTTCGACCACGTTCAATATATTCTTCACGGTCTTTTTTAGAGAAGAAAGCTTTTATCTTAGCTTTAGCTTGAGTTGTTTTTACAAAGTTTAACCAATCTTTATTTGGTTCACTTTGATTATTAGTCATAATTTTAACTATGTCATTATCTTGAAGACGATAATCAAGAGGTACGATTGTATCATTTACAATTGCTCCAATCGTTGTATCTCCAACTCGTGAATGAATTCTATAAGCAAAATCCACTGGGCAAGAGCCTTCAGGTAGCTCAACAACATCTCCTTTTGGAGTATAAACATATATTGATGTACTTAAAAGTTCACTCATGTTTTGAGCAAAAGTATCATCATCAGTTATATCATTTGAGTTAGCTTCAATTATATTTCTAAACATTTGCAGTTTTTGTTCCATAACGTTTTGAATTTGTTTAGAATGCTCTTTATATGACCAATGAGATGCAACACCATGTTCAGCAATTTCATTCATCTCTTTAGTTCTAACTTGAACTTCCACAGGGAATCCTTCTGGACCAAAAACACCAGTATGTAATGATTGATAAGAGTTTCCTTTAGGCATAGAAATATAATCTTTAAAACGCTTAGGAATTGGTCTATAAAGCGAATGAATCAAACCAATAATTAAATAACATTCACTTTCCTCCTCACAAATAATTCTAAGGCCAATAATATCATATATTTCACTCATCTTTTTACCCTTAGATAATTTGTTGTATATTGAAGAATTACTCTTTACTCTACCCTTTATCTCAAAATTTATATTGTTTTGTTTTAACTCTTCAATAATAGTTTCTTTAGTTTCCTCTAATATTTCATTTAATTTTTCACGACTAGCTGGTAAAGATTCTTCAACACTTTTATAATCTTCATTTTTTAAAACTCTGAAGCATATATCCTCAAGTTCTGTTTTTAATTGATTTATTCCCAATCTATGAGCAATTGGAATAAGTACATTTTGAGTTTCTATTGCTTTAAGTCTTTGTTTTTCTTTTGAAAAAGGATCAATCGTACGCATATTATGAACACGACCAGCAAGTTTAATTATTAAAACTCGTACGTCCTCGGATAATGCAACAAGAACTTTTCTTAAATAAAGAGAAGTCGACTCTGATTCATCAGTAAGTTTTAATCTATTAACTTTCATTAAAGATGAAACAATATGCATTACCTCTTCTCCAAATAGATTTTTTATCTCTTCTAATGAAGATGGTCCATTATCTATAGTTTCATGAACAAGTGCAGAAATTATAGTTGTTGAATCAACATTTAAAGAAGCACATATTAAAGCAACATTTAAAGGATGTGTAATAAACTCTTCATTGTTTTTACGCATCTTACCTTTATGACACTTATAAGCAAATTCATAAGCACGTTTGATATTCTCTAGTTCTTCTTCACTATAGCCGTTTTCTTCACATTTTTTTAAAAGTTCTTCATATAATTCTTCCATATTTATTCACCTTGCAAACTATTTATTTTTTGTACTACATAATTTTCATATTCTTGATTATCAGTATTTAAAATATCATCAACAATACCAGCTAAAGTTAAAGATGTTGCATTTTTCCATTTTTTATTTTTGTTATAATTCCAAATATCTTCTTCTTTAACTATTTTTATACCAGCCGAAATAAGTTCATGCCTTTTTGTTTTCAATGCTGGTAATACTTTATTATATAAATCTCTTTGAGTATTAATTTTCTTTTCCATATTTTCTCCTTTAATAATTAAGAATATTTTTCATATATTATTATATAATATTTTGTTTTAAATTTAAAGGAGGATGTTATGAAAAACACATTCATAAAATCAACTGTTATATTACTTCTTGGTACTCTTGTTACAAAACTTTTAGGATTCTTTATTAAAATAATATTTACAAGAATTATTAAAGACGGAATAAATTTATATTCTTTAATTATGCCTAGTTATTCACTTATTATAGCTATAACCCAACTTGGACTTCCCTACGCCATAAGTGTTATTATGGCTAGAAATAATTATCGAGGAATACGTATTTTTGCATCAGTTATACCAATCGCTCTTTTATTTAACGTAGTTATGATTGGAATAATATTCGCTTTTTCACCATTTTTAGCTAACAATTTATTAAAAAATCCTAATCTATATTATCCATTAATATCAATTTCATTTGTCATTCCCTTTACAACCATTTCTGGAATAATAAAAGGCTACTATTTTGGAAAACAAAACATGTTACCAAATGCCATATCAAGTATATTTGAACAGCTTACAAGATTAATTCTGTTGTTTTTAATAGTGCCTTACCTTATGAATATTTCAACTACTCATGCTGTTACTGGTTACATAATAATATCGGCTATATGTGAACTTGTACAGATTATCGTATACCTTTTCTTTGCCCCTAAAAACGCCCATTTTACTGTATCAGACGTATTACCAGATAAACATATTGCATATGATGTGTTTAGCATTTCTATTTCCTCGGTTTCTTCAAGATTAATTGGCAATATTTGCTACTTTTTAGAACCAATAATTTTAACTAATATGCTTTTATTTGTAGGTTATTCTTCAAATTTCATTGAAAGTGAATATGCTATATACAATGCTTACGTTATTCCTATATTAACTATGCCATCGTTTTTTACACTTGCTTTAAATACAACATTAATACCTGAAGTATCTAAACACTACAACGATAAAACATATATCAAAAGAAGATTACGTCAAAGTATGCTTATTTCGTTCATAATAGGCGCTATATTTTGTACCTTTGTATTTTTTAAAGGCGACTATATTCTAAGCCTTGTATATAACACGAATAAAGGTTATGACTACATTCATTTACTTTCAATATTTTTCCCAATATTCTATTTAGAAGGACCTTTAGTTAGTACATTACAAGGATTAAATTATTCAGCATATACAATGAAAGTAACACTTATAAGTTCTATTTTCAAAACTATCATTATGATTATTACCTGTCTTCTAAGTATTGGTATTTATCCATTAATAATATCGGAAATTGTAAGTATTTTATGTGTTGTATATCTAAATAGTAGTAAATTAAGAAGTCTAAATTACCTATAAAAAAAAGAGGATTAACCCTCTTTAATGATATCAATTGCTTTACGCATTTTTAAATCATATCTGATTCCGTCTTCTCCACCAACGTATTTTAAGAATTCATCTCTTTCAATACCATATTTATCGCAAGCATCTTTAATTTCTTTTTCAACAGCTTCGTCTTCAACTTCAATTTTCTTTTCATCAACGATAGCTTCAAGTAAATATCTTGTCTTAATTCTAGCAATAGCTTGAGGTTTCATCATAGATTTCATATCTTCAAGTTTAGTACCAGTCATAGATAAATATTGTTCTAGACTAACACCTTGCATGCTTAATTCTTGTCTATATTGTTGAATCATTCTTTCTACTTCAGAATCAATTATTTCATTATTGATTTCTACTTTCATATTATCAGTTGCAATATGTAATAATTCATCAATATATTTATCATCAGCTTCATGATTCTTTTTATGTTCAATTTCTTCTTTTACATGATTTTCTAAAGTTTCTTTAGAATCAACGCCTTCAATTCCTAAATCTTCAAAGAAATCTTTATTCATTTCTGGCATAACTCTTTCTTTAATTTCTCTTACTGTAACTTTAAATAAAACATCTTTATTTTTAAGTTCTTCAGTATAGTTTTCTGGGAATTTTAAATTTAATTCACGAGTTTCTCCAACAGCAGCTCCAATAAGTCCGCTTTCAAATCCTGGAATAAATGTATTTGAACCAATTTCTAATGGATAATTAGCTCCAGTTCCACCATCAAGTTTTTTACCATCAACAAAACCTTCAAAATCAATTACAGCTGTATTTCCTTCTTCGATAGTTCCGTTTTCCTTGATAACAACTTCAGCCATATGTTCTTTAATATGTTCAATTTCATGTTCGATTTCTTCTTTAGTAACTTTAACTTCTTCACGTTTTACTCCAAGTTTAGTATAAGCTCCTAAAGTAACTTCTGGCTTAGATATAAATGTAAATTCAATTTCACATTTATCTTTATCAACAGATAAAATATTTACGCTTGGTTCACAAGCAAGTTCAATATCAGCTTCTTTTAAAGCACTTTCATATCTTTCATTAACTGCTATATCACATGCATCCATAAAAAGGGATTCAATTCCTACTTTTTTAATATAAACTTCTTTAGAAACAGCACCTTTTCTAAATCCATCTACTTTTATATCTTTTTTCTTTTTTGAGAAAGCTTTATCTATGCATTTTTCCCAATCTTCACCTTCAACAGTGATTTTTACTACTTTAACATTCTTCATAGTATTCTTCCTTTCATTTACTCTCAATATTATATATTATATAACTTTCAAAATCAAGTTAAATAAAAGAAAGAAGCCTAAAGACTTCTTCCTCTACTCATCTCATAATCAAGCTCTTCATTATATCTTAAAATAGCTTTTTTTCTTCTTAATTCTGTATCTAAATAATATAATTTATTTAAATACTCTTTATATTTTTCTAAAGTTAAATGCTTTTTATATTCAAGTTCAACAATACTTTTTAATCTTGCAACCTCATTTAATAGCATAGAAACAGTATCATCATCGTCATCATCACTTGTCACATATTTATAAATGGTTTTTGTCATCCTATCAAAATCCGCGTCAAAACCAAACAATAGAATATCAATTAAGTATTTATAACGAATATCAACTCCATTATCATTTATAATTGATTTAAATTTAGGATAATACTTAAAACCATCTGAATCATATTCAAAATAGTCAATCGTTCCATTTATTTTCTTTTTAGATACAACAAATGATACCATTTTTATGTCCTCCTTACTTATTTAACAAGTCCGGTCTACGTTCTTGTGTTTTTTTATATGCTTCTTCTTTTCTCCATTTATCAATCAACGCATGATTTCCATTCATTAGCACTTCAGGCACTTCATGTCCATCATACACACTTGGACGAGTATATACTGGATAATCTAATAAACTATTATTAAAAGACTCATTGCTACTAGATTCATCCTTTATAACTCCCGGAATAAGTCGAATGATTGCATCACTCATAGCCATAGCCGGAATTTCTCCACCAGTCAATATAAAATCACCAATTGAAAGTTCCATATCAACATAATTTAGAATTCTCTCATCTATACCTTCATAATGTCCACATACAAAAATTAAATGTTTTTTCTTACTTAGATCATATGATATTTCTTGATTGAATGTAGTTCCTGCCGGACTCATTAATATCACAACGGAATCATCAGTTTTAACGGAATTTATAGCATCAACTACAATATCTACACGCATAACCATTCCAGATCCTCCACCATAAGGAGTATCATCAACTTGTTTATTATTTAGTTTTGAAAAATCTCTTATATTAATTATTTCAATATCAACTAAAGATTTATCAATTGCTCTTTTTATGATGGATGATGTTTTAAAATTATCAAACATTTCTGGAAAAAGAGTTAATACACTTATTTTCATAATATCAACCCCTTTGCAGATTCTTCTAAGGTTATATTATCATTTATTTCTTTTATAAAATCGCCATTCATAGGAATATAAAATGTCTTTTCATCTTGAACGCATATTAATAAAGGATTTTTTGTATTTGAATAGTCAACTACTTTACCAAATTCTTTGCCATCTAAAATTAAAGTTTTATTAAGCAAATCAGCATAAAAAATTATGCCTTTAGGCAATAAACTTCTATCTATAAATACTTTATTGCCTTTTAAAGGAAAAATTTCATTAATATCAGTTATCCCATCAAACGTTACCATATCATAACCTTTATGAACACGATATGTTTTTATTTTAAAAGTTTTAGAAGCGATATTAAGTTCATTACCAGCTTTAAAAACAATATCTTTATGATCAATATCACTTTGTATTTTAATTTCACCTTTAATACCATGAGTATTAACATATTTTCCAATGTACATAAATATTCCCCTAACTCATATTAAAATATTATATTACTCAGACTTATCTATTTCAAGTATATTATCAAACTCAAAATTATCATATAATAGTTTTGTTGATTGATATTCTTTCTTATTTAAAATTTTATAACCAATTACCATTTTATTTCCACGAATTCTTTTAATTCTAGCATCACTATAAAGCAAAACATTGATACTCAAATAATCATATTTTTTAAAAAAGTAGTCTTTTCTACTATTCTTTTTACAAACTAAATATCCTGTAACATAGTTTTTTCTATTTTTATAGAACCATTTTAATACGCTTAAATAAAAAGATTGAACAGCAAATAACCCGTTATAATTATCTAAAATCTCACTTAATTTTTGTTCAAACAAATGACGTTTCTTTTTATTCCTAACTTCAATAATTAAAGGAAC
Organism: uncultured Bacilli bacterium; assembly: GCA_934089275.1. GTDB lineage: Bacteria > Bacillota_I > Bacilli_A > RF39 > UBA660 > CAG-582. The sequence continues at coordinate 130,763 of CAKOJJ010000001.1, forward strand.
TTTTCCATCTACCGCTTTTAAAGCATCTTCTAATGTTGGTATTTGATATTTTGCAATGTACATAAGTTCATCATATGTCATATTTTCAACACTTTCTTCAACATGTAAAAGTCTTTTAGCATCTAAATCATGAAAACATATAATAGTTTCATCTTTTAACATCAAAGCATCAATATGTATTATATATTTATGTTTCAAAGCTCGATCATATGAGCTTATTGTATTTTCATATATTCTTTTATTATCAAAAATTCCTCGATGAGCAATTTTTTCCGATTTTAAAAAAGATAAATCTTTCAATTTTATCACCATTTAAATTGTAACAAATTATGTGGTAAATTTCTACAAAAAAAATTAGACTTATTAGTCTAATCTTGTATAAAGTTCATATAAAAGTATCGAAGTAGCAATCGAAACATTTAAAGATTCACAGTTATCGCTTATTTTTATATTAACTTTGTTAGGAACAAGTTCGCTGACAACATCACTTACTCCATTTCCTTCGTTTCCCATAATCAACGCATAATTACCTGGAATTTTTATATCTTTTATATCTTGACCATTTCTAACATCGGTTGCAATAAAGGTTAAAGTTTCTTTGTTCTCATTAATAAACTCAACTAAATCTCTTTTTAGATAATTGATTTTAAAAAGCATTCCTTCTGTTGCACGTATAACTTTGGAATTATATACGTCAACTGTATTCTTACTTGCAACAATCGTATCTACTCCAAAAGAAACAGCACTTCTTATAATTGTTCCAAGATTTCCTGGATCTTGGATATCATCTAAAACTAAAACATTGCCCTTTATTTCTCTCTCTTCAATTTTTTTAGCAATGGCAAGTATTTTAGGAGGATTAGAAAGATTACTTAGTTTTTTCATAACTTCAACACTAACTTGAGTCGCATTTTCTTTTTCTTCTAAAGAAAATATATCAATTACAATACCTTTTTCTAAAGCTTCTTCAACTAAATGTTCACCTTCTACAATAAACATATTTTCTTTATCGCGATATTTTTTTTCATTTAATTTTGAATATCTTTTTATTTTTTCATTGTTAACCGATTCAATCATCTTTATTCTCCTAACTTTTTAATTCTTTTCTGGCTTCTTTATATCTTGGATAGTGCATTTCGACACATTTCCAAAAAGCTTTTGAATGATCCATATGTTCAAAATGAGAAAGTTCATGAACTATAACATAATCTATCAAATAAGGTTTCTTATGTATTAATTCAGTATTTAACGTAACTGTCATACTTTTTCTATTACAAACTCCCCATCTAGTTTTCATTTTTCTTACGCGTAATCTAAACTTTGGTAAATTATCAAATTGAGAAGTATATAAATTCATTCTTTCTTGAAATACTTCTAAGCATCTCTTCTCAAGATATTCATTTGCTTTTTCAATAGATGGAGCAAAAATTCTATCGTTATCAAAGATAATCTTATTATGATAAACATAATCAATTTTTTCTCCTAAATATAAAACATCTTCTTTCTCTGTAGTTTTTTTCTTAACTTTTTTATACATTCTTTCTAAAGAATCAACATTGTTATTAAGAAGTTTTAGAATTTCTCGATCAGTTACGTATCTAGGACAAGTAACATATATCTCATTATTTTCATTTATTCTAAAATATATATTTTTAATCTTTTTTCTTTCTACTACAATTTCTAAATTATCACCATCAATATTCATTAGCTATTTTTAAATATTTTATACCATTCTTCTAAAGATGTTTTTGTTTTATTTGCACCATTTTTAAATGCATCTTTCAAATTAGACCATGTAATAGAAATTTTACCTTTTAAATCATTGAATTCGCGTTTAACAGTTTCACATTCACTTTTATTTTTAGAACAAACATATGTTAAAGAGTTCATATATTCGCTTATTAATCTATCTTTTACCGAATTATATTTTTCACCTAATTCTTGTTTATAATCAGGAAAATAAGAATTAATTTTACTATCAAGTAAAAGAGCATATTTTATAATTGTCATTTTGCTTTTTATAGTCAAATCCTTGAAATGCACTCCGTTTATATCGGTATCATAAAATATAAAATCAACTATTTTAATAAAAGAACTTTTAGCACTTTCTTTAAAATCAACTGAACCAGCCTTCTTAGAAACAAGATCGTACTCTGAAGCAAAAGTATTTATAACATCCGTTTCAGATACTTTTGTAGTTGTTACAGGTGTTGTTGTCTTAATTATTGTTGTAGTATTGTTTTCGCGTTTTACAATATCACCAACATTTATATTTGAGTTTTCTACTTTTGTCGTTGTGTTATTTCCTTTTATAACAACATAATCATTTTCGCGTTTTATTGCTTCTCCAATATCAAAACTTTCCTTTTTATTATTAAAAAGGGACATTGTTGCAATTGCTATTAAAAAACCTACAATTATTCCGCTTAAAACACCAATAATGATTTTATCTTTCACTACTCCTCACCTCTATTTTTAAATTGTAGTATTATTGGACTGCCATCCAAATCAAACGATTCCCTTATTTTATTTTCTAGATATCTTTCATAAGAAAAATGCACTAGAGATTTACTGTTAACATGAAATACAAATTTTGGAGGTTTAGAATCAGTTTGATTAACAAAATATATTTTCAATCTCTTTCCTTTATATGAAGGAGGTTCATGTAAACTAACAGCATCTCTGATTACATCATTTAACACGCTAGTTTTTATTTCTTTAGTATAGGATTCATAACATTTTAATATTGCTGGCATAAGGGTATGAATTCTCGTCTTAGTTTTAGCAGATAAGAAAACTACATTAGCATAAGGAATGAATTGGAATTCGTTATCAAGACGCTTTTTCCACTCTTTTATAGCAGAATCTTTATCCTTAATTGTATCCCATTTATTAACAACTAAACATATAGCTTTTCCTGCTTGTAAAGCATAAGAAACAATGTGTTTATCATGTTCAATTATTCCACTTTCAGCATCAATTACAATAACAGCAACATCACATCTTTCGATAGCTTTTAAACTACGAATGATTGAATATTTTTCAATGCTTTCATAAACTTTTCCTTTTTTTCGCATTCCAGCTGTATCGATAACCAAATAATCTTGATGATCATATGTGAATCTTGAATCTGCTGAATCACGAGTAGTTCCTGCAACATCAGATACAATTTGTCTTTCTTCACCTAAAATAGCATTTACTAAACTACTTTTTCCAACATTTGGTCTTCCAATTACTGCAAATTTTAAAACTTCTTCATCCTCTTCAGTAGAATAGTCATTAAAATCCTCCGTAATCATATCTAAAAGCTCGTTAATATTTCTTTTATGTTCTGCCGAAATACATATAATGTTTTCAAAACCTAATTCATAATATTCATAAACATTGTCATCGTGTTTTTTATCATCCATTTTATTTAAAGCAACAATTACTTTTTTGTTTGTTCTCAAAAGCATATCCCTTACAGCAAGATCATTTTGAGTAATGCTTTCTCTTCCATCAACAACAAATACAATAACATCCGCCTCATCCATAGCAAGTTCAGCTTGCATTTTTATATTGTCGTTAAATACCTCATCAGTCAAGTCAATTCCACCAGTATCAATTAAACTAAAGGATTTTGTCTTATAATTAACTATTCCATAAATTCTATCTCTAGTTACTCCAGGTGTATCTGCAATTATTGCTTTTTTCTCATTTATAAGTCTATTAAAAAGTGTTGATTTTCCAGTATTAGGTCTACCAACTAAACAAACTGTTTTTCTCATCCTTTTTCCTCCTTTAATAAGATAAAATATGGTACTTATGGTACCATATAATCAAAAATTTCTCAAGTTTCTATTTTTTAGTCGTTGATGTAATTTTTTTGGACATTCTCTTATATTCGTGTCCATTTTCAGGTGTATCCCTTTTTTGATCACAAGTTACTTTATCAAAAGTCGCATATGCACGATTGTTTTTATAATATATGTACACATTACAAGTATTGATTATATAATCATCAACCGGATTTGAAACAACATTATCATAGTAAACTCTAGTTTGAGTATCTGTTGGGCAGTTATATGTATCACACATCTTCTTATGATCATAATCTAAAGAACCAGCTTCTACCAAGTCTTGAACAGTCATTTTAATACAAGGATAATTTTCTAAAGAACCAGCATCATTGATAACTCCATTTGCTGCATAATATGCTTGAATAAGATTATCGTCATCATCAACTTTAAAAGCACATCTACCAGTACTTGTTCTAACAACTCCCAAATTATTATTTCCATAAGTTGCACCAGCACCAGACTCAATTTGTTCTATCTTTGTTTTATAGGCTTTAGTTTTAACTTTACTGCTGATTTTAAAAGCATTTGGTACCGTTATCGCAAGTATAAGACCAATAATAACAATAACTGCAAGTAATTCAACTAAAGTAAATCCTTTGTTTTTCATATCATCACCTACAATAATAATATATTAAAAAGAAAAAAAACACAAGAATTATTCTTGTGAATTTATAAATGAATCTAAAATATGATATATTTCTTCTCTTCCCTTTTTAGTAACACTTGAAAATAACACTAATTTATCTCCTTCAACTAATTTTAAAGACTCTTTTAAAGACTTTTCACATTTATCTTTTTGACTGGCTTTTATCTTATCATATTTAGTTGCTACAACTACACAAGGAATATTATAATATTTCAAATAATTATACATTAATATATCATTTTCTTGAGCTTTATGACGAAAATCAACTAAAAGAAATACACATTTTAAATTTTTTCTTTCCTTTATATATTCTTCAATCATAAGTCCGAATTTTCTTTGTTTTTCTTTAGATACATCAGCATATCCATACCCAGGAACATCAACCAAATAAAAATTATTATTTAGTAAATAAAAGTTTAATGTTTGAGTTTTACCTGGTTTACCAGAAGTATGAGCATAATTTTTTCTACCTAATATAGTATTTATGAAACTACTTTTTCCAACATTACTTCTTCCACATAATAAAAATTCATCTTTTTCATCAGTTGGATATTGGCTTTTTCTTACTGCGATTGTTTCCAAATTTGAGCTTTCTATTTTCATATATTCACCACCAAAACGTTTATTGAAACAATTATATCAAATATTTTTTAATTTGCAAATGTATGAATATATTATATAATATTTAAAGGTGAAACTATGAATTATCCAGGTGGAAACAAAAAAACAGAATTTAAAAAGAATATTAATTACGCAAACCGTGGTATGGATCTAGAAAATTTATTAAACGAGAGCAATGAATATTATTTGGAAGAAGACATTGCAATAGTTTATAAAAAACCAACTCCGATTACTATTTCAGAAGTAAAATATGGTGCAAAAGAAAGAATAATAACTAAAGCATATTTTAGAACTCCTTCCACTCTAGATTACAATGGTATATATAAAGGAAAATACATTGATTTTGATGCTAAAGAAACAAATAATCATACATCTTTTCCTATAAATAATATACACCCACACCAACTTTTACATATGAAGAGAATTATTTCTCATGGAGGAATTACTTTTTTAATAATCGCGATGAACGGCCTTTTCTACTATCTTGATGGTCGTGATATTCTTAAGTTTATTGACACCAATAAGAGAAAAAGTATTCCCTTAAGTTACATAAAAGAAAAAGGACATGTAATAAACAAAAAAATAAGACCAAGAATCGATTATATTGAAGTATTGGATAACATATATTTTAAGGAGTAAAATCATGAAAAAAACTAATGTAAAGCAAGTGAAAAAGAAACGTAAAAAGAAGAATACAAAGAAGAACAAAATACTAAAACGTATTGATAATATAAAGAAAAATTTGGTAAAATATAAACGTAATATTTGCAAAAAGAAAAAGAAGAAAAAAGCTGCTAATAAAAAAAGAATTACAACTAAAGATAATGAATTGCATTTATTAAGTTACAAAGAATATAAAGGATTGGATAAAATTAAAGTATTCTTTAAGAATAGGAAAATGGTGATTAGTGACGATATGAAAAAATTTAAGAAGAAATTAAAGTATGGAACTTTAAAAGATAAAGTTTTGATAATAATAATGCTTGGTTTAGTCGCGATATTTTCTTTAGGAATTGTCTTCTGTGTTTATATAATTATGACAGCTCCAGAAGTATCTAAAGAAAGATTGTATAAAAGCAACTCAACCGTTTTATATGACGTAAATGGAAATGAGTTTAAAAGACTTGGTCTAGAGAATCGTGAAAAAGTTAGTTATGAGCAACTTCCTCAAGTATTAGTCGATGCCATAGTTGCAACAGAAGATTCAAGATTCTTTCAACATAACGGAATCGATATTGCAAGATTTTCAAAAGCTGTTTTTGGGCAACTTTTAGGTCGAAGTGATGCTGGTGGCGGTTCTACCCTAACAATGCAAGTTTCTAAGAATGCAGCAACAGATACAACTAGTCATGGTATCGGTGGTATTATTAGAAAATTTACTGATATTTATTTATCAGTATTCGTATTTGAAAAAAGATATACTAAAGAAGAAATCATGGAATTTTATGTAAATATTCCAAACCTTGGTTCAGGAACTTATGGTGTTGAACAAGCAAGTAAAACATATTTTGGTAAAGACGTATCTGAACTTAATTTAGGAGAAGCTGCTATGATTGCTGGTCTATTCCAAGCACCAAGTGCTTATAACCCTTACGTTAATCCTAAAAACGCTGAAGCAAGACGTAATACAGTTTTAAATCTAATGTGTAGACATGGATATATCACAGAAGAAGAAAGAGATACTGCTAAATCCGTTCCAGTTGAAAGTTTACTTGTTGGAAAAGGAAGTAGTTTAAATAAATATGTAGGATTTATCGATACTGTTGTTGAAGAAGTTATCAATAGAACAAAGACAAAAGCAAATCCAAACGGAGACGATCCTTATACTACTTCAATGAGAATTTGGACAACTTTAGATCCTGCAAAACAAGATGTAATTAATGAATTATATGCTGGAACAAATAAAGATGGATATAAATGGCCAAACGAAGTAGTTCAAGCAGGTATTGCTGTTGTTTCTGTTAAAGATGGTTCTATCGTGGCAGTTGGTGCTGGAAGAAACAAAAAAACTGAAAGAAGTTTAAACTATGCAACAAGTACAAGACATCACCCAGGTTCAACTGCTAAACCAATACTTGATTATGGCCCAGCAATCGAATATTTGAATTGGTCAACAGGTCAAACAATTATAGATGATGAATATACCTACACAGGCGGAGGTCAAATAAAGAACTTTGATAGCAAACATAAAAATGTAATGACTATTAAAACTGCTTTAGCTCAATCAAGAAACATCCCTGCTCTATACACTTTCCAACAAACAACTAATGAACAAAAACTTGAATTTGCCGCTAATTTAGGTTGGAAACCAGAAACATCAAGCGGAACAATCTTAGAAACATGCTCAATCGGAGGTTTCGATGGTGTTACTCCATTAGAAGCTGCAGCTGCTTATGCAACATTTGCAAGAGGTGGAACTTATATTGAACCATACTCAGTAACAAAAATCGAATACACTGAAACTGGTGATACTATAAAAGTTACTCCTAAAAAAGTAACTGCTATGAGTGAAGAAACAGCTTATATGATAAATATGATCTTAAAATACGCTGTAACAAGCAATATAATTGGTGCTGGTTCGGTAAGTGGAACTGATATTGCCGCCAAAACAGGAACATCAACAGTTGATTCTGCATTAAAGAAAGAATATAAAGATATTATCGGAGATTCTTGGGAAATTGCCTACTCTCCTGATTACGCAATTGCAACATGGTATGGATATCCTCAAAGAACAAAAGAATATTACTTAAAAGGAACTGAAGGAAGTTCAGCTAGAAAGAAAATCACAAAATTCTTAGTTACAAGAATAATGGAAAAGAATTCAAGATTCACTCGTCCTAGTGGAATTGTAGAAGCTGAAATTGAACTTGGAACTGATCCTCTTGAACTTGCAAGTGATGCTACACCAAAAGAACTTAGAAGCGTTGAATACTTCAAAAAAGGAACTGTTCCTACAACAGTATCTAACAGATTCGATACATTGAAAGATCCTAGTAATTTAAAATTTACAAATAATAACGGAGTTGTAACATTAACTTGGAATGCTGCTGCTATACCGGATGCAATTAACGAAACATATTTAAGAGAATACTTTACAAATTCAATGGCTTACAAAAACTGGGCTGAAAAATACTTACAAGAACGTATAACATACAATAATAACACTTTTGGAAGCTTTGGTTACCAAGTATATATGGTAGCTAACGGAGTAACTACTGATTTAGGATTTACAACCAATACAACATTTACAACAAACATTAATACATCATCGAAAGTATCTTTCATTGTTAAATCTTCTTATCAAAAATTTAAAAACAATCAATCAGCTGGTTTAACAATAAATGTTACAGAAGGAACAAGTACAAATAGTTTAGTTATTGAATATAAGGGAAGCACATGCTCAACATTAGATAACTTCAATTCTCTAGGAACTAGTCCTAAAGATAAAGTAAAAGTAACGGAAAACGACACTGATGTAACTGAAAATTCAACTATAAGTTATGTTTGTAAAAAAGAAGATGGAACAGAAGTTGATTGTTCTACTCTAACAAACGGAGTTAACTACTCTATTACATTTACAGCTAAATATAATGGCTTACAAAAAACGAAAACAATTGAATTAAAAAGTGCTTGCAATTAACCGATTTTATATCGGTTTTTTTCTTGACTATAAATATTTGCCTATTGTATAATTATTATGGAATAAAATAAGATAGGGTTGATAGTATGAACAATAATGATTTAAAAGGCGAAATAGTCGACGATAATTCAATAACTAAATATGTTGATGAATTTGGTAACGAACTTGATCCTTCTTTAATAGATGAAAATGGTAATTATAAAGGTGTAACTGAATACGTTGATGAATTTGGTAATCCAATCGATCCATCCCTAATAGATGAAAACGGTAATTATATTGGAGAACAAAACAACGTTATATCTGCGTCAGAACATCAAATGGATAATAAAGAATTACTAGATGGTATGGTAACTTTTGATTATAACAATGTACCTATAACAGATATAGTAAATTCAATTATCTTAGATGCTATGGCTAAAGGCGCAAGTGATATTCACTTTGACCCATTTGATGGCGGTATAAAAATAAGATTAAGAGTAGATGGTGTTTTAAATGACTACTCTATCGTTCCTTTATATGTAAAAAAGAATATGATTACTCGTATAAAAATTATCTCAGGAATGAATATTACTGAATCAAGAGTTCCACAAGATGGTGCTATAAGAAGTGAAATAGACGGCAAAACAATTGATATCCGTGTATCTAGTTTACCAACTAACTTAGGCGAAAAAATTGTTTTACGTATCATGGACTACTCTATGAGTGCTGCTGGTATTGAAGCTCTAGACTTTAATAAACAAAATCTTGAAAAAGTAAATAAAATGCTTGCTTTACCAAATGGTATAATTCTTGTTACTGGTGCTACTGGAACTGGTAAATCAACAACAGTTTATTCGATGTTACAAAAGCTTAATGTTGAAGGCACAAACCTTATAACGGTTGAAGATCCGATAGAAATGAATATTCCTGGAATTAACCAAGTTCAAGCTCAAGCAGAAATTGGATTAACATTTGCAAACGTTTTAAGAAGTATCTTACGTCAAGACCCAGACGTTATAATGATCGGAGAAATTCGTGATGACGAAACAGCTAGAATCGCTGTTAGAGCCAGTATCACTGGTCATCTTGTTCTATCAACTATTCATACAAACAACTCTTTAAATACTATTGAACGTTTAACAGACATGTCCGTTGAGAGATATCTATTAGGTTCTTCCCTATCAGGAATCGTATCTCAAAAACTTGCTAGAAGATTATGTGAAAAATGTAAAACAAAAAGACCAGTTACAGATTACGAAAAAGAAATATTTAAACGTGCTTTGAATATTGATGTTAAGGAAATATACGAACCTGTTGGCTGTGATGAATGTAATCATGGTTATCGTGGAAGAATAGCAATACATGAAGTTCTACTTCTTAATCAAGAAATAAAAGATGCAATCGTTAAAGGTGCTAGTAAACCATACTTAAGAAAACTAGTTTATGGAAAAGACGGAACTGAAACAATGCTTCAAGACGGACTTGAAAAAGTATTAGAAGGAAAAACTTCATTTGATGAAATATTAAAACTTATTGATTTAGACGATGATTTAGGAGATAATACTCAACTTGGTTTAGAGGATCAAATAGATGCTAGTCAAATGGTTACTGGACCTACGGTTCTAAATTCAAATCAACCTATTAATATCAATATTACTGAAGATGTATTAAAGAGTTTAAATATGTTAAACCAAAATGTTTCACCAAAAGTTGAAGAAAATAAACAAAACGAAATCAAAGAAATAACACCTATTGAAACTGAAATTGAAGTACAAGAAGAACCAACAATTGAAGAAACATCAACTGAAACGGCTTCTGATGAAAGTGCTAACTTACCTGCAATAAAGGCTGATTCAACTAACATGCCTATTGTTCTAGACAATGATAAAGAAAATGAAGAAATTATAAAATTAAGCACTTATGAAGAACTTGAAAAACTTGACGATGAAAAATACGATATTTCTAAAAAACTTTACAATGATCGTTTAGGTATCCTATTAAAACAAATTAATGTTTCGAAATTAACAGATCAAAACGAAATAGATAATTACCTAATCTACTTATCATTAATTGAAGATGATAATTTAATAAATAAAAATAATAACAAGCTTATAAAAGATATAATTAAAGAATTAAATGAAAATTCTGATTATATTATGGAATCAGATGATATTGATTCAACTGGAGATATCGAAATACCAGAATTAATTCAAGAACCAGATAAAATCAAATTAACGCCAAATGACATTGATATAGATGATTTAAATATTATTGATATAAATAGTCTAGTAAACAAAAAAGATGTCTTAGAAAGCGATTTAGACACTGATAATGATGAATTTGATAAATTAGAAGATGTTAAAGATATAGTTGATGATAATAAAACTTATATAACTGAAGATGATTTAAATATTGATGATGATTTAAATATTATAAATATAGAAGACAAAAATGACGATGTTATAAAAGAAGATAATGATGATATCTTAAAAGACGCATATTTCGATGATCTCATTGATGACGCAACAATCGATTCATTATTAGATGATATTAATTTAGAGGAAGAATAATCTTCCTCTTTTTTATTACAATCAAAATCGTTACGAAAACATAATCACAATATTTCACTCGTACTTAAGTTTTTTTAAAACACAAAAAAAGAAGTCTTTCGACTTCTATCCATTGATTTGTTTAGCAACTTCTTCAGCAAAGTTTTCGTTTCTTTTTTCCATTCCTTCGCCTACTTCATAACGGATCATAGATTTAACTACTCCACCATTATTTTTAACGTAAGTTTCTACATCAACATCGCCATTTTTAACAAATGCTTGATGAATTAAACAATTTTCTTTGTAGTATTTTTGAATACGTCCAACAACCATCTTTTCAGCAATATCAGCAGGTTTTCCTTCATTAATTGCTTGTTCTTTTAAGATTTCTTTTTCTCTTTCGATAACTTCAGCTGGAACATCTTCTTTTCTTAAATATTCAGGTCTCATAGCTGCAGCTTGCATTGCAACGTCTTTAGCAACTTCTTCATTTGCTCCTTCAACTACAACTAAAACAGCAATTTTTCCACCCATATGTAAGTAAGTACCAAAATTTTCAGCATCAGTTTTACTTACAACTTCAGCTCTTCTAAATGAAAGTTTTTCTCCAATTTTAGAAGTTTTAGCAACAACATATTCAGCAACAGTAGCATCTCCTACTTTTAAATTATTAAATTCTTCCATAGTAGTTGCGTTACTTGCTAATATAGCTTTACCAATATTTTCAATCATTTCAACGAATTCAGCATTCTTAGTAACAAAGTCTGTTTCACAGTTTACTTCTAAGATAACAGCTTTATTACCGTCTACATAAACGTTTGCAAGACCTTCAGCTGCAATTCTATCAGCTTTTTTAGCAGCCTTAGCAATACCTTTTTCTCTTAACCAATCAGTAGCTGCTTCCATATCTCCGTTGCATTCAGTTAAAGCTTTTTTGCAGTCCATCATACCTGCACCAGTTTTAGTTCTTAATTCATTAACGTCTTTAGCACTAATCATTTTTACTCTCCTCTTTATTTATTTTTATTTTTTTCAAACCTTGAGTATCCAAATTGTATCCTTCCATACGATAACATTCTTGTTTTAATTCAAACATTAAAACTTTAAAAACCATTTGATAATTTGGATCTTCTCCAGTAATTATATTATCAATTGATCCATCTTGCTTTTTCTCTACTACCATATCTTTTACGTTAGGATCAATAAACCATACGATTTCAGCACCACACGTTTGAAAAGATGCAAGTATTGCTTTAACAAAGAAACATAAATCGCTTAAAAACGGAAAATCATAGTCATCATCAAAAACATCTTCTATTTTGATTCCACTATATTTCTCCACAGCTTCTTTGATAACATCCTCAACACAATGGTAATAAATTGCTCTATCCATAGTTGGAAAAGCAGTAAGAATTCTTTTTGGATTATCAAATCCAGGTATAAGAAATTCATCTTGTCTAGCTTCAATCATTTCTTCTAATTCCCTGAAACAAGGTTTATTCATAACCATATCTATTTCACTCATAATTAATTTAATGCGTCGATTAATTCATCTTTTTTCATTGTAGAGTAACCTTTAATACCAGCTTCTTTAGCCATATTTCTAAGTTCAGTAACAGTTTTACCATCTAATTCATTTGATGATTCTCTTTTTACTTCTACTTCTTCTTTATGAGCCTTTTCAGAAACTTTCTTATCAGTTGCTTTATTTGATTCATCTTCAGTTACATAATCAACAATTTCAAGACCTTTAGCTTCACATATTGCATTAGTTAAAGCTCCTAAAACAACTTTTACACTTCTAACTGCATCATCGTTACCAGGAATAACATAATCAACGTCATCTGGATCACAGTTAGTATCTACTAAACCAAATACTGGAATATTTAATTTTCTTGCTTCTCTTATAGCATTGATTTCCTTTTTAGGATCAACAATAATCAAAGCATTTGGAAGTTTATCCATATTACGAATACCGCATAAAACTTTATTTAGTTTTTCATATTCTTTTTTAAGACCGATAACTTCTTTTTTAGGTAATGCATCAAACATACCATTAGTTTCCATATTTTCGATTTCTTCTAATCTTTTAATTCTTCTTCTAATAGTTCTGAAGTTAGTTAATGTTCCACCTAACCATCTTTCAGTTACATAGAAAGATTCAGAACGAGTAGCTTCTTCAATAGATGCTTCAACTGCTTGTTTTTTAGTTCCAACAAATAGGAAGCTTCCTCCATTTTCAGCGATTTCTTTAATTTTAGCATATGCTTTTTCCATACATGCTACAGTTTTTTCAAGATCGATTATATAAATATCATCTCTTGATGTAAAGATGTATTCCTTCATTTTAGGATTCCATCTTTTAGTTTGATGTCCAAAGTGAACACCTGCTTCTAATAAATTATTCATAGAAACAACAGCCATAATTACACTCTCCTTTTCGTTATTACTTCCATGCATCTATGCATTACCAACTCTTGGCCACTAGATAATACAAACAATACATGTGCTTATTTGGTTTTTAAACCATAGTTAATATACCAAAAAAAGCAGTATATTTCAACTATTTTTACCAATTATATGCTTAAAAAACGAGTTATTTGAGTGTTATATTACCATTTTCTATTACTTTTATTTTATTTCCATCATGAGTTACTCCAATAACTGATAAATCTCGAGAACCAATCATAAAATCAACATGAGTTTTAGATATATTAACTCCCCTTTCAAATTGTTCCTTATCATCTTTTACTTCGCCTCTTAAACATTCATTAAAACCTCTACCTAAAGCAATATGACAAGATGCATTCTCATCATATAAAGTTTCATTAAATATTATATTTGTTTTATTTATTGTCGAATCAAAAGATACCAGAGCACATTCCCCTAAATAGCAAGAATATTCATCTGTTTCTATAATCGTTTTTAAAGTATCAAGTCCAACACGTGCATCGTAAGAAACAACTTTACCTTCTTTAAATTCTAAGTAAAAATCATCTATTAAAACATTATTGAATAAAAGAGGCTTAGTTGCCACAACTTTTCCTTCAGTTTTATTATATAAAGGACTAGTAAAAACTTCTAAGGTTGGCATATTACATAAATCTCCATTTAAGCCTTTTCCACTACTCCATAAATGACCTTCAGGTAAATATATTTTCAAATTTGTTCCTAAATCATTTTTATATTCTAAATACTCAAAATTATAACCATTTAATTTATCAGTAATTTTTTCTAATTTTGCAAGATATTCATTCCAATTTTTATAAGGATCACTACTTTCATCAACCATACATATTTTAAGAATATAATCCCAAAGTTCTTCTTCGCTCATATTTAAAGATTTCGCCCATTCTTTATTTGGTACACAAGAAATATTCCAACGCAACTTAGAAGAATTATAAAGATCCCTGAAATATTTTTGAGTTTCAAGAGTATGTTCAGTTGTAGCCTTAATTTTTACAGGATCAACATCATCCATTAGTTTAGGTATCATGCTCCTAATAAATAAAAATGCCGCATCAAGTTTAGCATATTTATTATAAATAGATGCATCAAAATAAGGATGCTTATTAATATTCTCTTGATCCAAATTTTTAAGTAAATCATGTTTTTTATAACTATCTACCTCATCAAAATAAATATCTTTTAATCCAAAATATTTTGCTTCTTCAATTATCAACTTTTTAAATTCTGTTGCAAATGACCGAATACTGACAAACAAATAATCCCCTTTTTTTAAATTTAAACAATCTAATAATAGATGTGCATATTTTCTTTTCAAATCCATATTATCACCATTATTAGTATACATTATTATCTATAATTTATAAATTAAAACGTGTTTAATTTTTCCAATAAAACTAAGAGTGTCGCTTTTAGGAACATCAGTATCCATATAAAGAGTTGCTCCACTCTTTATAGCTGTTTTTTGACTATGAACATTGTCAACAGTAGTTGATATAAACAAATCTTTATTATAACTTTCATCCATTTTTGTTGCACACTCTTTTAATAAAACTAAAGCTTTAGAAGCATATCCTTTATGTCTATATCCTAAATAAACTTCATAAGACACATTGCCACAATATCTAAAATTGTCTTTTCCTTTTTTGCTTAAATCCATAGAAATGTTACCAACAACTGCATTTCTATCTTCATCAACAATATAATAATGAAAAGTTTCATCATCACAATAAACATCTTTTATCTTAACTAAAGCTACATTATCTCTTTTTATAACTTTAACAAAAGCACCAGGAATATAAACTCTAGATGCAATTGATAAATATGGTAAATCATTTAAAAATATGTCACCTACTATATTTCCATATTTTGAAACAAATTCAAGAATATTAGAATAATTAGCTTTTTTATCATCTTCTAAAGAATAAGAATCAATTTTATTTTCTTTATAAAAGAAAATAAAATAAGCACATCTATCATTTACAATCAAATATGAAACATTTCCTTCTTCATTTAAATACATTCTAGTTCTATTATTCAAAATAACGTGTAAAGCTGAAGAACTTCCATGTTTATAATAAAAGTATTGTCCAGGTTCTAAAGGAGAATCTAAAGAATCAAGTATGTTTTTATCAATTATTCCTATCAATTTGGATTTTTCTATTTCATTATCAACAGATATTTTTATACAATCTTTATACTCCTCGATTTCAATACCTAAACTTCTATTTATTTTATTATTTGATACTCTCATACTAATTACTCCTCAAAAAAAATGAACAATATAAATTGTTCATTATTATAATACTTTCTATTTATTATTTAAAGCCTTATTTATCGCTTCATCCAATAATTTTTTATCAATTGGTTTGGAAATATATCCATCAAAGCCTTCATTAATAAATTTATCTTTTGCACCAACTACTGCATCAGCAGTTAATGATATTACTGGAGTAGAAAATAAAGGATCTTCATGCAAACGTTTAAAAGTTTCTATTCCATCCATATTTGGCATCATATAATCCATAAATATAATGTCATATTTAGTTGTTTTCACTTTATCAAGGCATTCGGCACCTGAATAGACTGAATCAATTTCAAAATTATATGGACTCATAATCTTAGTTGCAACCTTAACATTAAGCTTATTATCATCAACTATTAAAACTCTCTTTCCTGTATAATCGTGATAATTTATAGTTTCTTCTATCAGACTTTCGCTTATTGTTGGTTTTTCCTCCACCGTCTTTGTAGGTTTATCATTTTCTTCCACTAAAGCAGTTTTTAAAACAAATTTGCTTAAAATTCTATTAAGTTCTTTCTTTTCAATTGGTTTAGCTAAATAATCATCAAATCCTAAAAGTAAATATTGTTCTCTCATACCTTGAATCGCATTTGCTGTTAATGCAATAACTGGAATATTAAATTTAGGATCAGCCTTTAATCTAGTTAAAGTTTCAGAACCACGCATCTTAGGCATCATATCATCAAGTAAGATGATATCATAATTACTTCCACTTGTAACTTTATCAAGACATTCAAAGCCACTTTCACACGTTTCAACAACACATTTATATGGTTGAAGAAGTTTAGTAGCAACTTTCAAATTAAGTTTATTATCATCAACTACAAGAATTTTTCTTCCAGTTAAATCAATAACTTCTTCACTTACTTCTTCTTGAGTTTCAAGTACTTTATTACTTATTCTTTGATCAAGTGCAACAGTAAATTCTGAACCTTCTCCATATACTGAATTGACAACAATCTTACCATGCATCATTTCAACTAATTGTTTAGTAATAGCAAGACCAAGTCCAGTTCCTTCAATAGTTGTATTTTTATCTTCATCAAGTCTTTGAAATTTAGTAAATAATTTATCAATATTTTCCTTTTTAATACCTCTACCGGAATCCTTAACACTCATAATAAGTCTACAAACATCATTATTTACAATAACACATTTAACGTCAAATTTTACATATCCTTCATCAGTATATTTAACTGCATTAGTTAAGAAATTAATCAAAATCTTTTTTATATTGAAATGATCTCCATATAATACATGAGGAATATCTTCAGCAATATTTACTTCAAAATTAAGAGGTTTATCTCCTAAACGAGCTTTTATAAGTTTAACAACTTCATCAAGTATTTTATATATATCATAATCAGTTTGAACAAGTTCTAACTTACCTGATTCAATCTTAGATATATCAAGTATACCATTAACTATTTCAAGCAAAGATTCTGAAGCAGTTACTATATCAGCAGCATTTTCTTTTGCTTCTTCTAGACTATCAGCATTCTTTATACATTCAGAAAAACCAACAATTGCATTTAATGGAGTACGTATTTCATGAGACATACTGCTTAAGAAATCGGATTTAGCACGATTAGCTTTATCAGCAGCATCCTTAGCAGCAGTTACTTGATTTAGCATCTTTATGTCCGGATTTTCAATTGTATGGTACATTATAGATGTTATAAAAACTTCCGCAGGAACAACCAAAAATAATTCAGGCATCATAATTTGTATAACCATAAAAAGAGTACCAATAATTATAAAAGACCATAAAGGAATATATTTTTTACTTTTACTTTTAATATTCTTCCAACCAGAAAAAAGCATTAAAAATATGTAAATTCCTGACAATCCATAACAAAGCAATACCGGTATTCCGGTACTATATAATCCACCATCATTTAATTTAACAAAATTCAACTTAAAAATTAATATTAGAACAGAAAAAAATACAGAAAAATAAACAACTAGTTTTACAAATTTATGCTTTATTTGATCATCTAAATTATTTGAGATTGAAATGATATAACTTAAAAAGAAAGTTGTCCAAGAAATCATACTAATCAAAAATAATTTTCCTATTACTTCATTTGTAAATGTAGAAAAAGGTACAATCAAACTAATATAAGATAGCAATCCAAATAACAGTTCTACAATTGTTACAATAATCAAATTACCATAGATTTTATTTTCATAACTATCTACCCTATCTTTAGAAAAAAAACAAATTGAAATTAATATGGTATACATTAACCCAGAAATATTTAAAAACACTGTACTTCCCATAAAAAAGCCTCCTACTATAAGAAGTATATCATTGTTTTAAAGAAAAATATATAAAAAAATTTAAGAATTAATTCTTAAATTTTTTAGACAATTTGATTTGATCATCAAGTTGGACACTCATACTTGTTATGCCCATATTATTCATTTCAAGTTGTACAACATATTTTTCACCAGGAATTCCTTGTGCATCTATAATATGATAATTAGGCTTCCCAATCGTATTTTTAGGAATTTTATCAACAAATACCCATTCAGTCGGAATATCTCTAAAGTTTGCTTTATAAACACCATTATCAAATGATTGCAGAAAATACTTTGTTATCAAGTTTTCTAAATAATTTGGCATATCGCCTACCACAAAATCTTCAGAAAGTTTGACATAAGCAACAGGCATTTTCCCATTTCTCTTTGAATCAATATATGATGTTACAACACATTCTTCAAATCCATCAATAGAAGTTATTAGATTTTCAATATTTAAAGGGTAAACTTTATAAGCATCATATCTAGGAAACATTCTATCAATACGTTCCACATATTTTAAACTTCCATCAGCATTCTTTATTACAATATCTTTTGTTGGTAAATATCTCTTACCATTTATTACTATTGTTTTTACAACAGTTTTACCATCCAAAACTCCACTAGTTAAAGTTGGACTAGAAATCAAAGCTTCTCCTTCAATTTTTTTGTTTTCTTCAAATATCACTTCATTTGTAGTTAAATCTCTTATTGCATATTCAGTCATCGGTAAAGGTACACCCATCTCTCCGACTCTATTGTATCCATCAAGGGTATAACTTCCACAGCCACATAATTCAGAAAGGCCATGTCCCTTTGTAAGAATACATTTGGCACCATGCTCAATCAAAAATTTGGATATCTCTAATTCTTTTTTTTCGCTAATGGGAGTTCCACCACTAATTGCACATTCAAGATTGCTTAAATTCAAATCTGAATATGCAGGATTATTTAATAGCGATTCCCAAGCCGGTGCATTCGCAAATACAATGTGAGGAGTATATTTTCTTAAATATTCACCAAATTCCTCAGGTCTAAAATACGGCACTTGTATTAATTCCATACCACTACATAAACCAAGATGAGCAGAATTTATTGCACCATACGCTGCAAAGTAAGGAATAAAATGCAGTATCTTCATCCCTGGCCTAAAAGTTAAACCAGCTAGTTTATGTTGATAATATAATGCATTTCGATTAAAATCTGTTATAGGTATCGGTTTTCCAATCCCAGAAGTTGTTCCAGAAGTATGAGTAATTATTGAAATCGCATCTTTATCATATTTATCATAATAAATTTGAGTATATTTTGAGTTTCTGATTACATCGCTCATTTTTTCTGTGTTTTTGTCAAAATTAGGTAACCCTTGTAATAATGACATTACTTTTTGTAAATATCTTGGTAAAATAGAATTTGCAAGTAAATTATCAAATAATACAATATTTCTTATTCCATAATCCTTTTTTAATTCTTCAGCATACTTTTTTAGTTCTTTCATGTATATTAAATCTAATACAATTATATCAGTCGCTTTTTCATCAATAATATATTGTTTTAATGTTTCAATCTTACTTGTGGGATCAACAAAGTCAACAATAGCGCCTGTTATATCTGCTGCATTATCAACAAAGCCTGCTTCTATTAAATTTGGAGTTAATGGTAAAATTCTAGAACCATTTTCTTTTGTTATTCCTAAAGAAGTTAAAGCTCTTGCATATTCTTCAAATTTTTCTTTTAATTGACCATACCTTATCTTTCTCTGATCTTCGCTAAACGCAATTGTATCCCCATTGTCCTTGTTGTTTTCCAAAATTAACTCCCAACTTTTCTTTTCTGGAAATGATATAAATTGATCTTTTAAAGTTCTTTTATAGTAATCTTGAATATTTTCCATACATAACCCCTCTTTTTTAACTTGCTTGATATTCTAGCATATTTCAGTATTACTGTCAAATAAGCTAGCCTTTATCCAAACAAAAAAAGACTTAACTAAGTAAGTCTTTTATAGTATTTATAATTACTTTTTTCATAACATTATAATCAATTGAATCATGTTTATGATAAACTACTTCATGACAATAATTATCTACTATTCCAATAATAACATGAACTTTTTCTCTAATATTTTCAAAAGAAAATCCACTTTCAACTAATATATTTGAAATTTTATCAGTAAGTTCTATTTCACTTTTATTAAATATTGCTGAAATTTCAGTATCAAGATAGCTCATTGCCATTAACTCTTCATGAGCTTCTTTTTTCATAGTATGTGTTTTAATGAAATTATCAATCATTTTAGAGATAACTTCATCAATATTATTTTTATCAATTGATTTTTGATCGATAACATCTAACATTGGAAAAAGTATCGCATTTGCATAATCTTTTGTTCCTTCAATAAATATATCTCTTTTATCTGAAAAGTATTGATATATTATACCTGTCGAGACATCAGCGTATTTAGCAATATCAACTGTATTAACGTTATGATAACCTTTTTCACACATCAGTTCAAAACCAAGTTTTATAATTCTTTGTTTTTTTTCAATTGATGATTTTTTTATAGGTTCACGAACACTACCCATAATATCACATCCTCATATCAATTATACCATTATTCGTTTCCTTTTAAACTAGAAACCATATCTATGTTCTTTATTTTTTTAGATACATAAATAGAAACTATATATGAAACAACAAATGTAAATACCGCAGAAATAATATACGTTAATGGTTTAATATAAGCATTAAAATCATAATGTTCTTCAATAGCAACTTGGAATAAATACTCAACTAGAGCATAACCTAAAGGAAGACCAATAATGATAGAAAGAATTGTAATCCAATTGTTTTGTTTTATAAAAATATTTCTAATCTTTTTATCTTCAAATCCAAGTACTTTTAATGTTGCAAATTGATATTGTTTTTCACTGTAAGATAGAATGCTTAAGTTATATATTATTATTACTCCTAACATAACAGCAATAAATATTATAAGAGAAATCATTGTTTGCATCATTGAAAGCATATTATTCATAGATTCTTTTAAAGCGTTTTTATCTTGAATTAGATTAACTCCATCTATACTTGCGCTTTTATTTAATTTTTTATTTGTATAGATTGTATTTGGTTTATAAGTTTTACCAAGAGATTCATAATATTCTTTTGTCATCGTCATATTTTGATTTTGAGGATCTTTATTAAATCCTACAATAGTTGAAGTATATTCTTGATCATCGCCTGCTATATGCCATTTAATTTTATCTCCTAGTTTATATCCTTCAATTTCAGCTAATTTATAAGTTATGTAAACTCCATCATTCTTATCAATATTCATAAATTTTCCTTTTTTATCTACAAATCTTAATAAAGAAGTAGAATTATTTACTAAAACATTGTTGCTTGTTTTCTTACCATCTTTTATTATTTCTATACTCAAGGATAATGATGACTCATTTCCATAGTCTTGAGTTAATGATTCGATTTGCTTATCGCTTACATCATCATTTAAAGTAAGTTTATAATCAAAATTATAAAGGTCACTGAATTGTAACTCTACAAAATGATTAAGAGAATCTTTCATTCCTAAAGCACATACGATTAAGACTGTACAACCAATTATACCCGCAAGGCCCATAAGAGTACGCATTCTATTTCTTAAGATATCTCTTAAATTCCATTTACTTGAAAAATTTAATTTATTGACTAATTTTCCTTTAGTTAAATTTAAACTACCTTTTTTTACTTTTGGTATTTCATTTCTTAAAGTATCAGCAGGACACTCTTTTAATATACTTCTAACAGTTAGATATGTAATTAAAATTACTAAGAATATAACTAGAATACTAACGAGATAACTAGTCACATTCATAAGCGGAGCTCCATTAGGGACTTCAAAGAACGACATTTCTAAAGCTATAAATGTATTTCCGATAAAGAAATATCCAAGCACTAAACCAAGTAAGCATCCAACCAAAGAAACTGTAAATCCATAACTCAAATAATGAACTAATATTTTAAAATCAGAAAAACCTAAAGCTTTTAATGTACCAATTTGAACTTTTTGTTTTTTAACTACTCTAGTCATAGTTGTTATAACTGATAAAAGAGCAATAAAGATAAATAATCCAGAGAATACTCCAACATATGTTTTTCCTTCATCAATTTCTCCTTGATAAGTTACATATGATGTAGTTTTAGTTGCTGGTAAAACAAGTGAAGAAGCAGATATATTTTCTTCAATATCAGTTTTTACTTTATCAATGTTATCTTTTTCATCCACATCTATCATTAAATAATTAAAAACTAAATAATTTTTATAATCAAAATTCTTTACGTATTTATTAAATAAAGCTTCGTCTTTTATGTTTAAATTACTCATTACTTTACTTTTAATATAATCCTCAGTTATTTCATTAATAGATAGATAAGCAAATCCAAATTCATCCCTGTTTGGATAAAGTTCTGATTCATCTTTAGTATCATATAAATGATCTGGAACATTAATTAAACCAAGAACCTTTTCTTTTAAATCTAAAGTATCATACTTTACTGATATAGTATCTCCTACTTTTATTTTATTCTTTTTAGCGTAGTATTCATCCAACCAAACACCCGATTTATTTACATCAAAAGGAATACCATCAATTACATAAAATTTAGATATGTTATTGCTTTCAATAAAACTTAATAATAATACTTTATCATTATCTGTTTTAGCATTAACTGATAATTTTCTTTCAGCATCTTTAACATTATCTAAAGATTTAACCTTTTCTAGATCTTCATCAGTAAAATTTTCACCAATGGAAACTAAATCAAATAAGTTATTCTCAGAGTAAAATTTATCAGCTGTATGTTGCATACCACCCATATATGCTTCAATTCCAGTATAGGCCATTACTCCAATCATAACCATTAAAAATATTGCAATAAATTGTGACAAATTACTTTTTATGTCACGAATCATTTTTTTAACTAACATATTACCAAACGACCTCATCTATTTTCTTTGGATGGGCATTTTTTATATCTTTATCAACACGACCGTTCTTAATATTTATAACACGATCAGCTACTTCAGCAATAAGTGAGTTATGAGTAACAACAATTACAGTTGTATCTTCATCACATTGGCTTCTTAAAAGTTTTAAAACCTCTACACCAGTTTTAGAGTCAAGTGCTCCAGTTGGTTCATCACATAACAAAACTTTTGGATTTTTCATGATTGCACGTGCAATAGAAACTCTTTGTTGTTCTCCTCCAGATAATTCATTTGGAAATTTATCCTTATTTCTTTCAAGACCAACAGATTTTAAAACCTTGTTTGCATCCATTTCTGTATCAGTTACATCTTTAACTAAATTAACATTTTCTAAAACGGTTAAAGTTGGCATTATATTATAAAATTGAAAGATAAATCCAACATCATTTGCACGATATTTAGTTAATCCTTTTGAATCAAGTTTAGAAATATCTTTATCATCAATAAGAATAGAACCTTTTGTAACTGTGTCCATTCCACCAAGCAAATTTAAAAGTGTTGATTTACCAGCTCCACTTGGTCCTAAAATAACCACAAACTCACCTTGATCAATACTTAAATTAACTCCATCTAAAGCATTGAATGGTTTTCCTCCAACATCATATGTTTTGTATAGGTTTTTAACCTCTATAAAATTCTTCTTTTTCATAAATCCTCCTCATATGAAATAAATTTCATATTAATTATATAAATATATATTTATTAAGTCAACACAATATGAAATATTTTTCATATAAAAAAGAAAAATCTAAAGCCAAAATATGACTAGCAAACGTTTTTACATGCATTTTTACAACAAAAAACAAGTGCAATTATACACTTGTTTCAAATTCATTTTATTTTTTTTATTAATCTAACTACCACAATAAAGGTATCCATCAGCACGTATAAAACAACTATCTAATGTTTTTGATGTTTCATCACCACATTCTACATAACCATTTGAGTCAATATTGCAGTGGAAATCAAGAGAATAACAACGCAAGATCGTACCATCAACTTGGCAGGATGATTCCCCAAAATGTTCTTTTGCCAATAAAATTGAATTATCAACATCGTTTGGTTTTACACAAAATAATCCATTATCATTTATACATACACCTTTTGTACCTGTTGAATCCAATCCAACAAACACCTTTTGGCTTAATGTTGTATAATCTGTTGCACTTGATGTTGTCGGTGTTCCAAACGCAAAATAAGTTGGCGTCCATGTTGTTGGTGCTTTGTTGCCTAAAGTATCTCTTTCTACGGCATTAAACTCTAACTTACATGTATATTCTTCACTTACTTCTTCTAACGATGTTTTATCTAGTGTTACTGTTAATGTTCCGTTTACTGAATTTTTTGCTTTTACAACTGTTGCATCATTTTCTAATTTATTTTTGATACTTGTGTATTTTGCTGTTGTTCCTTCTTTTGGTACACATGTTACTGTAACATTTGCATCATAGTTACTTGAATTATTTGTTACTTCGTATGTTAGTACTGATGTTTGATTTAATGTTTTTAGTTCTGATGTTTCAAATGTTATTATCTTCTTTGTATCATCTATTACTGAACTATATATGTCCTTTCCATCTATACTTGCAGCTGTAAAGATTACTGAAAAATCACTTTCGTTTTCAGTTACTTTTGCATTTCCATTTATCACTAATGTTGTTGATATTGCTGCAAAACCTATTGCCATTAATAGTATCGTTGCTATTAATACACTTTTATTCTTCATATTTTTCATACCCTTTCTACTATATTATTTTATAATACTTTATCTTTAGTTTTCAAGTCGTTTTAATACATTTACAATATTTTGTCGATCACCAAAAAAATTCACTTGTCAAATCATTTTTGTTTTATTGTATATAGTACTTATTAGGTTATATTTTTTCATAATAAAAGGTTATATTTATATAACCTTTTACTAACTATTGATTAACTTCTTTTATTGGCTCCTTTTTCTTTTTGTTATTAGTTATTAATATAGCCACAATTAAAGCAACAACTAAAACTCCAACAATTATAGTTATTATTAAATCCTTGTTATCAGCTATATCAAATTTCTTTTTTATAGTTATATAATACTTTGTTTCACTTGTTCCATCTTCGCTTGTAACTTTTATTACGATTCTACTCTTATTCTTTAAGTTAGCATTACCAGAAATATTAACTTTTGCTTTTTCATAATTAGGAGTTACATTAATATCAAGTTTGGACACATTTCCAGAAAGTTCTAAAACATAAGCTGTTTTTTTAGTGTTATACGTGAATTTTTGACCAATAATCTCAATATTTTTAGCTGTTGAATCACTTTCTTTAACATACACTGTTTCTCCAACATCAAGTCTCTTAATATTGAATGTATAAGTATTCTTATCCCCTGTTTCATCTGTAACATAAATATCAATAATATTCTCTCCAATATTAAGATTAGTATTACTTATTTCATATGTCGATGAAGAAGAAGCAAGTGTTACAACCGGATTAAAACTTTCAATATCGTTTAAAACTTCTATGTTATAATCTGTTATATATTTAGAAAAAACAAATTTAACGTTTGCATCATTTAAATCATTAATCAATAAAGAATTTTTACTTGTATTTTTAGGTTTGTTAACTGAAGAAGAAATTATATTTATATCATTACTTCTTATTATTTCTGTAATACCATCATACGTAAAATCACTAATTTCTATTCTTTCTTTAGTTAAAGTTGTTACATTGCTGGTTACTTTACAATTAAAAGTTACATAATTTTCACTCAAAACAGTTCCTTTAAGATTAAATTTGTTATTTTCAAACTTAGTAACTTCGCTTAATCCAGAATCATAATTGATCGAATCACATGTAACATGTTCTGGAAATGTAACTGTTCCTGTAATTGACTCATAAGTTTTATTGTTTGTGCTTTTTAAAACACATTTAAATTCATCATTAATTTTATAATTTTTATTTTCACATTCTAAAGAAGATGCAAATACAAAACTCGGTAATAGTAATAACAGTAATAATACTTTTTTCATATAATCCCTCATATTCTATTACTATTCTATCACAAAATTAAAGATATATCATTTGTTATTTAATGTTTCCAATATTTTTCTCTTAGCAAGTGTAATATGTGCACTTTCAAGCCAAGTAGAATCCAAATAAGTAACATCCATATTAAACGTCAAATTAACACGATCTAAATTTTTTAATTCATAATCATATGGAACTATGGATTCATTTACACTTACTGAAGCAACATGATTTGCCATACTTGGACATACTTTATATATAAAATCAATAATTGTAGAACCAACAGGCAATTCTATACAAATTCCTTTTGAATCATAAACATAAATCTTTTTTCCTAAAAGTTCAAGATTAACTTGATCAATAAAATCTTGATTATTAAAATATGCTTCATCTATCTCTGTAAGAGATTTATAAAATTGATATTTATTTTGTATATCTACTTGCATCATCTTTTCAGAATCTTTTCCTTTTAATTGCCAATAAGCTCCTATTCCTAAAGTATCTATTAGATGCATTTCATGGGTTCTTATATGACTTTGCATAATCGTTGAATCAAGTCCAAATATAGTCGTATTTAAAGAAGAATACATATTTGTTTTAGGAGAACTAATGTAATCTTTAAACTCCTCACTTATTGGACGAAATAAATGATGAATGTAACCTAAAGACAAATAACAATCTCTTACCTCATTAACAATAACTTGAAAACTTATCAAATCATGAATATTATTCTTGTCTTCTTTTTCTAATATTCTTTTGTGAACTCCATATATGTTTTTTATATGTAATCTTATATCGTTAGGAACACCATTTTCTATAAGCGTTGCTCCTATTTCACGAGACATTTCTTCAATAGCCAAATCCGAATTATCAAGAATACCTTTTTGTAAGATTAAAGTATCTTGATATATTTCCGGCATTAAAAATTTGAATGATAAATCCTCTAATTCACTTTTAACATTATAAGCACCTATAAAATAAGCTAAAGGTACATATAAATCCATTGTTTCTAAAGCTTTTATTCTTCTTTTCTTAGGATCTTTATATTCCAAAGTTCTCATATTATGTAATCTATCAGCAAGTTTAATTAAAATAATTCTTACATCTTTTCTAAATGATGTTATTATTTTTCTCATATTGGCGTTTTTAATATCTTGTTTGTTAGAAAAATTCATTGAAGTAAGGTTGGTAACACCGTCAACTAAACCAGCAACAGTATCTCCAAATTGTTCTTTTATATCCATTATTGTAATATTTGTATCTTCAACAACATCATGTAATAAAGCAGCACATATAGTATCCTTATCAGCTTTCCACTCAGCAAGAATTGATGCCACAGTAAGAGGATGAATAATAAATGGTTCACCAGAATCACGAAATTGATGACTATGAGCAAAAGAAGCTAAATTATACGCCTTTTTTACTAGAAGTAAATCTTCTTCGTTTAAGTAATTTAATTTAACTAGCAATTCTTCAAATTTCATAAATTATCCACCCTACTTTCTAATAAAAAAAGACCGCTTTGTTCCTATCTATAAGCGATCTTTAAATTTCAATTCTTTAAAATTATTTGTCATATAATCAACTACTTTCACTAGTTGAAATCAATTATATATATCATAGTGTTATTTGTCAAGTAGTTTTAAACTTCTTATACTTTCGTTTACCCAGCTTTCACCAGTTTGAATAGAAGAAGCTGTTTCTATTTCGTTTTCTAAAGTTTTTGAAATCATATACCTTTTGTCAGCGATCGCATTCAATTTATTAACTAAGGCATCTCCAAGGATGTATGTTAATATTGGAAAGGCAACTAGGCCGGAGGCAATAATTTCAGCATCTTTAGTATTACGAATAACAATTGCTGCAAGTACCATTGATATAAGAGAACAGCAAATTAAATCTGATTTAGAAGCTTCCACCACTAAAACTTCAGCTAATTTTAATTCTTGTTGAGTTAAATTCTTTAAATTTGGATCTAAATAATTTGAATATCTAATCATTTTACTAAACACATTATTTATTTCTTCTTCACTTATATTTGTACTGCGTTCCATATTAATTAACGTTTCAAGAGATCCGTTTACTTCTTTAACATTTTCTTTTTCTTCGGCAAATAAATAATTATCATAAACATTAGCAACTTTCATTACTTCACTGTGTATAACTTCTAATTTACTTACTAACTCACGTAATTTAGTAATATTTTCTTCACCTAATGGAGACGGATATATTTTATCAATTTCAGCATTAAATCCAATTTTAAATCCTTCATATATATCCATCAATCTTGAAAAATTATTATTAAAGCCTCGATTAGGAACTGAAGACACTACATAAAAATAGTTTATTGTTTTTAGTGTCAACGACATACGAGTGCACTCTAAAAGTGAACTACTAATAAAATGTTGTTTTTCAGGATCATAGACTTCATAAATAAAATGTTTGAAGTACTCAACAAACTCTTGAGCAGATTCTACATATTCAATTATTAAAGCCTTTCTAGTATTAAATTCGTGTGAATCGATTTTTCCAAAAATAGCAGCTAATAACAAATTATTTATAAGTTTTTTTGAGTTTTCAGACCAAGCTAATAACTCTTTATAAATTGCAACTTTATTGTTTTCAAAAAAAGTTTTTTCATCAAAAGAATTATCTTCAATTCTATATCCTAGATTACAAAGAAATTCAAAAAAGTCACATACATATAAACTATCATTTTCTTCATAAAAACAAATATTTTTTCCCATAATTATCCCCTTTTCTAAAAAGTAAAGATATTTTAGCACATTAACGTTTATAAAGCAAATTAAAAAAGCAAGATTATCTCTTGCTTAATTCATCAGTTAAAATTTCTTTTACTTTAACTGGATTTGCTTGACCACGAGTTTTTTTCATAACTTGTCCAACAAAGTAATCAAACATATTTGTTTTACCATTTTTATATGCTTCTATTTGACTCGCATTTTCATCTAAAACTTCAATTACAATGGAAGTTAAAGCTCCATCATCACTTATTTGTTCCATTCCTTCATCTTTCATAATTTTTTCTGGTTCTTCATTTCTTTCAAGAGTAAAGAAGAATAGTTCTTTTGCTTGTTTAGATGATATTTTGCCATCACTCATAGCTTTTAAAATTACACTTAAACGTTTAGGATTTAAGAAAAGTTCTTTAATAGGAATATCATGTTTATAAACATAACCAAGTATATTACCTGTAATCCAGTTTGCTGCTGCCTTAGGATCTGCACCAAGTGATAAGCATTCTTCAAAGTATGAAGCAACATCAATATCTTTTATTAAAATACCAGCATCATAATCTGATAATCCATATTTTTCAATATATTTTGCTTTTCTTTCATAAGGAAGCTCTGGAATACTCTTTCTTATTTCTTCTAACCATTCTTTAGATATTTTAAATTTAGGAATATTTGGTTCAACAAAATACTTGTAATCAATGGCATCAACTTTACTACGCATATGTTTAGTTGTTCCGGATTCTTCATCGTATCTTCTTGTTTCTTGTTCAACTTCATCATAACGTCCAGCATCTTTAAGTTCACTTTGTCTTTCAATTTCATAAACGATTGCATCATGAACTCCACCAAATGAGTTAACATTCTTAACTTCTACTTTAGTTCCTAAAGTTGATTCATCATCACTTATAGATACGTTGACATCACATCTTATTTGACCTTTTTTTGAATCAGCTTCACTTATTCCACAATATTGATATATTGCACGAACATATTCAAGGAAATATACAGCATCATCAGCTGAATGTAAACAAGGTTCGGTTACAAGTTCAAGAAGCGGAACACCAGCACGGTTATAATCAATTGTTGAAGTATCATACAAGTGATTCATACTTGCTGCATCTTCCTCTAAGTGAATATTATCAATTCCTACTCTAAAGCTTGTACCATCTGGTCTAATGATATCGATATAACCATTCATACCAGCACAATCTTCTGGTGGATTTTGAGTTATTTGAAAGTTTTTAGGCATATCTGGATAATAATAGTTCTTTCTTTCAAAATACATATATTCTGGTTGACGACAATTTAATATTTCACTCATCATCAAAGACATTCTAACAGCCTCTTTATTTAAAACTGGTAAAGTTCCAGGAAATCCCATATCAATTGGTCTAATATTTGTATTTGGCATTTCTGAATATTCATTTCTTGCACTTGAAAATACTTTTGACTTAGTTTCTGATATTTCGCAGTGCATTTCAAGACCAATGGTTACATAATATTTACTCATTATTTAACCTCCTTTGAAATCATGTTTTTATATTCCATTGTGCTTTCCAAAGCATAAGCAATATTTAAAACATTTTGATCATCATAACAATTTCCTGTGATATTTATACCAACTGGAAGTCCATCAATTAAACCATCTGGAATAGTTATTGATGGGAAACCTCCAAAATTTCCAATTTGTAAATGTTCTTCAAGTACACCTAGTTCACTTTCATCTAAAACATCTTTATCACTGTCAAATTTTTTAGCAACACCTGAGCCTACTGGCATAATGAATGCATCATAACTCTTAAATAAATCTTTAAATTTATCTACTATTAATCTTCTAACTCTTTGAGCATTTTTGAAATATCTATCTTGATTTTCAGATTGTAAAACATAAGATCCAATTATAAATCTTCTTTTTATCAATGGAGAAAAACCTTTAGTTCTATGATCCTTCATTTGTTCTTGATAAGTATTTCCTTCTCCTCTAGGTCCAAAAATGAAACCAGTTAAGTTAGACATATTACTTGTTGCTTCTGCACAGGATAAAACTACATATGTAGAAGATATTGCATTAAGCAAAGTTCTATCAATTTTTACACCTTCTACAATAGCTCCTAAACTTCTTAATTTATCAAGTGTTTCATGAAAAATTTCTAAATGACGAGTTAATTCAGGAGTTTTATGAGTATAAGTATTAATATCACATATATCTTCAAGATAGAAAAGTTTTTTACCTTTATTATCTTTGCTTAAATTATCATATAGATGAATGTCACTTGAATCCCAAGTAGTCATATCATACTTGTCAATTCCTTTCATTCCATCTACTACTATTGCAGCATCTTCAACGCTTCTAGTTAAAGCTCCACATGTATCTAAAGATGAGGCAAAAGCAAATAAACCATATCTTGAAATCATGCCATACGTTGGTTTATATCCAACAATACCACAATAAGCAGCTGGTTTACGAATTGAATCTCCTGTATCTGATCCAGTTGCATAAGGAATAAGTCCAGCAGCAACTATTGCAGCAGAACCTGAAGATGAACCTGCACACATACGTGTTTTATCCCATGGATTTAAAATATTTCCTGTATGTGCTGTTGTTCCAGTTCCACCCATACCAAATTCATCCATTGTTGTTTTGTTTACTAAAACTGCTCCTTTATCTTCTAGATTTTTAATAGCAGTTGCTGTAAAAAATGGAACATAATCTTTTAAAGTATTACTTGAACCAGTTGATAAAACACCAGCAGTTGAATAGTTATCTTTACAAGCAAATGGAATTCCAGATAAAAGTTCATTAGTCACTTTCTTGCCTTCAGCATCATCTACAACAGTTACAACTGCATTATATTCATCTTTTGCAGTATAAGAATCTTTTATTGCTTCTTTAACTAGTTCTTCACTTGTAACTTTACCATTTTCTAATTCTTCATGTAATGTTTTAATATCTTTATCCATTATCCCACCACCTTTGGTACACTTACTTCATCGCCATCTGTATCATCACAGTTAGCAAGTAAGTCTTTTATATCAATTGATTTTTCAACTTCATCATCTCTTAGTTCATATTCAAAATCATCTAAAGCATGAGTCATTGGAAGAACATCTTTTATATTAGGTATTTCATTTATTTTATTGATATTAGCATCAATTACAGCAAATTCTTTAAATACCATATCTTTTTCTTCTTCATTTAAACCGATCATCAAAAGATCAGCTAGTTTTTCTACTTTTTCAGGTGTAAAACCACTATTCATTTTTATCCTCCTCAACTACTTTTATTCCAAGTTCTTTAAGTTGTATAGGCATAAGTGTTGCAGGAGATCCCATCATAAGATCTGCTCCACTTGCACTCGTTGGGAAAGCTTGAACTTCTCTTAAATTTGGTTCATCTTGAATTAACATTATTAATCTATCAATTCCAGGAGCCATACCACCATGTGGAGGACAACCATATTTAAATGCTGTAAATATTGATTTAAATCTATTTTCTACTTCGTCACGGCTATATCCAACAATTTCAAAGCCTTTAGCTAAACTATTTAAATCATGATTTCTTATTGCACCAGAAGCCATCTCATTACCATTACAAACAAAGTCAAATTGATATGCAAGTATTTCACTTGGATCTTTTTCTTCATAATCTTTAATTCCTCCATGAGGTAAACTAAATGGATTATGACAGAATTCCCATTTATTAGTTTGTTCATCCCATTCAAACATTGGGAAATCATTGATAATACATAACTCTAACTTATTATTATCTATTAACTCCATTTTTCTTCCTAGTTCATTTCTTATAAGACCAGCAAATTTTTGGGCATGAAGTTTGTTTCTATTAGCTATGAAGAACATTACTGAATTCTCTTTCATGTCAAATTCTTGAATTAAATTTTTTCTTTCTTCATCACTTAAAAACTTATCGATTGGTCCCTTTAAAGAACCATCACTCATAAGAGTAATATAACCTATACCAGGCATTCCAATACTTGATGCATAATCAACAATCTCATTAAACCAAGAGTTTGAGTTCGCTCCAATACCATCACATACGATTACTTTAATGGTTGATTTCTTAAATGGTCCAAAAGTTGTATCCTTTAAAACTTCACTGGCATCTTTAATGATTAATGGATTTCTTAAATCTGGTTTATCTGATCCATACATTTCCATTGCATCTCTATATGCAATACGTCTAAATGGAGGTTTAGAAACTTGCTTATTTGAAAATTTTGTAAATGTATCATAAAAAATACTTTCACCAACTGCTAATACTTCATCTTCTTCTACAAAAGACATTTCCATGTCCAATTGATAAAACTCTAAAGTTCTATCAGCTCTAGCGTCTTCATCTCTAAAACATGGAGCTATTTGGAAATATTTGCCCATTCCACCAACCATAAGTAACTCTTTATAGATTTGAGGTGCTTGTGGAAGTGCATAAAATTTACCTTTAAATAAACGAGATGGTACAACGAAATCTCTTGCTCCTTCTGGTGATGAAGCTGTAAGAATTGGAGTTTGAACTTCAGTAAATCCTAAATCATACATTTTATTTCTTAAGAAATGTAAAATATCGCTTCTTAAAACCATATTCTTTTTAACCGCATCATTACGCATATCAAGATATCTATATTTAAGTCTTACATCATCCTTAGTTTGTTTGCTACTCATTATATCAAAAGGAAGTTCATGAACACTTTCTCCTAACATTTCTAAAGAATCAACAACCATTTCAACATTACCAGTTGAGATTCTATCGTTTTCAGTTCCTTCTTCTCTTTTACGGATTTTACCAGTTAATTTAACAACTGACTCTTTAGCAATTCCTTTAAACATATCATCATCATTTGATACAGTTTGTAATGTTGAAGTTTCATCTCTTAAATCTAAGAATAATACTCCACCATGATCACGTATATTTTCAACCCAACCAGAAACTACAACATCTTGTCCTGCTAAAGACTCATTTATATCTTTTAATAAATGTGTTCTATATTTATTCATATTCATATCTCCTTACATATTCATATCTAAGTAATCAATTAAATCATTGATTTCTACTAGCTTTTCTTCTTTTGTCTTGTTATCTTTTACACGTACCATATTTTTTGCTAAATCCTCATCATTTAAAACAACAAAATACTTACTATTAAATCTATCAACACTTTTAAATTGAGCTTTTAAAGATTTATTCATCATATCAGTTTCAACTATAAAACCGTTTAGACGCAAATCTTGTGCTAAATAGCAAGCTGTATCCTTTTCAGTATTAGTTACATATAGAAGATATACATCAATTGAATTATTAACTGGGATCTTTACTCCTTCTTCTTCCATTGCAAGAATCGTTCTATCATATCCCATTGCAAATCCAAGACCTGGAACACTTGGTCCACCTAAAGTTTCAACTAAAGAATTATATCTTCCTCCGCCTCCTAAAGCGTATGAGTTATTTAAGGTTATTTCAAACACTGTATGGTTATAATAATCAAGACCACGTACCAATCTTGGATCAACTTCATAATTTATATCCATTAAGTCAAGTAGTTCACATAATGACTCAAATCTTTTTTTGCTTTCTTCATTTAAATAATCCAATATCTTTGGAGCACTAGCCATTATTTCATTTTCTGCATCAACTTTACAATCAAGTATTCTTAATGGATTTTTTTCAAGTCTATTTTTGCAATCTTCACATAAAGAATCAATATGAGGTCGGAAATAATTTACTAAAGCCTCTCGATAATTATTTCTTGATTCATCATCACCTAAAGTATTAAGGCGAACACATACATTATCAAGACCAAGTAAACGATAAGCATTATAAGCAAGAGAAATAACCTCTGCATCACTTATAACATCGTTAGATCCAAAACATTCAAATCCCCATTGAGTAAATTCTCTATTTCTTCCACTTTGAGGACGTTCATATCTATACATTTTAGCATTATAGAATACTTTAACTGGATCAGTCATGTTTCCATACATTTTATTTTCAATAAACCATCTTACAACACCAGCAGTTCCCTCTGGTCTTAGAGTTAAATTTCTATCTCCTCTATCTTTAAAATCGTAAGTTTCCTTTTGAACCATGTCAGTAGTTTCTCCAACTCCTCTATGGAAAAGTTCACTTGCTTCAAATACTGGTGTTTCAATATAACTATATCCATACTTTTCAGAAATAGCAGCAAGTATATCATTTACATACGTTCTTTTTTTTGCATTATCTCCATAAATATCATATGTACCTTTTTGTTTTGTTATCATAATTTCCTCCTTAACATAAAAAAACCTACATAACGTAAGGACGGACGAATCCGCGGTGCCACCTTACTTTACATAGGTACTCTCTCTTCTTTTATCGCAAGAAATGCGTTTTTACATATTGGAAAGTGTTATGATTATAATACGCATTAGGCATTTCCACCAACTAGCCTTCTCTTAAATACTTAATTATAAACTCGGGTCTTTCCCATAAAAATGTATCTTAATTATAATTAAAATAGACTTTTTTGTCAATAGCATTAGAAAAATTAATTAAGCACGATTTTAGTTTGATCTTGTTGTTTTTTTCTTTTTAGTTTGGCGTTCTATAAATCCTTGCCTTACAAGTTTTTCCTCAATAGAACTTAACTCACGAGCAATTATTCTTGAAACAAGCGACGGACTTAAATTAACTATTTCAGCAATTTCTCTTTGAGAATGTGTATCACCATCAATAAAACCAAAGTATAACATCACTATTTTTCTATTGCGTGAAGGTATCTCTAATAAAATCTTACTTATAAATTCATAAGTATCTCTATTTTCACATTCATAAAACCAATCTACATCGTCTTCAATTGTATCAATTAATCTTATATTTTGATCATCACCTTGATTTTCAATTGGTGCTTCTAAACTAAGATCCCACCTTCTATATTTCTTAAGTTTTCTTAAAAACATTAATATTTCATTTTCTATACATCTACCTGCATATGTTGCAAATTTTATATTTTTAGTTGGATCAAAAGTATTTGCTGCCTTCACTAACCCATACATTCCAGCAGAAACCAGTTCAGATTGATCACAATCAACATAACAAAATTTGGTATACACTGTGTGTAATACAAGTCTAGTGTTATGTTCAATCAACGTATTAATTGCTTCCATTTCACCCAATTGGATTCTTTCTAATAAAGTCCTAATCTCACTAGCGGATAATTTTTTAGGTAATTCATCAATATTTAAAAATATATTACTATTATACATATATATTCTTTCCTTTCATTGTAATGTTATTAAACTTAACAAAAAAATAAGCAGTATGTTTTACTGCTTATTTTTCATAACTACAACTGGAACATTTGATTCCATCTTTTTTCTCTACTAGGAGAGAACCACAATCGGGACACACATCTCCGGTTGGTTTATCCCAAAGAGCTACATCACATTTTGGATATTTATCACATCCATAAAATATTTTACCTCTTCGAGTTTTCTTCTCTACAATGTCACCATCACATTTTGGACATTTGCAGATTACTGTTTTTACTTTTTCTTCCTTTTTTATATATTTACATTCTGGATAGTTGCTACATGCTACAAACTCTCCAAATTTACCTTTACGTACAACTAAAGGAGAATTGCAATTCGGGCAAGTTTCTCCAGTTTCCTTTGGAGCTGCTTTTTCCATCTTAGTGAACGCACTTTCTACTAAAGGTTCAAATTCATTGTAAAAATCTTTTAATATTTTTATATTATCTTTATCTTCTTCAGCTATTAAGTCTAAATCAGTTTCCATGTTGGCTGTATACTCAACATTGATAATATTTGAAAAATATTCTTGAAGCTTATCAGTTGTTTCGATTCCAATTTCTGTTGGAACAAACTTTTTATCTTCAACCTTTACATAATCACGCATCTTCAATGTTTCCATAGTTTTTGCATATGTCGAAGGTCTTCCAATACCAAGTTCTTCCATTTCTTGAATCAATGTTGCTTCAGTATATCTAGAAACTGGTTTAGTAAATTTTTGCTCAGTTTCAATATCTTTAGTAGATACTACTCCATTAAATTGATCAAAATCCGGCAATATAACATCATCAGTTTTAGAAAACTCTTTATACACTTTCAAATATCCATCAAAAGTTAAAATAGATCCCGTTACTTTAAATTCATAACCATTGTTATCAAGTATAGCTGTTGTTGCAAGTGTTTTAGCATCACTCATTAATGATGCAAGAGCACGAGCATATATGATTGAATATACTTTATATTCATCTTTTGTCAAATACTCTTTAACACTTTCAGGTGTTCTTCTAATACTTGTAGGTCTTATCGCTTCATGAGCATCTTGTACATTTTCAGTCTTTTTGCCCTTTTTAACTACACCAACATATTTTTTTCCAAAAGATTCTTCAATATATTTAAATGTATCATCTATAAATACTGGTGAAAGTCTTGTTGAATCAGTACGCATATATGTTATCAAACCTAAAGTTTCTTTACCCAAATCCACACCTTCATACAATTTTTGAGCAATACGCATTGTTTTACTTGAATTAAAATTAAATTTATTTATACAAGCTTGTTGTAAGGTAGAAGTTGTAAACGGAAGAAAACCTTTTTTAGTTTTTTCCTTTTTCTCTACACTTGTTATCTTAAAATCTTCACCCAATTTAGATAAAATATCTTTTACTTCATCCTCATTGTGAATTTCAAGCTTTTTACCTTTATACTTTTCTAAATCGGCATCAAAATCTTTAAATTTTGCTATTATATTCCAATATTCTTCAGGAACAAAAGCAAGTATTTCTCTTTCACGATCAACAATTAGCTTTAAAGCAACTGATTGAACACGACCAGCACTTTTACCACCAGTTTTAGATTGCATAAGCTTTGATAATCTAAAACCAATTATACGATCCAATATTCTTCTTGTTTCTTGGCTTCTAACCAATGAATCATCAATTTTTCTTGGATGCTTAAAAGCTTCTTTTACAGCACCCTCTGTTATTTCATTGAAAACTACTCTTTCATAATTATCTTTATTTAAACCAAGCACTTCGTAAAGGTGAAAAGAAATAGCTTCTCCTTCACGGTCGGGGTCGGTTGCAAGATATACCATATCAGAATTTTTTGCATCTTTTTTTAAAGCAGCAATATCTTTCTTCTTCCCCGGTATCTCTTTATAAGTTGGTGCAAAATCACCTTCTACATCAACTCCAAGGCCAAACTTTCCAGAAGTTGCTAAATCTCTTATATGTCCTTTACTTGATACTACTTTATAATTCTTACCTAAATATCCAGATATTGTATGAGTCTTTGCTGGAGACTCCACTATTACTAAATTCATAGATGTCCTCTCTTTCATAATTAAATTTAATTACTACTTAATTTACTTTTGGCTTTTTCAAGTTCAGTTCCTAAATAATTGAAATAATTTGATTTAATTGCTGAAGTACTCATTCTTTGTCTTTCACGAATATCAGCATTTATTGCAGCAATTTCAGCATTGGTATACGTTTTAGTTGCTCCTTCTTTATAAGTCATTTTAGAATTTGGAGCACTATAATATCCATTTTCATCAGTCCATGATCCATCAGCAAAAGCAACACGTGATGCATGATCTTTACTGAATATATCAGTACCTAAATAAAGTCTTGGATCATAATCCATATTAAATAAATTAAGAAGTGTTGGAAGCAAATCAAGTGGAGATGTGTAATCATTTACAACGATGCTTTCCATTCCTGCATTATAAATTAACATAGGTGTTCTGTCAACATTTTTATTTTTATTAGAATTTCTAGAAATAGTGTAATTTGCATTTTTGCTTAAATACTCATTTATTTCAGAATCAGTTAAACCATATGGGAAATGATCTCCAAACATAGCAATAACTGTATCTTCAAGTTTACCTTCGCTTTCAAGTTCGCTTAAAAGTTCACTCATAGCTTCATCTAACGTCTTCATCTTTGACAAATATCTTCTTAAAGAAGTTGAATATCCTTTAAACTTTTCATCGTTCATATATTTATCTCCCATTTTAGATGATTGGAAATATGGTTGATGAGTTGTAACTGTTGCAAAGTATGACATAAACTTATCTTCATTCATATAATACTTTTTAGCACTTTTAAACATATCTACGTCGCTTGGCCACTCTTCATAAGGCTCTTCATAAGTCATTCCTAAATCCGTTACTCCATAGAATTTTTGACTTCCTAAATTAGTATGAATTTTTGCTCTTCTATAATATTTTTGAGTGTAATCATGATAAGAACTTGTATAGTAACCTTTATTATTAAATATATTAAATGCTCCAGTAAAATATTTGTTAGATGCATAAGTATTTGCTGTACATGTATTATTTATTGTAAATAAACTTGTTAATGCCGTAAATTCATTATTACCTGTTGAACAATTATTTCTTGGAGTATAATTATTTCTAAATGATATACCTTCATTATACATCTTTGATAAAGTTGGGAAATCATCTTTATTAAGAATTGCAATTTCATTTACCGATTCAAGTAAAATAATAATTAAATTCTTTCCTTCAAATTTACCAGTCATTTCATTTTTATCAGTAATTTTTCTATTTATA
Source organism: uncultured Bacilli bacterium (assembly GCA_934089275.1). Lineage (GTDB taxonomy): Bacteria > Bacillota_I > Bacilli_A > RF39 > UBA660 > CAG-582. Next base: position 170,524 of record CAKOJJ010000001.1, read on the forward strand.
AAATAATTGTTTAATGTTTTATAAGTATCATCAGTAGTTGTATCAATTACCATCTTCCACGCCGTATCATCTATTGTACGAGTCATATCAGTAACAACTTCATCTTTTTTATTATTATCCTTTTTAATTTCTTTGTTGCCTTCAATGCTAATAACTTTATCAGCATCTATTTTCATAACAATGCTTTTAATATCACAGAAACCATAAGTTAATACTCCATAATTATCAACTGCTAAATTAGAATTTTCAGGATACAACCACAAAGAATAAACTGAATCTGTTTGAAGCTCATTCATTCCTACATTATTTTTTAAAAGTTCATAATACCCAAATGAACTTACAAATAAAACAATTACTGTTATTACTTCAATATATACTTTTTGTGACATTGTAAGATTTTCATTTCGAGTCTTATTTTTCATTATTTTTCTATCAATAAAAATATAGTATAAAATAAACAAAATAGTTGGTAGAAGTATCAAATAATACTCTATTTTTAATGACTTCAAGAAATCTAAAATATAACTTATTACTTTTGTTCCTTGTTCTGTATTTCCAACTCCCATAAAAAATCCAATGAAGTTAAACAATCCAAATTCAATAAATTCATATAACCCAATTGCTAAAACAAAAACAATATGAATTATTCTAGCTGGAAGTTTTTTAAAGAAATGAGTTATAAAACTAATACCTAAACCACATATAAATGATGCAAGTAAAATACGAATAGTACCAAAATCAAATAGTTTAGATCCTGTAAAATTTCTTATAATCATCTCTAACAAAAAAATAAAAAGGGTCATTACAAATGTATTCAAAATGACTCTGTTTGTTAAAACTTTTTTCATATAAACACCTCTTTTAATTCTTATCCTCTCTTATTATTTCACTTATTGGAGAAAATGTAAATCTATAAAAGTCTTTAACACCATATTTCTTTACAGCTTCAATATGTTTTTTTGTTGGATACCCTTTATGAGATGCATATCCATATTCAGGATATATTTTATCTAAATCATACATCATTCTATCCCTAGTAACTTTAGCTATAACACTGGCAGCTGCGATGCTTAAACTTTTAGCATCTCCTTTGATAATAGAAGTTGATGGTATATCAATATCAAGTTTAACCGCATCAATTAAAACATGTTCTGGTTTTTTACTTAAATTAGATAAAGCTATTTTCATAGCTTCTTTACTAGCTTCTAAAATATTTATTTCATCTATTCTTTTAGGAGATACAACACCTATTCCATAAATTGTATCTTTAATAAGAACTTCATAAAGTTTATCTCTTTTCTTTTCACTTAGTTTTTTAGAATCATTAAGTCCTTCTAAAGAATAATTCTTAGGCAAAATACAAGCACAAGCAACAACAGGTCCACAAAGAGGCCCACGTCCAACTTCATCAACACCAGCAATTAAAGTTATACCTTCTTTATATAATTCTTTTTCAAACGCAAGCAAATCTACTTCTTCCATATAATTAATCCTCTAATCTATCAAATGTAACACCTTTAATTACATCTTGTTTCATGTCGTTTACTATAAATGTGCTAACTCGATCATAATCTATTTCGCCGCCACTTATTCTAGCCCCTATTTTTTTACCAATAGCGTCATACGTAACACATAAATCTTCATCCACATGATCTACACCATATCTATTTTTTAATATATCATTATAATACTTATCAAGCTTATTTAGAATATGTATAGCAACTTCATCTATTGGCAATACTTCATTTTTAATCGCACTTATACTTGCAAGATTTAATGCAACTTCAGCACTTTCAAACTTAGGCCATAAAATACCTGGAGTATCTAGAAGTAAAATGTTTTCTTTAGTTTTAAGCCAAACAAGATTTTTGGTAACTCCTGGAATATTACCAACATTAGCAACTTTTTTACCAGCAAGTTTATTTATGAAAGTTGATTTACCGACGTTCGGAACACCTACTACTAAGGCTTTAATTTCTTTCTCTTTTAAACCTTTATCAAGTCTTTTTTCATTAATTTCACGTGCTAAGGTTTTTGTTGCATCAAATACCTTTTTATAATCATCATTATTTTTTAAATCAACAAGTATAACTTTTGAACCATTTTTCTCCATTTGTTCTTTAAACTTTAGTGTTTCATTTAAATCACACAAATCTGCTTTAGTCATAATAATTATTTTCGGTTTTCCTTTAGTTATATCATCAATATCATCTATTCTTGAAGAAATTGGTACTCTAGCATCTACAAGTTCATAAACTATATCAATTAAAGGTAATAAGTTCCCTATTTCTCTTTTAGTCTTAGCCATATGTCCTGGATACCAGTTGATACTCGTTGATGGTAAACTTTTTGTATCTTCGTTCATTTTTTTATTCTTTCTCATTTCTCTTTTTTGATGCATATCCATTTTTCTTCACCTCGCTTTTTATAATTTATCTAATTATTACATGTTCAAAATATTGTTCTTGAAATTCTACTAAAGCATTAATTGCCTCATCGGAATATTCTTTATTCTCAGGAACAATTATTAATTTATCATCATCATCATTTGTTCTATGAATTATAGCTATACATTTGCCTTTAAAAGTCTTTACTGGCTCAAAAACTCCTAATAAGTAACAATCTAATTCTTCTCCATCACCACTAATAGTATTGGGAATATAACCATAATTAACTGGATAAATAAAACCATGTTTAGGATGTTTACTTCCAAATTCTCTATCAATTTTAATATCCAATATCTTTCCTAAATATTCTTTATTATTCATATAACATCTTCCTCCAACTTATTATTTATTTGTTTCATCTATATTTAAATTTTCTTTATTTTTTAAGGTTTGAAAGTTTTTTCATAACTCCATATTCCCATTGATATTTGTTTTGCTTTCGTTCATAAAATCACTTCCTTAAGATTTCAGTTTAATCAATTATATCATAAAAAAGATAGATTTTGTATTAATCTATCCTAAATAATCTCATTTATTAAAATACCTTTTTTGACTCTAGTTCACCTGTTATATCCAACAAATCTATATTAAAATACTGCCACTTATTTTCCTTTATCAATATGAAATTATTCTCTTTTTTCAATTACATTAAATTATATTTTTCTTGAAGTTTGAATGTTATAAAATCTTAAACACTACTTCTAATAATAAAGTTTTTTTATTTTGCAAATAAAGACATAATTAACATTCTTTCATTTTCATCAACTTTAATATATTCCTTAACAAACTTATCTATTGATTCTCTTACAGGAAGTTCTAAATCAAAATATTTTTGTAAAACGCCAATATTTGAAGGAAAACCATTATCTTCTCTTGCTTTTTTAAAGAATTCAAAAACCTTTCTTAATAAATAAAAATCTAGTTTTTTATTACCTATAAACAATATTTCTTCTATCAATTTATTAAATGAATTATAATTCCATGATTTTATAATATTCTTTTTTTCTTCTTCAGTTGGGCTTTTATTATCCAAATAATCTAATAAATCTTTTATATAATTTATAAAATAATTTCCAGGATCTATTAGATACAACTTACCATTATAAACTATGTTATTTTTCTTTGCATCAATAAGTCTAACATTTAGGTCACTTAATAAGTCTATATCGCTTAAAATAACAATTAATTCATCAATAAATTGTTTCATTTTATCATCCAGTATGCTTCTAGAATTCTTTACATATTGCATTGAATATCCAATTAGCTGCCCGTTTTCAATTATAACTGACTCAGGCATTAATATTCTTGATGTTTTAATAGATGATAAATAAATTAACTCATTTAAATCCTTGTGTTTTAAACTATAATCAGATTTAAATATTTTATACACTTTATTACCATCAAAGTAAACTACAAACTCTGACCCTTCATCGCTTAATAATCTTAAATTTTCAAAATTTACGTTACTTGTGGATTCAGCGTTAATTAGCTCCATAACATCACCCGTTTTTTAACAATTTATATAATCATCTATAGTATAATTATTTTCATTATAAATATCCTGGATCAACTAATTCTATAATGACCAATTATATCATTATGAGATTCTAATATATCTTCTTCATAATATCTTTGATACGGATTTGCATGATGGATAACAAAGTTTATTCCCTTACGATTTCTTTTATCAGAAACAATACCAATATGCTTCTTAAAAACCACGATATCTCCACCTTGCCATTCTGCTATCTTTTTTATATCCGTCGTTAAACTTACTGCATTATAATCAAAATATGTTTTTAAATTTGACACTCTTCTAAAATCAATATTTTTATCTATTGTGGCAATATTATATAAATTCTTATTTTCTTTTATGTGTTCATTTACAAGTTCTCTTAGATCATAACCAGCATCTTTTAATGCAAAAGCAACTACATCCGTACATACTCCATATCCATCATCAGGATAACCTTGACCATAATATTTACTTTTATATTTAGGCTTAGAAGATATATAGTTTCTTGCATTTATTAATATATCTGTTTGATCATCAATACCATCATTATCCTTATCTATATCACTAACATATGTTTTAATATTAAAAAAATCATTAGTATATTTTTTATGAGGTAAATAATTAAATTTATAAAGTAAATACAAAGCAATTAACAAAAATAACACAATTGTAAAGGCCAATATAATTAAAGTTCTTTTTTTCATAATCTTGCTCCTGACAAACTTAAAATTTTATATACTTTTAATAATCCTATTATAACATAAAATTTTGTGTGAGTTTATTAATAAACATAATTCAATCATTCTAAATGACAAGAAAAATTAAATTAAAGAAAAAAGTAGAAATTCATAATAGACTTTATAACAAAGAATTTCTACTTTATACTTTTCATAATTTAAACTAAAAATTTATGCTTTTTTTCAATTTAGGACTATTTTCTTTTCTATCAACAGAAGATGCTTTCATACATTCTTGAACATACTCATTTACGTCTTCTTCAGTAAATGGCATTTTTGAAGTTGCTTGAGCTTGCGAATAAGTATGATCCATATAATCTTCGTAATCTCTAGAATCATATTTACTTTTAGCTAAAGCTTCCGATGAATCCGAAGAACTTATACTATCTAAAACATGTTGCTCTTCTTTCAATTGTATTATAGCCAAACTAATGTCATTTATTTGCTTCTCGAGTAACATTTTAATACTTTGTCGTTTTTCATCAGCTTTCTTTCGGCTTACATAACGTTTTGGTAAAGCATTTACTCCTAATTGAGAATTAATATTATTAAACGCTTTTTTATAGTCGAAATTTCTTTTTACCATATATCCAAAAGTACCAATGGCACTAACAATAAAAGGTGTAAAAATTGTCATTAAACATGATGGTAAAGTACTAAATGGTATAGATGCTTTTACCATTGCTAGAGGAAATAATGAGAAATACATTGCCAAAATCCCATTCATTAAACATCTATATAAGACATCCACTCCACTTTGTGTTGTAGATCTAACCATCCAAAACTTATCAAATAAAACTTTTTGAGTTGTAAGCATGTCTAATCTAGCATATTGGTTACCTATAAATGCAGATAATTTTTCAGTTACTCTTTTTGCTTCCGCTTCGTCTTTTAATCCATATATATTATTTTGATTATCACTTCCAGAGATTTCTCTTGTCATCGCTTCATTAGCGTTTAAAACATTCAAAGCTCGTTTTAAAACCAAATCCTTATTTTGGGCCTTTTCCATTTCTATTTGATATTGAGTTTCTTCTTCAAATTTTTCAGCCTGAGATTTAGCAGAAGAAAAAGATCTTAACTTATTTTTAACATGAAGTTTTTTATATATTAAAATTCTTGTTAATTCTCCAATTCCTAAAGATGCACCAATTGTCATTATAGGAAAGCTCAAACCAGGAAATATATTTGTAATAGCAGCTAAGCCTAAATTATTAATCAAAAGTGTTGTTATAAAAAAGATTGCTAAATATACAAACATAGAAAAAGTCAAAGTAGCACCAGCTTTATAACCAAAAGAATTTTCTCTTAATATTCGTCTTCTTCTATCATAAAGCCCAATTTTTTTCTTGTTTTCATGTTTTTCTTGTTTTAATTCCTTTTTTGCTTTTTCAAAATCATCTAAATTCATAAGATATTATCCCCTTTTCTAATATAATTGATTAAACATTAATCTTTTTTCATTAAGTAGAGCATATGCTAACACAAATATCGCATTTTTGTCAAATTTTATATTTATATGCAGCCCTTTACTTTCAAATAAAAACTCATTAAATTTAATTTTAATGAGCTACTAATTTATCCCATCTATTATTACCAGAAGATGCAGAAGAAAAATTTTGATTTATTTGATTTGTTATCGTTTTAGCTTTTTCATTAATTGGATGTCCTGCCTTTAAATATGAAGGAGCATAACTTCTATACATTAAATTAGCAAATACTTCAGCCCTATCCTCTTTATAATTAGCTTTAGAATATTTAGATACAAAATAGCAAGGGTCTTCTAAAAGATAAACGTATTTATTATCTTGAACACCGTAACTAAAATCTGCTGGATTTATTTGTTTCATACTTTGTTCTAGTGTGTAAGCAGTATAGATTCCTTTTGAAGTAAAATAGCAATCTATTGCATGCATTATTTCATGATGTACTGTGCTTTCTAAAATCGATGAACTTGGTGTATGTGTTGCTACAATTAAAATCACTAAAGTGGAATTATTGCTATTATCTGTTAATCCTGCAGCATATTTATTAATATCATCTACCAAATAGATTGAGATAGGTTTCCACTTATTTTTAATTTCGCTAAAAAACGATTTAGGATACTTTTTCAAAGCATTTTCTATTTTTGTTAAGTTATAACTTATAACTTCATCATCGTATAATTTAGTCGGAGTTGCATATGAGTTTACATATTTGCCATCAATTTCATCCTTATATCCAACTGTAACATTATACTTAGATAATAATTGATTTCTATATTCATCATTCTTTTGAGCTTGAGTTTTTACTGTTGTAGTCGTTGTAGTGGTTTCATTCACTTGACTTGTTTTGGTAGTAGTATTTTCATCATTAGCTTTTTTAGTTGTTGAGGTTGTTTTTACATTGCTAGTAACATTTTTGCTTTCAGTTGTTATCTTATCCGTTTGCACATCATTTGTAGTTTTAGAAGACACTTCCGTTGCTTTTGTTTCTTGTTCCACATTTTTATTTGTTTCAGTTTCTTTAGTTTCATTATTGAACTTGTTATTTAAAGATGAATTGTTTTTATCATACAAAACATTTATCGTAATTAATCCCAAGCATATAACTAACACAATTGACCAAATTATAACATTTTTCCTATTTACTACTTTTTTCATACTTAATATTAATAACTTTATTAATTATTACCTTTCCCTTTTTTATAAATAAAATCCTATTTAGCACGATTAGCTTTAAATTAAATTAATAGTTATATCAATTTCCAAAGATTTTAAATCTACATCCAATTTGTGACTTTTATTCATGATACAAGAATCAGAAAAATCATCAAACTTAAAATAAAATCTTATTGAGTCAAGAGAAACTCTTTCAACATAACAAACAGTTGGCCAAATAAGAGCAGAATTATTGTTTACAGAAAAAGTATATTCATTAAATCTTATATCTTGTTTTTTGCCAACAGGAACTTCATTGACTTCATCCCAATTATAAATATGAACACAAAATCTATAATTATCAGTCTTATCAGCTACATATATTTCATTTTTATCAACTTCTATTTTATGTATTTCTAGACTTATACCATTTAAAATCATTATATTTTCTTTGCTATACATTTGTAATCACCTTTCAGTTAAATTACTTGAATTTTAAATCCTACAATTTTAGAATTTCTAACATTTTCTTCTCCAAATATTTTATTAAATAAAGAAACAAATTCTTCCTTAGAACAATCTAAATTATTATTTAAGTATTCATCACTATTGCACAACGAATCTAAATCATCATATATAAATTTATCAATAACTTTTGTAACTAAATATTTGTTTTCATCATCAATAATAATAAACTTGATTGTATCACCAACTTTAATACTTTCAGACTTTTCATTTAGTAATCTAAATTCAATATTTTTCTTTCCAGACAACATATCGTTATAAACTTCTTTGTATATTTTATACTTAAATTCCATAAACTATCAACCATTCCTTATTCTTAAAATCATCATAAATAATTCTATAAAAATTATATCATTTCTATACTTTACCCACAACAAAAAACAAGGATTTATCCCTGTTTTAACTATCTAGTTAATAAAATACCATTATCAGATTTTTCGAATCTTTTTATTTCACCATTAAAGAATTTTTCATATTCTTCTAAATTACCAAATATATAACTTAAAACATAACCATCTTCGCTTAAATTAAAACCCTCAATTAGTTTTTTATATTCTTCTTTAGATATATATGCGCTTATATTTGATAAATATACTAAGTCATACGGATCAGTAAACTTACCACTTGTTTTAAAAATATCTCCAGTATGAAAATTAAATTCCACTCCATCTATTCTATCTCTCATAGAATAATAGACATCGTCTTGTAAATACATATTTTGTTTTAAAGCTTCCTCTCTAGAAACTACTTCACTTGAGAACAAACTTGAATTGGTAATTTCATACCAGTCAGTATGATTTAATAAAGCATCCCAAAGTTTTTGATGCTTTTCAGATAATTGTTTTCTCATCTTCTCAAAATATAGATCATCATAATATTCATCTAAAGTTGTTTTAGCACTTTCAACAAAAAAGCTTAAAAATTCTTCTTTAGATAAAGTCATTAATCCTGCTAACTTTAAACCAAGATAATATTCAGGATAAGCACTTATATCAAAACAATCAATACGTTTTGGAGATGTAATTGCCATATTAATTATTTGATCACCTGGACCTATAACAGATAAAATTCGTTTTTTAAATAATAAATAATCTATATAGTCTTGTATTCTTTCATTTGATTTCATATAAATAAAAGATTCTTCATGAAAATAAGTATTTTTCAAATTATTACCTTTATTATCCACTATTTTTAAAGCATCAGTTATTACATCCATATAAACTTATCCCCTCTTTTTGAGAGGTATTATATCATAACTATATAAATTGTCAAAAAAATAGTTTAAACACTTAACCTTAAAGAGCTTTTAGTTATTATCAAGAAAAAAGTGGTTTCTTACCACTTTATTTACAAACTTTAATTTTTTCTAAAAACACCTTATTATTAATTCAACAAATTCATTATCAACGTATATTTATTGCCAAGTAGTTGCTCCTGATACATTGCCATTTAATGCATCAATATTTAACGAATAATATGTTCCATTGCATCTAGCAGTAAATGTATATCTTATTTTTCCGTTATTCATGTCAAAGTAAGCTTGAACTAAATCACAAGTACTCGTATCAAGATTGAAATGTTTAACACCTATTGTTTTTGCTTGCTCCTCAGTTATATCAGGTTTGTCCATTGGAACCACGCTTTTTTCAATAACACCACCTGTAACAGAATCAATCGTTACATAATATTTATTTTCATCGTTATAACCCATGAATTTATATGAAAGACAATATGAACTACGTTTATCATCAACACGAGAAAGCGATGTACCTTTAATACCTAATGAACTAGCATTAATGGCTGCCATAGCGTATTCTTTCGCTTTAGTAAGTCCAATATCAGCAGGATAATCAAATTTTGATGTTGCTGGTTTATTCTTATTATATGTACACCATACTCCACTTGTATCTGTTGGATCACTTGGAACAGATACTGCTACTTTAGTTGTTGTTTTCTTAGTTGTTGTTGTAGCTGCATTTGTTGTAGTCACAGCAGTTGTTTTTTCTTGTTTGTTTTCTTTTATATCTGTAATTTCCGTTACGCTTTTATCTTTCAAATCTTCTATTTTCAATTCTGGGTTTGCTTCAATTATGCTTTCTATATATGCTGCTTTGCTAACTGAGATATTATATTTTTCACTTAGTTGTTTTGAAGACTCAGTAGCCTTAGTTTCAATTATTTGTATTTCTTTATTCTTTGCTTTAAAATCTTCATTTATAATGTTTGATACATCTGATGTAGAAACCTTACCTTCGACATTTAACAAAATAACTGTATCATCTTTTATAAATTCTTTTTCAATTAATCTACTATTTATAATTTCAATCGCTGCTTTTATATCTTTTCCACTTACATCTTCTACAATTTCATTTGCATCTTCATTTAAAGCAACAGCATCAACTACAATATTCTCTTTATCAAGACTTAATTTTATGCTTGGATTAATGTCTAATATTATAGTAGATGTAACATCTATTTTCCCTTCCTTTTTATTATTTTTATTTAATATCAAAAATAATGAAATGATAACTAATACTGCCAAAACAATGGAGGAAATAATAAATACTTTCTTTTTCATAACTCACTCTCCTAATATAAATATATCATATTAATTCAAAATATAAAACAAAAAAGGATAACCTTAGTTACCCTTAATTGTAACATCAAACTTGTCATCTTTATAATCAACTACTAAAGTAGAACCAAACTCAAGTTCACCATTAATTAAAACTTTAGCAATTGTTGTTTCAACAGTTCGACTCAATAAACGTTTTAGTGGTCTAGCTCCATATGTAACGTCATATCCATTTTCTATCAAATAATTTCTTGCAGAATCAGTAAGTTTAATATGAATATTATTATCTTTTAATCTATCTTCCATTTCACGAATTAATTTATCTAGAATACATTTAATGTTATCTTTAGTTAATGGGTTAAAGACAATTATTTCATCTATTCTATTGATAAATTCAGGTCTAAAGTATTTCTTAACGTCATTCATAACTTCACTTGTATTACCATCTAAAATATGTTCACTTCCTAAGTTAGAAGTCATAATTATAATGGTATTTTTAAAGTCAACTGTACGTCCATTTGAATCTGTTACACGACCATCATCAAGAATTTGAAGTAATAGATTTAAAACTTCTGGATGAGCTTTTTCTATTTCATCGAATAAAACGATTGAATATGGATTTCTTCTAACTGCTTCTGTTAATTGACCGCCTTCTTCATATCCTACATATCCAGGAGGAGATCCAATTAAACGAGAAACACTGTATTTTTCCATGTACTCACTCATGTCAATTCGAATCATATGTTTTTCATCATCAAATAGTTCATAAGCAAGAGTTCTTGCAATTTCAGTTTTACCAACTCCAGTTGGACCTAAGAAGATAAATGAACCAATTGGTCTATTTGGATCCTTTATTCCACTTCTGCTTTTAATAATCGCGTCACTTACAAGTTTTATGGCTTCATCTTGACCAATAACTCTCTTCTTCATATTTTCTTCAAGATTCAAAAGTTTTTCTTTTTCGCCACTAACTAATTTACTTATTGGAATATTAGTCCATTTGCTTATTACTTCAGCAATACTTTCGCTTGTAACTGTATCACTTAATATCTTGTTTTTTTCAAGTCCATTTAATTCAGCAAGTTCTCTTTCAAGTTCAGGAATATCACCATGACGAAGTTTAGCAGCTTTCGTTAAATCATATTCATTTTCAGCTTGTTCAAGATCAAATTTAGCCTTTTCAATCTCTTTTTTCTTTTGTTTTATCTTATCATTAATACCTTTTTCTTTATCCCAAGCACTTCTTAATTCTTTTTCTTGAGATTGTTTTACTTCAAGTTCTTTATCAATCTCTTCTACACGTTTCTTAGAAAGTTCATCCTTTTCTTTTTTAATTGCTTCCCTTTCAATTTGTAAACGCATAATCTCGCGAGTTAAAGTATCTAGACTTGTTGGAACTGAATCCATTTGAACACGAATTGTTGCGCATGCTTCATCAACAAGATCTATTGCTTTATCAGGCAAGAATCTATCCGTAATGTATCTATTTGATAAAGTAGCTGCTGTAATAAGAGCCTTATCTTGAATAGTAACACCATGATGAATTTCAAATCTTTCTTTTAAACCACGAAGTATTGTTATAGTATCTTCTACACTAGGTGGAGCAACAATGATTTTTTGAAATCTTCTTTCAAGAGCACCATCTTTTTCAATGAATTTACGATACTCATTTAAAGTTGTCGCACCAATTACATGAATTTCTCCACGAGCAAGCATAGGTTTTAGGATATTCGAAGTATCCATTCCACCTTCTGCACCAGCACCAACAATCATATGTATTTCATCAATAAACATGATTATTTGACCTTCACTCTTTTTGATTTCATTTAAAACAGCTTTTAATCTTTCCTCAAATTCACCACGATATTTAGCACCAGCAATTAAGCTTGCAAGATCAAGTTCCCAGATAGTTTTATCTTTCAAACTATTTGGAACATCTCCTCTTACAATTCTTAAAGCAAGACCTTCAACAATAGCTGTTTTACCAACTCCTGGTTCTCCAATTAATACTGGATTGTTTTTTGTTTTACGAGAAAGTATACGCGTTATACTACGTATTTCTTCATCTCTTCCAATTACTGGATCAATTTTGCCTTTTCTGACATCTTCAATGATATTACGACCATATTTTTCTAAAACGTTTTCTTCTTTTTCTTCCATATTTGGATACATACTATCACCTCACAAGTATAATTATACTCAAAAATTAGCACTTGTCAAGCACGAGTGCTAATTATATAAAAATACTTATTTTGTATAGTTCCAAATACCTAATTTACCCTTAGCTGGAATAAATTCATCTAACACTTGAATATCACTTAAAATCCAAGCATATCTGCCTTCTGCATACTCTCCACAGATATATTCTTTATAATTATTCTTTTTCATATCTTCAACAAAAGATGAACTCATGTAAACACAGTCAACAAGCTTACATTTACAAATAATATAACCATTATGCATACTTCTTTCCCCTACTAAACGAAGAAGATCAGTTCTTTCTTTAATATCCACATTACCTAAAGATGCATGAATATAAAGTTCACCTCGATAATTAGTCTTAAAACTTCTTGTTTCAATCATTTTATCTTTATCCATTATAAGAGTTGCAAATGGTTCTTTTAAACTTAATACTTTCATAATTTATCCCTCTTTTATACATATTTTTATAATATTTATCATTTCTTCAACTGACATATCACAGTTGTTTTTAATCCAAGTTCCTATAAGAGCAACTATACCATTTATATAAAATGACAAAATATATTCTCTCATTTTAGTTGGAACATCATATTTATCTAAAATAGGATTTAAAACATATTTTTCTAAGCTTTCATAACGTTCTACTGACTTCATAGTTTTTCTTCTTGTAAATGATGCCAAAAAAATATTTTTATTGTCCTTAATATAATTTAGATATGGAACCAAATATTTATCGTTTATTAAATACAAATTTTCTTTAGAAGACACATTAATATTAGTTATAAAATCAGAAGTATCCTCAAAATAATCAAGAAACTTTTTATTTATAAATCCTAAAGTTTCTTCTAATAAATCATCTATTGATTCATAATGAAGATAAAACGTAGATCTATTAACACCAGCTTTTTTGCAAATTTCTTTTACTGTTATATATTCATAATCTTTTTCATTTAATAAACAAATTAAAGCTTCATCCATTAAAAAAGCAGTGCTTGAATATTTTTCTTTTTGTTTATTCATCCGCACCATCTTTTCTTAATCTTCTTTTGCAATTTCACTAGCTAATTTTATTATATCATAAGAATATTTATCTTTTGAATTTTTTAATATTTTTTTGTAAATTGGATAATTAATACTTACACATAAAATTCCAATTATTCCAATAACAATTCCTAGAATAACACTACTACCAATAACACTCATTGATAAGCACATTCCTGTTCCAAATATTAAAGCCGAAACTATTCCAAAAGAATATGCAAATACTTGTGCTGGTAATTTTGCCTTTCTATCAAGTTTCTTTAAAGCGATAACTTTCGATTCACTTTTCTTTGAATATTCATTAGCTATTTGTTCTGCATAAATCTTATCTGTATTCATAAAATTCTTCCTTTCATGTTTCAATTGTAATTGAAATATGTTAGAGAATGAACAACACAAATAAGTATTTTGTCTATTTTTTAATATACAATATATATATTAAAGCTAATATAACTAAGTAATCATAAAAATATAACTTATCAAACAATATAATTGGAAAGACAACTGCTACGATTAAAATCCCAATTTTAATAATTTTGGCAAACAAATTATTATTTTTAGTTAAATATACAAAATATGCCATTATTGGAGATAAAAACGCGAAGATTGTCCAACCTATTATAAATCTTTTTCCATATACTCCGTGTGTGATATATGCTGTTAAATAATAAGTTAATAACATGCTAAGCAAGAATACAAAAACATTTATCATCGCATACCATTTATTTTTACTATTTAAAGTAATCAAAACACCTATAAGTATATAAACTGAAATCGAAGAAAAAATATCACCTAACACTTGTGTATATATATCAAACATTCTTATTACAAAGCCAAATATTAAACCAATTATAATCATGTTTAAAGGATTAACTTTTTTCATACTATCACCAGCATTATTTTATCATAAATTATCTTATATATTCTTGGTATTTAATTAATGATCACAAAATTTACATCGTGATTATATTTAATACATGCTATTGAAAACATTTTAAAAAAAATGTTATATTCTATTTAAGTGAGAAGCAAAGTTTCTTTAGGACGCGATGCTTACCACAATTGTGTTGTGCACCTTTTTCAAAAGAAAAGGTGCTTTTTTATATCTTATATTCCTTTTCTACAAAGAAGATATAATAATATAAAAATTATAATGATTAAACTTGTTACTAATAGTTCGATTTTAAATGAATGTTTAAACATTATATATCACTTCCTTACTACAGCTTGTTTGCTGAAAATTCACGTCCTACATGTAAGAAAGTGATAAGCATCGCATTCGTATTCTCGAGTATTTATTTAAGCACAGTTTTTTTATATCTCAAAACTACAAAATTTTAAATTTGGAGACTCAGATTTTTAATATTTGTATTGATTTATATGTAAATTGTTAAAATCTGTCAAAAAAAAGCTACCAATTTTTAAGTTTTGTAGTTTTTACACTTTTTTACAAAAAAATTTGCAAATTATTGCAAATTTATTTATTCAAATTATTAATATAGTCAACTATAATATCTGCAGTTTTTTCTACCCCATATTTATCTACATTCAGCATAATGTCATAATTGCTGAAGTTTTTCCAATCCGTTCCCGTATAAAATTTGTAATGTTTTTCACGTTCTTTATCAATTTTTTCAATTTCTTTTAAAGCCGTTTTTTCTTTTAAACCATAATAAAGAATTGCACGTTTTTCTTTAGAAGCAGGATCACTATAAAGAAATACTTTCACTAAATCTTTATTCTTTCTTAAAATGTAATCTGCACATCTTCCAACAATTACACATGAATCTTTAGAAACACTTTTAATTATTTTTTCTTCGGCTATATAAAGTAAATCCTCATTGTTATTTATATAACTTGATCCTTTTTTAGTTTGATCAATTGATTCAATATAATCGGCATTCAAACCAGATTTTTTAGAAGCTAAATTTATTATTTCTTTATCATAAAAAGGAATTCCTAATTTCTCTGATACAAGTTTTCCAACAAATCTTCCTCCAGAACCATATTCACGAGATATAGTTATTACAACATGTTTTCCGTCATAGTTATTTAAACTATTTGATTCCAAATTTACTTCTTTACTCTCTTTTATACCAAGTTTCTTATATTCACTTAACAATATAAATAAAGTTATTACAAAACAAATAGCATCAGCTATACATCCCGCATACATGACTCCATATAAACCTTTATTGAATACAAAAGCTAAAATAAGCGATATTGGAATAAGCAATATTATTTGTCTAATAAATGATACTGCTGTTGATTTAAACACATTTCCGACAGATTGAATAACAATACTAGTTGTCATCTCTAATGCATTTAAACATATTACAAGCAAGAAACTATGACACATTAGTTCAGCAAATTCCATAAATAGCTCATATGAGGAATCAGATGAACTTATAAATATTGATGCAAGTTCTCTAGGGAATAATATAAATACTATATTGAAAATAATTCCTACAATAAAATTAACAATCAATACTTTTCTAATAGTTTCCTTTACACGTTCTTCGTTTCCCGCTCCATAATTAAATCCAATTATTGGTTGAGCACCTATCGATATACCTAAAACCGTAGAAATGTATAAACTATTTATTTTAGATATTACTCCATAAACTGATAAAGGGATATCTGAACCAAACTTAGTAGAAGCACCAAGTTTTGTCATCATATTATTCATAAACACAAAAAGCACTAAAATCGTCATTTGAGTTATAAATGAAGATAATCCTAAAGACAATACTCTTAAAACATCTTTATCAATCTTAAAACATTCTTTATTTAATGTCACTGATTTTACTTTAAATAAATATACAAACGCGATTATAAACGATATAACTTGACCTATCACAGTTGCAATTGCTCCACCTGTAACTCCAAGATGGAAAACAAATATAAAGATTGGATCCAAAATTATATTGATGATAGCTCCAACAACCAACATAACCATTGAATACGCAGGTGATCCATCAGCCCTTATAATACTTGACATACTAGAATACATTATCATAAATGGTGCACCAATTATAATAACTCTTCCATAATCAACTGCATACTTATAAACACTTTCTGTACATCCAAAGCAATATACAAGTTTAGGAAGCATTATATATGCAATAACGCTTACAACAACAGAAACAACAAGAGTTAAAGTTATTGACGAACCAATACTCTTTGCCGCACTCTTTTTATCTCCTTCTCCTAATTTTAATGATAAGTTTGCTGCTGCTCCATTTCCGATAAGTCCAGCTATAGCATTGAACATAATAACAAGTGGAAATATAACATTAGTTGCTGCATTTCCAAGTGTTCCAACACCCTTCCCAATAAATATTTGATCTACAATATTATAAACAGAATTAATAAGCATACTGATAACACAAGGTATTGAAAAAGTTAACAATAGTTTACTAATCCTTTCTTTACCCAAATTTAATTCTTTCATATTTTACCTACTTTCTTTTTTCGAGCCTTGCTCATTATAGCACAAAAAAAATTCTTGTGTAAGTTTTTTTCAAGAATTTTTTACTAAAATATTTTAGGTATAAAAATTATAAATCCAATGATAGAAGAAATAATCGCATTAACTAAAACAGCTCCAGTAGCTATATCTTTAGCTAGTTTAGCATATTGATTTATTTCCTTTGTTACTAAATCAACAGTGTTTTCAATTGCTGTATTTATCATTTCACTTCCAATAACTAAAGCAAAACATATAAGACAACTAATCCATTCAAAAGCACTTATCTTGTATATAAAACCAAAACTAATAACAAGCAACATTATTGAAAAATGCACTTTCATATTTCTTTCTTTTAAAAGAACTTCATTTATTCCCAAAAAAGCGCATTTAAAACTATTAAAAATATTTTTATTTTTCATTTTCTTTTCCATCAACTTGATTTATAATCCATTTAATATCTTCAATTGACTTATCCATATTAAATCTACCATTTCCAACAGGATAATAAACTGAATAGCAATCAAAATTTTTATTATTAATAGTTTTTACAAATTTTTCTTTTCTACAAAGAGAAACAGATATTTTTCTATTTAAGACGATTGAACTTACTTGATTTCCAAAAAGAATGATTACTTTAGGATTAACAAGTTCTATTTCTTTTTCCAATAAATGTAGATATTCTTTAAAAACTTTGTCAGGAAGAGCTCTTGCATCAGTTTGAGTACATTTTCCTAAATTTGTAATAAAATATTTATGTTTTTTTACATTTTCATATACTTCTAAAGCAAAATCGTATGTCCATTCATTTCCTTTAATTGATCGAATTTTTTCATAAATATCATCATCTAACAAATCCACATTATGAAAAAGTGTCCATATATTTTTTGTACCTATCCAAGGAGATTTTAATCCTTTCCATTCCTTACTTGAAGCTATGTTTCTTCGAGTTGGATTCATAAAAACAAAACATACATCTGGATTATCAGTACACCCACCAAAATTAATAGAATCAAGTTCTTTATCTCCATACTTATTTTGTAATCTATCATATTCCTGTTTCAATCGTTCTAAGTTCATATTCTTTCTCCTTGCTTTTCTTAAATTTTTTCATATAAATATTTGCTGTTATTAGTTGATAAATGGATGAAACTATCTGACCTAAACTTGTACAAAATGGTGTTGGTAAAAACGATGATGCAACTCTTATTCCGCTTGCAACAAATTTGTTAAAAGTCATTTTAATACTTGAATATTCTAATGTTAAAAAACATTTTTTTAAACTATATATTGGATAAATTGCTAAATCAAATAGTTCAACAGAAAGATAAATAGCAACTAAATCTAAGTTCAACTCATATTTATTATACATTATTACAAACATCAAAAAAATTGTCGAATATAAAATGAATAATAAGCAATAAGCATTTTTTAAAGACTTTTTATCATCATACTTATTTTTAGCAAGATCTATTTTAGCAGCTTCTTTTATAGCAGCAAACGAATCCCATTGACAATCAGTTATAAGAGCAACAAAATTTAAAGCAGCTAAATACTCTACTCCATAAGTTGAAGCATTAGAAAGTCCAAAAAAATATATAAAGAAAAATAATACACTATCTAAAGCATCCACAGAATCATATTTTATACTTTTAAATACCCTAAAATCCATTTTAAACTCATTAAATTCTAATATAAACATAATAATTAAATACACAAATATTATCAATAAAACTCCACTAATTATCATCGCTTGATTTTTTGTAATGAGTGAAAAAATTACAAGAGAAATTGTACTAATTGTATTGAATAAAATAGTATGTATATTAGCCGTAGTATTTTTTTCTTCATAATAAAGTTTTTCTATCATTATTGCAAAAATACCATGAAGACCCAATTGAGCAATAGAAAACAAACAAAAATTATGATAAACTTGAACATCCATGTGCATAAACGATATGAAACTATCCACATTAATGGCGAATAATCCAAAAATCAAAAATGTAAAAAATATTCCTAAAACTAAACCCGACATAACAAAATTTTTATTATTTTCTTTCTCTGCTTGAATATTAGGAGCTACTCCAAAAATAGACTTAATCAAAGAATAAACAAATTGCAGAGGATATGTAAGAGAAAAAACATTAATCAAATCTTTATCAACAAGAAGACCTAATAAAAACCATTGAATTATCGGCATCAAAGAAAAAAACAAAGAATCAAAACTGATTTTTAAAAGTCTTTTCATAACCTCTACTCCTAACCTCATAACCATTATAAGAAGATTATATCATAAAGGATACCAAATTACATAGTTTAATTATATAATATAGTTAGAGGTATTTATGGAAACAATTGGAGATCGAATAAAATTGGCAAGGAAAAAATGTGGTTACACACAAGATACATTAGCTAAAGCTTTATATTTTTCTGATAAGGCTATTTCAAGTTGGGAAAACAATCGTACTAAACCAGATATAAAAAGTCTTTGTATCTTAAGTGAAACTCTAAATACAACAATTGATTATTTGCTATATGGAACTAAACCAAATAATAAAGATGAAATCGAATTAAAATTTCGTGTTACTGATGATGAATATTTAAGAATATTAAATGATGTAAAATCAAATTCATCATTTATTGAAAAATTTAAACAAATTGACGAATATTTTATTATGAATAAAGAAAACAGTTGGCTTAGAATAAGAGAAAATAAAAACAACATCACTTTATCTTTAAAAAAGAAAATCAAAGATAACAAATACTCTAAAAATATAGTTTCTATAGATAATAAACAAAATATGTTAGAGATACTTTCCTTCCTTGGCTATAAAAGTTTAGGAATTATAGATAAGGAACGTACAATTTATAAATATTTAGACGATTTTCTTATATCTTTTGATATAGTTACCGATTTAGGTAAATTTATTGAATTTAAATCCATAAATTTAGAAAACAATTCTTATGAGAAAATCTTTTCTGTTTGTAAACACTTCTCTATTAATATAAAAAATATAGAAACAAAGAAATATATCGAATTAAAAGATCATCTATGAGATGACCTTTTTTAGTTCTACAGATGGTCCATCAACTGACTTCGCATAATTATCATATTCTTGATTATCACTTACATCTTTTATTGTTTTAATAAATGGTGGAATACTTACTTTTTCTCCATCACTTAAATTAATTTCTAAATATCCGTATTCTTCATATCTTTCTCCATCAACAAAGACATCTACATACATATAAGTATTTTGATAAGTAAAATATACACGATATTTTCTAATAGTAGAAGAACCAGGTATTTTAAAATTAATTAATTCATCATAAATTTTTTCTGATATTCTTTTAGAACTTACAAGTATTTTTTCAGCATTATTTTTTTCATAAACAGTTAACTCGTATGAAACAGAATCATTTATAGTTGTTTTTCTTAATCTCTTTTCTTCACCTTTAGAACTAACTAAATAACTTTGTTCAATAAATGAAGAAACTCCATTTTCAAAAAGATAATTTAAATCGCTTTTATTAATATTAATTAAATATTTCCTTTGCTTCTTTATAGTTTTTTTATCAAGTAACTCATTAATATAACTTATAACTTCATTTACTTTATCATCCATTTTTTCTTTTGGAGCAACAATTTTAACCTTAGGATGTCCAACCCAGCTTTTTAGAGTTTTCTCGCCTAATTCTAATGCAACATCAGCACTTTCACTTCTAGCTTTATTATTTTCTAAAGTATAGAAACTTTTTGCTCCAACCAAATCAATAACTAAATCATATTTATTTAAAATACTTGAATAACTATTTGGACATACTTGATTTAAAAGATCATTAAAATCTTTATCACCAATATACGCTTTATTATCAATTACTCCACGATCATAGATAACTAAAATGTCCTTATCTGGATGATTTTTCGCATATAATTCAATTGCCTTGTCATATATTTGTTCTTTACTAAGTTGTAAAGAAAGCACTAGTTCTTGAAAATCAAGTAAATCAATCTTATCATCACCGAATGGTTTAATACCTGAATTAATTATCTCTGTTGCTGTCTCACCTACTACAATAACTTTTACTCCAAGAGATGAATATATATTCACAATACTATTTAAAACAGTTGTTTTTCCACTCCCTGGTCCTCCAGTTAATACAATTTTCTTTTCCATTTAATAAATTCTCCTTATCATTTTTTTACTTTTATCAAATTCATGAATACTGGCATGAGTAACTAAAAATTTTTCTTTATCCATATCAAGAGGAATATTAAGTAAATTATAATAAATCATATTTATAACCCCTCGATGCGTAACAACTAAAGTATCATCGTCAAAACTATCGATCAAGCTATTTATTCTTTTATACAAATCCTTCAACGATTCACCTTCTGGATAAATCGTATCGGCACTAACACTTTTAATAAAAGTTTTATCAATTTGTTTTAATTTTTTTCTTTCTAAACCATTATATATACCTTTATTTTGTTCTCTTAAAGTTTCTAAATAGGTTACATCTTTATTCAAAATATTACCAATAATTAAAGCACTTTCTTTAGCTCTTGCAACATCACTAGAAATTATTCTTTTGATATTAAGATTATTTTTTATCCAAACTGCCGAATCCTCAATCTGTTTTCTACCATCAGCAGTTAAACTAATGTTGCTCCAACCACCTATATAACTTTCATCATCAAGTCCGTGTCTTATAAAATATATCATCTCATCACCTCAATTAAACTATATCACGAGAACACAACAAAAAAACTCTACAGTTTGTAGAGTCATCATTTGTGTCTATAAAGAAGTGTTAAAAACAATATAAGTAAACAAAACGAAAATTCCAAAGTATTTTCAAGCCTTAACATAAATTCATTTGTACAAAGATATGCATATAACACGTAAGATAAAGAAGAAATTACCCATAGTATCCAAGACGATACGCTTATATCATCACTTTCTTTAGTTTTAATGAGCTTTATTGCTTGTGGCAAAAAACTTACTAAAGTACACATAGAAACCGTTCCAAGTAAAATATTTGCTAACATAATTAAACTCCTTTACAACACTTTTTCATATATATAAACATCTTCTTTATATGTTTTTCCATTTTCACCGTATGCTTTAGATTCTATCGTCGTTTCATAAATACGTTTACATCCAGTTGCCTCGTAAATATAATAAGAACATGAATCATCTGTTAAAATTTGAAGTTTTTTTAAACCATCCTTTTTTGCTAAAGTAAATATATCAGTTAACAATTTTTTACCGATACCTTTACCTCTAGTTTTTTTATCAAGTATAAGAATAGATAACTCTCCATCAAAATAATTTCTTAGTTTCTCTGGAACATAATCGTATGTTTCATCATATTTTATTAAAGCATCCTTATCTTTTATTTTTTTGCTTTTATATAATTGCTCTCTAATAAATTTAGCCAATTTTTTTCTAAAGAGATGTTTTCTTGAACCATTTTTAGAATAACCTGCATAACCCAAAAGTTTGCCATTCTCACGATAATAAACAAACTTTTCTGTTTCCTCGATTTGTTCTAACAAATAGATAAAAGCACATAATTCATGTGGAGCTCCAGATTCCGTCGTACCTAAATTCCACTCTTCTACAAGCATACGCACTTGAGCCTTTATATCTTTAAGCAGCATACTATCACCAAAGAAATTATATCACATACCTAAAACTTATTTATATTTCTTACATTTGCTTTACAAATTTTTCTCAATAATTTTCTTTAGCATTGTAGAAACTTCTTCAAAAGATTTCTCTTCAAATGGATTTGGCATTTTATACAAATCAATTAATTTTTTAAATGGATAGTATGATGCAACTGCAGCAACATTTCTAAAAGTATCCAAGTTTTGGCTTGATTTATTCCAAATCGCTAGAGCACAAAAATACGAAAGTGCATAATCAATATAATAAAAAGGATCGGTATAAATATGCGTTTGTCTAAAATAATAATTTCCATTTTCAAGATTCTTGTTACCAATATATCCTTCATATAAATGATATTTCTTAGAAAGTTCCACATAAGTAGAACTTATATCTTCAACTTTTAAATTTTCATTTTTATAAATTGTTTCTTGAAACTCATCGATCAAACAAATGTAAGGCATTACCGTAATTAAATTATATATACATAAAAAACCGTACTTCTTTTTATCATCATGCGTAAATAGAACATCAACATAGTCTGATGCAATAAGCTGCATTGCATGAGAAAATATTTCAGCAATTTCAAATGTTGGATACTTTAAAAGTGGAGAAACAATATGATGTTTATCTTCTATATTAGCAAGATATTTTTGAAATGCGTGTCCCATCTCATGTGTCGTTGTAAGAACATCATTATAATTTCCCTTATAATTACCTGTTATTACCGGTACCCCTTCACAAACTAAATAATTAGTTATCGAAAAATTAACTTTATTATCCCTTGTACAAAAATCAATATAACCATTAGAAAGCATATTTTTAAATAAGTTTCCTAATTCTTCATCAATAGAAGTAAACACACTTTTCATATGCTCTAGTAATTCTTCGTTACAATATAACGGCTTAGGTGAATCATTAAATAAAACTGTGTCATAATAAGTCAATTTATCAACACCTAGTTGTTGTTTTTTAAATTCGTTTAACAATTTGCATAAAGGTATAAAATACTTTATAACATTTTCTCTAAAAGTCTTAATATCAGTATAATCATACCCAAATCTTCTCAAGTTGTGTAAACTATATTCAGAATAATCATTAAACCCTAATCTTTTAGCCATTTTATTACGAACATTGACTAATTCATAAAGAACATTTATGTATTTATTTCTTTGATTATAATAATATTCATTTACTGCATCATGTGCTCTCTTTCGCATATTTCTATCATTAGAAGTAAAATATTTTGCTATACGTGGAAGTGTTAAACTTTCTCCTTCAAATTCAATTGTGTTCTTATTCAAAGCACGATATTCAGACTTTAATTCATTTTCTTTTTGTTTCAAATCAACTACTTCATCACTTATAATTTTTACTCTTGAAGCAATAGTATGAAAAAAATTTTCAGGAATTAGAGAACTTAGGTTTTCCTTAAATTCAGTATTCAACATAACATGATAAAAAGGAACAAATAATAAATCAAACTTAGGTTTAGCTGAATTCCAATATTCTATCTCTTTTTTATAAAATTCATCATCTAAAGCACGCATATTTTGAATATCCGCATAGTCATACATCTCTTCAATCTCGTTTTGAATTTCAATTACTTCTTTAACTAATTTTAAAAAACTTTCAAAATTTTTAGTTTGTTTTAACTTTTGAATTATTTTTTCTAACTTTACCATTGTTTTTTCATAATCAATTCTTTTATAGTCAATATCTTTAATGTTTTTCATGGCTAAACTACTTCCTTTCTATTTTAACTTTTCAAAAATATCTTTTAAATCATCATGAATTACTAAAGTAGCATAATTATCGTATGGAGTTTCGCTTTCATTTAATATAATTAAATTTTTTCCTTTAAACAAACTTACTAAACCCGCTGCGGGATTAACAGTTAATGAAGAACCAGCAACTATCAAAGTTTCACAAGAAGAAATTTCTATTATTGCTTTTTCATAATCTTCATTTAAACTTTCACCATATAAAATTACTTCAGGTCGAATTATACCACCACATGAACACAAAGGTATATCATCGGCAAAGAATATATAAGATGCATCATATTTTTTACCACACTTCATACAATGATTTTTATAAATTGTACCATGAATTTCTAAAACATGATTTAACCCTGCTTTTTTATGAAGACCATCAATATTTTGAGTTATAACACATCTTAATTTGTTTTGGTCATTCAACTTTTTTAAAACCTCATGAATAATATTTGGCGAAGCATCTAGACAATTCAAATTGTTTTTATAAAATTTATAAAATAAGAACGGATTATTTTCTAAACAATTTATACTCAATAGATATTCTGGAGATACTTCTAAATCCATTTTATATATTCCATTTTTACCTCTAAAATCTTTTATTCCAGACAAAGTAGAAGTACCTGCTCCATCAAAAAATACGATATCATTTGAAGAGTTAATAATTTCTTGAAGTTTTTCAATTTTTTCCATATCCATCACCATACACTTTTTTACATAAAGGATAAGCTCTAGTGCCAACTCCACTTATATGAAAATCATCTAAGTTCTCATAAATGTTATAATGTTTAATTCCATATTTTTGATATTCTTCATCACTCAATTCTTTAAAAGCTGGACAAGGCAAAATAGTTCCATCATACTTTATATCAATCTTTTGAAGTCCAGCAGTACATGCATGAGTTTGTTCATCACTAAGAGGAATGCCAATTCTTATGTTACCAGAATAAACCTTTTTAGCTTGTTCAAGTAAAGAAAAAAATTCTTCTTTTTCTTCTTTTGATAAAGCTAACGAACTTGCATTTTCTTTACCTCTTCCTTGAGGAACAAAATTAAGTAGACTTATATTTGGAACCTTAACAATTTCAATAAGTTCTAATAAATCAAGTATTTCTTTATAGTTTAACTTATTTGGAATAAAATGAACATCAACATCCATTCCTAAAAATGTTGCATTAAAAAGCGAATCCAGAAGACAAACTCGCATTGATTCTTTTCTTCCCATAAGTATTTCATCAGTTTCATATTCATAAGCTTGAATATCAAAAACAATTTTTGAAAGTCCTGCATTCTTCAATTCAATTATTTTTTGTTTGGGTATTCCAGAATAAGTCTTATCTTTCAAAATATTATCATAATACTTTTTTACACTATTTATAGTAAAAGTATCATCAGGATCAATAGATTTTAAAGCTGCTTCTTTCTCTTTTAAAAAATAAGCAATTTCTCCATCTCTCAATTTGTTAGCAAATTGTATTCCACTTGTAAATAAAGTAACTTTTATTCCTAATTTTGAAGCATAACTAATCATTTCCAATAAGTTTGGATGAAGCAATGGTTCCCCACCAGATAAAGACAATTCTTCAATTCCTCCAGTAGATACAAAATAATCAATAACTCTTTTAAAATCATCTAAAGAGATAAAAGTGTTTCTATTCATACATGAATTTGAGGAACAAAACATACATTTATTTGGACATTTATTAAGTATTTCAAAACATAAATCTTTAACCATAAAACCACCTAAACTATGTATATTATAACATGTATAGTGCTTAACATAGAAAAAATGCATATCATTCTATGCATTTTAATTATATTTTTTTACTTTACCAAATCTATTGAAAGGAAATAAGATTAGTTCAGTTGTTCCTTTAACATCTTTAAAAGGAATAGTTCCAATCATTCTTGAATCTTTAGAATCATCTCTGTTATCTCCCATTACAAAGTATTCACCTTCGGGAACTGTTATTTCTTCACTACAAACCGTCCACGTTGTTTCACAAGTTCCAATTTTCTTAGAAGTAGTTAAAAACTTTTCTTCTACAACCTCACCATTTATAGTTAAAACTCCCGTTTTTTCTTCATTAACATATTTTACTTCATATTTTATTTTGTCACCAGGTAAACCAATAACTCTTTTAATCAAATCTCCAGAATCAGTTTTGATAACAACAATATCAAACCTTTTTATTCCTCTTATACTTTTAGTCAATTTATAAAGAATCATCGTATCTCCATTTTGTAATGTAGGACTCATACTTGATCCTTTGACATTAATCGGCGTTGCCACAAATAATCTAATTATTACTACAAAAAATATAATAATCAAATATGGCATATATTCTAAAAACAAATCTTTGCTTGCTTTTTTAGTATTTTTATTTATATTTTCTTTTTCTTCTATTGTTAAATCTTTCTCGCTCATTTTTATTCACCTAATTAATTGTATCAAAAAGTCAAAAAAAAAGAAACTATTATTAGTTTCTTTCTTTAATTTTAATATCTTTAGCACTATTGTCAAGATAGTTAAGTTTAGCTCTACGAACCATACCTTTTCTTACAACTGTTATTTTATCAACTAATGGAGAATTTACTTTAAAAATTCTTTTAACAACAATTCCTCCACTTTTCTTTCTAACAGTGAAAGTTCTTGATATTTTACTACCTTTAATAGAAGTTACGATTCCTTCATAAGCTTGGATTCTGTGAGTTTTACCTTCTTGAATTTTGTAATCAACTCTTACAGTATCTCCAACACGAAATTCAGGAACATCAGTTCTAACACTTTTTGCATCTACGATATCTTTTAAGTTCATGATATACATCCTTTCTCTATAACATACACCCATATAATCATTGATAATCACCAAGCGGATTACATTTAGCTCTTTTCCAAAAGCACATATATTTTAGCATAAATATTTAATACTTTCAATACTAAACTTGATTTTTTATATTTTTATATTTATAATACATACACTGAAAGAAAAAAGGAGAAATCATATGATTACCAAAAAATCGACATCAGGCTATACAACAGCATTATATGCAAACTATTTTGATAAATGCGGCATAAGAAGCTTTGAAGATATAAGTGATGAAAAATTAGATAGTTTGAAGAAAAAAGCTATTGAAATAAATAAAAAATTGAAAAAAGATGACGATCCAAACTACTATGTAACTTTACTAGATTATATTAGAGACAATATTACAGATTTAAATGAAACCGAAAAAGTATTACTATTAGTTCTAATCATCGATCCTGATTGCATTACTTGGAAGCTTTATAATAGCACAAAAATTCCTGATATAAGTGAGATGAAGAAAGCTTACACTCAAGCTAAAACTATAAAAGAGAAAAGCGAGACCAAATTAAAATATGAAGATGCTATAAGAAAAAGAACAAGATCGATTATTGCTCTATCCAATAAAATTCAAGATGAGGTTGGCATATTTCTTCAACCAATTATACCAATAGAAAAATTATATTTAAACAGAAAGAACTATTTAACATTAAAAAAATGCACTAATAAAGATAACTTAACAATCTTAAATCAAGTACTAAAGAAATTAGATTTAATCAAAGAAATAACTGAAGAACGTAAAGAAGCTTTGAATAAAAGCTTAAAACATTATCAAGAAAAATTTCCTAAAGTTGATATCAATTTATTGATATATCATGTATTTGCACAAGCAGAAACTCTTGGTTTAAAAACCGCAAGTGAACAACTTTACTTTTTAATAAACGCTGCTCAATTAGGTTATGAAGAAGACGAAACACTAGCAGCTATTTATCAATATTATTGTACTTGGGATGCCATGAACGAAGAATTAAAAAGAGTTTATGGATATAGTTCGATACCTTTATTAAAACTACAAGGTTATTATAATACGATATACAATGTCAAAGGAGACTTTTAAAGTCTCCTTTTAATAATCAATAATAGTCTCTCCATTAACATAATTAATCTTTGTTGCTGGATTAATAACTTCCTTCGTTATTGGATTAACAAGTTCTTCTAAATATTCGTTTTCATAAAGCATTTCTAAAGTTATATCATTACTGCAATGATTTTCTAATCGACATCTTTTAAATGCATATTCAATTTTAGTATTAAGAGCATACATCAATTTACTATCATGTTCTTTAGTTAAAGTAATTGTTGTTGAAGTAATAACAATAATAACACATATTGATATTGTTATAAAAAATATCGTAAAATTACTTATTTGTTTCATAATAATCCTTTATAAACTTATCACGATATTCCAAAATAGTATCATTTTTTATTGCTTCCCTTAATTCCTCAGTTAATCTTATTAAATAACGAATATTATGAATAGATAAAAGTCTTGCTCCAAAAGTTTCATCAGCATTTATCAAATGTTTGATATAAGCTTTAGTAAAGTTTTTACATGCATAACAATCACACGTTTCATCAATTGGAGTAAAATCTCTTTTATATTTAGCATTTTTAAGATTTATTTTACCAAATCGTGTTAAAGCATGCCCATGACGAGCTAGTCTAGTTGGACTTACGCAGTCAAAAATATCAACGCCACGAATTACATTTTCAACTATATCAATTGGATCTCCAACCCCCATAAGATAACGAACTTTATCTTTTGGTAAATATTCAGTTGAATATTCAACCATTTTATACATTGTTGGTTTATCCTCTCCTACACTTGTTCCTCCTATGGAATATCCATCAAAATCCATTTTAACAAGTTCTTCAACACAATGGCGACGTATATCAGGATATTCTCCACCTTGAACAATTCCAAATAAACTTTGACGAGGATTGTTAAACACATCTTTTCCTCTTTTAGCCCAACGTAAAGTTCTTTCAACACTTTTTTCAACATACTCGCGAGTTGCTGGCCAACCAATACATTCATCAAAACTCATTGCAATATCTGAATCCAATTTATTTTGAATTTCAATACTTTTTTCAGGAGTTAAAAGTAAACTATCTCCATTTAAATGATTTTTAAATTTTACTCCTTCTTCAGTTATATCTTTTTTCTTAGCCAAAGAAAATACTTGAAAGCCACCAGAATCAGTCAAAATCGGTCCATTCCAATTCATGAATTTATGAAGACCACCTGCTTCATCAACGATATCCTCTCCAGGTCTTAACCACAAGTGATATGTATTTGAAAGAATTATTCCAGCATGAACATCTTTTAATTCTTCTGGAGATAAAGTTTTAACTGTCGCTTGAGTTCCAACAGGCATAAACATTGGAGTATCAAAAGTACCATAATTAGTTTCTATTTTACCAAGACGAGCTTTTGTATTTTTTTCTTCTTTCAATAATGTATATTTTATCTTCATTACAACACCTCTATATGTTTCATTATACTATATTTAATCAAAAATAAAAACACACTTAAGTGTCTTTATTTGTTTTTTGTTGATAGTGCCATTCTTAAGCAATTATCAGCATTTGTTTTTCTCATTCTATATCTTTTTTCACTAATATATGAAGAAATTTCATCTTTATCTTTATAATAAGTTTGGAAAGGTTCACTATCTTCT
This sequence comes from uncultured Bacilli bacterium, assembly GCA_934089275.1. Taxonomy (GTDB): domain Bacteria; phylum Bacillota_I; class Bacilli_A; order RF39; family UBA660; genus CAG-582. The sequence continues at coordinate 200,673 of CAKOJJ010000001.1, forward strand.
TCATCAACAAAATTTATAGGGAACAAAGCTTGTTCTCCATCAACATACGCAAGAGAACATACATTTCCTTGCAAATCTATATAATAACGAATGATCGCATCAACTAAGTCATCTTGAACTGCAATTACTTCATTTGAATAATCATAAACCATACCTTTAACAAATGGAGTAATTCTATCCAATTGACCATTAACTAAAACTTTTGCATAAGCAACTTCATTATTATAACTAAAAATTGCTCTAGTTTTCTTTTCATTTTCCCAAAGAACCTCAACTTCATCTTTTGAAAAAATAATATTTTTTATCATAACCATTACCACCTAAAAACATATTATAAATAAAAGATTTTTCTATGTCAATCAATTATTAACATTGCATCCCCAAATGAGAAGAAACGATACTTATTTAAAACTGCTTCTTTATAAGCATTAAGCACATGCTCTTTTCCTGCAAGTGCACTTACAAGCATTATTAATGTAGATTTTGGAAGATGAAAGTTTGTTATCAAATTATCAATACCCTTAAATTCAAAACCAGGATAAATAAATATATTTGTGTCATTAACTTCAGGAGTAAATTCATCATATTTTTTTCTATTAGACTCTAATACTCTTGTAGATGTTGTACCAACAGCAAATATTTTACCACCATTTTTTCTAACATCATTTAAAGTTTTAGCAGCTTCTGAACCAATAATATAAGTTTCCGTATGCATTTCATGTTTAGTAACATCTTCAACATTTACTGGTCTAAAGGTTCCTAAGCCAACATGAAGTGTTACATGAACAATATTTATCCCCTTTTCTTTGATTTTACTCAACAATTCTTTAGTAAAATGAAGTCCAGCTGTAGGCGCAGCAGCTGATCCATAATTTTCAGCATATACAGTTTGATAACGGTCTTTATCTTCTAATTTTTCATGAATGTATGGAGGAAGTGGCATAGTTCCTAAGTTAGCTAAAATTTCCATCAATATACCATCATATATAAGTCTTACATGAGTAATACCATCATTTAATATTTCTGTAACTTCAGCTTTTAAAGAACCATCTCCAAAAGATATAATTGTTCCAACATGAAGTCTTTTTTGAGGCTTAGACAAACATTCCCAAAAATCTCCTTCTATATTTTTTAAAAGCAAAAGTTCAATAACTGCTTGAGTATCCTCTTTTTCACCAATAAGTCTTGCTGGAATAACTTTAGAATCATTTATGACTAAAGCATCACCAGGATTTAAATAATCTATTATATCTGTAAACGTTTTATGTTCAATTTCACCTGTTTTTTTATGTAATACCATAAGTCTAGATGCATCCCTTTTTTTCAAAGGAACTTGTGCAATCAACTCTTCAGGCAATTCATAATCAAAATCATCTGTTTTCATTTTTACTACCTCTTTTCCTAAACGGAATGACTTTCAACTCCGCTTGTGGTTCATCAATTTCTTTAGTACATTCAACTATTTTAGCATTTATATTCAAAATTTTGCAAATAATTGATACATCCATCGAAGAAATTGCTCTAAAATAATTTAAAAATTCGTCAATTTTTTCTTGATCCATTGTTGCTAACAATTTAATACGTTGTATATTTTCAAAATCAATTGGTTGAAATATATTTTGTCCATATTGACTAACAAAGTTTTGTATTTCATTCATTTTTTCAAAAACAACTTTATATATATCATCTAACGAAGATACGTCATTAAAACTTCTCTCATTATCAGGGCTATAATAGCCATATAACGTTTCGTAATAATTATTCAATTTTTCTTTTATAATATTGTCATTTTGATATATACTTATTATATTTAATAAAGAAGATAACAAAGGTTCTAGTTTTCCACCAAATAGACCTATACTTTTTAAATAATAAAATTGTTCCATCCATTTAATATTTTCATCAAACAAACTTATTTTTAAATACCTAGAATATAAAATAACCGGATATTCTTCTTCAAAAAAGACATTCATTATAATTTTTATTATATAATCATTGCATTTTAAAAGATGTGAATCACAGTTTAATAAATTTATCAAAATAATGATTAACCATACTCCATCGTCACCCATGTCACCAAAGGACATCACCAAATCATGATATGTTTGGTTTGCAGAAAACAACGAATCAACACGATCCACATTTTTATTAAACTTAGTTAATAATAAATGTTCATCAATAATTAATTTCTCTTTATTAACAGATTCATTTACATATTCTTTCAAAGTCAAATAAATCACCTATTTCTTTGCTTCTCTAAAAAGTTAATATAAATTATTTGCTCATTTCCAAAAGCACGGTAATAGCTTTGAGCAGTACTAATTATAATAGAACATTTTTCTCTCATACCTTTTGGTTCTTCATCTACTTGATGAAAAAAGGTTAGAATTTCTTTTTGCCTATCTAAATCTAAATACTTTAATTTAGAAATAAAATCAACTTGTGCAAATTCTTTTTTAGAAAAAGCATCATATTCAACAACTTCCCGAGTAAAATCATTTAGTTGATTCATTTTATCTAAAACAATTGACGCGATCTCATCAAAATCATCTGTTTCATTAAACCAAAGAGGCTTTTTTTCTACAGGACTAGATAAAATTTCTTCATAATATTCTACTAATTCATTAATATTTTCCTCTTTTGTTTTTATCGGATCAATGACATCAAGTCCAGTTAACAAAGTATGCATTGGATCAACATTTAAACTTCTTTTATTGTTATGAAGTTGAGTTATTAAATTAAGTATTCTTAAATCTAAAATAATATCCAAATATTTTTTATAACTCGTAATGTTTAAGCCATAATTATATATAGCTCTTACAATGTCATCAATAACGCTTAAACTTGCATTAAGCAATCTTTTGTCACTATCAAGAGCACAGATAAAAGTCATAAGATAATAACACGAACCCATTTGTTCATCCGTATAATAATCAAGCATTTTTTCATATTGATCATAACCAACCGTAATTTTAATTTTGCTAAATACTCTCATAAATCTTTTATATAGCATTTGATCATTTACTTCGGCTTTATCAAATTCATAATTACTCATCACATACTTTTTTATATCCTTCATAATTTCTCCCTTTAAAATAGCCTATCTCCTTGATTTAAATGTTCATAAGCTTTATCGGTAACCATTCTTCCACGAGGAGTACGTTTAATAAATCCTTCTTGTAATAGATATGGTTCAACAACATCTTCAAGTGTAGAAACTTCTTCCCCAATCGACGATGCAATAGTTTCAACACCAACAGGTCCACCATTAAATTTCTCAATCAAACTTGTTAAATACTGAATATCTATTTTATCAAGTCCATATTTATCTACTTTCAATCTGTCTAGAGCTTTTTTAGTTATATCCAAATCGATTACTCCATCACCAATAACAGATGCAAAATCTCTTACTCGTTTAAACAATCTGTTTGCTATTCTCGGAGTTTTTCTACTACGTCTTGCAAGCTCAACAGCTGCATCATCAGTTATTTCCATATCTAATACACGACTAGTTCTTTTTATAATACCAACCAGTTCTTCTTCAGTGTAATAATTAAGTTTATTTATAATACCAAAACGATCTCTTAAAGGAGCTGATAAATCTCCAGCTCTAGTTGTTGCTCCAACAAGTGTAAAAGGTGGCAAATCTATTTTTATGCTTCTACTTGAAGAATCAGTTCCAACAACTATATCAAGTTCAAAATCTTCCATTGCTGGATAAAGTATTTCTTCAATAAACTTTGGCATACGATGTATCTCATCTATAAATAAGACATCTCCCGGTTCAAGAGTTGAAAGAACTGCAGCTAAATCACCTGATTTTTCAATTGCTGGGCCACTTGATGTTTTAAAATTCGCTCCAAGTTCATTTGCAATTATATGAGCAAGGGTTGTTTTTCCAAGCCCTGGAGGGCCATATAAAAGCACATGATCTAATGGTTCATTACGCATTTTTGCTGCTTCAATAAATATTTTTATATTTTCTTTTACTTCACTTTGACCAACATATTCATCTAAACTTTGAGGTCTTATATTATCTTCATTAATTTCTTCCTCAGTTTTATCTCCAGTTACTATTCTGTCCATAGTATATCTCCTAACTATTTAATAATAATTTTAATGCTTCTTTAATTTGATTTTCAATTGTTGCACTTTGATCAATTTTACTTATAATTTTCTTTATATCAGCATTCTTATAGCCAAGACTTACTAACGCTTCAATTAATTCATCGTTTTGAACAACTGTAGTTTCTTTAGTATTTAATTTACCTTTTAAATCAAGAATAATTTGTCTTGCAAGTTTATCCCCAACTTTAGGAAATTTAGTTAAATACATAATATTTTCTCGATCAATTGCGTCAACTATACCATTGACACTTCCAGTTGCAAGCATCGGTAAAGCTATTTTAGGTCCAAGGCCTTTTACATTTATAAGTTTTAAAAATAAATCTTTTTCTTCTAAGGATTTAAATCCATATAAAGAATACTCATCTTCTCTTATATAATTATACAAATATATCTTATACTCATCACCGACATTAAACGAATATGGATTAGAAACAAATACATTATATCCAATTCCATTATTATCAATAACAACACTGCTACTTGTTATTTCATCTATTATTCCTTTTATATAACTATACATTTTTCTCACCTTAATAAAAGTATATCATACATTTGTTTATAATTATATATATTTTTAAAAAAGTAATGTCAAAATATAAACTTCATTAATAAACTATAGTAGATAAAGGAGGTATATTATGTACTATTACGGATATAATAACTATGGCATGAATACAAATCCTTGTTGTATGTCTAATCCTGGATTTGCTGGTTATACAACTGGTGGATATTCATGGGGCGCAGCTTTATGGATTGTACTTTTCATTCTATTAGTAATAATAATCGGCGCTGGCTGGACTGGATACAACAATAACGACTAATAAAGAAAATCACATCAACTTGATGTGATTTTTTAATTTAGCAATATTAATATTTTATTTGACTTTTCACTTCCAAATACCATAACTAAACATAAATTTGATTATTTTGTGCTGGCTTTTTCAGTTCTTGATAGTTTATTCAATTTTAACTTACAAACTAATGATTTTCCGACTACACTTTTTATGCCTTGATTACTACTTTCTTGAGCTACTATCATCACTTTATCTGTCATAACATTTACCGGAGAAAATAATAAAGATATACGTGCAAATCCATCTCCTGTGCGTTGGCCACTTAGCATTGACCCATCTGATACACCGCCGACATATCCAGAGCCACCTCCGCCGCCACCGGCAATATAATATGATGCAGCTCCACCTCCGCCGCCATACCAGCCGCCTCCGCCGCCTCCGTGCATACGACTTCCAGATGCTCCGCCAGTGCCAAATCCTCCAGCTTTTCCATTTGCTTCAGTTCCTTGACCTGCTGTTCCACCACTTGTTTGAGTTCCTCCACCTGCAATAGTAAATTTACCACTACTAACAGAGTTTGTTCCTTGTCCTCCGGATTCACCAGTTAATCCACCACCGGAACCACCATTAGTTGTTACATAATGATTTCCATCCCAACCAGCAGCGCCTCCACCGCCACCGGCGACAATCAAAACTTCTTCTTTATATGAACTATATTTTGATAGAATTCCACGGTTTGTTGTTGCTATATGTGTAGCGCCTCCACCGGAACCACCACGTCCTGCAGTGGCGTTAGCTGAACTTGATCCTCCTCCATTATAACCTCCAGAAAGTGAACCACCATTCGTAGATTTTCCTACTCCACCTACCGCAATATAAAGGTTTGTAGATTTTAGTAATTCTTTATTTCCCACAGAATATCCACCAGATCCTCCAACACCATTATATGAGCCACCTTGTGCTCCCCATACTTCTAATTTGTATTTTCCCGAACGTGGCGCTGTAAAGGTTTGAACATTTCCAGTATATTCGTATGTCCATACTAAACTTTCTTCTGCTATTTTTTCGCATTCTAAGTAGGCTTCAACATCATATTCAGTTGAATCATTTACTATATCTACAGTTACATCTCCATTTACATCACTTATCGTAAATTCATCTTTTGCATCATTGATTCCAATTATTTCTGCATTATCTACTTTTAATGAAGATAAATATACTTTAAAATCGCTTATATTTTCTGATATTTTTCCTACACCATATATATTTACGGTTGTATTAAATGCTGCATATCCAATCACCATAAACAAAACCACTATCAAAAGTATTGTCGATTTTTTCATTTTTACACCTTCGTATCTTCACATTTTTATTTTATAATACCCCCCCCGATTTTCAAGGGCATTTCTATGTTTACAATATTTTTGATGTGAAATTACAATGCTAAAATTAAATCAACCAAACTTTATCAAAAAAACTCTTTTTACTTCAACTATTTAAATATTATAAAAAGCAATATTAATACTTTAATAATGACAAAAATTAAAATACATTTTATTATAATACTGTGTGCAAATCATAATAATATAGCTTAATATTCATTTTTATACAACATATGTGTTCAATTTTGAACTTTTATTTTATTTAATTTGCTAATTATATTATAGGTGAATTATTATGTATTACACAGATAGAATGAAATGGTTAAGAGATATGAAAAATATAACTCAAAAGGAAATTGCCGCTTACTTAGGAATAAAGCAACAACAATATGCAAGATATGAAAAAGGTATTAATGTGATGCCAGTAACATATTTGATAAAGTTATGTCAATTTTACAATATTTCCGCAGATTATATACTAGGATTAACTAGTAAAATAGAAACCATAAAAACTGAAAACGAAAATATAAAAGAAAAAGAATTAGTTACAAGCTAATTCTTTTTTTAAAATAATGATAATTGGTTAGACTCACTTAGGCCGTCTAAACAACCTAAAGCTTTAAGTCTTTCAATCGAAGATCCATTAACCTTTCCACGTTTTTGTAAATCTTCTTGAGATATAAAAGGTGCCTCTTCCCTTGCTTTAATTATTTCTTTAGCAACGTTTTCTCCAAGTCCATCTAATGCACAGAACGGAATAATTAAACCTTTTCCATCTTCTGTGATTACAAACTTTTTAGCATCACTTTTTTCAATGTCAATATTTTTAAAGTATATACCTCTTGCTGCTGCTTCAAGACAAATACATAAAGTATCACGCGTATCAGTTTCTTTGTTACTTGCTAAATTTCCTTTTGCATCAATTTCATCAATCTTTTCGCGTATAGCATTTTCTCCTCTAATCATCGAAGGTATATCAAATGCATCTCTTCTTATTGATAGGTATGCACAATAATACCAAATTGGATGATGAACTTTAAACCATGCAATTCTAAAAGCACTTGTAACATATGCAGTGGCATGCGCTTTTGGGAACATGTATTTTATTTTTCTACATGATTCAATATACCATTCTGGAATATTATATTCTCTTAAGAACGCAGCATGTTCTGCCCAAGTTGCAGGATCTTTACTAGGTTTTCCTTTACGAACAAACTCCATTATTTTGAAGGCTTTTCCTGCTGGAACTCCCCATTGAATTAAATTAACCATGATATCGTCACGACATCCAATAACATTTTTAAATGGAACTTGAATATTTCCGTTTTCATCAGGTGTACACAAGTCTCTTGCATTACCTAACCATACATCAGTACCATGTGAAAGACCAGATATTTTAATAAGTTCGGCAAACGTCGTTGGTTTTGTTTCTTCAAGCATTCCAAGTAAGAAAGATGTTCCAAATTCAGGTACTCCAAGAGTTCCCGTTGGACAATATTTAACTCCATCCTTACTCGTTAAGCCTCTAAGACGAGTTTTTTCAACTCCTAAAACTTCTGGACCTGTAAATATTTTCATTGTATCACGGTCACCTAAATCAATTTTAGTGACATCTATACCCGAAAGATCTTGCAACATTTTTAATACGGTTGGATCATCGTGTCCAAGTATATCCAGTTTTAAAAGGTCAGCATCAATTGCATGGTAATCAAAGTGTGTAGTTCTCCAAGCAACTGTTGGATCATCAGCTGGATATTGAAATGGCGTAAAATCCCAAATGTCTTTATATCCTGGAACAACTACGATTCCACCTGGGTGTTGTCCAGTTGTTCTTTTAACTCCCGTACATCCAACTGCCATTCTCTCAACCTCTGGTATACGAATAAACGATTTAACCAAACCTTTTTTTCTAAGTTCATCTTTGCTTGTTACTGAAAGACCAAAACATGCACACTCAATAGTTAATTCATTATACATTACATCTTCATAATAACCTTGAACATAACCAAACGCTGTCTTATCAGCAACCGTACCAATAGTTCCGGCACGATAAACATTATCTGTACCAAACAAAACTTTTGTATATTCATGCGCACTGGCTTGATTATCTCCTGAGAAGTTAAGGTCTATATCTGGAACTTTTTCTCCAGCAAATCCTAAGAATGTTGCAAATGGCATGTCATTTCCTTGATGAATCATTTGAGTTCCACATTTTGGACAATTAGTTTCTGGCAAATCGAATCCACTTGGATAATTTTCAGAATAAGGATGACCATCTTTATCATTGAATTCACTATATTGACAATTTGGACAATAATAATGTGCTGGAAGACCATTACATTCTGTAATACCCATCATACTTGCAACAAATGAAGAACCAACTGAACCACGTGATCCAACTAAATATCCATCATCATTTGAGTGTTTAACAAGTTTTTGAGCTATCAAGTAAATAACGTCAAATCCTCCACCAATAATTCCTGTTAGCTGAGCTTTCGCTTCTTCTATAGCCTCTTCATCTGTTAATTCTTTATCACTAAGTCTTTTAACTTGTTCTTTTTTTAAATTAACTACTCCGTCATATCCGCTCATTATTACATCATGAAGTGTTGGAGTAAATATTGCTTTTTTCTCTTCTTCACTCATTTCCGGATGTTCAATATCAATTTTTTCTTGAACTAATACATTAATTTTATCTCCATAGAATTCTTGAGCAATACGTTCCTCAATATTAGCAGGAAGTGGATCTCCATACATACTATGAGCTTTATCAAATACAAGATCACGACATGTTTCTTGAGAATGTTCAATTATTGGAGAATATGGTTTATCAGGATAAACTACTACTTCAATCTCCTCCAACATATCAATTATTTTATTTGGATTCTCAATAACTATTTCATGAATTAAATCTCGATCATTTAACCATGCAAATTCATCTAACATTTCTCTTGTAGTTCTAAAGAATTGATTAGGAATATGTCCCATTTTAGGAATTTCACTTTTAGTATATTTGCATAAAAGCGAATAAGTTCCATTAACATAATTAACGCTTACTAAACCAGCTATTTGTAGTTTTCTCAAAGAAGAATCTATCATATATTTCTTTTCTTCAAAACTCGTTTTAGCTGCTGCTTCATCTTGATTGTTTTTATCAACGGCATAAACTAAAGCTAAGTTATTGGAAGTAATCTCTACATTTCTTACATTAGTTAATGCATAAATATATTTTAAAACTTTTATATCTACACTTGTTAAATCATGCCCTTTATCATGTGCTTGTTTTATAGCATGTTCAATGTTTTCTTTATTAACATTAATCTTGTAATCACCTTTTAAATATCTAGCTAATGGATGTCTTCCTTTACCAGGAACATTTTGATTAACAATTATTTCTCTACTGATTAAATCTTGCGGATCAATATTATGTACATCTGATGTTGCAACAATTATCTTTCCAAGGCTTTTTGCACATTTAATAATTTTTCTTATTGCAAGTTTTAAATCATCCATATTAGATATATCATGATTTTTAAGCAAATGTTTATAGTTATCAATTGGTTGAATTTCAATATAATCATAGAATTTCATTGCTTCAATTAAATCTTCTTCACATCTTGTTAAAGCAAGATTAAAAATCTCACCATTTAAACAAGCTGAACCAACCAAAATTCCTTCACGATATTCATTTATTAGTTTTCTTGGTATTTTAGCATTTCTTTCAATAAAGTTTGTATTAGCAAAGCTAATAAGTTTAAACATATTTTTTAAACCAACTTTATTTTTAGCAATAAAAGTTACATGTTTTGTATAATCATAAATATTAGCAAGATTTTCTGTAAATGTTTTACCAGGAATATTTTCATACATTTGTAAGAAATCATCTTTACACCAAGGGAATTTCCATACATAATCTTTATTATCATATTTCAAGAAAGGATAATCTTTATCTTCATACGTTTTATCTTCTTCAACTGGAATTACATAGTTTTTATACGAGCATAATTCAGCGATATTGCCAAGTTTCTTATGATCATTTTTAAAAGCAACATCCTCTAGTTTATAAAGATCATTTAATTCAGATATTTTAGTTAAACCTTCAATTTGTTTTAACATCTTATTGAATATATATCCAGTATTTTCTGAGTCGACATCAGCACCATGGTGTTGTCCAACATAAATAGTTACTGGGATTTCTTTTTCACCAAAAGTGCTTGCATAATTTATAACACAAGCATTTTCTGCTGGATGAAGCGTAAAATCACGTTTTATTACACTTCCATCCTTAAATTTAACCTCAATTTCACACTTTTCTGTTTTACTCTTCTTATAAATTGTTGGAAGATAATAAGTATTTCTAACCTTAGTTACTTTACTTTCAGTTGTAATATCATTATCTAAATATTCTTCACTTTGAACTTTCAAAATAGATTCAGAATCAACTAAAACATCTTCAATCTTTTCTCCATCTTCATCATCAAATTTGAAACTTCCAGATGGAAGAGCTGTATCGCTTTGTTCTTCATCTTCAGCTTCTCCAGTATCAATACCATAAAATTTACCTAAAGCTTTCAAACTGTGTTTCTTAAGTTCACGGTTTACTACTCTTGATAACATTAAAGTATCAATAATTGGATTTTCTAATTTTCCTAAATTATATTTATAATATGCCATATCTAACATATTCTTATCGAATCTAGCATTGTGTGCTACTAAAGGTAAAGAACCGATCCATTCTTTAAAACGTTTTATAACGTTTTCTTCATTATCAGCATCTTTAACGTCATCATCACTTATATTAGTAACTCTTGTAATTGATTCATCTATATGTCGTCCTGGATTAATAAGTTCATCAAATCTATCAACAACTTCACCATTTTTAAGTTTTACTGCACCAATTTCAATCATAGAATCACTTAAACCAGGGTTAAAACCTGTTGTTTCTGTATCGAATATAACAAATGTATTATCTTCAATTAGTTCATCGTTTGGATTGAAAACAACATTAAGTTTGCTTTCAGTCATCTCAAGTTCGACACCGTATCCAGCTTTAAATGGAACAAAATTTTTCTTCTCTTCTTTTAAACTTTCAATATACTTTTCTAACTCTTCTATTCCTTCTTGATTTCCTGAACTTTTAATATTTTCAAGAGTTTCTTCATTTTCTTTAATCTTAGCATCAAGATCTTTTTTTCTTCCCTTATTAAATTTTGTAACTGTATCAAATACATGTGGAAATGATTGACAGCAATCATGATCAGTTATAGCAATACCTTTATGACCATAATCCATTGCACGCTTCACTAGAGCAACTTCATCACAAACACCATCCATTTGACTCATCATTGTATGTGCATGAAGCTCACATCTTTTTTCAATTTCTTCATCTTTTCGCTTAATAGTAGGATCATCAATTTCTTCATAACTTCTAAATTGGAAAACCAAATCATGTGCAAAAGAATCATCTCTAACTTGACCAATAAAATGATACCATTTACCAGATTTTAATTCTTTTCCATATTTATTAAATTCTTCTTCATCACCAGCAAAAGTTTTAGCTAATATGCTCGAAGTATTATCACTTATTTTCAAAGTTATCAAATATAATGGATTACCATCTTTTTTCTTTAAAACACTGAAGTCAGTAGAAAAAATATAAGCTTCTAAATTTACTGCATTTTCTTCTTTTTCAATTGAAGCAATAGAAACAATACCTTCTCTTTGATATTCAACTTTTTTCTTAGGTGTCCATTTTGGTTTATCTTCAACAACTACTTTTGTTGGAATAATAACATTTTCTTTAGCAGCTTCTATTTTTTCTTTAATGTTCTTTTTTTCTTCTTCATTTATTTTAAATGAAGCATCTATTCCATGTATACCAAGAGTGTCCATGCGATTTAAAATTTTCTTCACTTCTTTTTTTAAAGTTGCTTCTTCATTTTTACTTGTAACTTCTATTAAAATAATATCATCATCAATATCAATTGAGTCTTTATTTATACCACCCAAACTCGGATAATTATCTATTACCTCATCTAGAAAATATAAGAAATATTCAAGAATTAATTGACTTGGCAATACCTCATAATTCATCTCGATAATAATAGATTTAACGTCATTTATTCCATCTTTACACAAAGTAATCAAATTCATCATTGATTTTACAGGAATAAGTTCTTTTGCGTTAATTCTAATAATCCAAGTTGTTCCATTATCCCTTATTGCCATTTCTTTAAACTTAGCATTTTCAAATGCAAGTACATCATTATAATTGATTAATTTAAAAAAGTTTATTAGTTTTTCATCCATGAAGCTACACCCTACCTATATGAATTATTATACAATAAATATCATTAAAACTAAACCGATTTATCAACTTTTTTAATAGTATTTTTTATGTAATGAAAAACTTAATATCAAAAAAAGAAGCTTTGTTATAAAGCTCCTTAAACATTATTGCTATCAACTTATTAATAGCCTTACTCTTCATTGCTTTGAAGTAGTATCACTTATAAATAAAAACGACACTCATCTGCAAAGATAAGTGTCAAACCATATTTTGGGTAGACATTCAACTTGGCTTACTGAATGTTCCCTTTTTTATTGTATGCAATATTGCATCTCTAAATACATATTACTACATATGTTTTTATTTTGCAAGAAAAAAGAAGAAACTATTCAGCTTCTTCTTCGTTAGTTTCTTCATCAACAACAACTAACTCTTCTTTAATATCATCAGTATCATCATCTAAGAATTGATCTTCTAATACTTCGCTAGCATCATCAGATAAGAAATCTTTTTCAAGTTGAATTTCAATATCTGAATATTGTTTAGCACCAGTTCCTGCTGGGATAAGTTTACCAAGGATAACATTTTCTTTTAATCCCTTTAAGTAATCAACTTTACCTTTAATAGCAGCATCTGTTAATACTCTTGTAGTCTCTTGGAATGATGCAGCAGATAAGAATGAATCAGTTTCAAGAGCACTCTTAGTTATACCTAAGATTACTGGTCTACCAGTAGCTGGTACACCACCAGATAAGATAACTGGTTTATTTCTATCGGCAAATTCTTTCATTGATACAGTTAATCCTGCAACTAAGTCAGAATCTCCTTCATCAACTACTCTCATCTTATTAATCATTCTACTAGCTATAATTTCAACGTGTTTATCAGAAATATCAACACCTTGAGATTTATAAACTTTTAAGATTTCTTTTAAGATATAATTTTGAGTTGTAATTGGGTCAGTAACAGCAAGTAATTCTTTTGGACTAATAGCTCCTTGAGTAAGTTTTTGTCCAGCAACTACTTCAGTACCAACTTCTACAACTAATTTAGCTTCATAAGTTGTTGTATGTTCTCTAGATTCAACATCGTTTGTAATAGTAACTTTCCATTTACCATTTGCGTCTTCAATATTTGTAATTTTACCATTGATTTCAGCAATAGTAGATTTACCTTTTGGATTACGAGCTTCAAACAACTCTTCAACTCTTGGAAGACCTTGAGTGATATCGGCATCTCCACCATGGGCAGCACCACCTGAGTGGAATGTACGCATTGTTAACTGAGTACCAGGTTCACCAATTGATTGAGCAGCCATAATACCTACAGCTTCACCAGTTTCAACTAAGTTACCAGTAGCTAAGTTAATACCATAACATTTTTGACATACACCATTTTCAGCTGTACATGTTAGAGCACTACGAATTTCAACTTCTTTAATTCCTGCTTTAATAATCTTAGCAGCAATTGATTCAGTAATAAGTTCGTTTTTATCAATAATTGTTTCTTTTGTTTCTGGATTAATTACTTTCTTAGCAGTATATCTTCCAGTTATACGATCAACTAAACCTTCAATTACAGATCCATCTTTATCGTCAACTAAGTCAGATACAACTAGACCAGATAAACATCCACAATCAGCTTCTTTAACAATGATATCTTGAGCAACATCTACAAGTCTTCTCGTTAAGTAACCTGAATCGGCAGTACGTAATGCTGTATCGGCAGATCCTTTACGAGCACCATGTGTATTTAAGAAGAACTCATTAACTTTACGTCCTTCAACAAGTGATGAAGTTATTGGAACTTCAGAAACTGTTCCATCTGGTTTTGCCATTAATCCTGACATTCCTGCCATTTGACCGAATTGTCCAACAGATCCACGGGCACCAGAGTTCATCATCATGAAGATTGGATTATCAATTTGTTCTTTGGCAATACTAGCAAGTTCACCATGAACCTTATCTTGTACACCATTCCATACGTCACATACTGAGTTGTGTCTTTCTTCATCAGTAATTAAACCACGTTTAAATTGTTTATTGATTTGTTCAACTTTATCATGACCCTCTTTTAAGTATTCTTGCTTATGAGCAGATACAACGATATCAGACATTGAGAATGTAATACCTGCTATAGTAGAGAACTTAAATCCTAAGTCTTTTAATTTATCAAGCATTATTGAAGTTTCAGTTGTTTTATAACGTTTGAATACTTGAGCAATAATCTTTTGTAAATCTTTCTTACCAAATGGTTGAGAAAGAGGCATTTTACTTATTTCTTCAGGAATATTTACTCCTTGATCTAAGAAGTATTTCATTGGAGTTATTCCTTCAATATTTTCCTTAGTTGGTTCTGATAAATATTGGAAAGTATCTGGTAAAATTTGGTTAAATTTAATTTTACCTACAGTAGTTACTAAATACTTATCTTGAACATCATCTAAGAATAATTTATATTTAAAACTTCTAACTGGAATAGCAATTCTTGTATGTAAAGTAATTTCTTTTCTTTCATAAGCCATTAAAGCTTCATCTTCATTTTTATATACTTTACCTTCATGCTCTTCTCCAGCTTTTTCCATTGTTAGATAATAGTTACCTAAAACCATATCTTGTCCTGGAGTAACGATTGGTTTTCCATCAGATGGTTTTAAAATGTTGTTAGCACCTAACATAAGAATTCTAGCTTCAGCTTTAGCTTCTTCTGAAAGTGGAACGTGTACTGCCATTTGGTCTCCATCGAAGTCAGCGTTGAATGCTGTACAAACAAGTGGATGTAGACGAATAGCTTTACCACCTACTAGTTTAGGTTCAAATGCTTGAATACCTAATCTATGTAGAGTTGGTGCACGGTTTAACATTACTGGATGTTCAGTGATAACATCTTCAACGATATCCCAAACACAGTCATCTCTATTATCAATTAATTTCTTAGCGCCTTTAATATTGTGAGCAAGTCCTGCATTAACTAAACCATTAATTACATGTGGTTTAAATAATTCAAGAGCCATTTCTTTAGGTATACCACATTGATACATTTTTAAACTTGGTCCAACAACGATAACTGAACGACCTGAGTAGTCAACACGTTTACCTAATAAGTTTTGACGGAAACGTCCTTGTTTACCTTTAAGCATACTAGATAATGATTTTAATGGACGACTAGATGCAGCTGTAACACTTCTACCACGTCTACCATTATCAAATAATGTATCTACTGCTTCTTGTAACATACGTTTTTCGTTTTGAACGATTATTGATGGAGCACCTAATTCAAGTAATTTTTTCAAACGATTATTTCTATTAATAATTCTTCTATATAAATCATTTAAATCAGATGTAGCAAATCTACCACCATCAAGTTGAATCATTGGTCTTAAATCTGGTGGAATAACTGGAATAGCATCTAGTATCATCCATTCAGGTTTATTACCACTTTCTTGGAATGCAACTAAGCAATCAAGACGTTTACCTAAACGAATTCTCTTTTGGCCTGTTGCGCCATTTAATTCTTCTTTTAATGCTTCAACTTCTTTATCAACATCTACTTCTTGTAGAAGTTTCTTAATAGCTTCAGCACCCATACCTACTTCGAAACCATTTCCATATTTTTCATAGTAAGCACGGTATTCTTTATCAGATAAAGTTTGTTTCTTTGCAAGTGGAGCATTTCCTGGATCAATTACTACATAACTTACGAAATATAGTACTTCTTCTAGTTCTCTTGGAGACATATCTAGAACAAGACCCATCTTAGATGGAACACCTTTAAAGAACCAAATATGAGAGCAAGGAGAAGCAAGCTCTATATGTCCCATACGTTCACGACGTACTTTAGACTTAGTAACTTCTACTCCGCATCTATCACATATGACATTTTTATATCTTAATCTTTTATATTTACCACATGAACATTCATAATCTTTACTTGGTCCAAAGATTTTTTCACAGAATAGTCCATCTCTTTCTGGTTTTAAAGTACGATAGTTGATAGTTTCTGGTTTTTTTACTTCACCATAAGACCATTCTCTTATTTTCTCAGGGCTAGCAATACTAATTCTTATACCTTTAATGTTGTTAACTTCTAACATTATTCTTCCCCTCCTTCAAAACCATTTTCCAAAGCCATGATATCATCAAGACTTGGTTCATCTTCGAATTCTTCATCTTCATTTTCGAATTCATCTGTTTCTTCATCCTCTACTGGAGGTTCTTCTGGAATTGGTTTTCCTTTTACTTCTCCAGTATTGATATCTATTTCATCAATAGTTAATGCATCACCATCATCTTCATCTGCTTCAAGTTCTCTTAAATCATGAACTTTATCGTCATAATCGATCATTTCAATATTTAATCCTAGAGCTTGGAACTCTTTAATTAATACTCTGAAACTTTCTGGAACACCAGCAGTTGAAATTGGTTTACCTTTAACTAAAGCTTCATATACTTTAACACGTCCAGTTACATCATCTGATTTAACTGTCATAATTTCTTGTAGAACATGACTTGCACCATATGCATATAGTGCCCAAACTTCCATTTCTCCAAATCTTTGACCACCAAATTGAGCTTTACCACCTAAAGGTTGTTGAGTAACTAAACTGTATGGTCCAGTTGAACGAGCATGAAGTTTGTCATCTACCATGTGGTGAAGTTTAATCATATACATGACACCAACAGATACTCTATTTTCGAATGGTTCACCAGTTTTACCATCATATAGAACAGTTTTACCATCATGATCCATTCCAGCTTCATCCATCATTTCATAGATTTCATCGATTGTTGCACCATCGAATACAGGAGTTGCAACATGTACGCCAAGTTTCTTAGCTGCCATACCTAAGTGTAATTCTAGAATTTGTCCTAGATTCATACGGCTTGGAACACCTTGTGGATTTAATACTACATCTACAGGTCTTCCATCTGGCATATAAGGCATATCCTCTTCTGGTAATATCAATGAAACAACACCTTTATTACCATGACGTCCAGACATCTTATCTCCTACTTGAATCTTACGTTTTTGAACTATGTAAATTCTTACAACTTTAGATACACCAGCAGGAAGTTCATCGCTGTTTTCTTTAGTATATACTTTAACATCATGAACAATACCATCAGCTCCGTGAGCAACTCTTAATGAAGTATCTCTAACTTCACGAGTTTTTTCTCCGAATATTGCATGTAATAATTTTTCTTCTGAAGTTAATTCTTGAACACCTTTTGGAGTAACTTTACCAACTAGGATATCTCCTTCATGTACTTCAGTACCAATTCTAATAATACCTTCAGCATCAAGATTACGTCTTGCATCTTCACCAACATTTGGTATATCACGAGTAATCTCTTCAGGTCCAAGTTTAGTATCACGACAATCTATATCATAATGTTCAATATGTAGAGATGTATAAACATCATCTTTAACTAATCTTTCATTTAATACAACGGCATCCTCATAGTTATATCCATTACATGTCATGAATGCTACAACCATGTTTTTACCTAAAGCTAATTCACCTTTATCAGTTGAAGGTCCATCAGCTATAACTTCTCCTTTGTGTACCTTTTCACCAGCAACAACAATTGGAGAATGATTTATACAACTTTCAGCATTACTTCTTTCAAAGTTTGCTAAGTAATATACATCTTTATCTTTTTGAGTTTTAACAACTATTTTTTTAGCATCAGCATATTCAACTACACCATCTGCTTTACAAACTATTGTAGATCCTGAATCTCTTGCTGCTATATACTCAACACCTGTTCCAATTAAAGGAGCTTCAGTTCTAAGTAGTGGAACAGCTTGACGTTGCATGTTTGAACCCATTAGGGCACGAGTTGCATCATCGTGATCCAAGAATGGAATAATACTTGTAGTGATAGAAACAATTTGACTTGGGGCAACATCAATAAAATTAATTTGACTTGCTTTAGCATAAACGTTATCACCATTTAAACGGCATGCGTTTTCATCACTTGTTAAATTATTATTTTCATCCATTTCAATAGTTGCTTGTCCAATGTAATAGTCTGCTTCTTCATCAGCAGTTAAATAAACTATTTCATCAGTAACATGTTTATCAACAACTTTTCTATATGGAGTCATTATAAATCCATATTCATTAATCTTAGCATAACTTGCTAAAGATGTAATAAGACCGATGTTTGCACCTTCTGGAGATTCGATTGGACAAATTCTTCCGTAGTGAGATACGTTAACGTCACGAACATCCATTCCAGCTCTATCACGAGATAAACCACCAGGTCCTAAAGAACTTAAACGACGTTTATCTGTTAACTCAGCTATTGGATTGATTTGATCCATGAATTTTGACAATTGACTTGAACCAAAGAATTCTTTCATAGCTGCTGTAACTGGTCTTATGTTGATTAATGTTTTTGGAGTAATTTGATCTAATTCTTGAGTAGTCATTCTTTCACGAATAACTCTTTCCATACGAGCAATACCAGTTTTGAATTGATTTTGAATTAATTCACCAACTTGTCTTACACGTCTGTTTCCTAAATGGTCAATTTCATCAACATTTCCGAATCCATCAAGTAAGTCTAAATAGTAACTTACTGCACCATAAACATCGCTTATAGTAAGTCTTCTAGAATCGATTGATTGATCATTACCGATTATAGTAATTACTCTATTTTCATTCTTTTTATCATATACTTTTACTGTTTGAACTTTATTATATTGATCAAGTTCATCATTAATTTTAATTTCTTTTACATTGTAACCATCGGCAAATATTGGTCTTAATGTTTCAAGAATTGTTTTATCTACTATTGTACCTTTTTCACATATAACTTGTTTATCGACTTTAATATCTTCTGCTAGTTTCATTCCTAAAAGTCTATCTAAGACATTTAGTTTTTTATTAAATTTATAACGTCCAACTTTTGCTAAGTCATAACGGAACTTATCGAAGAATCTTGTAATCATTTGATTCTTTGCAGATTCAAGTGTTGCAGGTTCTCCTGGACGTAATTTTTCATATATTTCAATTAAGGCTTCATCAGTATTCTTAGTTGAATCTTTTTCTAAAGTATTTTTAATGAATTGATTATCTTCACCAAATACTTCTAGAATTTCTTCATCACTAGATAAACCTAAAGCACGTAATAATGTTGTAATAGTAACTTTTCTAGTTCTATCTATACGAACATATACTACATCACGAGCATCAAGTTCAAATTCTAACCATGTACCTTTATTTGGAATAATTTCTCCAGAAACAACTGGGCGTCCATTTTTATCGATTTCTCTTTTGAAATAGATTGATGGACTTCTTACTAATTGAGATACGATTACTCTTTCTACACCATTAATAATGAATGTTCCTGCATCAGTCATCATTGGCATGTCACCTAAGAAGATTTCTTGTTCTTTAACTTCTCCAGTTTCATGAATGAATACTCTTGCTTGAACCTTTAAAGGTGCTGAGTAAGTAACCATTCTTTCTTTAGATTCCTTTACTCCATATCTAGGTTCATCAAATGAATATGAATCGAATTCAAGTGATACCTTTCCTGTGAATGATTCTACTGGGAATACATCTTTAAATACTTCATCAATTCCTTCAGTTAAGAACCAATCATAACTTTTCTTTTGAATTTCTAACAAGTCAGTCAATGCCAAGGCGTTAGTAGTTTTTGAGAAAGATCTTCTTTCTCTATGGTCACCAAATTTTTGAACTTTGTATGCCATCATTTCACCCCAATACTATAGTAATTTTTTGAGCTTCTCCACGCAAAAAGGAGTATTCGCCACCAATTTAAAATTTTATCAGTAATTCAATTACTTGTCAATAAGTTTTGCTTTAATTATATAAAAACCTTTGCTTTTTTCAATTATATTTACATCGTATATACTTTTCATAGTTTCAATCATGCTTTTAGCACCTTGATCTTTACGCATAACGATATAAAGATAACCAGATTTATTTAGATGTTTACTCGCTCCCATAATAAATTCAGTAATAACGGCTTTACCTGCACGAATAGGAGGATTAGTTAATATTACATCAAAACACCCATCTATGTTAGAATAAATATTTGACTCAACTATATTAACTTTCAAGCCAAACTTTTTAGCATTCATCTCTGTTAAATGAAGGGCCCGTTTGTTAACATCCGCAAGAGTAACTGAAATATTTTTATACTTGCAAATCGTTAAACCAATTACACCATATCCACATCCTAAATCAAGAACACTTGAATATGATATATCTTCTTTTAAAAAAGTTTCAATTAATAACTTAGAGCCATAATCAACTTTATCTTTAGAAAACACTCCTAAATCACTTGTAAACTCTAAAGAATCATCAAAAATATGTAAATAAACGTTTCTAAATTCACTTTTTAATTTACTATTATTAGTAAAATAATGTTCCATAAGATTCCCCTTTGATAAACAAGATTATATCAAATTATGGAATCTAACTCAAGAACTTTCTAAAACAAATCGTTGTTTCAACACTCTTTTACCAAGAAAAACTTTTATGATATAGATTTTTACAATTTCCATATTTTAACAATCCATTATAGCTTGATAACCATTTGTAAAATGTTTCCTTATCAATATAATTACTATTAACCAACAAAATTAAATTTTTAATTTTTCTTTTAAAGTTATATTTAACTCTAGTTCTTAATTTCATAATAATTTTATTGTTTTTAATAATAAATCTATAACCTAAAAAATCTATACCATTTTTTATTCCATTAATCTTTGTTTTATTTATATTCAACTCTAATTTTAACTTATTAGTAAGATATTTTTCTATTTTCTCTAAACAATAATTCAAATATTTTTTATCTTCATGAATAATAACAAAATCATCCATATAATTAACTACATATTTTAAATGTAAATCTTCTTTTAAATAATGATTAAAATCACATAAATAAATTAAACCAAACGCTTGATATGTTTGATTACCAATACTACAACCTTTATTATATTTATATAAAGGTATTTCCTCAGTTTCTTTTATTAACTCCAAATTATCTAAATACTTAATTCGATTATTTTTTAATTTTTTTATACAATCATTTATATAAGCGGAATTGGTACTATCAATTATTCTATAAAGTACTTCTAAAGCATCTTTATCTTTTATTTTTCTATTTAAAATACATTTTAAAACATCATGATCTATATTATAAAAATATTTTTTTATATCCAATTTTAAATAATAAAAATTACTATTCTTATATTTAATTTCATTTAAATATTTTTTTACAAGATTAATTCCATAACTAGACCCTTTATTAATTCTAGTTGCATACATAGAATTAGTATAAATATTTTCATATACATCAACTAATAAATATTTAGCTATTAAATGGTTAATTACTTTATCTTCTATACTTTGAGACATTATTACTCGAGATTTAGGATCTGTAATAAGAAATATATTATATCTAGAAAAATTTATATTTTTAGACATTAATTTATTTCTAATATTAATGATATGCTCTGTTTTATATAACATAAACTTTTCAGCTTTTTCTTTGTTTCTTACTTTAGAACATACTAAATCACACATTTTGCTAATATTATCTATATCATATACTTTATAATAAATATTAGATACTCTTTTCATATTTAAACCAACTTCTAACCATTAAATCTAGTTCAAGCAAATGAGTACTATAACTTTCAAACTTTTTATTAATAATTAAATCTTTTCTTAAAGCCTCTTCCAAATAAAAATTCAACATTTGAATATTTACAACAATTTCTTTTTTATGATCTACTTCTTGAAATATATTAGCTCGATATATATTTTCTAATATAGAATAACTAGATTCAATAATTCTAGTTTTTAACACTTTATAAGTATTTGGAAAACTCATTGTATTTCTTTCAATATATCTAATTGTTTTACGTGCTTGTTTTGCAATTAAAAACTTTTCATGAGGTTTATATTTATTATATAAATTATCTAATTTTTGTTTTTTCTTAATATTTACTTCTTCCATAAGACATTTTTATAATAAAAAAAGCAGTAAGGATAGAAAACAAAGAAGTTCATGTTATTTACTACTAATCTAAGTTTTCATTTACTGCATATATTTTGTGTTTCCACACGGAATATTCTTATTTCCAAATCTCTAATTTAAAATATTACTAATTAAATAAAGTATATTGGAAGTTCAGGGAGACAGGACTAGTTGCAATTGACAGAACCAGAAGAGTTCACATTGCAGTTCTCATTAGTCGAGTTATCGTTGCAATTCACGTTGCCATTCGAATTAGCATTGCAGTTGAATGCATCAGAGTTGCAGTTGAAGTTAGAACTATTGTCACCAAAGCTCCATTAAATTCAAAATACCCCAAAATTTTTATTATATTTCCTTTCTAATTTATTAATTTTTTTGAAATAGTTGATACCAACCATTTCAAAACTTTAATGCCTACACTTTCGTTCGGCACTTTTTCGTCGCACTGCTCCTCAACATCTTTTGATAAATCAAAAGATAGATTTTAGATATTCAGATATCTTCAGGGAGACAGGACTACGCGCAATAGACAGAACCAGAAGAGCGCACAATGCAGCTCTCATCAGCCGAGCGATCGTAGCAATACACGGCGCCATCCGAATAAGCATTGCAGCTGAATGCATCAGAGCTGCAGCCGAAGTTAGAACTATTGACACTACAAGCTGATTCTCCAAAATGATTTTTCAATGCTAAAACTGAATTGTCATAATCATTCATTTTTATACAAAATAATCCATTATCATTTATACATACACCCGTTGCATTATTTAAATCTAGTCCTACAAAAACATTTTTACCTAATGTTGTATAATTTGTTGTACTTGATGTTGTTGGTGTTCCATATTCGAAATATGTTGGCATCCATGCTACAAATGTTGGTTTTGTTTCTCCTAATGTATCTCTTTCGACTGCATTGAATTCTAATTTACATATATATTCTTCACTTACTTCTTCTGTTGATGTTTTATCTAGTGTTATTGTTAATGTTCCATTTAATGTTTCTTTTGCTTTAACTATTGTTGCATCATTTTCCAGTTTATTTTTGATACTTGTATATTTTGCTGTTGTTCCTTCTTTTGGTACACATATTACACTTACTTCTGCATCATAGTTACTTGAATTATTTGTTACTTCATATGTTAACACTGAAGTTTGATTAAGTGTCTTTAATTCACTTGTTTCAAAAGTAATTGTTTTCTTTGTATCGTCTATTACTGAACTATATACATCCTTTCCATCTATACTTGCAGCTGTGAAGATTACACTGAAATCTTCATTGTTTTCGCTTACTTTTGCATTTCCATTTATTACTAATGTTGTTGATACTGCTGCAAAACCTATCGACATTAGTAATATTGCTACTATAAGCATACTTTTCTTCTTCATATTTTTACCTACCTTTTCTACATTTTTATTTTATAATACCCCCCCCGATTTTCAAGTCATTTTGAAGGGTTTACATAAATTTTTAAATTTTTTTACACTTTAAGAAATTTTAACTTACATTTTTATTTTCACCTAATTTCACACACCTATCCTATTTTTAATTATACTACATATTTGTTGTAATTGTATTCTTTATTTTTAGTATGTGTAAAGTAAATTGTTCCATAAAAAAATTGTTAAGATATCTTAACAATTTTAACATCATAATCGCCGTTTGGACTTGGAACTTTAACTATGTCTCCAACTTTCTTACCAGATAATGCTTTACCTATTGGTGATTCATCACTGATCTTATTTGCAAATGGATCAGCTTCTAGAGAACCAACAATTTTATATTCGTCAGTATCATCATCACCAACATATTCTATTTCAACAGTAGAACCTAAACCAACAACATCTTTTGGAGCTTCTTCTATGATAACAGCATGTTCAATCATATATTCAAGTTCTTTAATTCTTGCTTCTACTTGAGCTTGTTCATTTCTAGCAGCATCGTAGTCGGCATTTTCAGATAAATCACCTTGAGCTCTTGCTTCTTTAATAGCTTGAATAATTCTTGGTCTATCTTCTTCTCTTAATTTATTTAGTTCATTTTCAACTTCTAAATAACCATTAGCAGTCAATTTAATTTCTTTTTTTCCTGGCATAATTAGTCACCCTTCTTTAATAAATATTTGTTTATCAAAACTACTTTCATAAGATTACTACATAATGGTCTAAAAGTCAAACACTTTTAAACGCATCATGTCATATTTTTTTAATTCAAATGGTACACGAATCTTAACAATCATTTGAGGATGATTAGCTTCTTCCACTATTTTTCCATCTTCATCTAATATTTCTTCTATACGAAAGTTTCTAGTTTCTGTTGACGGTCCAAAAAATTGAACTTCATCACCTATTTTAAAATAGTTTCTTTCTTCAATTGTTGCAATTCCGTCTTTATAGTCTATGATCAACCCTAAAAAATCTTGATTAGAATATTCACATCTACCCAAATAATATTGTTCTTCAACTCCAGGTAATTTATCAAAGAATTGTGGAGTTGATTCACGATTAGCTACACGATTCAAAATATTTAAAGCATAGTTCGAATATTCAGGAGTTAAAGTATTATTTAAAATTTTATCAATTAATCTTCTATAAATAAGTATTACAGTAGATACATAATAAATACTACGCATTCTTCCTTCAATTTTAAATGAATTAACTCCAGCATCAATCATATCTTTAATAAAAGGTACCATATTTAAATCTTTTGGAGTCATTGAAAAAGGTTCTTCGCATACCTTTTGACCATCTTTTTCATAATCAAAAGTCCAACGACATATTTGAGCACATCCACCTCTATTGGAATCCCTGTTGGTACAATAATTAGAAAGCACACATCTACCGCTTATACTTGTGCACATTGCTCCATGAACAAAACATTCAATTTCTAATCCAGTTTCCTCTTTTATTCTTTTTATATCTTCTTTATTTGCTTCACGCGCTAAAACTACTCTAGTTGCTCCTAAATTCTTATAGAATAAAGCAGCCTCATAATTTAAAATTGATGCTTGAGTTGATACATGTATACATAAATCTATGTTATTTTCACGAATCATATTCATAACTGCAACATCACTTGTAATTATGGCATCAACATGAATTTCACTTAAATAAATTAAATAATCTTTTAAACCTTTAAAGTCTTCATAATGAAACACTATATTAACTGTAACATATACTTTTTTCCCTAAAGAATGAGCATAATCAACAGCCGTTTTTATTTCATCCAAATCCAAATTCTTAGCATTAGCTCTTAAAGAATAATTTTTATAACCAAAATATACAGCATCAGCTCCATACATAAAAGCATATTTTATTTTTTCTAAAGAACCAGCTGGAGCAAGTAATTCAATATTTTCCATTATTTATAGTCCTCCAATTTAAATACAGTTTTTTTATTTAAGAAGCCATCATCGCCATAATTCTTACCATCAATTATATCTTTTATTTCACTCACGCTTAAACCAAGATTTAATACTAAGAAAAACATTACTTTATCTTCATATTTAGGAATTAAAGAAACATAATTAAAATAAGTATTATTAAATATATATGTTCCATAAACACTCTCTCTTGCTAAAAATTTATTACCAGTTATTTTTTCATTTAAAACCATATCATTATAATCACTTAATCCTGCATGTTTATTAAAATTTGTAAGCAAAGTTCTTCTTGAATACATGATATTATTTTTTCCCAATATTGGAAGTATAAGTGGTTTAACAGAATTATTAATTATTTCATCTATTTCTTCTTTTGTGATTTCATTTGAAATAACTGCACTTGTACATCCATTTTTCAAATGAAAATTAATTGAATTATAATTTACTGCAAAATGAACTTGATTCCAAATAAGAGGAGTGTTTGTATCTTTAAATATATTGAAAACTCCTAAATCTTCAAAGATAATTCCTTTAAATCTTAAAAATTCATTTTTAATACTTTTCAATTCATCAATTGCAACTGTATCCATTACTCTGTTTAAATAAACATATGCATCATCTGGAATATCACATAAATCAAAAGAATTATAACCAATAGAAAAATTCTTAACAGCAAAAAGAAAATTGGTGATTCCAACTTTCTTATATTCTTCCATTTCACTTAAATTGTTTATATTAATCAATATTTTTGACATCTTCATCAGACTTCCTAAAACTAACTGATAATCCATCACCTATATCATAGAATTTAGTGACAAACTCTTCATTAGTACGTAAAAATTCAATATATTTTTCAATTTTAGTTACTAATCCTAAAACATTTCTTGATTCAATTTTATCTTTATCAGCTACTAAACCATGAAATTTTAAGTTATCAGTGATGATTACACCACCTTTAGATAAATAGTTTTGGAACTTTTCAAAGAATTTTATATATTGACCTTTAGCTGCATCGATAAATATTAAATCGTATTCATGATCAACTAAATTAACATCTAAAGCATCATTAAACACTATTTCAATTCTTTTATCCATTCCTGTACGATTAACGTTTTTAACAGCTTCTCTATAACGTTTATCATCTCTTTCAATAGTTGTAACCTCTACATCATCATCAACGCTTGCCATAAGAATTGCTGAATAACCAATAGCAGTTCCTAATTCAAGAATTTTTTTAACATTATTAAGTTTAATATATTTTTGTATAAATTTTATGGAATCATGCTCAATTATAGGCACATTATTAGCCTCAGCATACCTTTCCATTTCCTTTATAACATCGTTCATTTTTACTTCTCCTCTTTAAGACAAAAGACCTTTGCTTATAAGCTCATTATTAGTCTTTTGATGTTCTAAATACGTTTTATTATAATATACTTTGCCATTCACATCGGCAATAAAATAGAAATAATCATTAGTATTTGGATTTATAGCTGCATCAATTGACATAATTGATGGACTACAAATTGGTCCGATTGGGATTCCTGTAGTACAAGCTCCCCTAGTATTATATGCATTGCACGAATTAAGATCACTATTTACTATATCCGAGCAATTTTTCTTCACTCCATAGCAAGCTGTAACATCGCTTCCAAGAGGCATATTGTTTTTTATTCTATTTTGGAATACACCAGATATTTCTTTTCTATCGCTTTCGCTAGACGCTTCTAATTCTATCACACTCGCAAGAGTAAGTAAACTATTAATATTTATCTTATTAGTTTCAATATATTCCTTATATGGCTTTAATTTATTATTCATACCATTTAAAAGAACTTCAATTGCTTCTTTAACAGTAGCATCTTTTTTTATAAAATAAGTATCAGGGAATAAATATCCTTCTAATGGATAATATACGCCATCCTTTAAAATATCATCAGTTATAAACCAATATTTTTCAATCAAACTATTTAAATATTCTTTATCTTTACATGCATTTATTACATCGTCTTTAGCAAATGACAAGTTATTTGCAAGAACTTCAGCATAATCAGTAAAACGTTTTCCTTCAATAAATGTAATTGCTGTTTCATTTTTATCTACATTGGTTCCATTACTTAAATTTTCCAATATTTCTACTAAAGACATACTTTTACTTAATCTATAATTTCCTGCTAAAAAATCTTTTTGATAACTAATTTTAACAAAAACTTTCGTAAAATTTACGTTTTTAATTAAGCCTTCTTTTTTTAGATTAACTATAATTTGATTTTTACTTGATCCACTTTCAACATTAAACATCACTTCATCAGTATTTGAAGAGTTTACTGGCATAATCATAAAGAAAGTTATTCCACCAATGATAACT
Source organism: uncultured Bacilli bacterium (assembly GCA_934089275.1). GTDB lineage: Bacteria > Bacillota_I > Bacilli_A > RF39 > UBA660 > CAG-582. The sequence goes on from CAKOJJ010000001.1 coordinate 229,039, forward strand.
AGAAAAGCAAAAACCACAATTAAAAGTATTAATACTAGTTTCTTTATTTTTTTGCTTATTTTATCGACATCATTATTCATTCTTATCACCAGTTGTTGCATCAGTTTTTTCTTTAATCATGTCAATTACACTAGAAAGAATATTATCTATTATCTTCCATTCTTTATCAGTAGTTAAAGGTAATAGTTTTAAATCATCACCAGTTTTATCATATGTATTGGCATAAACTTTAGTGTTACCAGCTTTATCAGTTGTATTGTCAGTATATGCAATATAACTTTTTCCTGTTTCATCAGAATCAAACGTAAACAAAACATCACAAACTAATTCTTCACCTTTATCATTTTTTATAACAATTTTTCCATTATCTAACATTAGATCCACTTCCTATTCTTTTTAAATAAGTATCCAATATGATACTTGCTGCCACCGAATCTATAACTTCTTTTCTGTTTTTTCTACTCATATCAGCTCCAATAAGATACTTTTCAGCCTCAACCGTACTTAATCTTTCATCGATTAAATTAATAGACATTCCTGATGCTTTTTCAAGTTTTTCTTTAAATATATTGGTCCTTTCAATCGCTTCCCCTAAAGTATTATTCATATTCTTAGGATAACCAAGTACTAGAACTTCAATATGTAATTCATCAATCAAACTTAAAACATCAGCTACTAATTCATCAATATCATTATATCTTAAAGTTTTATAAGGGTTTGAGATTATTCCCAACTTATCAGACACAGCAAGACCTAATGTCTTCGTGCCCAAATCCATTCCAAGAGCTTTCATTAGTTTTCTAAATAGTTCCTAACCATAAGTTCTAAAACTTTATTCCTATCAAGATTAAGCATCTTATCACGAGCATTTTTGTAGTTAGTTATATATCCAGGATCTCCAGATACTAAATAACCAACAATTTGACTAATCGGATTATATCCTTTTTCTTTTAACGCATCATAAATCTCATCTAAAGTAGTTTCAATTAATGCATTAGTTATATCTTCAATTTCAAATAGAGTTGTCTTATCCATAACTTCACCTCTAACATATAAATTTTATCATATTAATTTATGCTAATCAATATAATAAAAAGTTTGGTATTGATTAAGCGGTATTATTTTTGAACAAAAAAAGCAAGAACTTGTGTCCTGCTCTTTTATATTTTGAAATCGTCTTCTAACGAGAAGTCAACGTTTTCATTAATCCATTCTTTTCTAGGTTCAACCAAATCTCCCATTAAAACTGAAACTCGCTTTTCAGCCATAGCTGCATCGCTTATATTTACTTTAATTAAGTTTCTTGTTTTTGGATCCATAGTTGTTAAACTTAGATTATCGGCATTCATTTCTCCTAAACCTTTGTATCTTTGTACACGGTATGTTGAATTATCTTTATCTCTTACATAATCTTTAAATTCTTCATTAGTATAACAATATGTTTCTTTTTTACCTTCTTCAACTTTAAACAAAGGAGGCATTGCAATGTAAAGATGTCCTTCTTCAATTAATGGTCTCATAAAACGATAGAAGAAAGTTAAAAGCAAACATTGAATATGAGCTCCGTCATCATCGGCATCGGTCATTATAATTACTTTATCATAATTGATATCTTTTACATCAAAATCTGCTCCACAACCAGCACCTATACAATGTATTAAAGTGTTTATTTCTTCATTTTTAAAAGCATCAGCTACACTTGCTTTTTCTGTATTTAAAACTTTTCCTCTTAAAGGTAAAACTCCTTGAAATTTTCTATCACGACTACTTTTAGCTGTTCCTCCAGCAGATTGACCTTCAACAATAAATAATTCATTAATTTTTGGATTACGTGTTTGAGGAGGAGTTAACTTATCGGATAAACTTCTTTTTTCATCTCGTTTGCTTTTTCCAGCTCTAGCTTCTTCTCTTGCTTTTCTTGCTGCTTCACGAGCAAATTTGCTCTTACTCATCTTATCTAAAATAACTGTTGCTTCACTTTTGTTCTCTTCAAGATAAAATTTCAAAGTATCATACACAATTTGTTCAACTGCTGGTCTTGCTTCTGGTGTTCCAAGTTTTCCTTTAGTTTGACCTTCAAATTGAAGTAGATCCTCAGGTATCTTTAAATTTATTACAGCTGTTAAACCTTCTCTTGCATCACTTCCGTCAAAATTTGAATCTTTATTTTTTAAAATTCCATTTGCTCTTGCATAGTCGTTAAAAACTTTTGTAAGACCAGTTTTAAATCCAACCTCATGTGAACCACCATCGCTAGTTTTAACATTGTTTACGAAAGACACTATTTGTTCATTATATGAATCCGTGTATTGTAGAGCAATATCAACTTCAATATGATTTTTTACACCATGTATTGGAACAACGTTGTTTATCGTTTTTTTATCTTCATTCATATATTCAACGAAAGACACAATTCCATTCTCATAATGATATGTTACCTTTTTATTATCAGCAACATTTTCAAGTTCAACAGTTAATCTTGGCAATAAAAATGCACTTTCTTGCATTCTTTCGCAAATTGTAGAAAATGAAAATTGACAATTTTTAAATATTTCATAATCAGGCATAAAAGTAACGCAAGTTCCTGTTTTCTTTGATTCACCAATTTTTTTCAAAGGACTTGAAACTTCTCCACCATTTTTAAAACGAATATTTGATATTAGTCCATCTGTATAAATAGTAACATCCATCCATGAAGATAAAGCATTTACTACGCTTGCACCTACACCATGTAATCCTCCAGAAACCTTATAATTTCCTTCTTCAAATTTACCACCAGCATGTAATACAGTGTAAATAACTTCTGGCGTTGATTTTCCACTTTCATGCATACCAATTGGAACACCACGGCCATTATCAGCTATTGTAATTGAACCATCACCATTAAGACGAATCTTAACCATATCACCATAACCGTTTATTATTTCATCGATTGAATTATCGACAATTTCCCAAACTAAATGATGAAGTCCGCGCTTGTCAGTTGAACCAATATACATACCCGGTCTTTTTCTTACAGCTTCTAATCCTTCCAATATTTTAATTGATGAAGCATCATACTTCTTTGCTCCTGCCATAAAGCATCACCTTAATAAAATTTAACATAAATTAAAAAAAAAGACAACCAAATGTGTCTTATAAACGTAAATTTTAGCCGTTTTACAGTAATATTACAAATTTATTTTTTGAGTTTCTTCAAGCTTTTTTAATAGTTCTTCCTTGCTCATTTTTTCTTTCACAGGTTGTTCACTTTTTCTTTGAACATACTCTAAATAAACGTTTTTAAACTCTATTTTCATACGTCTCCTACTTATTACTTGACATAATAGATTCAATATATTTATTTGCTGCATCTAACACGTCTTCTTCAATTTTACTGCTGTGATGTATTTCTTTTGTTTCCGTTTTTTCAATTGCAGAAAAATCAGGAAAGTCTTGAACATCAGCCATAAATTTATTTTCATCAGAAGAAACACTATCTAGTCTATTTGGAAGTTCTATTTTTTCTTCTAATTCTTCCTTTTTTTCATTTTGTAGACTATCAAAAGCATTCCAAGCCATATCATTAAGTGCATTTAAATCTTTAAGTTCATTTTCTATAGGTTTAGTTTCTATAGGTTGACTTTCACCAACTATATTACTATCTATAGGTTCATCCTTAATTGCTTCATTATTTTCTTTAGGTAAAGTCACAGTATTCAAAATATCACTGAATTCCTCATCATTTATTTCTTCAGCTGGGCTCAAGTCATTAACAATATGAACTTCACTCGAATAATCGATTTCAGGAGTTGCAACATTTTTTATATTTCTAAATGGTCCATACTTTTTCTTATTATTAATCGTTATTATGATAAAAACTGCAATTAACAATACCAATAAAACAATGATAACTGGAAAAAAAGCATCACTCATTATAAACTCGTCAAAAGCACTCATTTAATTCCCTCTATTCTACATTATCAATATTATCACATAAAAAGAAGTTAAACAAGAAAAAAAGATGTCTTAGAACAATCTAAGTACATCTTGGAAAGTTATATATAACATCAATAACATAATAAGTATAAACCCAATCGAATGGAAATAACCTTCCACTTTTGGATCAACTTTTTTTCTAGTAATTGCTTCTATCAAAACAAATAATACTCTTCCTCCATCAAATGCTGGGAAAGGTAAAATATTTAAAACTCCTAAATTAATAGATAAGTATGCCATTAAATATATTAGATTTGCAAATCCTGCTTGAGCAACAGTTCCAACAACCGAATACATTCCAACAGGTCCAGATAAAGCTGATAAGCCTAATTTACCAGTAAATAATGATCCAATTATTAAAAGCATTGTTGAAACTATACTTCCAAATTTAGAAAAGGCATATTTCAATGCACAACCAAAACCTTTATGAATCTCACTAGGTGCAGATATTCCAACTAATTTAGTCACTGTTACTTCTTTTTCAGTCTTATTGTATTCTTTCAAAACACTTTCAAGTGTTGTTGTATCATCTAATTTTATTGTTTTATCATCAAAAACAACGTATTTATCTGGAATAATTTTGTATTCGCTTACACTTCCATCTTCATGTTTTATTTTATATGTATAATAATCATTTTTATTTTTTAGGTTTGTAATTATTGTAAGTTTATCCCAAGTACTAACTTTATAACCATTACAACCTATTATTTGATCATTCTTTTTCAATCCGGCTTTTTCAGCTGGACTTTCACTTTGAATACTTCCAATGATGCTAGATTGTTCAGTACTTCCATAAAAAAGTCCAATCATGAAAAGCAATACAATAGCCGTAATAAAATTCATTGTTACACCAGCAACTAAAATTAAAATTCGTTTTGTTTTTGATTTATTGCACATAAATTTGTCTTTAGGAAGTTTTTCATCATCTTCCCCTTCTTCTCCAGCCATTGCACAAAATCCTCCAATTGGAAATGCTCTCAATGTGTATTCAGTTGGATCATTTTTTCTTTTAAAAGTAAGAATTTTAGGTCCCATTCCCAAAGCAAATTCATAAACATGTACTCCACATTTTTTTGCTACTAGGAAATGTCCTCCTTCATGAACAAAAATCAAAACACTTAAAATTAGCAATAACACTACTATATTCCAAATAGGTGTATTTGGTAAAAATATAAGAATTAAAACTACAGCAACAACTATAGCAACTAACAACAATATATTTTTTAAATTATTATCTTTTTTCATCTGTAAGCCTCCTATGTTCTAATAATAATATGCTTTAAATATATTCTAATATACTTATAACGTTCTTGTATAAAAATATTTTTTTAAATCTGGAAATTTTAAATAACTTTTTGGATCAACAAGATTAGCAACCCATTTAGAATATGATGTATATGTTGTTCCATACCAACCAGTTCCTAATCCGAAATGTAAGTGTGCTCCAGTTGAACAAGAATCCCACGGAGTTCCTGATCCACCACCAACAGTTCCAACAATAGTTTGATTAGTAACTTTATCACCAACATTAACTTTTATCGTTAAAAGATGCATATAACATGAAGTATATTGTTTACCATTTATTAAATGTTGGATATATACTTGATTTCCACCACAACTAGCTTTTCTAACAATTTTAGAAACCATTCCATTCGCTACACTATAAACATTAGTTCCTTCTTTGTTTCCACCAATATCTATTCCTGAATGGAATTTATTTTTAACACCTGTTACTGGATGAGTTCTATATCCAAAATAAGAAGTAGTAACCCCTCTATTCAAAGGCCTTAAAAATCCTGTATCGCCTTTAACTTGGACGCATTTTTCAAGATCTTCATCTTCTTTACAACCTATTTTTACATAATAATTAATCAATTCTTGAGTTGATGAAATTTCGTCTTTAATATCCATAGTAATATCCAAATAATCGGATAATTTATTATTCAAAGATTTTATATCTTTAGCTAAACTATCTATTTGGTTATTAAGTTCTACCTCTCTATTCTCAAGATCAATTTTTAATTGAATATTGGCTTCTATTTTGCCTTTCCACTCATCAATTTTATTCTTTTGATAATCCATAAGTTGTCCCATAACAGCATATCTATAAATTAAGTCTTCATAACTAGTAGCTTTAAAGATGTATTCCAAATATACATTATCGCCTTTAGAAACTTGATAATTTTTTACTATTTTTTCAAGTTCCGTTTTGCCATTCGTGATATCTTTTTCCAATTGTTCCGATTCAGCAAGTGACTCAGCTATTTTTTGTTGATTATTAGATATCTCTGTTTGTTTACTAGAAACAGAAGCTTTAGCACTATTGATTTCATTCTTTGTAGCAGTTTTTTTAGATTCGTTAGCTGCTTGCTCTTTTTTCCAAGCAGCAAGTTCTGCACGAAGTTCTTTCAAAGTACGAGCTTTACTAGCTGCATATGTACTAGTTCCTGCAACTAAAAGCAAAGCTGTACATATTACAATAACTATTTTTTTCATCATATCTTTAAATATCTCCTTACTGCTTTTATTGATCCAAATACACCAACCAATGATCCAATAATTGCTAAAACAAAACTAGAAACATAAACAATTTCACTAGGTTTTACCATCATCAATAAATCTGTATATATTTTTCCACCTAATACATCATAAAAGTAAGTATATCCAAATATCGTAATTACGATTGGTAAAATAGCTCCGATAAGTCCAAGAATAAATCCTTCAAATATGAATGGTAACTTAATTACTGTATTACTTGTTCCAACCAATCTCATAATTCCTATCTCGTTTTTTCTTGAGAAAATTGTAATTTTAATCGTATTTTCATTTAAGAATACTGTTACCAACACTAAAGCTATAACAGCTGCAATACATGCATATCTAGCAAAATCAAAAGCATTTAGTACTTCATTAACAATTGTTTCTCCATATTTTACATATTTAACTTTTTCAATGTTTTTAATTTCATTCGCTGTTGATGTAATCTTTCTTACATTCTTTACATTCACTACCATCGTTGAAAGCAAAGGGTTTTCATCAAAAACTGATAAAGTTTCTTTTATTTGATCATCTTTAAGTAATTCATTCTTTATTTCATCTTTACTACGAAAAACCGTTTTATCCTTATCAACATTTTCTATGCTTAAAACACTGTTTTTTACATTTTCTATCTCTTCATCACTAGCGTTTTCATCTATAAAAGCAACAATTGTCATTGATCCTTCAATATTTTTAGTCATCGAATTAACATTATAAGTTGCTAGTAAAGCAATTGATACTAAAATTAAAGTTATTGTTGTACAAGATATGGAAGCTAAACTAAGTGAGAAATTACGAACAATACTTTTAAAAGCATTACTAATACTTTTACCTAAAATTCTAAACAGTCTCATCTTCTATATAACTTCCCTTCTTTTTGTCGGATACTACTACACCATTGTGAATAGCTACAACTCTTTTTTTCATTCTATTAACAATCTCTTTATCATGTGTTGCCATAATAATAGTCGAACCCAATTCTTTATTTATGTTATTAATAACATCCATTATTTCTTTACTCATCTTAGGATCCAAATCCCCAGTTGGTTCATCGCATATAATAAGTTTTGGCTCGTTTACAATTGCTCTAGCAATACATACTCTTTGTTGTTCACCACCAGATAATTGATTTGGATAACTTCTAAGTTTGTTTTTAAGTCCTACTCTTTCAATCGCTTTTAGAACTTTTTCCTTAATTTCATTCTTATCAACACCATAACTTTCTAATGGATAAGCAATATTTTCATAAACAGTTAACTTAGGTAACAATTTAAAATCTTGGAATACAACTCCTATTTTTCTTCTTAACTTATAAACATTGCTGTTTCGCAAACTCGAAACATTAACGCCACCAACAAAAACACTTCCTTTATTTGGCTTTTCTTCTCTATATAAAAGTTTTGTAAGTGTTGATTTACCAGAACCAGATTCCCCAATAATGAAAACAAATTCACCAGCACTTATTGTCAAATTCACATCTGCCAATGCTGTTACTCCATTTTTATATACTTTATAAACATTTTTTAGTTCTATGAATTCCATACCATCACCATACAATTATTATATCATAAGAAAAAGATAATTAATAATAATTTACATCTATCAACTGTAAAGCATTAATTATTTCTTTTAGTATTTATAATTTCCTCAAAACGTTCTAAACTCATCGGATTTCTATTAGCAATTTCAATACAACTATTAATGAAAACAACGTCATCATACTTTATTAAACACCTATAATGTTCAAAAGTCATTTTATAACTTATAATCATACCACGACATATAAGTTTAAAAAATTTTATAATTAGCCTTATTTCTTTTAAAGAAACTTCATGATTTATTTCATGATTAATATAGTCAACTATTTTTCTTAAACCAATTGATCCATAATCATGATTTAAATTATAAAGAACACTTCCAAAGCGAATATAAAAGCTTATTTCATGCTGATTTTCAATCTCTTTTATTGAATAATTGAATATTTCATTATCAACAAATAAGTTATGTATATAATTTTCATAGTTCATATTCTTTCCTCCTACTAATATCTTTACCGATAAATTAGCAATTTTCTTGTAAAATAAAAAAATATGCAAAATTTGCATATTTTAAAGAACAGAAATTGAACTTATATAATAATTATTATTGATAAGTTTAAATGTAAATTTATTTTTTGATAAACTGCTTTCAGAAGTTTTTAATGATTCCCCACTGCTATAATCTTTTAAAGCCACATCTTGATTATTAATATTATAAAGCTTATTATCCTTCACTAAAGCTGTTATACATTCAACAACAAGTTCATCATTTTCTTCTTTAATATCTGTTATTTCAGTTAAAATGTTTTCTTTTACGATTTCTCCATTAGCAATCGCCATATATGTTGCATTAGATAAAGAATAAGCAAAAGCTACTCCTCCTATTTGGAAAGAACTTGCTGAATATCCTTCCTCACTTCCAAATATACTTAGGTATGAACTCTTTAAATCTTCTTCTTTAACAGAATAAATTATTCCATCTTTAGCTATCGACTCACTCGATAAATTATTATAAGCCATTGCAAGTTTATCCTTGATATCAATCTTACTAACATCAAAATTTCCTTTTAGCAAAGCTACATTATCAAATTTTATATTGTCTAATATATTTCCATATTTGTTCATATACCATTTTAAATCTTTTACCAAAGCCGTTGTCGTTGTTGTAGATGTTGTAGGAATTTTTATATCTTTTACAACATCTAAATTACCAGTAACATATAATTTATAAATCAAGAAAATAGAACCAGCCATAAGTAATAAAATGTAAATATATAATCTAACTATTTTAAAGCTTTTGCGACGAGACATTTTTTTCTCATCTTCTTTAATACTTTCTTTAATATCACTTATGATTTCACTTGAAATAGTTTCTTTTAAATTTTCTTTATATTCATCATTGATACGTTCATTTACATCATTTAACACTGTTTCACAAAGATTAGAACGAACTTCATCATTTATTTCTTCAAGAACACCTTTTCTAATACTCTCTTTTTCTTTTTTTGTTAAATAAGATTTTTGCTTGTTTTGTTTATTGTTTACGTCTTTTTTACTATCCATTTACAACACCTCATAGTTTAATTATAAATTAATTCGACATTAAAATCAATTATTTATGTGATGGTGTACAGTTGGAGATGACACATTTAAAGTGTCAAACGTGTAACCATTATTTAACCCATAAACAATAATATCTTCAATTACATCAATTGTATTCCTTTTAATGTCATGCATTAAAACAACTGCCTCATTTTTTTTGCTTATTCCTGTTATAACATTTTTATATATTTGTTTAGAATTTGCTCCAGCAGCATCACAAGAGTCAACATTCCAGTCAAAGTAAACATAACCTCTTTTTGTCATTTCATTTGCAATGGCTGATACAACACCTTTTGAATGTCCTCTACTAACTGTATTAGAGCTTCCACCAGGGAATCTAAATAAATTAGTTTTCGAACCTGTATATTGTTCTACGATACTATTCATGTCATTAAAATCTTTTATATAAGTTTCAACTGAATCGTATATACTCCATTTATGAGTTAGTGTATGAACAGCAATACTATGCCCTTCTTCATATTCTTTTTGTATTAATGGTACATAAGCTTTAAATTGGTCAGTAACAAAGAAAGTTGCTTTAACATTATATTTTTTTAGTATATCTAAAAGTTCTTCAGTATATCTTCCAGGTCCATCATCAAAAGTCAAATAAACAACCTTATCTCTATTTGAAGATATTGGATCATTTATTATTCCATCATACACAATAACTGAACGGGTTTTTACAGTTGTTTTTGTACCACTTGTAACAGTATACTTAACTTCATAAGTACCAACCTTTGTTGTGTCAACAGTTCCTTCAATTTTAACTTCGTCATTTATTTTATTCTCACAAGCATCAAAAGCAACCGCACCTTCCTCAGTATATGATTCATTTTGTTTAACATATACAATATTTCTTCCATTTAAAGATATTTTAGGACTTGGTTCTTCAGTTTCAACTATCGGGATTTCTTTTGTTGTTTCATTGCCAGAGGAATCAACAACGCTTAAGATAACTTTATTGCCATCGATTTTTTCCTTAACTTTATTTGTTATTACTCCATCATAATTATCTTCTGCAGAAAACTCTATATTCAATTTTCCATTTTTTTGACAAGAAAACAACTCAACTTCTTGCATATCTGTTTTTATAACTGGTGGAATATTATCAATCACATTTACTACTCTTTTTGCTGTATATGTTGTATTGTTATATTCAATTTCATATGTATAAGAATATTGACCTAAATAGTTTGTATCAACATCATTTTTAATATTTACTTTTAATTCCTTAGTATCTATTTTTTTATCATTTTCTAAAAACTCAAAACCCGCATCAGTATAATCTCCTTTTATCGATACGTCAACACTAGAATTTCCATTTAGAATTAAGGAATATACCTTTTTAGGTTCATATATTGATTTAGACAAAAACATACTTACAACAAATATAAATAAAGCTAAAATCATTCGAGTAATTTCAACATAAACATTATTAATTTTAATAAATTTCCTTTTAACTCTACTCATACTTACACCTCTATATTCTTATTATACCATTTATATCAAAAACTATATATTTTTAATTTAATAAATATTTTACTTGACACCAATATATAATTTATAGTATTATCTATTTGCACGGCCCGTTGGTGAAGTGGTTTAACACACATGCCTTTCACGCATGCATTCATGGGTTCAAATCCCGTACGGGTCACCAATGTAAAATAAAAACGACTTTTAAAAGTCGTTTTTTTTATTTATTATCTTTTTTACCAAAAGTATTTTTAAGACGTAATTTAATTTCATCACTCACAGAAATTGGTGTTAATTCTTCTTCTCCTTCTGGAAGAACCAATTTAGCTTTTCCACGTTTAAATCTGTAAACATCTTTAAGCGATTGATATCTAAGAGTAAGAGTTTTATATCTAATTAATAATTCTGGATGTTCATTTTTTTCTTGTGCAGACATCTTCTTTAATTTAGCAGCAATTTGATTTTTTTCATTAATAATACAAATTCTTAAAGCATTCATTTCTTCACAGTCTAAATCCTTTATTTCATCATAATCAACTATGTCATCAATACTTTTTAAATAATCAATTGATTCCGGATTTCTAAATGCAATAAAATCATTTAGATTATCCCCACTAACAATAAAAACTCCACTTTCGTCACTAGCCTCTCTAAACAAAGATTCAAAGCTAGCATTTTCAAGTAATTCTTGTTTCTTAGTATCTAAAAGATAGGAAAAATCTCTTATTTGTAAATAAACTACACCATCTCTAACTATTTTCAAATTTATCAGCTCCTTGAGAAACTATAATATCATAAACAAAGAAGATAGTCAAGGATCGCCCTAGAATATGCTCGTTTTTATTTTGTTAATTTTTTCATTTCAATCTTTTTTTCATATATAGTTTCTAAACTACTGTTTTTATCCTTCTTTACTTTAACTATAAAATATAAGTTGTTTTCAAAATTTTTCTTTACTGTTTTACTAAATTTTTCACTTTTATTATTACTTTCAATATAATTAAAAGCGCTGTAAAATTCTAGCGTTTTAGTTAAAGATTCAGCTGAATCAAAATCTTCACTTTGAGTTAGAAACTCCATATATTCATTATCAGTTTTAACATAATATCCAGCAGTTATTCCGTATATTTTGTAATCCTCTTTATTATATGCTGCTGGTGTTGAATAGAACATATGCATATCATTATTGATAAACGCATGAATAGTTGAAATACTCACATCATCATTATTAACAGAAGATATATAAATCTTACTAGATGTACTTAATTTATAAATAACTAAAACACTTACAGCAAGTAAAACTATTAAAGTTATAATTATAGGTTTAGGACTATTAAAAAAACTTTTTATCTTATTCATTTGTTTCTTCTTCTTTCTTTTTATAATATGTATTAGGATTTATATTTTGAAAATTAACCTCAAGTGTAGAATTTTCAATATCCAATACAGTTCCAGCCGGAATATTATACGTTTCTACATATCCATAATTATTAAAAGTATATTTAAGACCAATTAAATTACAGAAATTGATAACTTCACTTTCACTCCAACCAGTTATATCAGGCATTGTTATATTTTTACTATTTGTAAGTAGGAAAACCTTTGAACTTTGGCTTGTTTTTACTCCTGCTTTTGGATATTGTTTTATTACACGAGTACCATCGCCAATGATTAAAGGATTTATTCCTTTACTTTGTAAAGACGAAGTTGCTGCAGTCGTTGTTTTATTAACATATAAATCTATATCAACAATTTTACTAGCATCCTTATCACTTACTCTAGTATCAAGATTTTTATATTTAGCAACACTTTCAACCATTTTCTTAACTATTGCACCCATATTTTTGCTAGTTCCATGAAAATCTTTTACAGCTACGTATAAAATGTACTCTGGATCATCTTTAGGAAATATTCCAGCAAATGATCTGATTACATTATAGGTACCAGTAATATAATGACCTGCTCCATTTGTGTAATTTGCTGTACCAGTTTTACCGATAAGTCTAACTGAATCTGTATGATAAACACGCCCTGTTGCCGCAGTATCTGATCCATTGACTGTTAAATCCATAAGTTCTTTAACCTTATTAACTGTTGATGTTGAATATACTTTATTAAGCTCTTTCTTACCACCTTGGTAAACAACTTCATTTTTATTTGGATCAACAATTTTTTCAATTATATATGGTTTCATAACAGTACCATCATTTGTTAAAGTCGAAAGAGCTTGAATCATTTGAATCGGAGTTACTGTCATACCTTGTCCATAAGATGCCGAAGCAACCTCTGTTTCATATTCAAAATCAATGTCTCCTTTATATTCGTTAGCAAGTTCAATGCCCGTTTTTTCTCCAAAGCCTAAATTAGTATAATATTTAGTTAAACCTTGTTTTGTTAATCTTTTCGCTAAATTAACAGCCGCAACATTGGAAGAATACGTAAATCCAACATCATAGGTAATATTACCCCAACCTACTTTATTCCAGTCTTTTATCTTATAATCTGCTACTTCAACTGTACCTGATTTATATAACTCATCACCTTTATACAAGCCTTCCTCAATAGCCGAAGCAAATGAAAATATCTTCATTGTACTACCAGGTTCATAAGTATATGAAATAAGTGGATCATTATAATTTTGTAAATCAAGCTTATTCGGATTAAAGCTTGGAGATGTAGAAGAACCAATTATTGCTCCAGTTTTAGCATCAGCTACTGTTATAGTAACCCATGAAGGATTATATTCATTAAATTCTGATACAGCATTATCAAGAAATATTTGGACTTGTTTATCCAAAGTAAGATAAACGTCATATCCATCTTCAGCAGGCGTGTTTTGACTTACTTTATCAGCCATTTGATATCCATAAGCATCATGTTGATATGTTATACTTCCATCTTTTCCTTTTAAATATCTATCACAAAACATTTCAATTCCAAGTTCACCAGTCATTTCACCAGTTTCTTCATTCTTTTTTGCATAACCAATTAAATATGAAGCAAAATTTCCGTTTTGATAATATCTTTTAGATGATTTAACAAAATCTATTCCCGGAAGATCAAGTTCTTCTATTTTTTGTTTATCAAGTTCACTTAAATTCTTACCGCCAGAACCAAATTCAACTTGATATTTTCCTTCAACACTTAATCTTTTCAAAATATACTCATAAGTCATTGTTTTATTTATTGGTTCTAAAACTTCAGCAAGTTTTCTTGCAGTCATTTCTTTATCAACAACATGTTTAGGATATCTTTCATCAGTAGTTCTACTTGAAGAAAGATAAGCAATTAAAGTATATGAATTAACATTTTGAGCTAAAAGATTATTCGCATTATCATAAATATTGCCACGAGTTGCATAAAGAGTCTTTGTTGTTGTACTTCTTGCTTCGGCAATTTCCTTTAAATTAGACCCTTCAACAGAATCATTTGTTGCTACATATGCCAGTTTAACAAAAAAAAGCACAAATAAAAGAACAATACAAATTATAAAAACAAAATTGATTTTAATTGTATTGTTCGTATATTTCATGCTTTAACCTCACTTATTATTTAATAACTATTATATTATCATTATTATAGCTTAAACCATTACTCTTTGCAACATCTTGAATAGTGGATAGACTTGCAAGCTCGTCTACTTGCATTGATAAACTTGAATTAACGTTTTCTTGTTTTTCGATTTTTTTCTTCATCTTTTCAACTTCAATATTTGAACTTGATAAAGATGCACTTGTATAAACAATCATAACAGGCGTCATAAGTGCAAGAATTGCTAAAACGGCAATAATTAGCTTTTCTCCCTTTTTAAATTTAATTCCTTTTTTTGAAGTTGATTTTTTCATATCTATACCCTTTCTATTACTCTAAGTTTGGCACTTTTGCTTCGTGAGTTTTCTTTTATTTCATCATTTGATGCAATAATTGGTTTTTTATTTATTAATTTTATTTTTGGTTTATATTCATCAGGTATATCAGGGATACCTTTAACTATTTCAGGAACTTCGCTGGCATTTTTAAATATATGTTTAACTATTCTATCTTCCAAAGAATGGAATGTTATAACAGCAATTCTTCCTTCACAGTTTAATAAATCTATAGCATCAGGTAGAACACTTTCTAAGACACCAAGTTCATTATTTACTTCAATTCTTATAGCTTGAAATATAACACGTTCAGGATGTCTTGTATTATAGTAACTAACTGGTACGCTTCTTTTTATAATATCTACAAGTTCTAGCGTTCTCTTTATTGGTCTTGAAGCTACAATATTTTTAGCAATGCTTTTTGAATATTTCTCTTCAGCATATTTATAAAATATGTTAGTTAATTCTTCTTGACTATAATTATTTACTACATCATAAGCACTTTTCTTTGCTGTTTGGTCCATACGCATATCAAGATCTGCATCTTTCATAAAAGAAAAACCACGAGATTCATTATCGATTTGAGGGGAAGAAAATCCTAAGTCAAATAAAATCCCATCCACATGAGTAATTCCTCTTTCCATAAGTTCACTTTTCAAATTAGAAAAGTTAGAATGAATTATCTCAAAATTATCTCCAATCTCTGATAAAACTTTTTTAGAATATTCAATAGCTTCTTGGTCTTGATCAAAAGCATAAAGAAATCCTTTTTTTAATCTCTTTAAAATCTCTTTACTATGACCAGCATAACCTAATGTGCAATCGACATATATTCCATCTTCTTTTATATTTAGTAGATCAATACTTTCTTTAAGCAAAACACTATAATGCATTGTAATCACCTGTAGTAAATAAATTTTCTGCTATACTTGCAAATTTTTCATCATTTTCATTTAGGAAATTATTCCATGAATCATTATCCCAAATTTCTAGTCGATCGTTTGCGCCGATAATAACACATTCACGTGTAATACCGGCATATCCGATCAATGGGGAGGTAATGCTGATTCTTCCACTACGGTCGAACTCAGCTTCGATAGCGCCAGATAAGAAAAATCGAACAAAGTCACGAGCATCTTTATGTGTAAATGGTAAAGTTTTTAATTTATCGACAATTTTTTGCCATTCGCTGGTCGAATAGACGAATAAGCATTTATCTAGTCCACGAGTAATAATGATTTTTTCTCCTAATTCGTTTCTAAACTTACTCGGAAGAACTAGTCGATTTTTATCATCAATATTGTGATGATATTCACCCATCAACATAAATTTCCCCCACTTTCTTCCACTTTCTGCCACTGTCTACATATAATATACACTAAAATGCCACTTCAATCAATGTGTTTTTAGCTATTTTACAAAAATATACATAAAAAAATTAACGCTTTGTATGCGTTAATTCTAATTTTCTTTCTTTTTCTATAACTGGCGGAACATTTCCGGATTCAGCAACACTAGAAACTGTATTTCTATCATGTTTTACCATTTCAACTAATTGATTTTTTTCTTCTTCGGTTATATCCTCTAAATTTAATAAAAAGACTCTAAATCGACAAGCAGCTTCTACCTCATCCACTGGAATAAACAATCTATCAACAGGATAAACATTTATCGGATTTTCAATGTTATCACCAATAAACGCTAAATAGTAATCTTCCACTTTACCGATAGTAAAAGGTTTGTTTAACTTAGAAGCCATTTTTTTAATTTCTAGTAAAGTGTATGACAAATCAGGAAGTTTCCCTCTTAAATGAAGATCACCAGATAAAATTTGTGAAGTAGAAAATAAATTTTCATTTTCTTCTTTAATATCTTTTAATCGAACTAAATCTACAGCTTCAACTAAATCATCTATAGTTGCAGCATTTACTATTTTATATTTTTCTTTATCACTTAGATATCTCTTATCACTGTCTTGATATTCTTTTTTTGTAGTTTTCCTTACTATTAAACTTGAGAACAATGCAGTGTAAGCAATATTAATAAACGGAATAAATTTAATGATATCACTAATAGTAAAAAAATTATAAACTTTCTCTTGATCCTCGCCAATAAAACGTCTTCCTTTTTTTAATATAAAACCTTTACGTGCAAGATTTCTGGCAATTCGATAATTCATCAAATTTAATATTGTTTCTTGTATTTGAACCGTTTTATACGTAAAAAATGCATATATCATAAAAACTACTACAAAAAATGTCATCTTATAACCTCTTTTCTAGTTTTATCTCATCTACAGGAGAATATTCACGTTCCTCAACTAAACAAGGATTTAAATTTATTCGTGAAAATTCTTTCTTTTGCCCTTCTTTCCTCTTTTTTCTAACAATATCAACTAAATCATCAATGTCTTTATCAGTTAAATCCTCTTTACCAATTAAATAGACTTTAAAACGATCTATCGCACTAAAATCATTAGATATCTCATAAATTTGATTATCAAAAGTTCTAATATCTCTAAAAATACGAGCTCCAATTAAAGCAACTGGTAAACCATCTATTTTTCCAAAAGTAACGGAAGAGTCCAATTTGCTTGCAATAAGGTTTATTTCGTCTAAATTGTATGATAAGGGACATAATTGGCAATTTAACGATAAAATACCATTCACTATTACAGATGTTTTAAAATGAGATGCAAAATATGCTAATCCCATATCAATAGTAACCTTATCAATAACATAACTTTTTTCTGAAAAATCTTTAGCGTTCGAAAATTCATTTTTATCCTCTTTTGATAAATAAAATACATCAGCATTTGAATACTTTCCAGAAAGATATGTTTTAATAGATTCTTTTGTAAGAACATTGGCTACCGCAATATTAACTAATGGAATCCAGCTTAAAATCTTACAAGCAAATGTAAGTAAACCAATCTTAATAATGTCCTTTTTTCCAAATTTTGGATCATCTTTCAAAAGAAAACCTTTTTCAGCAAGTTTAAATTTTATTTTATAAGGAATTTCCCAAACAAGAGCATCAGTTACACGTTTAGTAAACAAAGTTAAAAGTATATATGATACAACAAAACCTAAAGCATACATATTACAACGTTCTCTCCAATTTTCTTTCTTTTTCTACTGCCAGAGTATCAACAGTTGTTCCTATTGAACAAATACCTGCGTTTTTTCTCATAGTTCTAATGTTGTCAATTAATAAATCAGTTAATTCATTTTCGCAAGATGTATAAACAACAAATGTAGAATCTTTTGCTTCAGCAAAATTTAATACTCTAAACGTTTTATATTCTCCATCAATATAACTTTTAAAGTCATATTCTTCATCCATACCAATAAAAGCCATATTAATATCTCCATCATTTACAAGAGTAAAAGTTAAGCCTAAATTATCACTTAAATACTTGACTTCCTCTAGTGTATAAGCAAGTGGAACTAATCGAGTTTCAAAGCCATTCAAACCGCCATTTTTCAAGCCGTTATTTTTATTTGCATTTACTTTGTTGAGTTGAGCAGATTGTTCTTTAATTGTCTTCATAAACTCATCAAAACTTAGATTTTTCAATGAAGCATCATACGCTATTTTTATTTCTTCACTCATAGGTTTTAGATAAGGTTTTAAAGAATCTATATCCGTTTCTATTTTTCTTTCAATTATGCGATATAAAATTTCATTAAAAATTAAAAAGCATATTGGAAATCGCATAGACAAAATGTAAAGAAGCATTACTAATATATGTCTTATCGGTTTAGTTTTAAATAAAGAAAAGCGTTTATAAAGAAAGCCTTTTTTAGCCAAATGCAGTGAAAGCAATGAACGTCTAGATATAAACAATGCAACTTCAATAATAATAATAAAAATATTCATAAAATCCCCCTCAATGTGTATCATATTATAAGCAAAAACAAACATTTTTGCAAGAAAAAGTATCCTCAAAAGAGAATACTAGCTAACAAACATTTGAACCCAATAAGTATATCCATTTAAAGTAAACTTACCAAATCCTACTTTTTTGAAATTTGAGTTTATCATATTTTTATAATGACCATTAGAATTTTTCCATGCTTGACTTACTGCAGCTACTGTTCTTTGACCATATGCAATATTCTCTCCCCAAGAATAATATGAATTAATATTTAGATCATCTAAAACACTAAAACAATCACTTCCATCAGGTCTTGTATGAGAAAACTTATTAGAATAAGCCATTTCTACAGCACGAATAGTTGCTGCCAAATTCAAATCACTATCAATAGATAATGGACTTACATTGACTTCACTTCGATAATTATTAACATATGTAAGCATTTCATCATATGTGCTTTTATTGGAATTCTTTACAGTTGTTGCTTCTGACTTTAATTCAGCAGTTGTTGCTTTAAAATTAGTAGAATCATAAGTTGTACCTTTCTTCTTTTTACTTATTTCTTCTTTTCTTCCATCATTATAAACCTTATATGTTATTTCATAATTAGTTTTAATTATAACACCATATTTTGTGGTTTCTTCACTTTTAGTTTCTTTAACTGTTTTATAATCAAGTGTCGTTGTTGATTTTTTAGTTGTCGTTTTTTTAGTCGTTGTTTTCTTTGTTGTTTCCGATTTTTTAGTTGTTGTAATTGTCTTTGTGGTTGCTGTTGTAGTTGATTCTTCAATCGCTAAAGTAGTTTCTTCAGTTGTAACTTCACTCGTTTCAATCGAAGTTGATGAGGTGCTACTATTCGTGACAGGAATAATTGTTTTTTCATCCTTTTTACCAAGAGTAAAAATAACAAATACAGAAGCAATTACTGTAAAAACAATAAGAATTCCAATAAGTAATTTTTTCTTCATATATCCTTGTATGATATATATAGTCAGTTACAAGAGAGATTTTGTATTTAATCCTGACTAGTATATTATCATGACTCCTTT
>CAKOJJ010000002.1 GCA_934089275.1 uncultured Bacilli bacterium
ATCACCTGTTGAATACAGACTTAAATATTCATAATCAAATATTTTTATTTAGTGTGTACTTGACAGGTAGTACTATCCATGTTTTACATTATTTTTGCTTCATTTTTTTAATATTTTATTACCACTTGATTTCTTCTAAACCTTTACTTTTTAAATATTTATTTGTTCGTGAAAAAGGTTTTGATCCAAAGAATCCATTTCTTGCACTAAAAGGTGATGGATGTGCACTTTCAATAATATAATTATTTTTTATTAAAGATTTTTTACTTCTTGCATAACTACCCCAAAGAATGAATACAACATCTCTTTTATTTTCATCTATTAATGAAATAACATCATCAGTAAATTGTTGCCATCCAATATTGCTGTGCGAATTAGGTGTATCTTTAACAACCGTTAAAGTTGAGTTTAAAAGTAATACTCCTTGTTTAGCCCAGCAGGTTAAATCTCCAGTATTTCTTATTGGTACTCCTAAATCATCACATAATTCTTTATATATGTTTTTTAAACTTGGTGGAATTCTCACACCATCTCTTACTGAAAAAGAAAGGCCATGAGCTTGTCCTTCACCATGATATGGATCTTGTCCAACTATGACAACTTTTACATCTTTAAAAGGAGTAAGTCTTAAAGCATTAAATACTTCTTTTTTACTTGGATAAACTGTATGAACACTATACTCATGTTGAACCCTTTTTAAAAGAGGTTCAAAATAATCTCCCTTATAAATTGGAGCAAGCATATTATCCCAATCATTACCAATCATTTTATTTCACTCCCTTATATTTAAATAATCTTGATGGTCTATGTCCTCCACCTGTTTTCATCTCATCAGTTTCTTCAACTTTATTAGCAATAATTCTTCTAAATGCTGGATCTAACAGTTTTTTGTTTAGAATTACTTCATATACTTTTTGAAGTTCACCTAAGGTAAAATATTTAGGCATCATATTAAATACTACATCAGTATATTCAATTTTATTTTTCAATCTTTCTATACCAGAAACAATAACTAATGGATGATCAAATGCAATGGAATCATTTTCAACAATACTGAATTCATATCTATCAGTAGTTTTTTCTCTTAAAGTTTTTTTAACAACTGCTTTTAAAACAGTATCTTCGTTAGTTAAAGTTAAATTAATTAAATCGTTTTCTTCAGTTACACTTAAATTAAACCACTTTGCATTATTTTTTAATTCAGAGTTCATTCTATTTTTATCAACTAAAGCCATGTATGTTGTAGATATAATACGCATTCTTGGATCTCTTTTAACTCCACCAAAAGTATAAAGTTGTTCAAGATATATATCTTTAACATTTGTTTCATCTTCTAATATTCTTGCAGGAGCTGATTCTAACTCTTCATCAACACGAATAAATCCACCTGGCAAACACCATTTATTTTTAAAAGGGAAATTATTTCTTTTTACCATTAAAATACTCATTGTTTTTTCATTGGTTTTACGGTAATTATCACTTTTTTCATCGCTCACACTTACTACTAATATATCCGTAGTTAAAGCAATTCTATCAAATTCATCTGGATTATAATGACTTAAAAATTCTTCTTCAGTTTTATACATAGAACACCTCACATATATAATATCACATTAATTACCCCTTGTTTCATTTATTATTTTACTTTTTAATTGCTTAAAAATTTATCATTTACTTTTTTAACAAAGTTATAATCTACATTTTGATAACACATAATTGTTTTATCACTCAATATAGTATCAATTCTTTCAACATTTTCATAGTATTTATTTTCTCCATCAACAGAAATAAGCAAATTTTTATTACTAGTTGGAACAATTTCAATCATTTTATTTTGAGGTAAAACAAGTGAATTTGTTAATGTACGATAAGTTTTGCTGTTTAACGGAGCTATAGGAGTTAATTCCAAAGCATGAAAAGTGTTATAAATAATCGAACCACCAAAACTCAAGTTATAAGCAGTTGAGCCAAAAGATGTTGAGATTAAAACACCATCACCTGCAAAATGTTCAAGTAAAGCATCATCTATAAAAATATTGAGTTTTAAAGTATTAAGATTCATCTCACGGATAACTACATCATTTAAAGAATAAAATTTAGAATTTCCAGAAGTTGTATAAACATTGGTTTCTTGAATTCCAAATTCATTTATTTTAAAGTTTCCAGTTTTTAGATTTTTTATAAGCTGATCTAATTCATCAACATGTATTTCTTGAGCAAATCCTAATGTACCCGTATTAATACCCAAATATAAAACATCACTTTTAAAATTCGTTTCCTTAATCATTCTTAAAAACGTTCCATCGCCACCTATTGCAATCGCGATGTTATAATCATCTTCAACTATATTAAAACCATTTTTTAATAACTTTTCTTGTACATCATTAAAAGTGTTTATAGATTTGTCATTATTATTATAAAATATTTTAACACTTTTCATAATCATTTAATATTTTTAAAAGAGATTTACTAATTTCATTTTTAATCATTACTTTATTATTGAATCTTGTATCATTTATAGCAAATAATTCAAAATCATAAAACTTATTATTTGTTTTATCATATATTGAATAATATATTTTATTATCATCACCATATAAATTATTTTTATCACTTCGATTAATTTTACCAGTAATTCCAATTCCATAATCACTTTGGGCAAAATCTGAAATGCTTTTTGCCATTTCTTCTGCAACTTCTTTACTATAAACAGAATACTTTTCAATCGTTTCCGCACTTACTCCAAGTTTAATTTTATATTCGTTAGAATAAGTAACAGCACTGAATCTTAATACTTCACTTGCACCTTCTACATCTGTAATATTTGAAGCAATAAATCCGCCTGTACATGACTCCATTGTTGCAATAGTTTTATGTTTTTTTATAAGTAATTCAACTATCTCTTTCATATAAATTCCTCTCTTTTATATATTTTAATACTAAATCATCCAGCAAGTCATTATAATATTTGTTATTTCCGATATTTTTTCTGATAAAAGTTGATGATAAATCATCAGTTATAACATCAGTAAATATAATATTTGGATGATTAATACCTACCTTCTCATTATTTCTTGCAATTACTAAAACTTTAAAATTATCTAAAATACATTCATAATTTTTCCAAGTTTTAAAATCATTAATGTTATCAGCTCCACATATGAAATATATTTCATCATCTTTATATGTTTCTTTAAAATGATTTAAAGTTTGATATGTATAAACTCTTTTCTTTCCAAGTTCAAAATCACTTGATTCTAAATTCTTATAATTCTTAATCATTATATCAACCATATTAATTCTATCAATTTCATTATTTAAATCTTTTCGATCATATTTATTTCCTGTTGGAACAAATATAACTTTATCAACATAATTTTTTTCTATTAAGGAAAGAGCTATTCTTAAATGCATCTTATGTGGTGGATTAAATGTGCCACCAAATATACCTATTTTCATGATTCTCTCTTATAATAAGGTAAGTTAAATTTATGATGAGCATTATTATGAAGTTTTTCAATTTTATCACTTATCTCTTTATCTAATTTTTCACCATTCATATATTTTTTTATATCAGCATAAGTTACACCTAATTTGTCTTCATCAGTTTTATTTGATAAACCATCACTAGGAGCTTTATATAATACAGCTGCTGGTACATTTAAAACTTCACCAATTTTAATAACTTCATCAACTGTATAATCTGTTAAAACTCCTATGTCATGAACAGAATCTCCACCTTTAGTAAAATAACCTACAAATAATTCACTTTTGTTACTAGTTCCTGCAACTATATAAGTCTTATGAGTTAATGCTGTTTTTAATGCTGCTAAATAATAAACAGCACTCATTCTTAATCTTGGTTTTAAGTTGATATCACTGTTTAAAGTTTCTTCATCAGTAAAATTTCCTAATAGATTAACTTTACCTTTTATTGCTTCAAAAGCATCAGTTAAATCTAAATCAATAAGTTCAAAACCAAATGCATCACTTACAAGTTTTGCATCTTTCTTGTCACTATCTTTTGAATGACAAGGAAGAGTTACTCCTAAAACATTTTCCTTACCAATTGCTTCACACATTATAGCAGCAACAACGGCAGAATCTTTTCCTCCACTTATGCCTAAAACACATCCCCCTAAATTGTTATCTTTATAATATTTTTTTATAAAATTTATAATGTTTTCTGTTTCTTTCTTTGCATTAAACATTTTATTTTCCTCCTAATTCTTTATTTTTTAAACTTTTTATCATATCATTTTTAAATTCAACATACTCGCGAGTTCCATCAACATAATAAGTATGTGGATTCATTTCTCTTTTTACTTCTGGATAAATTGTGCTCATTTGAGCTTCACAATAATCACGTTTTTCTAAAATTGTTGGATCATCATATACTAAAACACCATTATCAAATATTTGCTTTTGAAGAGGTACTAAAGTATAGTTGCTGATTTCACTTTGTTTTAAAATGTTTACTGGATCAACTATTATTAATTTATCTCCATTAACACTTTCACCACGTCTTACCATGATATCAGCAAGAGCATAACCTGTTTCGTTATCATATGCACGATATAAATCTTTAAAATCAGGATTTATAGTTTTAACAATATCATTGCTAAGTTTTATTTTAGGAATTCTTTTTCCATCTTTAACTATGGCAACTTCTTTATAAACACATCCCATACGACCTTCAGGTTTAGAAATATTATCTCCAACACCTAAAGAATCAAAACAAGCACCTTCATCAACAAGTGATTTAATAGTTTTAGCATTTAAGCCATTGCTTAAACATATTTGAGCATCATTAAGTCCAGCTTCATCTAACATCTTTCTTGCCATTTTAGAAAGATAAGCAAGATCTCCAGAATCGATACGAATTCCTTTTAACCTATATCCATTTGGAATCAAGTATTCTTTAGCAACTCTGATTGCATTTGGAACACCACTTTTTAATGTATCAATTGTATCAACTAATAATAAGCAATTATTTGGATATGCTTTTGCATATGCAAGGAATGCTTCATATTCTGTATCAAATGATTCTATATAACTATGAGCTTGAGTACCTAAAGCTTGAATTCCAAGCATATTAGCAGCTAATGCATTACTTGTTCCTGAGCATCCTGCCATAATTCCGTAAAGAGAAGCATCGATTGCAGCCTCTAACCCATCGGCTCTTCTACTTCCAAATTCCATAATTGGGATGCCTTTAGGAGTTGCTTCAACAATTCTTCTTGCACCTGTTGCATGTTCCATTGCTCCATTTACTAAAGATAAAATTGCTGTTTCAACTATTTGAGCTTCAATAATAGGAGCTTCAACTGTAATTATTGGTTCATTAGGAAACACTGGTGTACCATCAGGTATTGCATATATATTTCCTGTAAACTTGAAATTCTTTAAATATTCAATAAAGTTCTTATCGTATCCACCACGTCTTAAATATTCAAGTTCATCCTCTCCAAAATGTAAATTACTAATATATTCAATAACCTTATCAAGTCCAGCCATTACAGCATATCCACCTTCAGTTGGAACTTTTCTAAAGAAAACATCAAATACAGCTGTTTCATTCTTTTTTTCGTTTTTAAAATAAGTTTCTGACATCGTAAATTCATATTCATCAGTCAACAATGTATAATTTCTTGGTAATCTTTCAGTTCTTTTTTTCATATTATTCACACATCCTTAAGTTTAATTTTTTTTCCTCTTTTTTTAATTCTTCAAAATTTTCTACATATTTGATTCCAGCACTTTCCATAACTTCTCGAGCAATGCTCTTCCAATGATCACGATTATGATATTCAGCATCAAATGTATCAACCGCATTTGCTAATAAAAACATATCTACTTGACGATTAAGTTCATCCATATATCTTGCAAAAGTACGAGCAAAATCCATAACACATAAATCTTCACATACACCTGTAAAAATTACTTCTTTTAAATTTTTCATTTTCTTTAAATCTTCAAGTAATTTTGGATTTAACATTCCATTGATTGAATTTTTTCGGTAAACCAATGTATTAACATAATTTAAATAATCTTTAAAATCACTTATAAACTCAGCTTCTTTTGTGCCCTCTATACAATGGGGAGGATAACTTTTAAACTCAGAAGCATCTTCTGCATGAGCTTCTCCAATAAAAGTAATTAATTCACCATCTCGTCTTATATCATCCATAACCATTCTTTGAGTTGGTACAAGCAAATTATATTGTTTATTTGACATCGGTCCAATATTAACAAACCCTTCTACCATATCGATATTAAAAACACATTTTTTAAAATCTTCTAATTTTTTCTTTTCCATAAAATACCTCTTTCTAACATTTTGTTAATAACAAAATCTAAAATTTATCAAGAGTTTTTTCTCTTGTTATTAACATAATATTAAAAACAAAAGGATTTGTCAACTTCTTTTTATCAATTTGTTAAAAAGAACGTAAAAAAAAGAACATATCACTTATGATATGTCTCATTATTAAGTATTTTAAATGATCTATATAATTGTTCTAAAAGGATTGCTCTGAACATTCCATGAGGAAAAGTATTTCTTCCAAATGATAACTTATAATTGCTCATTTTCTTTATTCTATCATCAATTCCATCAGATCCACCAATTATAAAAACCAAATTAGAGTTATTTATAAACCATTCATTGATTTTATTAGAAAGCTCTACACTGCTTAAATTTTTACCATCTATTTCACAAGTAATAATATAATCAGTTGGTTTTAAATTCTTTAAAATCAAATCTCCTTCAGCTTCCATATTAGAATCTTTTAATTCAATTATTTCTAATTTATGATATTTATTTATTCTTTTATAATAATCTTTTATCATTAAAGATAAATATTCTTCTTTAATTTTACCTACACATATTACTTTTATCATAACTTTATTAGATCCGTTCTTTCCCTTTGTTTAGCTATTATTATATTGTTAAATTCAACACCATTTTCTTCTAACTCTTGTTTCACAGTTTTCATAGCAAGCTCAGGAGAATTATTTTCATGAGAAAGATGGGCTAGAGCAATCTCTTTGGTTTTAGGTCCAATAAATTTACTTAGATAAAATCCACATTGATTATTAGACAAATGGCCTTCATCGCCTCTAATACGTTTTTTTAACCACGATGGATATGGTCCATGCATAAGCATTTCTACATCATGGTTGCTTTCAAATACATATAGATCATGGTTGCTAAGTTTATCAAATAGCTTATGATTTATATAGCCTGTATCTGTTACATATACAAAGCTTTTATCGCCTTCTTTAAAAATATATCCACGTGATCCCGGAGCATCATGGCTTGTTCTAAAAAGTTCAACCTTAAATTCCCCAAAATCCATCTCTTCTGAATCAAAACACAAATTTGGATAATCCTCTAAAAAAGGAAGTTCAACCATCATTTTTTCATCAACAAAAACAAATGGAGTATTTTTCTTAAAAAACACTTTCATCGCACCTGTATGGTCAGCATGAGTGTGGGTTATAAAGACATAATCAATATCTTTAGTTTCCACACCCAACTCACCTAATTTAGTCGCGATATACTTATTATTCATACCTATATCTATTAAGATATTTTTATTTCCTATTTTTAAGTATGTGGAATTTCCTTCACTTCCACTTGCTAAAACTGAAACTAGCATTTGAATATAGATGCACAAGGATCAAGTGCAACTCCTCCTTGATATGGTCTTCCTTTATAAACACCTAAGTGTAAGTGAGTTCCTGTTGAGAAACCAGTTGATCCCATTAAACCAATCTTTTGTTCTCGTTTAACCGTCTGTCCTTCTTTAACTAAGATAGCAGCTAAATGCATGTATTGAGTAATATAACCATTACCATGATCAATGTAAATTGATAAACCTTCATTTAAACTTGAATTATAATTTACTTTGTAAACTACACCTTCTTGAACAGCATATATTGGAGAACGATATCCGCATCCAGAAATATCAATTCCTTTATGTTGTTTACCCCAACGCCACTTGAATCTTGAAGTTATTACAAATGGAGATATTGTTGGCCAACTCCAATCACTGTTACTTTGAGGAGAATGATAGTACTCATTTCCACTACTTGCTGATTTTTTAATTCCTCTTGTTACAACTTCGTTAATTGGATCTTTTATAGTTTCGGTTTTACTAATAACTAATGAATTTATTTCTCCATTAACATATTTTATATCTTGTGTAATTCTTTTAACTCCATTTTGACCTTTAGTTGTTACTTGTTTATAGTCAGTATATTTATTTTTATCATCAACATATGTTGTTTTATATTGTACTTCAATATCTTTAACTTCTGTTTTTTTATAAACTACACTTACAAGTGGAGAAATAAGTCCTACATTTACTTTTTCACCTGCTGCAAGCAATACGTTTGACTTAGTATATTGAGGATTTGCAATCATCAATTCTTCAATATTTAAGTTATTAGCATCAGCTATAGCATCTAAGTTTTCTCCTACTTTTGTTATATATGTTTTTTGTTCTTCTAAAGTTCCATACAATAAATATTTAGATAATTCTCCAGAATCTTTAAATATTATATTATTTGTTGAAACTAAACCTTTTCTTATAGTAATAGTTTCTTCAAAATATACTGAGTTAATAATTGATCCAGTATCTGTAATTTTTTCTTGAGTATTTTTATTATAATCCTCAAGATCTTTAGAACCAATGAAAGCAGCTGCTGTTTTATATAAAGCTTCCTTCATAATATCTTTACTCATCATACTAATCTCAACTGGCTCTCCAGGTTCAATTACTTGGTCATCATTGATTATTTTCTTTTCAGTATAAACGATTTTAGCAATATAACCTTCTATCATAAAAGGTTCTTTATCTTTAATACTATTATAAACATCTTCTTCTTTTAAAATGTCATCATTATATGTATAAATCTTTTTTATATCCAATCCATCTGGTGGATATACTTTATCAACACCATATTGTTTTCTTAAAGCCTCTTGCTCAGTATCAATCATATTTAAAAATGCTTCTTTTGATCTAATTAAACCAATTTTATCACCATTTAAATATACTTGATATACTTCTTGTGGTTCTGAAGCAAAATCAACATTAGTTCCACAAAAGAATAATAAACCACTTACCAATATTGTTAATATAAACCCCAATATTTTTCCTTTCATTAAACCACCTATGTTTCTTCTACATTTTTAACGTAATTTCTAAAATTACTTATATTCTTTTCAAATAATAATTCGATTGTTCCTGTTGCACCATTACGATGTTTACCAATTATAAGTTCTGAAATAGAAACTCCATCTGGATTATCAACTTGTTTTGTGTAATAGTCATCTCTATAAAGGAACGAAACTATATCAGCATCTTGTTCAATTGAACCTGATTCTCTTAAGTCTGACATAATTGGACGTTTGTTTTCTCTTCCTTCAACGTTACGTGAAAGTTGGGCAAGAGCAATAACTGGAACTCCTAATTCCATTGCCATTGTTTTAAGGCTACGAGATATATCGGAAACCTCTTGTTGACGGTTATTACCATAACCAGGTCCTCCACTTATAAGTTGTAGGTAATCAATTACAATTAATCCTAAATTTCCAGCACTTGCAAGACGTCTACATTTAGCACGTATCTCACCTATCGTAATACCTGGAGTATCTTCAATAAATATTGGTGCATCTCCAAGTTCACTTGTTGCTTCATTTATTTTTTTCCAGTCATCATGACTTAATTTACCAGTTTTAAGTTTATTACCTTCAACTGAACTAGCAGCTGAAAGCATACGGAACATCAATTGTTCAGCGCCCATTTCTAGGTTGAATATTGCAACAGCCTTATTAGTTGCTAAAGCAGCATTTACTGCTATATTCAAAGCAAAAGCTGTTTTACCCATAGCAGGACGAGCTGCAATTATTATAAGTTCGTTTGGATGAAGACCACTAGTTAACTTATCAAAGTCATAAAATCCTGTTGGAACACCAGTTACATCAGAATCATTTTTAGATAAAGTTTCAAGTTGGCTTATAGCTGATTTTAAAACTTCACGACTTGTTCTAAATTCTCCAGCTTTTCTCGCTTTAGTAACAGTAAATAGTTTCTTTTCAGCACTTTCAATTAAGTCATTAGTGTCTTGATCTTCAACTCTAGCATTTTTTTCAATATCTTCACATACTGTAATAAGTTTTCTTCTTAAAGCTTTCTCTCTAACGATTTTTATATATGAATCAATATTAGAAGCTGATACAACTGAATCAATAACGTCACTTAAATATTCAACTCCACCAACTGAATTAATTGGTGTATTTTTTTCTATCTCATTTTTAAGAATCGTTGAATCAATTTTTTCGTTTCTTTTCTTTAATTCTGATAAAGCATCATATATAACTGAATTACGTTTATCATAAAACATGTCACTAGAAAGTTCATCGCATACTTTTTCTAAAGCAGATGAAGACATATATGCACATCCAAGTACACACATTTCTGCTTCTAAATTTTTAGGTTCTTCTTTTACATCAGCCATAAATCCTCCTAGTTAACTGAAACATTTACGTAAGCAACAACCTTTTTATGTAAATTTATCTTTACTTTATGTACCCCAAGAGTATCAATTACATGGTCACTTTCAATTAACTTTTTATCAATATCATATCCTTTATTCTTTAGTTCTTGAGCAATTTGTTTATTAGAAATAGAACCAAACATTCTTCCATCTTTACCCGTCTTAGCAGTAAATGAAATTGTAACATTTTTTAGTTCTTCACTTAATTTTTGGCACTCTTTAATTTTGGCCTCTTCATCTCTTTCTCTTTCTTCTAAAGTTCTATCAAGTTTCTTTTTATTTCCTTCATTACAAGGAACAGCAAGTCCAAGTTTTATCAAGTAATTTTGAGCATATCCATCACTTACATTGATTATCTCATCCTTTTTTCCTTGTTTCTTTACATCTTTAAGTAATATAACTTTCATACTATCACTTCCATCTTTTAATATTATATCAAATTATTATGAATTTTTCATTAACAATCCTTTTTAGAGAATCTCAAATGATATTCAGTATCTTGATATTTAAAATCACTTTTATATAAATAATCTATCTTTTGCATTTCATCTTCATAATAGTTTGCCATAGTTTCATTATTTACTTTTATATATATGGAGTGCAAATATATATAAGCTTTGTTAATTCGTTTTGAACCAATTTCTATATATTCCAAAAAAGATTCTCTAGCATTAAAATAATCACCCATTTTATATAAGGCCTTAGCTTTATAGTATAAAATATCTGGCATTTTTGTTATTGAATATGCA
The DNA here is from genome assembly GCA_934089275.1 of uncultured Bacilli bacterium. Lineage (GTDB taxonomy): Bacteria > Bacillota_I > Bacilli_A > RF39 > UBA660 > CAG-582. The sequence goes on from CAKOJJ010000002.1 coordinate 11,316, forward strand.
TAACTTGCGTACATATATGCCGAAACATAATCTCCATTTTGTATTTCTTTCGGAATTCTCCAAACTGCATCTTCGTATACTTCTTTTTGATATTCACTGAAAAAGTATACTCTTTGTTCATTTTTTATTTCATTTTCAATTATTCTTTTTTCCGTTTCTCCAGGAATACTTAAATTAACTAAAATATCATACACCTGAAAATGATATCCAAGTTTAGCAAGTGTAAGTAAGACTGGATATAACTCTTTAGTTTCATGTTTTTCTTCCATAAGTGTATATATACAATCAAAAACATCTGTATAACGCTTTTGTGATAAAAGTTCATTAATTTGATCCATACAATCACCTCTAATGTGCAAGTTATTATATCATACCTAAAATGGAGAAACAAATCGAATAATTGAATACTAAACAATAAATTTATTAAGTTGAATATGGCATTTCTTTCTATCTATACCACTATTTATAAAGTCATAAAAATAGTATGGATTACTATAAACAACGTTAACCTCTTCAACTTTTTTCTTATATTTAAGATATCTAGGTTTATCTTTTCTTAATTTAAATATTTGAGCTAGATATAAATAAGCTTTAGGAGTTTTTACACTTCCCAATTCTACATATTTTAATAAAGTTTTTTCAGCTTCAACATAATTATGACATTTATAGAAACCTTTTCCTTCATAATAAAGAAAAATTGGCAACCTACTTACATAATATCCCCATTCACATAAATCATAGACTAAATCATATTCATGACGATCGAAAGCCTCTCTAATCATTTCAATACATCTATCAGCTATATCTTTTTGTTCTTCAGTTAAACTTTCTTTCATCTCATATTCTGAGATAGAATTATTAATTATCTTTTTTAAATCAACATCACTTCTAGGATTATATGTATCTCTTAATATTTCTTTTACTTCAGTAGCATAACCCACATTTGCTAAAACTAAAAGAGATGAGTAGAAAGTTTTACGATCACTTATAATACCTTTTGAAAATTTTTGTAATAAATTTATTGCTTCGTCATACTTTTCATTTTCGATAGCTATTCTTAATGAATACCAATTATCCATAGTATCCCTCCTTAATGACTCATATTATATCATAAAAAAAAGAAACTTGCGTTTCTCTTATTTAACAAATGGTATTAAAGCCATAAATCTTGCTCTTTTAACTTGTTGAGCAATATGTCTTTGATGTTTAGCACAAGCTCCAGTCATACGTCTAGGCATAATTTTACCTTTTTCATTAATGTATTTTGAAACGATTGCTACATCTTTATAATCAACGCTTTTACCAGCGCACATTTGACAAACTTTTTTCTTTTTTCTAAAAAATTCAGCCATTTTATTCATTCCTTTCTAAAATGGTAAATCGTCATCGCTTAAAACTACTTCTGAACCAAAATCTTTAAAAGGATCTTCTTCAAGGTTAGCAGGAGTACTTGATGATTCACCAGCATTATTCATATTATAATTTACGGAATTATCAGCACTAGCTCCTTTTGAACTTAAGAATCTAACATTGTCAGCTACAACTTCTGTAACGTATCTCTTTGTACCATCTTGAGCATCATAGCTTCTAGAAGTAATTCTTCCAATAACAGCTACCATACTCCCTTTAGAACAATATTTACATACATTTTCAGCTTGGTTTCTCCATACAACGATATTAATAAAGTCTGTATGAGGTTCTCCATTTGCACCTGGTCTTCCATCAACTGCTAAACTAAAAGTTGTTGTGGAAATACCTGTACCAGTTGTTCTAAGTTCTGGATCTCTTGTTAATCTTCCAACTAAGCATACATTATTCATATATCTTACTCCTCGTCTAATCTGATAATCATATGTCTAAGAACGTTTTCATTAATTCTAGCCTTACGATCTAATTCAGAAACAATTTCATTTGTTGCATTAAAATCAACTACAAAGTAAAAACCAGTAATTTCTTTATTGATTGAGTAAGCAAGTTTTTTATTACCTAAATCTTTAGAATCAGTAACTTCACCTTTCATAGATGTGATAACTGATTTTAAATCTTCAGCAATTTTCTTAGCTGCGTCTTCTTCAACAGTAGTTTTTACTATGAACATCATTTCATATTTGTTCATACTACACCTCCTTATGGTCTATTTGGCTTCAATTAAGAAGCAAGGAGCCTTCAAGCTCACGAGTATTATAGCAAAATCACTTTCTTTTGTAAACAATATATGAAAAAAAGATATAATTTATTAAACATTAAATCTAAAATAAACTATATCTCCATCTTGCATTAAATAATCTTTTCCTTCAAGTCTAACTCGACCTGCTTCTTTTACTTTAATTTCACTTCCATAATTTTTGAAATCATCAAAACTCATTACTTCAGCTTTAATAAATCCTCTTTCAAAATCAGTATGAATTAATCCAGCACAGCTTGGTGCTTTCATTCCCTTTTTAAATGTCCATGCACGACATTCATCAGTACCACTTGTAAAGAATGTTGCAAGACCAAGTAAATCATATGTTGCAAATATTAATTTATCAAGACCACTAGAAGTTATTCCAAGTTCACTCATGAATTCGTTTTTTTCTTCATCCTCAAGTGGAGCAAGATCTTCTTCAATCTTAGCGCACATTACGATTACTCCGGCATTTTCTTGACCAGCATATTCACGAACTTTTTCAGTGTACTCATTTTTTCCAACAGCTACATCTTCTTCATTTACATTAGCAACATAAATAATTGGTTTTGCTGTAATGAAAGAAAAATTTTTCAACACTTGTTTTTCAGCATCATCAAATTCAACTCTTCTTAAAGGTATATTTTTTTCTAAAGCCTCCATTGATTTTTTCAAAGTGTTTATTTCCAAAAGTTCATTTTTATCTTTAGTCATACTAGCTTTTTTACCAATTTTATTTAAACGATTATTAATTATCTCTAAATCAGCAAGTATTAATTCTACATTGATTATTTCAATATCTCTTATTGGATCAACGTTTCCTTCAACATGAGTTATATCTTTATTCTCAAAACATCTAACAACTTCAACTATAGCATCTGTTTCTCTAATATGACTTAAAAATTTATTTCCAAGACCTTCGCCACTAGATGCGCCTTTAACAAGACCAGCTATGTCAATAAATTCATATGAAGTTGGTACAACACTTTTTGGTTTATAATATTCAACTAAATAGTCAAGTCTTGTATCAGGTACAGTAACAACTCCAACATTTGGTTCAATTGTAGCAAAAGGATAATTTGCAGCAAGTGCACCTGCCTTAGTTATTGCATTAAATAAAGTTGATTTTCCAACGTTTGGTAATCCTACTATTCCAGCTTTTAAAGCCATGTTATCACATCCAATTCACAAAGTATTATATCAAGAATAAAGACAAAATAAAAGGATTAAAACTAATCCTTTAATGTAACTTCAACAGTTTTCTCTTTACCGTCTCTAATATAAGTTATTTTAACTTTATCTCCAACTCTATAACGGTAAAGATAATATTTCAAATATTTATAATCTTTAATTTTGTAATCATCTAATTTAACAATTACGTCACCTTTTTTAAGTTTTGCAGCAGAGGCAGTTGAATTACTTGATACATCAACAACAACAGCACCACTTGTAATACTAGAACTTATTTCTACTCCATTATATTCTGCACCATCAACAGAAGTCATCGTAACTCCTAAAACAGGTCTTGTTACTTTTCCGTTGTTTTCTAAATACTCTGCAACTGATAAAGCATCTTCAATTGGTATTGCAAATCCCATATTTTCAATAGATGTTCCACTTAATGTAGATGATGATAATTTACTATTTGTAATTCCGATTACTTCACCATTTGAGTTAGCAAGTGGACCACCTGAATTACCAGAGTTTATTGAAGCATCGATTTGTAATAAATTCATATACCATGAATCTCCACTTTGTCCATAATAACTTTTCTTAGAAGATGAACTCATTTCTACCATACGATTTTTTCCACTAAGAATTCCACGAGTTACTGTGAATGAATATTCAAGACTTACTGGAGTTCCAATAGCGAATATTGTATCTCCTACTAATACATCTTCACTTTTACCAATTTCAGCAACTGCTATAACTTTATCTTTTGGAATTTTAACAACTGCAACGTCAGCATATTCGTCGCTTCCAACAAGTTCTCCAGTTACTTCAGTTTCATTAGATAATACTATTTTTATACTTTTAGCACCATCTACAACATGGTGATTAGTGAATATATAACCATATTTGTCATCAGTTTTATAAACAAAACCACTTCCCCAACCACTTAGTTTATCTTCACTAGTTCCAACTTCAACAATAACAGATGCATCATATAATTTAGAAACAGCATCACTTATTCCTTTATCAGTAACTGTAACTTCTTTTTCAGTAACATATTTTACGTTTTTACTAAAAATTTCTTTTAATGGCACATAGTTAACAACTATATCTCCAATTGCAACAAGCACAAGTACGATAATACCTACAATTATTGCAACACTTAATCCTTTTCTTGATTTTTTATCTTCTTTCATAGAAGACCCTCCTATTCCATATCTAAAAGTGATTTATAATTTATTGGAAATCCCATTTTCGCAAGAACTTTATCTATTGATACTACTTTTAATTTTCCAGATAAAGCATCTATTTCATAAGATAACTCAGCCATTAACAGCCTAAAATCATCCTTTGACAATAAATATTTAAAAATAATAACTACAGAAAATAAATCTCCTTTACCATATATATATTCATCATTTATCTTTGGAATATTCAAACTATCATGATAAATATTATCTGGTATAACTTTTTGAGTTCGATGTTCAAAAAGAATATCTTCATGAGCACATAAATTACGATAATTGGATAATATTGGTAAAAACTGCAATAGATTTTCTGGTTCAACATCATAATACTTAGCTATTTCTCTTTGATCATTTGGTTTTAATATTGTATATAATTCACTAGTGATACCAAATGATAAAACTTTAACTACTACCCAAAGAGGTATATAACCATAGTTGTTGATGTAATGCTTTGTTGCTTCGTGTTGACCTCCATTTACTCTAATTTGGCGTTTCATCTTTTTTAATAGGTCATTTACCTGTCTTACTTTATCAGGTGCTTGATTATAGTTTATATTTCTTAAATAATCACTTTCTTTATAACCATATTTTTGAGATAAAACATATGAAAATATACTTTTAGTATTATTTTCAATAATTAAGATATTTTTAAACATTATATTTCTTAATTGTCTATCAAAATAGAATAAAGAATATAATTCTTTAAAAGTAGTTCCTTCTAAAAATAACTTAGGATTATCATTTCTCATAAATAAATGACGATATCCCATCAAGAAAAAATAATTTTCTCTTAATATAATATTTTTAGTGTAATCAATATCATCAATTACTAAACCTTTACCTTTTAATATCTCAATTTGTTCATCTAGAGTTTTAAATGTTTTTGCACCCATATTTTTATCCACCTATTATATATTCTATCACATCCAACAAATAAAATATATAACTTAATTATGAATATATTATGAAAAAAAATGCTATGCAGCATTTTTATTTTCATTAATTAAAGTTAATTTCTTTGCTTGTTCTTCTTGTAAAGATATAACATTGTTACTTGGGAATTCAACAACTTTACCATCTTCTTCAAGAGCCTTAATATTCTCATCAATTGTAGCTATTAAATATTGTTTATACGCTGATAAACGAACAGCTATCTCTCTTAATCTTCTTAAAGTAGCAATTACTTGTCTTCGTTCTTCCGAAGTAGTAATCTCTTGAGTAGAATCAATAATTTTATCCAACAAGCCATTACATTTAATACATAACTTATCAAAAACACTTGAATTTTGTCTAGTGACTAATTTTTCTAAAACTAGATTAATTGAATCAAGCTCTGTGTTAAACATACTAATTTTTTCTGACATAATCCCACTCTCCTACTAAGATTATACCAAAAATGTAAATTTACAATTCATTTAATTACTATGTTTACAATACGTTTTACAATTAATATCCTAAAGTCTTAATTACCTTTTCAACTTCATTATTCTTATCTCTAGGAGCTTTAATAAGAATATATGAATCACTTATCCAAGATATATAATAAATCTTTTCATCAGTTTTTAACATAAGACTTGTCCATGTTTTTCCACTGGTAATCTTTTTTTCATAGTTTTCTCCTATTTCACTGAAAATATTTTGGTATTCATCAATGAATATTCCTTCAACATCGTATTTCTTTTTTCCTTTAAGAAAAAAGACACTTACTTCATCCTTATATGCATTATACGCTGACACAGCATAATCATAGTTGCTTAGAACATCTTTTATCGAATAATTCATCTCTGTCATTTTAGATGAAAAAGCATCTCCAGTAATACTACTTTTACTTCCACAACCAACTAAAAGAAAACTAAATAATAAAATAGCAACAATTTTAATCTTTTTCATAATTATCAACAATCTTTCTATTTATACAATCATATGTATCTACAATGGCAATAAAAGCATGATCATCTATAAGTTTTATGCCTTCTTTTAACTTGAAATAATCATTGGATGATATAACGGATAATAATATCTTGCTACTTTTCTTACTATATCCACCTGTTACATCTAAAGTAGTTAATTTATAATGTAAATCATTAACAATATAATTTCTTACTTCTTGTTCCTTTTGAGTTATAACATAAAACATTTTATAATCATTTATACCAAATTCAGCCTTTGTTATTAAATAACGAATAATTATTATCATTATTAAAGAATATAATCCAACATTTAAACTTATAAAGATCACCGTTAATATTACATTAAATACATCAATAGCTAATGAATAGCTTTTAGAATGTACATTAGTTAATGAAGAAAATATATCTTCTATAATAAATATAACAGATGCTTTATAACCAGCTTTAAATATAAAACTATAACCAATGCCAATTAAAAACGAAGCAACAAGAATACTTATCATCATTTCTGGTAGTTGTATTGGATAATACTCACTTATAAAACTTGTTAAATATGAAATTATAGGTATTAATATAGCTGGCAATATATATAATTTAATAGTTTTTTTATCAACAAATATTAAAGAAAAAAGCAAAATAATTATATTAAGAATTAACATATTTATATATACATTAGATGTAAAAATGTAACTAAATAAACATGCTAAGCCATCACTTCCAATGCTAATTAATTGATTCGGTAATACAAAATAATTAAATCCTAAAGATATAATAATGCATCCCACTAATATATTAAATATTCTAATAATTTTATCCATAAATTACCTACTTTTCAATACACTTTCAATGATTGGGCCAATGTCACCATCCAAGATTTTTGTCGGATTATTGGATTCATAGCCACTTCGTAAATCTTTTACTAAACTATAAGGTTCTAAAACGTAGTTACGAATTTGACTTCCAAAATCAATTGAACTATTTCCTTTTATAGAATTTAACATTTTATTTTGTTCATCCATTTTAATTTTATATAATTTACTTTTTAAGATTTTCATAGCTGTTTCTTTATTTCTAATTTGACTACGTTCATTTTGAACAGTTACTACAATACCTGATGGAAAATGGGTTATTCTGACAGCCGAATCAGTTGTATTTACTCCTTGACCGCCATTTCCACTTGAACGATATACATCTACTCTTATGTCATCATCATTGATTTCAATATTAGCGTCTTCTATCTCCGGCGTAACGTTTACAGCTGCAAAGGAAGTGTGTCTTCGATGATTAGAATCAAATGGACTTATTCTAACCAATCTATGCACACCAATTTCACCTTTTAAATAGCCATAAGAATATATTTTTTTAACATAAATAGTAACACTTTTAATACCTGCATCATTCGCGTCCTGTTTATCAACTATCTCATATGGAATATCATTTTTAGAAAAATACATTGTATACATTCTAAGAAGCATGTCTGCCCAATCTTGTGATTCAGTTCCACCAGCTCCTGGATGTATTTCTAAATAACATCTATTTTTATCAAATTCTCCATTTAATAAAGTATTTAATTCTAAACTTTCAAGTGATGTTGACATTGAATTAATAAGGGAAACTAATTCATTATAAAGTTCTAAATCACTTTCAACTGCAAGAAGTTCCAATGTTTGTTTTGCTTCCTCAATTTGTCTACTTAAAACGTTATAGTCTTCAATCTCTTTTTTCAAAACCGTTAAATTAGAATTAATTTCATTATATTTGTTTTGATCCGACCAAATTGAAGAATCATTTAATTTTTCTTCTAAAGCTTTTATCTCTTCATACTTTTTGTCGACGTCAAAGAGACCTCCCAATATCACTTAATTTATCTTCTAAATTTTTTAATTGTTCTTTTAAATCATTAAGATTATCCATGTCTTCCTCCTCCTGAAGAATGTCCACCACCAGATGAACCGGTGCTATGTCCACCACCACCAGATGAACCTCCAGATGATGAACTAGTTTTATAACTACTTGTATGACTTCTTAAAAATCTATCTTTCTTCACTGTATAATTTATTGAATTTTTGTCTAAATAATCAAATGCTGTTGTAGCTTTTTTTACCATCTTATTCTTACGAATTTGAACAGAAACAACAATTGATGAAACAATGATAGCTCCAATTATAGCAACTACATAAGGTGGATAAAAACCTTTAATAACATTTCCATATTCATCCAATGTATCATTTCGAACATCAAAAGGTTTTCCTTCATCATAATAACTACTTAATTTGTTGATGAATAATTCTATTCCACCCTTATAGTCTACTCCACCTTTAAAGTATGGGTATATATCATCCAAAATACTTTCTAGTCTTTCATAAGTAAAATAAAGTTGAGCATTTCCAAATGTATATATATTAAAATATGGATCACTTTCATAAGTATTTCTTAGTAATAAAACTCCTGAATAATATTCATCATCTAAACCAAAATCATTGTAATCATAAAAATCAGCCGCATAATTTTCATTAATCGAATCTGAACTATATTCTAAATCAACTGAAACAAAAACAATGTCAAATCCAGTTTTTTTAATAAATTTATCCATTTGCAATTTTAAATCAGTTTTATCATCAGATGATAAAATATTTGAATAGTCATAGATTTTTTCTGATGCATCAACATAAGGAGTATCAATTGCACGATATATTCTACTCCAAGAAGACATATCCCATTTTTTAGATACACCATAATTATTTGCCTTAATTCTCATTTTAGTTTCAGTAGCTGCAAAAACAAACGTTGGAAGAAGTAAGAAAAGACATATAATTAAACATAATTTTCTTTTCATTGATTAATACCTCCAAAAACAAAAATAATATATGAAATAACTAAAATAATTATAAATATTAAAGCAAATACAAGAGCAAACATAATAAATGCTTTCTTTTTATCAAGAGGAATATTTCCAACAAATTCCCCACTTTCTCCATTCATTGCAAAAATATAAAACTTATCTTTATATTTTACATTTACCATATAAACAGGTAACATAACATATTCACAGTTTTGATTGCTAGACGAAATGTTACTTTTAGTAATAGATTTAGATGCATATCCAATCGCGCTTGAAAGCATTTCATCTTTAACTGAATTTTCTACACGAGCTTCAGCATTTTTATAAGCATCTTCTTTTGATACATCATATTTTTCTGCTAGAAAGCCTGAAAGATATGCATGATTATATGGCACTAAAGATTTATAGTCAAAGGGTTCAATCGTATTCATTATATCATCATCAAATCTAACGGAACCATCAACTGGAACCATATAAAATTTCATACTAGCTGCTCGTTCAACATCATAGTAATCTGTTTTAGTATAATGAGTATCGCCACTTGACCAACTGCTTACTCTGGTTGCATTGATGTCCATTTCTCCTGAAGATGCTACATCAAATAACCAAAACGGAATATATACTCCCATAATTTTTTCAATATTTTTTTCATTTATAAATTCTTTAGGAATCAAACGTCTTCCTTTTTTTAATCCTTTAAAAGCAGTAATCGCGTCTTCTTTTGTTTTTTTAAATGGAATAATTTTACTAGGAGCAAATTCACCACTTAAACGACTTTTAATTATTGAAGTATTTCCACAATAAACACAAAAAGTTGCTGCTGTATTTTCGTCTGTAATTATTACAGCTCCACAATCTGGACAATTATAGTTAACATATTCAACGCTGCTTTCTGAAACATTATTTTCTTCAGAAGACATATCTTTTAACTCTTCAGCTTTAAATTCTCCATCACAATATTCACATTTAAAAAGACCAAGTTTAGGATTAAACTCAATCGGAGCTTGACATCTAGGACACTTATTATCTAAAACTTTTTTCTTTGTTCTAGCCATATTATCACCTACAAAAATTATATCAAATAGCATAATATAAATCTATAAAAAAAGTCTTTAGCTTTAACTAAAAACTTTTATGCTATCTTTTGTTTTTTAAACACGACAATACTATTTAGAATAATGAATAAAACTATAAATCCTAATATAATTAAATCATTAATCAAGATTGGTTTTATAGAATCTAAGCTTAAGTTAGTTAAATTAGAAACTATATTGTTTGCACATACATACCAATAAGTTGGAAATATATGAGCAATGTTTATTACAGAATTAGGTAAATATTCTAAAGGTACAAACACTCCAGACAAGAAGGATGTACCAACCGCGATAACATTAACTACTCCTCCTAAAGCATTTTTATTGTTTATCAAATTGCTTAATAATATTCCTAATGCTAATGCTGCAAATGTAAATATTAAAGAATTAAGTGCATATATTAATCCATAATAATTTAATAATTCAGATTTAAATAAAATAAGTCCAATAATCATATAAAATGTCCATAAAGAAACAGCATAAACCATACTTGATAATATAATGCTTCTATTTCTTATTTTATAACTTGTACTGCTGATAATTGAACGCATTTTAATTTTTCTTTCATTAAAGATAGCTAAAATAGTGCCTAAAACAATTATTAAACCAGCAAGTAAAGAATAACTAGCAAAATTGAAATACGTATTTATTTTAGAAGATGCTACTGTATTCTTTTTTGAAGTTAAATCTATTTTAACATCCACATTCAAAGCCGTATTTAAATTTTCAATTGCTTCAGTTTCACTTTCAAACATCGATAAATATATATCTTGAGTCTTTAAGTAACGATCTACATACATTTGAGCTAATGTTGAATCATAATCACCAGTAGTTTTAATACTAAGTTTATCTTTATCATTTTTATTAAATCCTTCATCTATATATAACACATAACTAACTTGTCTATAAAATAATGCATCATCGATATCATATGCATCATATTCTTTGATTTCACATCTAGAAGATAAATATTGAATAAAATTATCCGTAACAATCGATTTTTCGTCTTTATTTATAATAGCTATTTTAGGTTTTTCAGCTTCATATAAAACGTTATTTTCATTTGTAGTAACATTTATACCACCAAAACCTACTAAAATGACACTATAAAGTATAATTAATCCTTTATATTTTTTTAATATTTTAAAAAATGTACTAGATACTGTCATATTTAATCCTCCTCATACTTCTAATCGATAATAAAATTAAAACAAAAGAGAAAAGTAACATATTAACAATATCAAAAATAAATCTTTGATTGCTAGTATAATAATATGAAGCATATAAAGCATCAGTAACCATACTAGCTGGATTAATTCTACTTAAAATTGGTACATAAGTATCAATTATATATTTCATAGTTATTCCCATCATTCCTGATAAGAAACAAAATACCATAGATGAAGCAATCATAATACCTGTTTTTGTATTTTCTTTAATCGGTAATGTTCCAACAAATATACCAATACTTGTTCCAGCAAGTGCCCCATTTAAGGAAACTATTATCAAGTTTATAATATTATTTCCATAATCAACTTTTAATACCAATATCGTATAAAGAATCAATAAGGCTATTCCAATAAGTTCTATTAAATAACTTGCTAATACACTTGCTAAAACCATTTTTGTTTTATTTAATGGTGCAATTGTATTTCTTTTTCCAACCGCGTCTATATTAGCTTGTTCTTTATTAATAGCTGTCATAGCAAACATACCACCATATAATAAAGCCATGGCAATTACTGTATAATATTCAATCATAGTATAACTTAAATTATTATTGCTCACATTTTTTAATTTTATATCTTGATTAAGTTTGTCCATAATATTTTTTGTAGCATCATAATCTTCAAGTTTAACTTTAGAATAATAATCATTTAAAACATTTTTATTAAGTTCTATTTCTTCAATAACACTTGTTAATACAGTTTGATATATTCCATTTTGTTTAACAGTTACTTTTGGTTCATCATCTTTAATACTAAAATAACCAATTATTTCATCATTATCCAATAGTTTTTTAGCTTTTTCTTCATCTACATATAAAACATTAAATAATCGATTGTCGTTCTTTTCATCACTTAAAGATTTAAAAGTTTCTTTATAAATAATATTCTCATTAAAAGATTCATCATTAATTATTGCAATATTGCTAGGATTATATTGTTCTTCTTTTTCTATATTTGAAAAAGCCATTTTAAAAAATGATCCTAATAACAACGGAAAAGCAAAAGTCCAAAATATAAGAGCTTTATTTCTTAATAAACTTTTAAAAGTATATTTAAACTTTCTAACAAACATCAGTCTCTTAAATCCTTTCCAGTAAGTTCCAAGAATACATCATTTAAAGTAGGTTTAGAAGATGTAATACTTCCATATTTAACTTTTTTCTTATTAAATAAATCTATTAATTCGCCAATATTATTTTTACCTTTTTTATAAGTAATAGTAAGTACATTGTTTGTATAGTCTATATAATCTACTTCCTTTTTATTTGATATTTCTTCTAAAATATTTTCACTTAAATCATTAACATCTACTACTACTTTTTCTTCAATATTTGATAATTCTTTTAACTCTTCTTTTGTACCACTTGCTAGTACTTTTCCTCTATCTAAAATGATAACTCTATCACATAGTTCTTCCACTTCTTCCATATAATGAGTTGTATATAGAATTGTTGCTCCATTGTCCCTTAAAGTTTTAATGTTATCTAAAATATTATTTCTACTTTGAGGATCTACTGCAACCGTAGGTTCATCAAATATTATAAGTTTTGGTTTATGTGCGATTCCACAAGCTATGTTAAGTCTTCTTAATAAACCACCAGAAAGTTGTTTTGGATAAAACTTTTTAAAGTTATTTAAACCAACTAATCCAATTGCTTCTTCTACATATTCACGTCTTTTATCTTTGTCATAAACATATAATCCACAAAAATAATCTATATTTTCATAAACTGTTAATTCCTCAAATACAGCAACTTCTTGAAATACAACTCCAATGTCTTTTTTTATATCATAACTAGTAGGTGTCATGCATTTCCCAAATATCATTATTTTTCCACTTTGATAATTTAGAAGAGATAGAATCGAATTCATTGCTGTTGTCTTTCCACTTCCATTTGGTCCAAGTAAACCTAATATTTCATTTTCATAAACATCAAATGACAAATCATCCAATGCTTTTAAATTTTTATAACATTTTGTTAAATGCTTTACTTCTATGACTTTATTCATCTTTTTACTCCTTTGTATCAATTTTTATAGAGCCTATTCCACCATCAATTTTAATACTATTATCACCATTTCCAATGGTAGTTTCGTTTTCTATTTCTTTATCATTTAGTTTAACACTGCCAATTCCCTTAGAAGCATATATTTTATAATTATCTATTGAATCTTTTAAAGTTAGATTAATACTTCCAACTCCACCATCTATATTTGATGAACCAGTTAGTTTTGCAGTTATACTAACACTTCCAACACCCATATCTAATTTCATATTATTTATGTTTCCAGAATTTATATCTATTTTTCCAGTTCCACCATCAACAATTAATCTGTTTTCAACATTTAAATTACCACAAGTAAATTTTCCTGCTCCTAAATTGAAATTACCATTTTTCATATTTAATGAACTAATATCCGTTACACCTGCTCCTAAAGAAAAAGTAACATCATTGAAAGTGTAATATTTTGGAATATAAATAGTTATAACACTTTGATTTCTTTTTCTAATTGAATGTTTTTTCTTTTCCTTTACATAAGCAGTAGAATTATTCATTTCATAAAATACATATTTATTATTTGTTTCTATTATAAAGTTTGCACCTTCTTCAATTTTAATAGTTGAAGTATTTATATCAACATTCAAGTTTTTTATATCATCGATATTTTCAACATCTACTAAAGTATATATTTTTTTATATTCGCCTTTATCAACTTCAAATAAAGATAATACTGATATTACTGCACTTATAATTCCAGCAATTATAGAAACTCCTAATATAAGCGCTAGAGAGAGGGCAATTGTTCTTACTATTGAATTTTCATTACTCATTTAATCTCTATTCCTCCAAATGCACATCTACCATTTATATATATGGTTTTAACATTTTCTTTCTTTGAAACTTTATTATCAATTCCACCAAATATACAAGAAGACGTTACTACAACATTTACATCTTTAGGAACATATATTTCTATTCCTCCAAACACAGCATTAGCGTTTATAGAAATATCTTCTTTAATAATCGCACCTCTAAGATCAACCTTTATACCACCAAAGATTGCTTCTACATTGGTACCTTTAAATTCTTCTTTGTCATAATTTATCTTTTGACTTGAAAAAACTGCTGTATTTACTTCATCACTGCCTTTAATATTAAGTTCTTCTATTTTTTTCTTGATTTTATTACCAAATATTTCTTTAACTATATAACTAACTCCAATAATAACTAAAATAACCGGTAATAATAATTTAAGAACCATTTCAAAAGTAACAACTTCTTGACAACCTAATAATAAAAGAGTTCCAATAACTATTCCAATAATACTTCCTGTTTTATCATGATCTTCAAATAAACCAAACACACATGGAATGATTATAAATAAAGTCCACCATCCATCAAAGAAAATATCTATATCAGTATAACCTAAAGTTTTTAACCCAAATAATACTCCAACAGCAATAAAACATAACCCAATCAAAACATTTTTAAATTTTTTCATTTCTTACCTCCAAATTTTTATAATCTTTTAAACTTTTTAAATTAAATTCTGTTTTTAACTTCATTAAATTCATAAGCGCTAAATATTGTTCAACTAACAACAATTCAATTTCTTCATCACTAAAGTTACATGTATGATTTAATATAAGTGAAACTATACCTTGGGTAAATAACCACATCTTTAAATGAAAGTCTTTTATCATTTCATCAGTAAAATTATTCATCTTCTTCATATTAATCGCGATTATTTTAAATGATTCATCATTAATCATACATTCCATCGCATTTCTTTCTGAAGGAATTGTAAATATTGCTTTAAAAACATTTGGATTTATTTTAGCAAATCTAATATATCTAATTCCTGTATCCTTATAATCCTTAGATAATTTCATATAATCATTATATTTTTGATAACAATAATCTAACACTTCCTTTTTTAAACTATCCATATTATCAAAATTAGAAAATAATGGTTGAACAGAACAATTCAATTTCTTAGCTAAATCTCTAGCATTAAGCGAATCAATTCCCCTTTCTTCTACCAGTTCATATCCAGCTTTAACAATGTCTTCTTTACTAATCCTTTTTAACGGTGGCATATTTGTTTTCCTTTCCATAACGTTTGTTATATATCATATGTTATATTATAAATTTATATTTGTCAATAAAAAAATAGCACCTTTGATGCTATTTGGTTTTACACGTGCAATTTGAACTTAAAGTAAGAGGAATTTCGTAAGTTATATCTTTTCCTTCAATAGTTAAAGCTTTAATTTTTAAGTATAAACTATTTTCCTTAAATTCTTTACATAATCTTGAATAATTATCTACCGTAAATAAAGCATTTTCCAAAAAATCCTCTAACTTAGTTGGAGTAACACTATCATGAGAATAAGTAGCAATTTGTTTATCTATATCATTTTCTTTTTCATATAAAATACAATCTATCTTTTTATAAATATTTACATCATCTCCACCACAATAAGTTATTTTATTTATAAATATTGATGATTTTTTATCGTTATAGGAAATTGTTCCTGAAATATTAAAATCATTACATTTAGTTGATAAAGTTTTAAATTCATAAGTATCATTATGACCTAATAACATAATAATAAACATCAAAATAATAATAAATATTCCGATTATTGCACTTTTCAAATATTTATAATCTATTTGACGATTCGGTTTTTTTTCGCCATCTAAAAACTCATCTATTCCTATATTAAAATCTTCACTCATTTGTTTTATAAGTGACATATCTGGAAGATTTTTGCCATTTTCCCATTTAGAAACAGCTTGATAAGTAACACCATATTTATCAGCAAATTCCTTTTGAGTTAAATGATTTTCTGTTCTAAGTTTTTTTATAAATTCACCTATTTTATTTTGATCCACAAAACCACATCCATTATCTATTTAATTATATCATTATATTTAATAATTCTAAATATTTTTTATTGGCATAAAATTATAAAAAGGAGAAGATATGAAGATAAATGATTTAGTAACTATTGATGAAAACCATTATATAATTTTTAGCAAATGTAAATATAACAACACCGAATTTTATTATTTAATTAATGATAAAGAAAAGAAATATTGCTTCTTCGAAAACAAAAAAGCAATTTTAATTGAAGATAAAAATCTAATGGATATACTTACACCATTGTTTATAGATACTTTTAAATTACATTTTGATATAACATAAATTTATTGAAAAAAGCAATATATTTATTGATATAAAATAAATTATCTGTTTTTATATAAAAAGCAGTTTTTTTCATGAGCATATATAACACCTATTGCACAAAGATATGAATAAATAATTGTCGAACCCACAAACTTCATTCCACGCTTTTTTAAATCAAAAGATATCTTATCAGAAAGTTCTGAGGTTGTTTTTCCACTTTCATAAAAAATAATTCCACCTGTAAAAGTACAAAGATAATTATAAAAACCTCCAAATTTTTTTATGATATCAAAATATATTTTGGAATTATTAATACTTGCTTGAATCTTTAATCGATTACGAATAATTGCTTTATCGTTCATTAATTTTTCAATTTTTTTATCATCAAAGTTCACAACCTTATTTATATCAAAACCTTCGTATGCTTTTAAAAAGGCTTCTCTTTTATTTAAAACACATTCCCATGAAAGACCAGCTTGAAATGATTCAAGTATAAACATTTCATAAAGATATTTTTCATCTTTATTTAAAATACACCATTCATTATCATGATAGTTAACATATTTTTCATTTTTTAAATTACACCACGAACATCTATTCATATTTATCCTCCGGAATACTCATATAATCTTTATAACTTCCTTCTAACTTTAGCAAATTTAGTTTATTATTAATTCCTCCACCATAACCAACTAAAGAATTATTTTTTCCAATAACACGATGACATGGAATAATTAAACAAATGGGATTTCTATGCAAAGCTCCCCCTACTGCTTGAGCAGACATTTTCTTTATTCCACGTTTTTTAGCAATACTTTGAGCAATATCTCCATAAGTTAAAAGTTCTCCAGAAGGAATATCTTTGATTTCATCTATTACCGATAAGCAAAAATTGCTTACACCAGTAATTTTAAACTTTGGAGTAAATGTAGGTTCAACTCCAGAAAAATAAATATCTAACCATTTTACTGCTTCAGTAAACACTTCCTCATTTTCACAAATTATTTCTTCATTTGAAAACTCCAACCTAGTTAAATATTCCCCGTCACTTTCAAGTATTATGTTATCAAAATTATATGGTGTTATATAAATTTTTTTATACATTATATCACTTCACTTTAAGCGTCTTTTTATTATATCATCACTTTCTAATTTTCCAATAAGTAAAGATGAATTTTTATCGTGTCTTTTAATATTTTCAGCAACTGCTTCTTCATCATAATTCGCATAACAATATTTACACATATGCGGACAAGTATTATACCATCCAATATCAACCATCGGAACACAGTGGCATTTGTGATCCTTTCTAGCAGTCCATTCACCTTTATAGATTTTACCAGTTAATTTGTAAACAAGTTCTTTTGACATACATTCATCTTTAATAAATCCATATTCAACTAAAGTGTTATCTTCAAAACAAGTAGAAACTTTAATATTATGAGATTCCGCAATAGAGCTAAAATTAGTTCCAATTAAAGCATAATCAGAATTACTAAATTCTTTATATTTTAAAGTACTATAATTTTTTCTAACATTTTTATAATCATCAATGAAAGATACAATTATTTTATTAATATAACCATCCAATTTTGAGCAAAGCTTAGAAAATGCTTTAATATGATAAGAAATTGAATAAACATCACTTATAAATATTGGATCATATCTAACAACAACATTTTCTATTCCTAGAATTTTACTGATTTTCTTCACTGATTCTATAACTTTACTTTTATCAGGGACATTTGGTTCAATATCCTTTTTATATGGAGTAATTGTTACATGAAAAACAATTGGTTTGTTAATAAGTTCTAATTTATCAACAATAGGAATTGGATTTTTAGTACAAAATAAAATTGCATCTACATCTTCAAAAAAAATTCTACTAACTAGTTTTTTATTAAAAGGATTTCTTACATCAACAAATCCTTCATTGTATCTATTCATAAACCAATCTGTATAAAAGGCAACAATATCTGTTCTTCCACTCACATTTAATATCATTCTACATTGTCTTTCTTTAACACTTCAAACATATTATCTAATATCAAATTAGCATTTAACCCCCGAACAAAAGTAATTTCGTGATCACTTTTGACAAAGATAAACTTGTTGTCTTCACCTATTTCTGGAGCACATATATTTATAGTTTTAAACCATTTTTTATTTATCATATAAGCAACAACGCTTATATCCCAAAGTGGCCATCTTCTATGTGGACCCCAAGGTCTATCATAAAATTTGTCAATTAAATAATCATTTAAAGCATTTCCACTTTTAAGTTCATATTTTAATTCGTATATTGACATAAGTAAATTTGACGTTATAGGAGAACATGGAATAACTGTCATATTAACTTTAGATGAAAAGACATATCCTACTGCATCAACATCTTGCTTAAAATTAAAATCTTGATTATCACCAAATAAAAAGTTACTTCCTAACCAAATTAGTTCAATTTTATTTATAACTTCAGGATGATGTTTTAACAATATAGCTATATTAGTAAGACATCCTATAGCTAAAATATAGGTTTTATCACATTCTTTTATAATTTCAAACATTCTTTTTATTGCATCTGTTTCTTCCTCATAACCATTTTTAAAATAGTCTCTACTTCCTTTTACAATGGTTGTATAGTCATGAATACCTAAATAATCATAAAGTTTGCAGGCTTCTTTATAACTTGCATCAATAGATTCTGCTACTGTACCTTTCCACATACTATGTTTAAAAGGAGCAATCGTGATTGCTTTTACATTAAACATGTTAGATTTTAAAAGATATGCAATCGCGAATAAATCATCTGCTTCATTACATACATCACTATCTAAGATAACATTTGGTTTATTCATAATACCACTTCCATACTATATATAGTATAACAAAAAAAGATATAACTTAATATATCTCTAATTAAAAATAAATATTGAAATATTCAAATATAACGCAAATAATAACCAAATTATATAAGGAATTTGTAAGTATCCAGCTATTTTATTTTTAGAATACATTTGATAAATCATTATAACCACAAACCAAATTAAAAATATTAATTCTATTGTTGAAAACAAATAGGTTTTAAACAAAAAAAACAATGGACTCCATAATGAATTTAAAACAAGTTGCATTCCATACACTTTATAAACCTCATTGTCATCTTTACTTGATAAATATAAAGAAATACTCATAAGTATATAAAGAATTGTCCAAACAATTGGAAATAATATTTTAGGAGGAAATAAAACTGGTTTAATCAAATAATCTGTATTAAAATCAATAAAAATAGTAGGTAAAACGGCAACTCCAAAAGTAATTAACAATATAATAATAAATTTTTTCATATTCATCTCCATTATTATTATATTTAAATCATTTAAAATTATTATGAGGATCTAATGTGATTTTCAAATTCTTTTTTATATTTTTCAATTGTTTCAGAGACATTAAAGGAATAAACACTTGTTAGTATTCCATCAGCTGGATCCACTTCCGTTTTTTCAAGTTTACCACCTAATGCTTCCATAGTTTTACTTGAACCTAAGTTGTCAACATCACAAGAAAGCATAATATTCGATAATCCAATTTTTTGAGCCTCAAAAAGACCTAAATACAAGTTTATTTTATTATATCCTTTTCTTCTTTCTGTTGGACGAATACTATATCCAATATTTCCACCAAAGGAAATCATTTCCTTTGGTAGATTCCATCGAACACTTATGGTTCCAACTAACTTATTATCATCTTCTCTAATAAGTAAAAATGTTTTAGTTTGAGCTCTATGCATACTTTTCGCATATTCTTCATTTTGCATATTTAAACATTTAGTTAATGCTTCTTCAAATGTTAGTCCCGAAAGAATGTTATCTAAAGAACCCATCCCATTAAGATCTGAATTATAATCCACAAACTCATTAATATAATCAACTATATCCTTTTTTCTTTGAATAGATGGTCTTTCCAAATAAAACTTGTTCATATATTTCCAATCTATATTTTATTCATTACTAGTTAAATCAACATATAATTCAACTAACCCACATTTTGGACAAACTCTTGCTTTTAAACGTTTTTTAGACATTTTCTTATTACTAAACAACATTTTAGTCCCATTTTGTTCATCATCATAATCTAAAAATATTTGTTCTTCAAATTTAATTCCACCAACATAATTAGTATGAAGACTAGAACATTCAATCATTTCAACATTACAATCTTTACATTTTTTCATTTAAACTCTCCTAATCATTTTATTTTGTTATATATACTATATCATAAATTATAATTTAATTGTTTTCCTATTTCCCTTTTTTTATTTCAGATTCATATAGATGCTTATATTCAGAACATCTATTTAACAATTCTTTATGAGTTCCAGAATCTATTATCTTTCCATTTTCAATAAAGAATATTTTATCACAGTTTAATATTGTAGAGAATCTATGTGCTATTATCATGATTGTATATTCATTCTTTAAATTATTAATGGCTTCTTGAATTTTACCTTGTGTTTCATTATCCAATGCACTTGTTGCTTCATCAAATAAAATTATTTCCGTCTTTTGAATTAATGCTCTAGCGATAGCAAGTCTTTGTCTTTGACCGCCAGACAAAGTAACACCACCTTCACCAACTACTGTATTATATTTATTTGGCAAACTCTCAATAAAATCATCTAGGCAAGCTAAACGACACGCTTCTTTTATCTCCTTTAATGTTACATCTTCTTTAACAAGCTTCATATTATCAATAATACTCATATTAAAGATATAAGGACTTTGAGATATAATTGTTATATTACCCCTAATAGAATCTTCATCTAAATCATTTATTGAATTTCCATCTATAAGAATATCACCAGACTCAATATTATACATTTTACACATTAAACTAAAAATCGTTGTTTTGCCACTTCCACTTTTTCCGACAAAACCTACAGTTGTATTAGCATCTACTTTAAAATTAATATTATCTAATACTTTTAAATCATTATCATAAGAGAACGAAACATTTTTAAATTCAAAATTACCTTTAATATTATCAATATGTTTTTTACCAAATTCTTCTTTGTTAAATGATTTATTATCTAATAAGGAAAACACTCTTTCAAATGATAAGTTAAAACAATTGGCTTCTTCTAATAAATCGGATATGCTAGCCATAAAGCTTTGCATAACTCGTTCTCTATAAGAAAATAGTGCAATACTCATCGCGACAGACAACTTGTTACTACTTATTAAATACATAAATAATATAATTAAAACAAATTGAAATAATTCTTTTAAACATTCAATAACAAAGTTATAAGAAATATCAACATTACGCATATCTAAATATTTTTGATTTTTTTCTTGAATATTTTCATTCAACATATTAACAAATCCACTTTTAGCATTTAACATTTTAACGTCTCTAGCACCTCTAACTAATTCACTTGTTAAACCGGTTACTTTTTCTTGTTGTTTTCTTTTCTCTTTATCCAGTTTATTTATCTTTTTAGATTTTGATAAATGTAACATAGTTAAAATAACCGAAACCAATAAATAAAAAATAAAAACATACTTGTTAATAATAAATATTGAAATAAATGTACCTACACTCGAAATAATTCCGACTAATTTTCCATAACCAGCAGTAAACATCTTAGCTAGCTCATCAGTATCTTTTGTCATTCTTTGAACAAAAACACCACTTGAATTATTATCTAAATCTGTTTGAGAAATTTTTAATATTTCACTGCTTAATGATTTTTGTAATTTTTCGGTAACTCCAACAGTAAACTTTTGAGTGTTTTTTCTTATCAATACCGTCTTTAGTGCATTTATTAATCCTAATACTAAAACAACTAAACTCATAACGATTAATTGAACCCAATTGTTATCTGTCAAATATACAAGTTGATTAGCAACTAGAATCGGTAAAGCAATTCCGATGATAATACCAAAAATTGATCCAATTGTTTCAAGTATTAAACAACTTTTATATTCTTTTCCATACTTATAAACTGTTTTTATGTTTTTAAAAGTTTGTTTCATTTTATCACCCTTTCTAAATTATCTATTAAATTTCTTATTAAACTTTTTATTTCTTCATCCGTAACTACGATACTTTTACAAGCAATTTGACAGGACAAGCCATGCGTATAGAATCTAACATCACGATATAATTTCTTTGCTTGTTCAGGTGTTAAAGAATATTGTTTAGGAATAGAGGTAATAGTTTCAACATTCCAACTTGACGATAATACTTCATCAATTGTTCTTGAACCCGCTAACTCAGACATAAATAAGGCTTTAAATATTTTCGATTCATTGTAAGCAAAGCTTGCATATGCATAACTTATTGTATAAAGATAATCATTCTTATCAACGATTTTATCTATATATAGATCATAATAATCATGAAGATACTTTTTCAATTCGATTTTAAAATTATCCATGTTATTAAAATTTCTAAATAATGGTTGAGTGGAACAACCGATATATTTGCATAGATCTCTTGAATTCAATAACTCTATACCAAATTCATTAATATAATCCTTTGCTTTAAGCAAAAACATTTCCTTATCGTATTCCACTTTTCTTGCCATATAATCACCTCTTCCAATAAAATATCAATTGTTATTTTATTATATGCACAGTGTTCTGTCAACTATAAAATAGCAGATGTTATTTTATAATACAAATAGTAATTGATTTAATAAAATATAATTTTAATTTATAACCAAAATACAAAACAAAACATTCTTAACTGAGCATTCTTTCACCACTGCTACATTACTAACAAAAGTAGTGCAATATTTGCCGAAAACATGGTATAATTTTAAAGAATAGGAGTAGAGGGAAGTTATAGTTATTAATACTAGTATACAAATGATGTTTTTATTTTTTTAACGATAAAATAATGTTGTATTTTATATACCTAGTTGTTTAATTAGCATTATCTAAATAAGAACAGCAAAAAAAAAATAAATATATGCAAAATTACGTAAATCGCTTTTGAAACATTTAATCGACTAATCTTTAGACTATTCAAGACTTTGGTAAATTTAAATTATATGTGTTAAAAACGCATAAAAAGGAGGTATTCTATAAGATTTGTTAAAACTTTTTATATGTAATAAACAATCGATAAAAAAAATCTTTGATTCATTTCAGGACTTATTAATTTACTTACATTAATAGTCCTAATACAAGTCTAAATCAAAGATAATAAAAGAAGGAGGAAAATTATGACTTGTTCAAAATGTGGTGCAAATAATATTGATGGTTCTAATTTTTGTATTAAGTGTGGTGCAAATCTAAAAGAAATGCCACAAACCATTCAGACTAACAATGCACCTAGTCAAAATTTACAACAAATGAACGTACAACAAGAACAACCAATAAATAGTCAACAATTAGAAAATACTCAACAACCAACATATAACCAACCAATTCAACAATCAAATGCTAATACAAGTGCTAGCACTTCTCCATTAAACTATTTAATGTATATTATAGCTGTTATGATAAAACCATTTAAAAGTTTTAAAGAAGAAGAAACTAAATTAAATGATACTAAAACATCATTAATTTTAGCACTAATTATGTCAGGTGCAATGACTATTATAAATTTAATAAAAACAATATTTTCAACTGTAAGAGTTGCAAGCTATAGTTGGACAAGTGGTTACACTTATTCATGGCAATGGGATAATTTAAAAAATATTAAATGGATTGAAGTTATTGGTAAAAACTTCTTAATATATGCCTGTGTTCTTTTAGCAATTGCATTAATATTCTATTTAGGAAGTTTAATCATAAAGAAACAATTAAGTTTTATAAAATCTTTATCAATTGCTTCTACTTCAGTAATTCCTGCTATTATATGTGGAATGATTATTTCTCCATTAGCAGGAAAAATATGGAGTCCATTAAGTATTGTATTTATTGCTGTTGGTGGAGTTTATTCATTTATTATCCTTTATGAATTAATGAATGAAGAGTTAAAATTAGACGGTGATAAAAAGATTTACTTTAATCTAATATGTCTTGGAATATTAACTATTGCTGGATATTATGCATTTATGAAATTATTCATGAGTTCATTGACAAGTGAATTAGGTGGACTTTTAGATTTATTTAAATAATATATTTTAGTTGTATACATTATACTGATTTAAAACTAATCTATATAGAATAAAAAGGCAACTAATATCTTTGTTGCCTTTTATTAATAAAGAAAGGGAGGAAAAATATGTTTTGTCCAAAATGTGGTACTAATTTACCAGAAGAATCCGAATTTTGTTCAAACTGTGGAACAAATTTAAAAGATATTCAAACAAATCAAGACAATGTAAATGAACAATATAACAACATTGAACAATCTCCAACTAATAATCAAACTAAAGAAGAAACTACAACAGAAATGATTTCTGAAAAAAGTAAGAAAATTTTTAATCCAATTATAAACAACATCAAACTATTTATTTCAAAATATAAAAAACAACTTTTGATAGGTGTTGGAAGTTTAGTAGTAATTATTGCATTAGTTATTACATATAAACAATTATATGGATTCGAAAGTTTAAAATGGAACAAGGAATATGAAGATTATAACTTAAAATATATAAGTCAAAGTAACGTTAAACTTGGAATAAAATTTTCTGATGAAAAAAAACTTGATAAATTAAAAGTTAAAACAACTTGTGGTGAAAGTGAAATAACTGGTTCTGAATTAAATTGGAATTTAACTGAAGCATTAGGAGAATGCAAAGTAGATATAAGCTACAAACTAAAGAAAATAAGTAAAAAATTTACTATTATAAATCCTTTTGCTGATAAACAAGAATTATCATTGAATTATGAAATAGATAATGATTCGGATGAAGATTTAGATTTAGATGGTTTAACTAACAAGCAAGAAAAAGAATATGGAACTGATCCTCAATTGTCCGATTCTGATATGGATGGATTAGATGATTATTACGAAATTTTTACAAGTAAAACTGATCCATTAAAAGCCGATACCGATGGTGATGGACTAAGTGATTTTGATGAAATAGAATTAGGTCTTGATCCATTAAAAGCCGATTCTAAAGGTGATGGTATAAAAGACGGTAATAGAAAAGTTTCTTACTCTGTTAAGAACGAAAAAAATGGTATTACTTTAGAAATATCTGGAACAGGCAACATTGCTAGTTCCACGATCGATACTTCTAAGAATTCAACATTTAAAGAAATGAGTGGATTATTAGATACTGTGTACAATTTTTATACTTCAGGAAAAATAGAAACAGCAACAGTAACTATACCTTATTCACTAGAAGACTTAACAACTCAAAAATTAAATGAAGATAATCTTACGCTTTACTATTTTAATGAAAAAACAAAAGAATTAGAAGCTATGCCAACAACTGTTGATAAAGAGAATAAAAAAGTTACAGTTACATTAAAACATTTTTCAAAATATGTTTTAGGAGATAGCAATGTAGTTTTAACTAAATCAAATAATCAAATAATGATGGTTATAGATAATTCCGTTTCAATGTATACTTACTCACAACTTACATCTTTAGGTTATACAAAAATAACAGGAGCAGACGGCAACGATAGTAATTTTAAACGATTATCATTAACAAACAATTTAATTGATATGTTTACAGGAAATTATAATTTCGGAATAAGTGAATTTGCCGGTAATTATATTAATAAACAAAAGTTTACTGATAATAAAGAGTCAGCAAAAAAAGCTGTTAATGCAATAAAAAATGATATTGAAAAAATTGGAAATGGAACAAATATTGTAAATGCTCTTACAAACGGTATTAACGAATTTAAAAAAGATGAAAATAACCACTACTTAATATTATTAACTGATGGAAAAGATACATCTACATATAATACTTTATCTTCAAATAAAACATCAATCATTAACAAAGCTAAAGCTAAAGATGTAAAAATTTGTGTAATCGGTTTAGGAACAAAAATAGATACTGACGATCTTAACACTATTGCAGAAGGTACTGGATGTGATTATTATAACGCAAGTGATGCTGAAGCTTTAGACGAAATATATTCGATTATAGGAGCAGATATAAATTATAATTTAGTAGATGTAGATGGTGACGGAAATGTAGATGGAACAGTAATTGCTGACAGTGGTTTTATAGTAACTAAAAACGGATTCTCTTTTCCTAATTATGGAACTAATTTATCAAGTGGTGGACATTGCTATGGAATGGCTACTATAGCAGAACTTTACTACACAAAGAAATTACCATTAAGCTTTAATACTAAAACAGTAAAAGATCAAACATCATATGCATATGATTTAAATAAAACATATTTTGCTAATTACAGTAATTTATATGATTATAAATTAAAAACTAGTGTTTTAAAAAATACATTTGGATTTAATACTTTTGGAGAAGAAAAACCAAAAGATTATATGACTTTATCTGGCAACACTCTAGTTTATAGTGAAAAATTCAAAGAAGAATTAAACAACTCTGAAATGTATGATATCTCAGTAAGCAAATCTGCATTAGATTCAAAAAGTCAACTAGAAAAATGGGGAGTTAATTACAAAGAAGCAGAAAATGCTTTATTAAACGAAGATAAAATGCAAACAAGTAATATGATAGAAAACTCTGATAAACAAATAATAAATGCTATTTATGCAGGTTTTATAAAACAAGATGCAACGGATCATTATTCTTCATCTTCAAACTTCCTTATATGGGCAAGAAACGTTTTTGGATCTGAATCATCGAAAAAACTAAACTCAGCAGCATTTATTGAATTATTAAGAGATAGACTAGATAGTGGAGATGTACCTGTAATATTTGGATCATTTAGTGGAGGTCTTCATGCAATAAATGCAATTAGCCTTGTTCAAGATAATACTGATTCTAATCATTATTACATTGGTGTTTATGATAATAATTATCCAGGTGAAAAAAGATATGTTGACGTTCAATGTAATAAGAAAACATGTGTAACAAAAGCAAATAATTATTACACAAAATCTAAAGAACCAATACGTATTACTATGTCATTAGATGAAGATTTAAAATATTTTAAATAAAAGTAATATTTTTGCAATTACAAAAACAGACAAGTAAATGTCTGCTTTTTGTTTACAATAAAAACGTTTTCAACAATTATAAAAATCACGTCAATGTAAATTGCTACAGCATTGTCTCTAAACCACAAAACTTTTTAAATGTCATACATTTGACTACATTCTTCTATAATACGCTTTGCTAATTATTTATATCTAAGATTATTTGTTTTTTAATGACATTTCATATATTATTCTTTGTCTATTAAAGCCAATATGTTCATACATTTTTAAAGCATTGTCATTAAACATCCAACAATTTAATTCAATTCTATCACAATTATTTTTCAATGCTATATTTCTTACTTCTTCCATTAATTTTTTGCCTAAACCTTTTCCTCTATAATTTCTATCTATTATCAATTGATCGACATCTAATTTTTTTGAATGTTTTTCTTTTATCTTATATGAAAGATAACCAACTATAATATCATCATCAAGAATTACTATTGTGGATAATTCTTCAAAATTTTTTATTAAATCTTCCTTTAATGTTTCATCAGAAATATTAGCAAAAATATCGGGTCTTCCATTTTGATGATATCTATAACCTTCAATAAAAACATCTAATAATCCTTTATTTAAATCATCAATTGTTGCTTCTCTAATTATATTATTCATAAACTCAGCTCCTATTCAAATTATATCATACTTTTCTATGACAGTGATTCAAAGCCTCTATAAACAGTGAAAATGTTGTGTTCCTTTTACTTTTCTTTCTTTATAAGTTTTAGATACTTTATCACAACATATTTAAATTATATTTACTTAATTTTATGCATAGAAAAAGCCTTTATTTAAAGGCTTTTAACTATTTTCCACAACATTGCTTATATTTTTTTCCTGAGCCACATGGATACTATTTTGCTATCACTCGGCTTCACTTTGTTGCATTTTTCCCTTTAAATTCGCACTTTTTTGCACTCGATTACACTTGGTTACACTTGGCTTTTATAGCAGAAAGTATCTAAAAACGTATCTAAAAGTATCTCGATTATGGTTAAATGTTGGTGCTAACATTCTTTAACTCATTGAGTATTATACCATATTTTTATTTAAGTTTCTACATTTCAAATAATAATCTTTTCCACAATGACTTGACTTTTAGCTGATAATAAGTGATTAATATAACAAAATTAGAAAAGGAGGAAAAAATGGAATTTGTAATAAAGCCAAGAAATAAAATCGAATATAAAACTCGTAAAAAATTACTTAAAGGAAAATTCTCAGTCAAGAATATTTCCATTAGTATTACCTCAGATGATCCATCTGATTTATCTATATTAGCAATGCACAAAAATCTTATTGAAAAAGCAATCGTTGATAAAATAAACAAAGAATTTTACTTTAATGATTAGTCTACCAAACTAAGCAAAATATTTTATATAGAAAGGATTAAAAAATGAATAAACGTCAAATCGAATTATTAAATTTTGTTGGTTTCCAAGTTGATGGAGATAATATCAAATGGAAAAACAATTCACTTGCTTCTATTTTCTTTGATAAAAATTCTGGATTATTTAGCATAAAAGTACAAGAACATAATTTCGCCCCTGGAGATTATAACTCTATTGAATATCTTTCCATTGATTTAAATCATATGTTAGGGTTAGTTTATGAATTAAATTCTATTAAGGAGGTATCTAATGAAAACTAAATATGTTATAAAAGGGTTAGTTGATGATTCTTCTTCAAAAGGAACTGTTGCATATTTTACAAGAGTTGAAGAACAAATTATATGGAACAATAAACCATTTGATGTCCGTGTCTGCTCTGAAGTAATTGAAGGTGCTACATTTTACGACTCATACCAAGATGCTTTAGATACTATCAAGGAATATAGTTTACACAATTTTAAGCCTTATCCTGTATGTCCGATATGTAATAGAGATTATTCTGAACATCCTGCAATTTCTAGAAATGATAACAAAACAGAAATATGTCCTAATTGTGGAATGCAAGAAGCAATCATTAATTATATAAAAAAATAAGGATACGATTATGTATCCTTTTATGCTATCTGCATTTTCCAATTATTAATAACTTCTTTGGTTTTTTCACTCCAAATTTTAAAATCTTTAGAATTAAAAGCCACTTTATGTATTTCAACTAATAATTCAACCAGATTACCTATTTTTATATTATGATTATAAATAAATTTAATTATATCCTGATATTGAACAATAGTTAATGGAACTACTGGAACAGGTTTTCCAACCCAGCTTTCTCTATTTAAAACAAAGAATTGCCAATTCGTTCTAATATTTATAGATGTTGATATAAACAAGCCTAACACATCTTTTTCTTGATAAGCATCAATAAAACTTAAAACATGATCTATTACACTTGATGCTTCATGTTCCCATTGTCTGACTCCTGTCATCAATGATACTTCTGGTAAAACAACATAATTTTCATAATACAATTCCATATCTGGTGTGTTTCCTACACCTGGTGCAAAACTTTTTGGTGTTAAGTCCTCTTCCACATTAAAGTTTCTTTTGACCTTCTTTTCCCCGTCAATTGCTAATAAAGATTTCCAAGTGTTTACTTCTAACCATAGGGCACTCATATCTTCATTTCCTAATATATCTTCATATTTATCCAAAATTTCATTTCTTGCCTTTGTAGTTTTAGCAATAAATTCGATATATTTTTTTTCATTCAATCCTGTTATATAATCAACAGTTTCTTTTTCTATAATTTTTATTGCAGTATCATCATTATTAGCAACTGTACTCAATTTTTTCTTTAAGGTTGCAACTTGAGTATCTATATTCTCTTTTATTGAAACGTTATAATTATCTTTGATGTTTTCTACAAGAGGAATATTATTTAAGTATTCAATTTTATCTACAACAAGTTTTCTTCTTTCAATTGGATTATCCCAAGGTAATGTTGTTGCATTAGGATTTCCATACCACTCCATATATTCATCAATTGAAGAAAACTGAGTTGTTTTAAATTCATAAGTGTTAAGTAATAAATCAACTTTCGATTTTGAATAATCATTTACTCTTACCTTTGTAGCATAACTTCTTCCTGATAAATTAAATAAGCCTGTATATACAAGACTTCTACAAAAAGCTTCTGCATAATCATAATATGAACCTATTTGATTATCAATGCTACCATATGCATCAATAAATGTTTTCTCACATATACTTTTAACCATTCCAGTATCATTTTTGTTTGAAAGAGCATTATATCTTTCCCTAAATAATGATATTGCCTTGTACATTTTTTCCATTTGACATCTTTTAGTACATCCAAACAAAAATACTATCTCACTTCTATTTAAAAAACCAAATTTATTTATGGCTTTTAATAATAACTCCATTGGAAATATTCCATCATTTTCATCTAAATCTGATTTTGTTGAAACTTTATTAGGAAAGTATAACTTTAACAATTGTTTTAAAAAATCTTCTGCATCAAATGTATCATTTAAAATCAAATTCCCTACTTTAGTATTGTGAATTATTCCTCTATCATCAACATAACCAAAGCCAAAAAATTCAAATGATATCTTATCGTTTCTACCATTGCTTTCAGTTTCTTTTACATCATAATTTCCTGTTACATATTGACTATAATTTAACGAACTTAAAAAAGTATCTTCTTCACGATGAGCATTATATATGTATTCTCTTCTAATAGGCATCACTTTTCTTTTTGTAAATTTACTTTCGTGATCTTCATCTTTTTCGTTCCAGTTCTTGCCATCTAGTTTACCAAATTCTTTATACCATTGTACTGTTTTGATTATACTTCTTGGCTTTGTTCTCCACCACCAACTTGCCATATTTTCATCTCCTAAAATTCATAATTTGTTATTATTAAGTGTTCAACTTTTTTATCATTTCTATTTTTTATACTTACTAAATATTTCTTGTCAAATGATTTAATGTAAAATCCATTTTTATTATATAGATCATATATAAAATCTGTATTTTTAATTATAAGCATAAATTTAGCCTTAGTATGATTTAAGTAATTTGCTAATCTAATTTGATCCTGCTTTCCAAATTCATTATTAGCATATGTTGAAAATTCAGTATCATATGGTGGATCTAAAAACATAAAATCATTTTCATTTAAATCTATTTTTTCGCAAAATTCTTCGAAGTCTAAATTATATATTTGAGTATTTCGTAAATAATTACGGAGTTCATCTGAATTTAAATGTTTAATTTTTTTGCCAAAGTCTTTTCTATTATAACTGATTCCCCCATAAGGAACATTAAATTTTCCACTTGCATTATATCTAAACATTGATGCATAACAATATTCTCTTATAAAATAGAATATTGCACAATAAAATTCATTATCTATACCTAATTCTTTTCTGTTATTATACAAATATCTAAAATGCATATAATACGCACTTTTTAGAGCACACTCAATATTTTCTAACACATTATCATCTTTCATTTTTTCTCTTTTTGCTTCTATTTTTTGCATTCTTTCAATTTTTGATGATAAATTTCTTTTAACCTCATTAATAAAATTGTCTATGTTAATATTAAAATGTTCAGTTAATAACCCATTAAATTCCTTTGAATGCTCAAAAACAAACTCATATATTTTATCTTTTAAATTTGTTGATAATTTTTTTCTATTTTCTTCAATTTGACAGTCTTTCGAATATGATAAATATATATTTAGTAATTCGTTACTGTTATTTTGAACTATTTTTTCTAATAGTTTCCAGTTTTTATTTATTTCATTTAATTTATTAATAAATTTCTTATTTCCTGCCTTTATTAAATTATACAATAATATGAGTTCATCTGATTTATCATTTATAATTGAGTTTTTACAATTAACATTAAGATATACGGAACCTCCACCAACAAATGGCTCTATATATCTATCATAACTTTCGGGCATATTTTCTAAAATTATAGGTAATTCCTTTTCTTTACCACCTGCCCATTTTATAAATGATTTTTCCATATGAACCTCCTCCTAGTTTTTTCTTAATACAATTATACCACACAAATTTAGAATAGCTATTCATTTGATATAAATTTCAACTAAAAAAGACTACAATTTGTAGTTTTTTGTAATTATATCATAAAAAATTTTTTTTCAAAAGATTATGACAAAATTTTTTTAATTACTTGACTTATTTATTTTTTTAAGTGATTAATACTATCAAACTGGAGGTGATTTCAATGTTTAGGAAGTCTAATGGAGACATTACAGATGAGGAATTTGAAAAAATTATAATTCCATTAAACAAAAATGTTAATGACTATATTTTAAAATACATATTATATGATTTTGTTGCTTTTTATATTGCTTCAGGTTACGAACGAAATGTATTTTCAAAAACCACACTAAAAACAGAGTTCAATACTGCTGTTGAAGTTCTAGGAGACTGCAATAGTGATCAGTGTTTTGATTCAAAAAAAATAGCCGATATATTGCAAACTAAATTTTCTCTTAAAATAGTTTCAGAAAAGCCTTTAAAATTGGAAAAAATAGAATATAAACTATAAAAAATGAGAGATTAACTTATCTCTCATTCCTCAAAAAATTTGTCTATTCTCACGCCAAGAACCACTGATATTTTGTATAAAGTAATTAATGAAATATTATTTCTGTCATTTTCAGCTTCTATTCGCTTTAAATGGTCTGGTGTTACATCAATTGCTTCTGCTAAATCCATTAA
The DNA here is from genome assembly GCA_934089275.1 of uncultured Bacilli bacterium. Classification (GTDB taxonomy): domain Bacteria; phylum Bacillota_I; class Bacilli_A; order RF39; family UBA660; genus CAG-582. The sequence goes on from CAKOJJ010000002.1 coordinate 44,960, forward strand.
ACGAACTTTTTTAGCATTACGATATTTTTTGATGTTTTGACAAATTATTGATTTAATGTTCTTATTGAACTCATATTCATTCATCTAACATCACCCTATAAATATTATTCCATTTATTTTCTAAAAAATAAGCGACCTTTCGTGCCAATTTTCCGTTTATGTGTTATAATGAATTAAAGCTAATTTTTACTACAAAAAGTCAAAATATTATACGGAGGTGTAAAATGGACAAACAAAATTCGAATTTAGAAATTGCACATAAATTCATTCAACTAATGGAATATAAATCATTAGAAGAATCAAAGCTTTTTATTAAACATTATGAACAAAGAATAAAATATAAGTCTGAATTATTAGCTATTTTAGAGGATGAAGAACCTCCTAAATTCTTCAAAAAAGCTCATCAAAAATGGATAGATGAGAAAAAACAACTTGAAGATGAACTTGAAGATGCTTATCAAAAATTATATGAAGAGCACACTTTTGCAGGAGAACTAATGATTAGTTTAGCAAAAGAAAAAAGCCCAGCACTTAATTGATGCTAGGCTATTTTTTATTTTATAGTAAGTTTTTGTCCTGGATATATAAGGTTTGGATTTGCTATTCCATTATCATTTGCTATCTTCTGATATGTAGTTCCATACTTCTTGGCAATAGCAGACAATGTATCTCCTTTTTTTACTATGTAGGTTTGATAATTTTGTGTATTAGATGTTCCACTTATTTTAATAACTTGTCCTACATAAATCAAGTTAGGATTAGAAATATTATTTATCCTTGCCAACTCTTGATATGTTGTGCCATATCTATTTGCTATGCCACTTAATGTATCTCCTGCTACTATAGTATATGTAGTTTCGGATATTTGTGGAGTGGATGGTTGACTTGGTTCTGATGGTGATTCAGCATTATTATTCTTCTCATACCCATTTAATCCTGTATTTTTTATTATTGTAGGGTAATCCTTATAAGCATAGTCTGTATCAATTCTCATACCACTAATACTTCCATTTGATGAATTTTGCCACATACCATATTCTCCATAATTAAAATTAGGTTTAGAATTAGACCATACTGCCAACCATTTATCATATCTTGATAAACTAGCTGTATCAATGTAATTATTAAAATAGTTACTATTAGCATAAATGCTTACATAGTAACCTTTATTTTCAAGATATTCGCAAAAACCTTTAATCGCTTCTGCCATTTTACTTTTACCAACTCTTTGATGTCTATCTTCTTCAACATCTATACAAATTGGATATTCAAATTGCTTTCCTTTCAAGCAATTTTTATACATATATTCCGCTTCTGCTTTTCCTTTATCATATGTATTTGCACAACTATACCAATATGCTCCAACAGGTATCCCTTTAGATTTTGCTTGATTATAAAAATCTTCAAAGCAAGAATCTTTGTTATAACTTACTCCTGTTCCCCATCCAGTAAATCCTGCTCTTAATATTACAAATTCTGCACTTGCTTTTATATTATCAAAATTAATTCCTTTTTGATATGATGATATATCTATTCCTTTTCTTTCCATATTATTTTCCTCCATTATCTTTCTTTAATTGTTCTAATACTTCCATTACTTTTTCTGGTAATGGCAATCCCATAGACCCCCAGTTTTCAAGAATTGAGATTCCTTCGTTTGCTACAAAAAAGTAGATTACAAGATTTCTAATTGCTCCAGTATCTCCAACTATTTGATCCAATTGAACTGATACAGCAACTATAATCAAGTAACCTACTTTCTTTATTATTCCCTTTGCACCAATCTTACTATTTATCTTCTTATTGGCTATTGCATCACAGACACCTGTTAAATAATCAAGTGCAATGATTATTAGCAATGTTTTCAATGCCATATCCCAACCTCCTAAAAAATAAAGCACAGTTGTCAGAACTGTACTTGTAAAAAAATTAAAAATATATTTCATTATTTTCCCTCCTATTTTGTTCTTTTCCACATATATACTGCTAAGTATGGTGGCATATTGCTAAATTCCTTCGAATTTGCAAATCCTCCATCATTCAAACATATATTAGCCCAAGTATTTGTTATACCTGTGTTACATCCACATCCATATTTTGTTCCACTAACTGATTGTCGAACCATAGCTCTCGAAGGTAAGTTTGCTTCTGATAATTTTGTTGTTGCATTGCCCCCTTGAGTTGCATTCTTATATGTATTTCCACAAGCTAATAAAAACTTATCTTTTATTTGTTCCCATGTTCCACCAAAAAAAGTTGATGGATTTATTTCAGTAACTGATATATATACACTACCTACTGGATAATATGGGCAAGGATAAATGTAATCATTATCTTTATTTTTAAACTTAATTGCTTTATTTCCCATTACTACCTCCTAATGCAATTGAGTCCAGCCTTCTGGAACTGTGCTATTAACTCCTCTTCTCAAATAAATTCCTCCTGAAGTATTAAAGAATAATTGCCATAGCCAACTTGAACTATCTGTTTTTTGCCACGTTCTACCATCATTTGTAAGGACTACTAAAACGCCATAAATTGACGTAGAATAAGGAGCATTTTGCCACCCATTGCCACCAACACTATAAATTCCTGGTGTATAGTAATCATTAAAATTATTTGATGTTGTAGCTCTATATTCTAATATTTTTCTTCCACTATATTGATTTAATATTGTACTTAATTGTACTTTGTTATGAGTTATAGATGAACTATCTAAATATGTATTATTTTTAAATTTAATTGCTTTACTCATTACTCTATTCTCCTCCAAATATAAACTGCTAAATATGGTGGTAGAGAACTGCTCAAGTCTGTATCTCCTATTGAATATCTAATAGAATCTGTTAATGTTCCACCACTGGATTGATTATGTCCAGAATTATAATTATCAGATGAAGTTAGTTCTGTACCATAACTTTTAGAATATCTGCCTTTTTCATAACTCCATGCTCCTTGATTAGCATAATTGTCACACATAATTTCATAGTAATTCATTCTATGTCCTATTTTAAAGTCATGTCTATGACTTTGGCTTCCACCCATTGTTCCAGCCTTATAAGAGTTACCTGCTCCAATTAAAAATCGATCTTTTATCAATTCCCATGTTCCTCCAAAATACGTTGACGGATTAACATCATTTAAAGATAAATAAATACTACCTATTGGATAATATGAACATGGATAAACTGGTTCATTGTTTTTATTTTTAAACTTTATTGCTTTACTCATATGAACCTCCTACCAAGTTGAAATTACATCATAGTCAAGGATTTCAATTCCATTTACTTCTAATGATTCCGATTGGGTTGGAAAGCAATTTATACCAACAGATAATTTCTTAGTATCAACAAATAAGATAAATTTTCCTTTAGGCAATATAACATTGTAAGTTGTTGTTCCAAATTTATCTTTAATTATTATTTGATAATTCCATGCTGACTCTTTGTCTTTTGTCATCGTAACCTTAGTATTATCATTTATTGCTATTGGACTACAATATGAACTTTCTGTTGTTTTCTTATATGCATATGTTATTGAAATTTTATTTTTATTGTTTACACTTGAATACGATGCATCTACCAATAAATAAGTTTCATTTTCATAATTGTTTTTTCTTTTAAGTGATATTATTGCTGACGGCAATGACCATTCTAAAAAAGTTACTGTTTTAGTAGCTGTTGTTGTATTACCTCTACTATCAGTAACTTTTACGGATAAAGTTAAATTATTTGACGAATTGATTGTTCCAAAATCTATATTTCCTGCACTTGTTACGCTTTTTGTTGTGTTATTTATTGTCACATCATACTTGCTTATTGTTGCAGATTTTTTTGCAGTTGCACTTGTTATAGTAACTAATAACTTTGATAAATTTTGAACTAATTGCTGGTTGTTACCTGTAACATTCACTGTTGTTGAATTATTATCTTTATATGAGATATTGCTAGAACTAAATGTTGGATTACCATTTACTATCGTCATCGTTCTATCTAAATACGAGGCCGACAACTCTGATGATCCACTCATACAGCAAATTGTAAATCTAACAGCCAATGTATTACTTGATTTGCATAAGTTTCTCAGTGTATTTCTTTCGCTCTCGCTTAAATTAAAAGTACAACTTGTAGCTCTACTATCAAGAGTTCTTGTTATTAATTGTGAATTACCTCCTGCTTCCATTTTTGCTTTCAATGAAAAATAACCTCCACTTGGATTAGTGAAAGTTATTGATGGATTTGATTCATCATTAAAATTATCGGCACTCGATATATTTGAGTACCTTGGTATTCTTGTTAACCCTATACTACCACTTTTATTTTCATCTCCACTATAATAAACTCTTCCGTGTAATGTAAATCCTACATCTCCTGCAGTTCCATCTGCGTTATGACCTACTGTTATCGTTCCAGAAGTTGAACCAGTAGCTGCTGGGAATACTTTTGAACTCCAACTTGTTGTTCCAGAGTTATATACTGTTTGTCCATTTACAACAACACTACAATTATAAATAGAATAATATTGTGAACTTCCACCAATGGACTCCAAAGTCCATCTTATTGTTGAAGTATTGTTAGCAATACTATATGATTCTTCATATACTGTTAATTTTAAGTATCTTCCACTATATGAACTTGTTTGTACACTTGCCATGTTCCACCTCCTATGTTAATGGAACAATTCCAATTCCAGTATTATCTGTAGTTTTAATTCCTAACCATCTGGCTAATCCACATAAAGTTATTTCTTCTTCAACTACTGATTTCTTCATATGGAACTCATCTCCATTCATCCAAAAGACTTTATTTCCTTTGAAATCATATCCAGTAAATTCAGATGGATTGATTACAACCTTGCTACCATCTGTTCCATATATACAAATACCATTTTCATCAAATGTTCCTATTAATCTATTTGCAATATCATAAATTTCGATTCTACCTGCTTCATTCACTTTTGCACCAACTTTAAAAGTTCCACCTTTAACCAATGATGCTGTCATATTTATTACATTGATATTTTGCATATCTAATGTTCCATCAATAAGCCATGCAGAATTAAATGTTCCATTTATTCCTGTATTAGAGAAACCTATACCTTGAGCATTTATCATCATTACATTTGTTGCTGTTTCTTTAGGAAGAGCATCAACAACAAGGATTCTATCTCCTTCATAAATGACATAACTATCTCCAAGTTTTCCCCATATTTTAGAAGTTGCCTCATTTAATTCTTTTTTTAATGTAACCTTTACCACTTCATTTGCAGATGTAATATCTTCTTTCGTATCCACTTTAATTTTTTCAAATAAATTCTTTAATTTTGATTTAAAATTTCCAAACTCTATCTCTGTATATTTATCTCTAATGCAATCATATTTTAATGAAATAACATTAGTCATTAAGTTAATACCTAATTTTTCATGTTCTACTACAATTACATCTCCTAAATCAACTACACCATCGATATGTGCTTTAACTTTATAATTGCATTTCATATATTGATTTTCTTCAAGATAATTTAATGCTTGTTTTCTTAAATCTTTTATAAGTGCCTCTTTATATTCGTCCTCTTTTAAATTACCATTTTCATCTTTATACTCATCTTGATTTATGTCTTGGTCAAACTTTATAACTTTTGTATAAGGTATATCATATTTAACACTTGATTCTAAATATAATTCTGGCAATGTTATTCCATCATAACCAACTGGCAACATCTTAGTTACAACGTTATCCCAATTTTCTGTAGCTTCTATATTGGTAGAGTTTTTTCCATACTTAATTACTACACCTCTATCTGTTCCTATTACATTTTTTACTCCAATAGTCCAGTTATCTCTGTATAAGTGACCTCCCCAATTTTCTACTACTATTGAAATGGCCTCCTCTAAACTTTTCCTAATTATTCTTGCAGAGTTTTGCAACGTAATATCTGATATCATTGTGAATGGTGTTTCAGTATCACAAGCATTATTCAAATGATCTAGAGCATCATTACAATTTTTATTTACTACATAAGAATCTGCTATTACATATTTAGATGAGTCTTTCCATAAGTGATATCCCTTCATAGATATTTTATTATTTTTTCTGTTGGGATTAGTCAACCTAAATCCTTGCTCTCCCCATCTTGTATTTGCTCTTACAATCATTCCTTCTTGTAGATAATCTAAATCATCTATTGATGTTTCTATATCGATATAATAATCTCCATTATCTTCTATATATATTTCTGCTTTAGTTGGATGTAATATTTTCAAACCATTATTGTTAAATAGTATTTCATCTTTATCAAACACCTTAATCATTACAACCACCTCGATTTCGGTTCAATTGAAATTTTGGTAAGATTTCCAGACCACGATATTGTGTTTTCGCCAACTTCAAATATCGGAAAAGTTCCAAGCATATTTCTGTTTTTTAAAACATTATCTAGATATGCCTCTTCTTCAAGACTATCTATAACAACCTTTGTTTCGTTTTCTGGAAATACATATTTAAACAAATTAAAACCATTGAGTGATATCTCAATAGTTCCTGTTCCCTCTAATGTGATTATTGGTTTTGATTTTTCTAATCCAACATTAGTTATTTTTAATGACGTTTCATTATTTATATCAAGAATTATACTTTTTTCATCTTTTAGATATTTGTATGGCTGAGTATAAAACTTTACTACTGCTGTTTTAAATCTAATTAGTCTTTCATAATCTATTTTTTCAATTATTTGTGCTTTATAAACTTTATCAGGTTCATCACTAATTATTAGTTCTCCTACTCCTGTAAAATACTTCATAACTCTATCAATATCATAATTTCTTGCAAGACCTATTCCTATACTTTTGGTATAACTTTCATAGCCTAATTCTTCTATGATATCTCCATCTCTACCATCAATCTTAGTGATTGACGTTTTCATTTTTGGTTTAGTAATTGGTGGTATATTTGTAATTATTAGTCCTGGTATAGTTTCACTATCTATATTCTTCCATATTATTTTTGCCATTACGAATACACCACCTTTTCTATTTTATCTATTATCAACTCTCCAAATATTTCATCAAATACTTTAAAAGACATACCATTTAATGCTTCTTTAAATGCTGTTATTAATAAATCTAACGAATATGTGTTATTTTCCATATTCAAATTATCGTAATTAGTATTTACTCCTACATCAAAATCAGTAGGAATAGCATTCTGCATTAAATCTGATACATTATTCATTTCTTCTGTAAATCCTTCGCCTATACCAAGTGCTAGGTTTGTACCTATTTGATCCTTAAATACTGTTGATGGAGAATGAATACCAAAGAATGATTTTATACCATTCAAAATAGATTGACCAAATCCTTTTATTTTATTTAAAACCCAATCTTTAGCATTATTGATACCATTCCATAATCCTTGAACTAAATTTTTACCTACATCTGTAATTTTTGATATTCCACTTACTATTCCATCTTTAACTTTATTTAATAAGTTTTTACCTACTTCTCCAAGTTTTCCATAGTAATTTGCTATGCCATTTATTAATGAGGTTATTATTTGAGGTATTTTTGATACTAATTGTGGTATTGCTTTTACAAGACCTACTGCCAATTTAACTATCAAAATAACACCCATTTCAATAATTTTAGGCAAATTATCAGTAATAGCCGATACCAATTTATCAATTATTATAGGAATTTTATCAATTAATTGTGGCAAAGCATTTAGTAACCCCTCTGCTAGTCCAATTATCAACTGTATTCCTGCATCAATAATTAAATCAATATTATCTAGCAAAGTTTCTGCTATCAAAAGTACACAATCAATAATTTGAGGTATCAAAGTTGGTAACGAACTTGCAATTCCTGTTATAAGTGAAACTATAACTTGTATTCCTGCTTCTATTATTTGAGGTAACATTGAAACCAGGGCTTGTAATATAGTTTGTATTACTTGATTGATTCCTGACATTAAATTACCAATATTTCCTGTTATTCCAGTTATAAGATTTTGAATTAACCCTACTCCCATTTCTAATACTTGTGGAAGTAATTTATCTGCTAATCCTAATATCAAATTTACAATTCCATCAAGTGCAATACTTATTCTTGGAACTATATTTTCAGCCATTGTCATGACACTTTCTACAAAATTACTAATCAAACTATCAAAGTTTGCATTATCATCTGCTATTCCTGTTACCAAATTCGTCCATGCTGATTTCATAGAGTTTATTGACCCAGAAATTGTTGTACTTGCCTCTTTTGCTGTTGTTCCTGTTATTCCAAGTTCTCCTTGAATTACATGAATTGCTTGATATACATCATTAAGACTGCTTATATCATATTTAACGCCACTTATTTTACTTGCATCAGCAAGTAATCTTTCCATTTCTGATTTTGTACCACCATAACCTAATTTAAGGTTATCTAGCATAGTATAATTCTGTTTTGCAAACCCTTGATATGCACTTTGTATCATGGACATATCTGTACCCATCTTGTTAGCATTATCAGACATATCCGTAATTGCCATGTCTGCAACTTCTGCACTTTTTGCAGTATCATTATTTAAACTTTGTAAAAGACTTGCAGAGAAACTTGTAACTGTTTCCATGTATTGATTTGCAGATAGTCCAGCAGTTTTATATGCATTATTAGCATAGCCCTCTACAATACCAGCACTGTCTTTAAATAATGTTTCAACACCACCTACCAACTGCTCATATTCTGCATAATTAGCTATGGCCTCTTTTCCAAGATTAACAATTCCATTTACCATTGTTCCCATTGCACTTGCTAATCCCTTAACACCTGCAATAATAGCCTCACTTGTTAAATGAGCTTTTATTAAATCTCCAAGTTTTAATGTTTCATTTCCTGCAGATTTTTCTGATGATGTAAATTCATCAATAGCTTTTGTTGAATTTCTTATTTTAGTTTCATTATCTTTAATATTTCCAGACAAAGTCTTAATTTCTCCAGCAAGAGCTTTAGCTTCTTTTGAATTTTTTCCTTGTTCTAATACTACAGAACCATATTGAACTTTAAGTTCATTTAGTTTACTCTTTTGTTCTGCTATTTTATCGTTCAACTTATCGTATGATGATTTATTTTCATTTAAGCTTGCATTGTTTTGTTTAAGTTCTGTATTCAGTTTATTTACTTCTGCTTCTGCATTATTTAACTGAGTTTGATATTTATTTATTGTAAGTTTATTTTTATCATATTGAGCTTCTTCTTTAGCGAGTTGAGTAGATAAATCAGCAACAATCTTTTCTTGATTTTTTATTTCATCAGATGTTGCCGTTGTACTATTCTTTAACTCATCTAACTTCTTTTTTTCTTTTTCAAGATTTACCATTAACTCCATTATTCCACTAGCATTCTTATCCTGCTGTGTTTTGAAGTCTTCAAGTGCTTTTCTATAGGTAGCGACCTTTTTATTTCCTTCTTCTATCTCTTTATTAAGAATAGTATTTCTAGAGGTTATGGCTTGTACAGATTTATCGTTTTTATCAAATTGTGTTGATACAAGTTTCATCTCACTAGCCATAACTGTTAGATTGCTTGTAATTGTTTTCAAGGCTTTGGTATATTCACTTTCGCCTGTAAGTTTTATTGATCCACCAAATGAACTAGCCATATATACCTCCTTCCTTAATTAAGCCATTCCTCATTTTCCATTACCAATTCATTTAATCTTTGATAGCTAATACCTTTAAGAGTAAAATCATAATAATTTTGATAATGGTAATACAGATTTTTGAAAGTTCTATACGTAAGTCTTCCTACTTCTTTACTTGGTAATCCAAGTAACTTTATTCCCACAAACAAAATCCACGAGAAATCAATCTGCTCTGATTCTTCCTCGTGGACTATATGTTTTTTGGGTGGTCTTCCTTAACGCTTTCTGTAATAGCTTTATTTAGTTTTTTAGCTGATTCTTGTATTCCTGCTTTAGTAATCAATCTACCAACTTGTTTTAATGTTAATAATGGATTTTCTGTGCCTTTTTCATCATTTTCAATGTCTATACCTTCATTTATCATTTCAGTAAAACCAAATATTAATGCTTTAGCATTTGGTTCTCCATTTTTATTATCAGTAAGTCTTCCCCACTTCTGAACACTTCCATATTTAGCTTGAATTGTTTCCATTACATTCAAATTAAATACAAGTGGATACATCCTTCCATCTACTTCAAATTCAAATTTATAATCTTTCATTTTCTTCTACCTACTTTCCTGCTGGTGCTTTTAACAATCCATCAAGATATGTTATTGCTTCTTCATATGTTTCAAATGTTTTAGTTTTTGACCAAGTACCATCTTTTAATTTTAAAACTGTACCCTCTAATGTGGTTGTAGTAAATTCAACACTCTCGCCTTTTGTCTTTTCATCTGGCAGAGCATCCTTAAATTTTACTTTACTCAAAAATTCAACTTTGTATCTATATACTCCTGATACTACTTTCGTGATGATTCGACCAAATCCAACATAAGGTGGAATGTCAGTATCTTTTCTTATCATTTCGCCATCTTCACTGATTTCATGACCTGTTAAATTAGAAAATGTTTCGTCATCATCTTCATCAACTGTTATTGATACTGTTCCTTTTTTTACTGAGTAATCACTTTCTGCTAGACCATCATCTGCATACAATTCTGCAGAATTTAAGTCTAATGAAACTTTACAATCAATTGCCTTGCCTAATTGTAATGAACCTTTGTATGTTTCCTTTTCTTCATCTAATAAACCATATCTAAAGTTTTTTAAACCTATTCTTGCCATATTTATCTCATCCTTTCCTTTTCAAATTCTATGGTTTTGTGATATAGTCCTGTATCTTCTTCATACATATCTGGACTACATCCAACTCTTATAAATTCATTATTTTCCATTAACTCTATAATTCTTTTTTCTATTTTCAAAAAGTTTGATACACTAAATATATCTATATCAATACTTACAATACTTCCAATTTCTTTATCATCTCCAAATAAATAAGGATCATCTCCTGTGAATGTATAAGTCACATAAGTTTTTTCTTTCCCTTTATAAGTTAAATAGCTTACTGGGATTTTTTTATTATCAACTTGAAAATTATTAAATATAGTTTTTAGTAATTCATAATCATTCATCTTTTATATACCTCTTTTGAACATCTAGCATCGCATTTGTTATTGCTGACTTTTGATTAAATGCCTTTCTTAAAAATGGCTTTTTCTTTTCGCCTTTACTTGTTCCATATTCTCTTGCAAGTGCTATTAGTGGTATTGGTGTTCCATCATCCTTATAACCATAAAAACCGACTTTGGTATTAATACCATCATCGGTTATAGTCTTATATGTTCTTGTTATCTTTAATCCTTTTTCTATACTTTCAGTTTTTTTAAAACTTGACTTCATATTTGATTTTACATTGTTGTATACAACTTTAGCTCCTGCTTGAGTCATTTCTTTAAACATAGTATCGGATTCATCTGTCAGCTTTTTTATGCTACTCATAAGTTCTGTTGGAAATTCTATATTAAATCCTGCCATTATTTTGTTACTTCTTTCGCCTGGATTTCTAATTCAACATTTTCTTCATCGACATTATTCAGATACTCTATTGTGTACTTTTTAGAATTAAATTCTATAACCATATCACGAGTAATCTTAGTCTTTGGATATCTTATAGTAAAATTAGTATAAGCTTTTTCAAAATCAGAATTATTTGCTATCAATGTAAATCCTTTTGTTGTTTTTACATTTGCCCAGGTAGTGAGAAGAAGTTTTTCAGATTTATTTTTAAATCCGCTTTTATCTTCTTCTATTACTTCCTGGAATATTGATATTTTTTTATTATACTTACCTGCATTTAACATATATTATTCCTTGAGTGAAGTCCTAATATTGTTTCTACAACTTTATTCAAATTTGTCTTATCAACATATAACGTTCTGTTATCATACATATCTTGGCACAAAATAAAAATGACAATCACAAAATCATCATATTCGTCTAGGTCTTGCACTCCAGTATTTTCTTTTATAAAACTTTTTGCAATATTTATTAAATTATCGAGCAATATTTTTTCTTCTTCGCTGACTTCAGATAGTCTGATATAATCTGCGATTTCTTGAAATGTTATTTTACTAACTTTCATACTTTCCTCCTATCTAGAGGTTACTTGTTACTATTTTGACTCTGTTGATTTTACTTGACTTCCAGCACATACAAGTTTTGAAATCTTTTGTGCATCTTCTACCTTAGAATCAAATTCCATCCAAGCAACAACTCCTACTGCGTGTTGATCAGCATATTTTTCTCTTAACACTTCGATTTCTAATTCCTCTACAAATTTTGTTGCAAGTCCACTCATATCTCCATAATATACTGGGGTATTTCCTGCACCTATTTCATCCATATTGTCTGACTCATAAACTGGTTTACCAAGTAATGTATAACCAAAATCATTAGTAATATCATCTTGTAATAAGTATCTACCATTACTATCTTTTAATAATGAAATAGTTGTTAATGTTTCTGGTGACATTATCCAAATAGCATTTTTTTGAAATCTTTGTTTTACTTTTCTTTTAGTTTTTATTAATTCATCAGCAGTTATCTCTGTTGCTTTAGCAGTTTGGATTTGTAATTTTACTCCTTTTGCTAAACCATCAACCTTTCCTTCTGTTCCGTGAATTAATTCTCCTTCAACAAAGATTGCTATTGACTCAGACATAATGTTTATAACTTCTTGTACAATATTAAAATCACTATTATTTACTAATGATTTAGATATTTTTGCTAATGCTCCTGCTAAAAATCCAGTTAATTCAATATTAGCAAATGTACCAATATTACTTTCTAATGATTTAAATTCTGTTGCATAAGCCATGTTTACCTTTGCAGATGATGTTTCTGAGTAGTATGGTATCTCTAATTTTCCTTTAACATTGTATTTTGTAGATTTCTCTAAAATAGGTGATATATCATATACTTGCTTGATTATTTTCTTAGCAATTGATACTGGAATAACTGCACCATTATCTCCTTTGGTTAAATTAACATCAGCTCTTTCTTCTGCAATAATTCCACGAATATATCGTTCAAATGCCTTTTCTTCTTGTATAGCTCTTTCTTCTTGTTCCTTCATTTCTTCATCTTCCTCCTTCTTTTCTTCTTCCTGTGCTTCATCTGGTTCTTTTGTTAATTCACGACCTTTTGTGATAGCACTTAAAGTGTCATTTATTCTTCCAATTTCACTTTCTAACTCTTTAAATAATTCATTCTCTTCATCAGTGAATGCTCTTTCTTCGGTCTTTACTGTATTAAGTAATTCCTCCATTTTATTTTGCTTTTCAGCTTTTTGTTCTGTTAATGCTTTTAAATTCATAATTTTCTCCTCCTAATTTTTCTTTATTTTTTCTATTCTTTTCTCGTAATCCGAATAATCTATTTTTTCTTTTAATTTTTCGGTTTCTTTTATTTCTACAGAACTAAAACTTTCCGTTCTGTATTCAACTACTTTTACTTTGTCATCTCGCATTTCAATGCTAGTTCCAAGGTATGCTGGATATTTTCTATCATCAATTATTGATACTTCTAACAAATCTAAATCTCTAACAACTCTTTCTTCTATTCCATCTTCATTTGTTTTTCTATCTTCTTTATTACATAGAAATCCAAATGACCAACCTCTTAATTTGTTTTCCTTGGCTTTCTGAATAACTTCTGAGTCATCAATTTCTACTATTGCTCGAAGTCCTATGTTGTCCTCAAATAATTTAGCTTTACCACTTTTAGTATCTGCTAGTTCTCTATCTTGTTCATGATCCAATAAAACTCTTACGTTTTCTGCTCTTTCCAATGCTTTTTGAAAAACTCCAGACCTTATCTTTTCTATGAATTGACCTCTAGTGTCATACAAGACTTTTGATGCTCTTTCCACAGCATTTACATATCCATCTATAACTATCTTGTCATTTCTAACTTCAACTCTCATTGTTACCACCTCCATTCTGTCCATTCATATCAACTATAGCATTTGTATTTGGGGTATAATATTTTCCTGTGTTTATATCAAATACAACATTTGCAAGATTAAGTGTTATAACATCCAATCCTTCAATGCTGTCATAGTCTTCTAGATATCTAATTTCATTTTTACTAATCCATCCTGTTTCAGCAGCAACTTTATATGCCTCATATCTCTCTTTGATATTGCCTCTTGTTATTTCTCTTGTATCAAATTCAAAATAAAAAGACTCTTTCTCTTTTTCGAGTAAAAAGTCTTTGTTTAGTGCTGTTTTTATTGCACTTAATATTGGCATTACCGCTTCTTTCATAAACTCATCAAAATTTGGCTTGTTATGAAATATATTGTCTATTTCATCTTGAAGTGTTTTCTTACGCTCATTCAGTTGCAATTCTACTGTTGTACTTGAGCCTTCTTTAAAATCCATTCCTTCGTTCAATACAATTGCATTATCACTTTTATTTGAATATAAATTAGCCCAAGCTTGTTTTAACATTTGGATTTCTTTTTCTCCTAACCTTCTTTGAGAAGTTATAAATCCCTTTTTCGCTCCACCTGTTTTGACTAATCCAAGTTCATACAAAAGTGTTTGATATGCATTCTCTATTGCTGTTGACACTTCACTTATTACACTTCTACCAGAACCACCATTTTTGGTACTTCTTAGTATTGTAAGAAAATTAAAAGTTTCATAATTTTTTCCTTGAACCATATATGTTATATCCTTAAATATTGGATCAAAGTTTGTATTGATAGTTACATTACTAGCATCTACATATCTTAAACTCTTAAACTTATTTTTAGATTTTTCTATGTATAGATATCCACCTTTATCCAACAAGTAATCTTGAACCCATGCTTTTCTCATTTGAAATGCATCAAGTGTATCTCCAGGTTCTGTGTTTAACAACTTAATTCTTGGATCACTTTTCACTTCTTCAACTTTCTTTTTTCCAGTTGTTTCATCTATTGACTCTTTATATAGTTTAATAGGTATCATCGCAACTGTATTACATATTCTATCAACAGCACTTGATACTGCTGGCAGTGAGATTGCTTTTTCTTTATCAATTTTTTCTCCCTTTAGCATTGCCTTTAAAAGTACATCATTTACAAGCTCATCAGTTTGAGTTACTGTTTCATCTCTTTTTCTAAAAAAATTAAATAATCCCATGTTCCATCTCCTATTCTATTACCTGTACAAAGAATCCATCATTGTCTAAGAATACATCCTGTTGTAATAAGTAAACTGCATTTATCAATGCAACTACCATATCAACCTTTCCTTGACTTCTTTTCTTTGTAATGTATCTATTCATATTGGTATCATAGGTACATCTTGCATTTTCAAAGTTAATTTCTAATAATTTATTTTCTTCATATCTAAACTTTCTATCTAATATCTTTTCATATAATAATTTTGTTGGACTATGTAATGTATCACTATGTTGTCTAATCTGAATTGTAGTATATTTTCTCTCCCATTTTTGAGCCGATGATAATGCATTATATCTATCATATCCAATAGCCATTATTGTAACTTTATATTTATTTTCTATTTGAAATACAAAATCTTCTATAATGGCATAATCTACTGTTTTATTACCACAAGCAATACATTTCATAGTTTTTATAAATTCTCTATAATCTATCTTCTCGAACTTATTTTTCTCATCTATTCTTCCTTCTGGAATAAATGCAACAACATCAGCAAGTATTTCATCATCTTCCTCAGATACCATTGCTACTGCACAGTTATCGTTTGTCATTGCAAGGTCAACTCCTAGATATACTTTTCTACCAGTCCAATTAATATTTGCTACCTTACAACTCATTACCTCATTTATATCTATGTAACTTTCTGTTCCCATTCCCTGATAAATAATATTGCAGTGTTTTGTAAGAAAGTTTTCTCTTACACTTTCTACTGCTATTGCTTTAGCTCTCTTCTTAATTAAATCTTCCCATATTTCTGGGATTTCAAGAGCAACTGGATTTGAATGCTTTAACACATTATCATCAGTTGTCCATTTGCTTATTAGCTCTTCATCTGGTTCATATAGCAATGCAAATACTGTTTCGTCTTTTTCTATTCCATCTAATACTCTTTTCGCATATCCGACTTCATCTTCAAATGGATTATTGAATGTTGGATACTTAGTTGAAATAATACAACCTAACTTATTTAAAATATTTAATTGTCCAGACCTCATTGATTCAATCGCATATGGATTTGGTAATGCTCCTACTTCATCAGCAAGAAATACATTTGGTAATTTTCCATCCATTCTACTACTTGAATAATTTAGTGGATAATATCTGCTCTCAGTTAGATTAAATTGTATATAATCCCTTAAGATTTTAAATCTTTTAGTTTCTTTATGAATGTATATTAATGGACTAGATTTTAGCGTTTCTTCTATTGCTGTTTTAACTTCTCTTGATAGTGAACCATCTGGAGCAACTGAATAGAACTTTGAGTATTTAGGCTCTAATAAAAACAACAAAATAAATATCGTTGCTATTGTATAAGTTTTAAAATTTTTTCTTGCTATTTCAAGTATTGCTGTTTCATATCTTCTTTTATCTAGATTATTACGATATACTACACATAAAATTGAAATATAAAATACCCATTGGTATCCACAAGAACACTCATAAATTGATTGTCCTGCTTTTAAACCTTTGGGCATTATTAAGATTTTTAAAATTGATTCAATTTGTTTTACTTTCGCCTTGTTTATTAAATACTTTGGATTCTTTCCATCTGCTATATCTAGGAACTCTTGGCATTGTTTAATTACATATTTTGGTGCTGGTATTTTATAATTTACAACATCACTAGCATACTTATACGCTTTATTGTTCAATCTTACCACCTGCTATTATTTGTAGCAGTGGATCATCATCTTCGGTCACATCATCTTTTCTTAATGATATTATAATTTTCATTAATGTACTTACTGTCTTATTAGCACTGTCTGTAGTTCTATTGTAATCAGATATTGCTGGATGAGAATAAACATTCTTTCTTCCTTTAACATACTCTTTAGTTACAAGAGTACCATCCTCTTTGATAGTTTTTTCCAAATCATTCAATATTTGTAATTGAACTTGATATCTTTTAAATGTTGTTAGAAAGAAGAAGTTTTGTTCTACACCATGTTGTTCTGCAATTCGAAGGATTTCTTGAGCCTGTTCGTTTAATGACATTTTGTTCATTAAAAATTACCTCCTTCTTAATACAAACCCCATTCTGCAAATTTTTCAAATCCACCCATAAGGCTTATAAATTCTCTTGCTATTTCAACTATTTCTTTGTATGGTCTACCATCCACTATTTCATCTCCAATAGCACAACTAATGTTTATCACTTCTCCAGTAAATTGTGCTTTTAAAAATGCATAGATATTCACAGATACATCTGCCTTTGATAAGTCTTTTCCATGTAGGCCTCCACCTGTTACGCTTTCTGCCATATCACTGCCAAGTTTTCTATTAGTTGCACCTGTGTCTACATTTATACCACCTGTCCAATATCCCAATGGATTGATTACTGCAGTTGGATATAATCGTTTTAGTTCTTTTTTATGTGCATTACTCTGACATATTATCAAACGACCATTTTCATCTAATATGTATTTACCATCACAATGATATTTTTCATAAATATCTCTTGCTATTTCAGAAATTACAACATCACACATTCTTATTGGAACACCTTTAAATATTCCATTATCTCCACATCTTATTTTTTTATTTTGATTTTTATATAAGTGTCTATCCTGTTTCACTACTTGCAAATCCAATTTAACCTTTCCTGCAATTCTATTTACTATTCTTGCCACTTCCTTAAATGAAAATATCTCACTCGTTTCAATTATCACATGACATCTTTCATGTCCTATTAAAACCTCAACTGCTACTTTTGGATTTCTATTTTTCTTATATGCCAAATCAACAATAGCTCCAGCAATTCTATCGGCTATTTTATCTGGATGACTTGGATTAACTTTTTCTATCATTGTTTTCCTCCTTCAATAAATTTTCTAATATTCCTTGTAATACATTTACTACAATACTATTTCCTGCTTGCTTATATAATTGAGCATTTGAATTAACTTTACTTGATTTCTCATAATCACTATCATCAAATCCCATAAGCCTCCAACACTCTTTGGGAGTTAACTTTCTTATTCTTAATTGGTTTTTATGTTTAGTAGTTACTCCTAAACAATCGCATCTTGTATCTAAAGTTGGACTTAAATTATTATTTTCACTATTTTGAGTATAAAAATTGTTCATCCTACTTGTAGAATAACTATGTCTAATAACATCCATTTCTTTAACTTTATTTTCATCAATTAGTTTCTCACATAATTGCTTTTTTAGGCTCTTTTCAACTACTCCTATGTCTGGAGAAGTTTTTAGGGTTGGTATCATTTCTTTTTGAACTGTTCCCCTTTTTTTATCCATATTTGTTATATAGACACCATCTCCATCCGTTGCTTCTAAATATCCTTTTTTAGTAGCATTTTTAATATGTAAGCATTCATTTTGAAGATTTGTTGTTTCTTCTAATTTATCACTATAAGTAATCATCCCACTATGTTCTTCCCCTGCCCCACGAGCAGTTAATGTAGGAACGATACTATTATTCCCTTGCACTTTTTCAAATGGCTTTTGATATGACTTCCAATGTGATATTCTATCTATCTTTTCTTCTGTTAGATAATATTTTTCATCTACATTTTTTTCTAGCATATCCTTAAGTTTCTTTTTCAATATTTGTGGCTTTGGAAAACTAAAAGAGTCTTTACCAATATCATTTCTAATCGATACTGTAAAAACTCTTTCTCTATTTTGTGGTATCCCATAATCTTTAGCATTTAAAACTTTATAATAGCTTGTATATCCTAAATCTTCTAATGCCTGAATATAAGCATTAAAATTGTGAATATGTTTCTTACTTAATATATTTTTTACATTTTCCCATATTACATACTTAGGCTTTACTTTTTTTACTATTCTTATTGTTTCATACATAAGACTACTTCTCGTGCCACTATTTCTATCTCCACCTGCTTGCTTTCCTGCAAGTGAAAAATCTTGACAAGGACTACCATGCATTATTAAATCTACATCTATATCTTTATCCCACATTGTTATATCTTGGGGTATATAGTTTGTATCATGTAATGCATTAAAACTTGCTACTGCATACTTGTCTATTTCAACATAATCTGACAATTTATAATTAATATGAAGATTTTCAAGTGCTTTACTACAAGCACCTATTCCACCAAACAATTCTAATATTTTAATCATCTTCTGGGATTTCTATTCCTTCCACTATCTTAACAGCTGTTTTTCCTGTTAGAGTTTCCCATCTATCTATGATTACATCAACATATTTAGGATCAAGTTCTATTGAATAACAATTTCTTCCTAAATGTTCACAACTAATAAGAGTTGACCCAGAGCCTCCAAAAAAGTCAATTACATTCTCTCCTGGTTTGCTACTGTTTCTTACTAATCTTGATATTAATTTAATTGGTTTCATCGTTGGATGAACATCATTTTTTAATGGTTTATCTTCATGAATTATTGTTGTTGGTGTTTTATCTTCTATTATTTCTTTTATCATATCTTTTAATTCTTCTTTAGATAGTTTATCTAAATCAGCTTTATCTTCAAACACTGTTGTTTGAGTCCTATCATTTATAAAATAATGACCAGCTCCTTCTTTCCAGCCATATAAACAAGGTTCGTGCTTCCATTGATAATCTTGTCTACCAAGCACAAGAGCATTTTTTACCCATATTAGATTTTGCTTTACTTGACCTCCTGCATCCATTAATGCTTTTCTAAAGTTATATCCCTCTGTATCTGCATGGAATATATAATATGCTCCTCCTGGTTTTAAAACTCTCATCATCTCAGTATAAAAAGCATTAAGAAATAAATAAAATGATTCATCATCCATGTTATCATTTAATATTTTATTTCCATTATCTCTTTCTTTTCCATAACCACTTTCATTTATTGAACCATAATTAACATTGTATGGTGGATCTGTTACACATAAATCCATAACTGCTCCATCTAATAGTTTATCTATATCATTCTGACTTGTACTATCTCCACACATTATTCTGTGGTTTCCAAGTTGATAGATATCTCCATATTTTGCCTTTGGTATTTCTGGTAGTTTTTCTTCTACATCATAATCATCTTCTTCAAACTCTATGTCTGTTTGATTAAAATCAAAATCTTCAAGTTCAAATCCAGTAAGTGACACATCAAAATCTAAATCAGCCAGTGCTTTTATTTCCTGTCTTAATATTTCATCATCCCAACCTGCATCAAGTGCAAGTTTATTATCTGCTAAAATGTATGCTCTTTTTTGTTCATCTGTTAAATCTTCAACAAATAAACAAGGTACTTCTTCCATTCCTAACTTTTTAGCACCTAACACTCTACCATGCCCTGCTATTATTCCAAAGTTGCTATCTATTAAAACTGGATTTATAAAACCAAATTCTTTTATGGATCGAGATATTTTTTCTACTTGTTCTTCACTATGAGTTCGAGCATTATTTTCATATGGCTTTAATTTTTCAATTTTAACATTCTCGTATCTTCTCATATTTGACCTCCATTTTCCAAAAAACTCACGGAAAAAATAAAATTGTGTGAATGAAGGTGGGCTGTCGGTCTTGAAAAAATAAAAAGAATTGATTGTTTGATGGTGGGGGGATTGATTATTCTCCGCTTCTTATCAAACTTCTCAATTCTTCTCTACTTATTTGACCTTTCTCTGCCATTTCATGATGCATTCTACACAATGTTATTAAATTATTACTATCTAATCTCATTGAGTAATCTTCTTCTATTGGTACAATATGATGAACTTCTAACTCCTTATAGGTATATTTATAATTCGTATCATATTTACCACTTAGACACACCTTGCATAAATACTTATCTCTCTTTCTTATACTCTTGCTTTTTTCTGTCCACTTATTTGTTTTTCTAAAACTATTAGCTTTACTCTTTTTCTTTGTGGTTGGTCTTTTACATACTATATTCATATCATGTATTGTTCCGCAGATTGAGCAAGTTTTAAGCATCTATTTCACACTCCTTTTATTCGCACAAAAAAAGACTACCTCTTTTATAGGTAATCTTCTATAATACTATTATATTACTTTTAGTCTTGCCATACAATGACACGAACTGCCAAATTGTAATTTGTAAACAACTTAACTATTTTCACTTATATCTTATTTATTTGTATTTTATGTTCTTTTGGATTTTCTTTTATTGTGGAATAACCAAATGAACCACATAATACAGGATTAAAATCATCTGGTATTTTCAACTTATTTTTTAAATTATTATCCTTAGAAATAATACTACAAGCTCCTGCCCAAAGTAAACTATCTACTCCTAAATCAGTAGCTGCTAAAACCATATTTTCTAATATGCAACCTGCATTTGCATATTCAACACCAACTACTTTTTGTGCTTTTGCTGAAACTATTATAAGTGTTGGTGCAATAAAATTCCTATCTCTTTTAACTTTAGTAATATTAAAAATCAATTCTATAACTTTATTACTTATTTCATCTAATATTTCTTTATCTTGAATAACTGTAATAAGCATTTCATCATATTTGCCAGATGCAACAGGTGCTTTTTCTCCTGCACAAATTATTTTATCTAATATCTCATCTGAAATTTGATGTTCTTTGTAACTTCTGGTTGATTTTCTTAAATTAATTGATTGTATTGTTTCCATATCTTTCCCTCCTACAACTTACTACTTATATTCTACTATGTCCTCTATATCTTTTCTTTTATTATGTAAAGGATTCATTGGACAATCTACTGTTCTGTATCCTAATGGAAGTAGACAAACAGGTGTTAATTCATTTGGAATATCAAACTCTTCTTTTAATATCTTTTCATCAAAAGCCTCTATCCATATATTATCTACGCCAAGATTTGTTGCTTCTAGCATCATGTGTGTAGCAACTATACAAGAATCCATTTCATAAGTAGTAAAATTTTCTTTATGATAAGCTTCTTCTTTATTTCCACACACTATTAGAACTGTTCTTGCACCATATCTACATCTTGATGCTTTATCTATTTTTTCAATTCCATTATTACTTTGAACAACATAGATTTTAATTGGTTGATTATTTTTGGCAGTTGGTGCTAATCTTCCAGCATCTAATATTTTATCTAACTTTTCTTTTTCCAACTCTCTATCACTAAATTTTCTTATTGCTGTTCTTTTCCTTATAATTTCTTCAAATTCCATTTTTCGTTCCTCCTTACAAATTACTATTTATATTTAAACTAATATCTATAATTTTATTACTCATTAAAATTTTCAGCTAAATACTCAGCAAGTTGTCCCTCTGTCATATCATCCATCATTTCTGTTTCTTGTTCAATTAATAAATCTTTTGGATTTTTATATTCATTATCATCTTTTATAGTTTCTACAAATTGGCTAGTCATTACACTTCCACAAGTATGATTACAATAAGGGCAATCTATATCTTCACTTGTTTTACATCCAGGATATACTGTTCCAACTAATCTATACGAAAAACTTTTTCCACATTTTGGACATTCCATTTTTTACCTCCATATCTAATTTTTTATATTATACTATAAAACTTTGTTTTTATCGAGGATTTTACCAAAATTATATAAAAAGATTATCCCTAAAGTAGAGATAACCTTTCATAGCATTTTAACTGATTTTATTATTTAATTTATATTTGAAGAACTCATATAATTTTATATTGTTATTGACCTTTCTCATTACAGATTGTTCCTTTTTCTTCTTTTCTTAACCAATTGCTGTGTTTTCTATATACACTTCTAACACTCATATACATTTCTTCCGATATATCATCCCAGCTTTTAAAGTCAAGATATCTTTTATTAAAAATTATTCTTGTTTCTATATCGTTTATTGTTGATATATACTTTTCTATTTTTTCCATTTCTTCAAGAGCTTGTATTTTTCTCTTTTCTAATTTATCTTTTAATCTTATAAGTAATTCTACCTTTTTTTCAATAGGACTCTCGTTACTATGTGCTATTGGCATTCCTGTTATTTTTGATGATCCAATTGTTGTTTCATTTATCGATTCTATCCTATCTTCTAAATCTTTTATTTCAAGTGATAAATAATAATATTTTGACAATTCTTTTTTTGTCATACTTTAAGAACTTTTTCCTTTTTCCATTCCAATATGTGGCACATTCTCAACATTTCATTTGCCCTATGTCTTATGTTATCGATAGTTTCATCTATTTCCTCAGTTGTTTGGCAAATAAAGAAACCACCTGTTTTACCACTAACACTTCCTACTATCAGATAAAATCTTGTATCCTCTCTGATATTCTGAATTACTTTTCTCATTGATTTATCACTTTTTATATCAAATATTTTTCTTAATTCCTTATTCTTAATAAGATTTTGCTTTCCTATATGATTTTCTATTAAATAGCTATATACTTTTTCCTCCATTCTACCACCTCTATTCTGTTAAGTATCGATGGCTTGTACTTAATGTTTTCATCTCTTTGTATACTAATGGAACTTTATATCCATACTTTTGCATATCTTCCAATAACCAGCTAGGTATTATTCCTGCTGATACAAACATTATTGCTTTATCATAGTTCCTCATTTCATGATCTTCGTCAAGTTCTCCTACTACTCCATATTTGAAATAGCCATCTTTATACATTAAATCTAATATTTCTATTTTTTTACGTTCATCAATATCTTTACACACACTAATCATTTCAGCTATTGTTGGTATATATTTATTTGTTACTGCCATTTTCTTTATGGCTTTTTTAAATGTTATTTCATCTATTTCATGAAAGTATTCATACCATATACTTACTTGAGTTGAGTCAAATTCTTTGTTATATAAAATACCTAGATAACTCATTGCTTTTGCAAATTGTTCTTTAGTCATTTAAATAATCTTCCCAATCTATCATTTTTGCTAAATCTTTTGTAGTAACATTTCTTTGAACTGTTGGTTGATTTAAGTATCCTTCAAACTTTGTTCCAAACAATGTTTCTGGTCTTAAATATTTAGCCATATCAGTTCCGTACCATTCATTAAATTTTTTGTCTATTACTACTTTAAAGTCATCTAAAGTATATCCCTCATTAAATCTAGCATGAATTGGAGTTCTTGTTTTAGCTGATGTTGATTTATAATTCGACCCAATCTTTTGATTCAAGTAATTAACAATTTCAGCATATGGGATATTGTCCTGCTTGTCTGGACTAATTACCTCTATCTCTTTGTCTATACTTTCCTTACTCTTAACTAACTCTAAACTTTCCTTACCTATACTTACCTGTGTATCCATTGTGTGTCCAGATTGTATACAAGGTGTATCAGAACTCATATATGCTTTGTTTTCATCAAGTAAAAGCATTGACTTTTCCTGTTTATAGTTAGTTTCTTTATACCTATCTTTCTGAATGTAATTGTGTATTTTCCAGTGCTTAATAACTACCACTCCCGAATCAAATGGAATAATAAACTTTCTTAATATTAGTACATTTATATCATCAGATGATGCTCCTATCATTTTCATTATTTTCTTTGGAGAATTAACAAATCCATCATCATCTGCTCTCATTCCTAAATCATAATATAATAATCTAGCACTCATTGGCATATCTAGGAATGCATCACTATCAATTATTGTTTTTGCAAACATTCTTCTTTCTGCCATTACTTTTTACCCATCTTATCTATAAAATAAATTATGATAATGGTGGCACAAATTATTAATGTAATAATTATACTTTGCATGACACTTACCTCCTATATATAATTTCTTCCAATCAACTTTATAAAATCATCTCTTGTATGAGTTTCTTCGTACTTCTTTTGACAAGTTTGCTTTAGAAACAAATCAAGTTTATGCCCTTTCATTCCATGTACTCCATTTGTACCTTCATGATGGTCATAACATAACCAAACTTTAAAACCATTCTTCTCACTTATTTTTCTATTAGCAGTTCCAAAGTATATATGATGGTCATGTAAACCTGTTTGTTTAGAGCAAATAAAACATTGTTTTTTAGTTTGTATAATACTTTTCATTAGTTTCTATTCCCAATTCATTTGCCCATGCAATAATAATATCTAATAATTTTTTCATTTCTTTAGTATTTAACTTAGAACTTCCAACAAAACACTTATATACAATGTATTCTTTTCCATTTTCATATGTAGGTCTTACAACCCTAACAGCTCTAAAATTTTTTCTTAATTCATCTTCTGCTTCACTTATTCCAAGTAAATAAATATACTTAGCATTTGCTTGTTCTAATGCTAATGAATATATTTCTATCTCACTCATATTTTGAGTGTCATGATCAGCTATTTTATGAATTAGAGCCCACATATATTTGTTTTGCTGTAATGTTCTTTTGCTTCTTATTTCTTTAAGTTCAAGCACATATTCTTTATTATTTTCTATCTCTATGTCAGAGAATAAATTTTCTATGAGCATCATTTGATTTTTTATGTTTCTAAATACTTGTCTTACAATTACTGTTGTTCTCATTAAAATGGCAAGTCATCATCAGTTACTACGCTATCTCCAAAATCAGAAAATGGATCATCATTAATGCTATCTTCTGGATATTCAGGTGCTGGTCTTTCATCTTTAGATTTATTTTCTAAAAACTCTAATTCGCTAATAATTACATCTGTTAGATATCCTCTACTACCATCTTCTTTTTCATAGCTTCCTGTTTGTATTCTCCCAATTATTCCAATACGATTTCCTTTTCTTACATAATTACATATAGTTTCGGCTCTTTTATCCCATGCCACTGCACTAATGAAATCAGCATCCTTTTCTCCTGACTCATTTTTGAAACTACGATTTACTGCAATTGTAAATCGTGTATATGCTTTATTACTTTGAGTATATCTCAATTCAGGATCGGCTGTTAGCCTTCCTATTAAAACAACTTTATTCATATTCTTCCTCCATTAAATAATTTTTTAAAAATTCCATTACCATTTCTTCTTTTATAGGTAATTCAATATATTTTCTAACTTTATCTCTTAGATGTATTCCTCTCAGAAAAGAAATATCTACATTATATGATTGTTGATATCCAATTCTATATAAATTTGTTTGAAAAGCCACATACTCTTTATCAAACACACTTGTCCTTTTTATGTCGGCAATGCCTACTTTACCTTCATATTCAAGTATCAAGTCTATTCTTCCTGCTGATACTGGCTTACCATCAAAAAATAAAACTATTGGTACTTCATTATCACGACATTTAAATCCAAATTGCTTTTTCAAAAATTTATAATTTCTTAGTTCAATACATTCTGGATTATCAATGTTTTTCTTTTCATAATTCTCAATTGATTTATGTACTTCCGTTCCTTTATCAGCAGCTCTTTTTAATACTCTTTTATCAACGCCATTATATTTATTTCCAAACTTACTCTTTAATATTTGAGTAATGCTTGGAAGAATAACTCCATCATAAATGTATGTATGTGTTTCATCTATGTATTCAAGTATTCCTCCAGCAATTTCCCATGTTTCTATCATTTAGTTCTAATTGTAATGTAGGCTGATTTTTTTCCATCCATTGTTACATATTTATCATATAAGTCTGGATTTTCTTCTTGAAACTTTTCTTTATTAAATTTTTCAAGATTTGTTTGCTCTGCAATATAAGAAATTGAAAGTCCTGTTATTTCATCTGCAATTTTTATTACACCTTTTGCTTCCATTGCTTCTTTTATTGTCTTTTTATATCCATCTTGAATTGCTTTTAATTCTTTAATTTTCTTTTCAATGTCTATAAGATTATCAACCATTCTTGATGCAAGAATAGGTTTATCATTTTCAATTACTATTAAGTCTTTCATTATTTTTCCTCTTTTCTATCTTTAATAATTTTTGAAGCATTTTCCATTGATAATTCATCAACTTTTGATACTTTGTAGCTATTTTTTAAAATTTCTTTTAAACCTTTTACATCATCTTTAAACAGATTCTTTATAGCTGTTTTTTGTCCTGGAGTTATTGTTCCTTTTTTAAGTTTAGGACTTTGTACCTGCTTTTTATAATTATTTGATTTTGAAGAGTTCTTTTCATCCTCTCGTTCTGGATCATCCTGAGTTGCAACTAAAAATGTTGAAGATAAAAATCTTTTTAATGCTCCAGTTGTAGCTTTATATCCTGCTTTATCTCCACGATCAAGCCCCTCTCCAGTATGTTTACTTGTTTCTGTAAATCCCGTATCAATATCAATTAGTGTACAAGCAAGTGTTACTGTTCTTCCAAATGGTTGCTTATCAGTTCCTTCAAATGTTCCATAGTCTATTTCATCAACAAACAATTCAATTCCATATTCACTGAATAATTCTGTGAATAATTCTTTATATTGTGCCTCGCTAAAATATTGGTAGTTATCATATTCGTTAACTTCTCCATTTGTTAATTTTCCCTTTTCTTTTAAGGCTTTTCTTATTTTGTTTTTCTTTTGTTGCAATTTGGCACATAATTCAAGTGTATTAGTTGGTGCATTATCCTGCATTAGTTACACCTCCTTGATCTGCCAATTTTCTTAATCTCTTTTCATCGATATTAAAATATTTAATTACATATTCCATTGATACTAAATATCTTGGAAATACTAAACCATCATCGACCATTTGGTTTCTAATTTCATTTTTTATTTTAAGGGCTTTGTTATACCCAACACATCCTATCTTTTGAATATCTGCTGTTGATGCCCACAATTTATTTATTGTTTTTAATACTTGATTAGCATTCATACTTTTATTCATGCTCACACCTCGTTTCTATAATAACTGTAGGTGCTTCTGTGTTTCTTATTAATTGGTTCAATTTTTGACCAACAAAAAACAACTGTACTATTATTAACATTTCTGGTAATAATAACAGAGTTGCCTTAACCCAAGGCTTTAATATTATTTTCTTTTTCATTTTTCGTTCCTTTCTTTATTTGATTTTTGTTCAGTTTAGTTTGGTAGACTAACTATAATATTTTGCTTAGTTTGGTAGACTAACATTTTCTTTATTACCATTTTGGTAAGTAGATGGTAAAAAAATTTCTTCAAGTGACTTTTTAAAATACTTGGACAGAGCAAACATTTCATCACTCGTAAATTGCGAGATGCCTTTTTCTTTGTTGCAATATGTCCTTTTTGTGATATTTAAGTATTCTGCTAAGTCTTTTTGTCGTACATTGTAGACTTTTCTGAGCTTTACTAACTTTTCTTGCATCTTATTTCTTCCTCCTTCCTATCTAATGACACTCACATTATAATACCAATTTGGTAATATTACAATAGTTTTTTGAAATTTTTTTCTTTTTTTTTGAAATATTATTCCATTTTGGTAAGTTTTATGCTATAATCAGCTTATGGAGGTGCAATATGGATATTAATAAATATGTTGCCGATAAAATTAAATATTATCGAATCCAGAGAAATTTGTCCCAGGAAGAAGTTGCTGAAGAATTAGAAACTTCTGCAGTAAATATTTCAAGATATGAAAATGGTGATAGAAAAACTAATCAAGATATATTATTTAAATTAAGCCAACTATTTGGTGTATCTATTAATGATTTTTTCCCACCTGTTGATAATGCAAAATATATTGACCTTATATCTAATACTATCAAGATTCCAGTTCTTGGTTTTATAAAAGCAGGTGTTCCTATTGAGGCACAAGAAGATATTATTGATTATGTAGATATTCCTGCAATATGGACAAAAGGTGGCAAAGACTTTTATGCCCTAAAAATTTCTGGAGATAGCATGACTCCTAAATATAATGAAGGAGACATTGTTATTTTTGAACAAACAAAAGACTATGAAGCAGGACGAAACAAAGATTGTGCTGTTATGGTCAATTGTACTGAATGTACTTTTAAAAAGGTATTTATTGATGAACATGGTATAACATTACAACCTTATAACATGAATTACGAACCAATGCGATTCACAAAAGAACAAGCTATGCAACTACCTATTACTGTAGTAGGAATTGCAAAAGAAAAAAGAGTATCTTTATAAAAAAAAGACCTACTGTTCGAACAGTAGATCATGAAAACCGTTAGTCTACCAAACTAAACAAAATATCCAATAAAGAATATAATGCCTGGGTCTTCATCCTGTATTATATCACTTTCATTGGATTTGCACAAGTTTTATGGCAAAAATAATTTAAAAGGAGAGTGATATTTTATGCCTATATATAAATCTAAAACACCCACAAAGGACGGCAGATGTTGGTTCTATAAGGTGCAATATCCAGATAATTTTAATAATATAAAAGTTTCAATTAGTAAAAAATTTGCTACCAAGACAGAAGCAAAAGATGCAGAAAGAATTTTCTTAACTTCTGTAAAAGATGAGCAAAAAATTCCAAGCAAAATGACTATCGGTGAGTTATGGGATACTTTTCTTTCATATCAAGATTCTAGAGTTCGTATTTCTACTAAAAGAGGTTATCATCATACTGCTAAATACATTGAACCAGTTTTTAAAATAAAAGTCACAGAATTTGATTTACAAAAATATGAAGCTTGGTTAAATGATTTAAGAGCTAAAGACAACTTAAACCTTGTTTCAAAAAACGATAAATTAAAAGTATTCAGAGCTTTACTTAATTTTGGTAAAAGACATTACAACTTTGATTTTAATAGAATCCTTGCTACTCCATCTAAATTGAAAGACCCTGGTGCTGTTAGAAAAGAGCACAATGTTTATGACCTCAATGACTTTAATAAGTTTCTTTCTAAGGAAGAAGATTTAAGGTATCGTTGTTTATGGTTGACTCTTTATTATTGTGGTCTTCGCATGGGTGAAGCTAGAGGATTGCAATGGAAAGATATTGATTGGAATCAAAAAGTATTATCCGTAAAAAAACAAGTACAGAGTATAGATAACTGTTCTGGTAACTGGTTTGTATGTGATTTAAAAACAAAATCAAGTTATAGAGAATTGCCAATATGTGATGTGCTATACAATGAATTAAAAAAATACCATGATGAAGTAAATAAATTCAAAAATTATTCTGATGAGTTCTTTATATTTGGACCAGACTTTGGAATCACTCCTTTAAGTCATTGCCAAGCACAACGAAGAAAAAAGATGATTGCTGAATCTGCTGAGGTAAAAGAAATACGATTA
Source organism: uncultured Bacilli bacterium (assembly GCA_934089275.1). Classification (GTDB taxonomy): domain Bacteria; phylum Bacillota_I; class Bacilli_A; order RF39; family UBA660; genus CAG-582. Next base: position 75,255 of record CAKOJJ010000002.1, read on the forward strand.
CATGACTTTAGACATTCATGTGCATCGTTATTAATTAATGTTGGTACTCCTATTACTACTGTTTCAAAATATATGGGTCATGCCAGTGTAACAGAAACATTAAATACATATTCTCATATGTTTAAGAATGACTTTGATAATGTTTCAAGTACGTTTAATCGACTAAATAAATAAGAGCTTCTTAGCTCTTTTAAAATAAAAAGGAGTAAATCTATAATTGATCTACTCCTTTAAATATTTTCAAATTGAGTGTAAAACGTATCTAAAACGTATCTAATAGTATTTTTCTTCCACTTTTGAATTTGTGAAAAACCTCTTAAATCCTTTATTTTCGGGCTATTTACCACAACAGTTCTTATACTTCTTACCACTTCCACAAGGACACAAATCATTTCTACCAATCTTTTTATCATTTTTGATAGTAGTTTTTACTTTTTCTTTTCCATCATTTGCATTTCCTTGCATTGGTTTTGCAGTAAAATTTTGTTTAATTTCCATACGTAGTAAGAAAGTTGTGATTGATGCATCTATATTATCTTGCATTCTTTCAAACATTTCGTAACCTTCTAAAGCGTAAGCTTGTAAAGGATTATTTTGACCATATCCACGAAGACCAATACCTTCTCTTAAATGATCCATATCAGCAATGTGTTTAACCCATGCTTCATCAATTACTCGAAGTGAAATATGTTTTTCAAAATCATTAACAATTTCTTCTGGAATAATTGAAATTTTCTCTTCGTAAGTATCTAATACTCTAGAACTAATAATTTCAAAAGCTTCATCTTCACTCTTACCAGAAAGTTCTTCTAATTTTAATTTATCTTTCTTAATAAATGTATTTACATATTCAATAATATCTTCTAAATCCTTATCAGTTAAATATCCTTCTGGTTCAATATGAGAATCAATTACCATATCAATATGATCATTAATTATATCTTTAATAATAGAATGAATATTTTCTGAATCAAGAATTTCGTTTCTTCTTTCATAAATTATTTTTCTTTGTTCAGAAACAATATTATCATAATCTAGTAAGTTTTTACGTAAATCATAGTTGTTTCCTTCAACTTTCTTTTGAGCAGATTCAACAGATTTAGTAAACATCTTACTTCTGACTTGTTCCATATCATCTAAACCTAGAGCCGCAACCATTCCTTTAACTCTATCAGCACCAAATCTTCTCATTAACTCATCTTCAAAAGATATAAAGAATTGAGAATAACCTGGATCTCCTTGACGACCAGCACGTCCTCTTAATTGGTTATCGATACGACGAGATTCATGTCTTTCTGTTCCAATTACACATAAACCTCCAAGTTCAGCTACACCTTCGCCTAACTTAATATCTGTTCCACGTCCAGCCATATTAGTTGCTATTGTAACTGCATCTTTTTCACCAGCTTTAGCAATAATTTCAGCTTCTCTTGCATGATTCTTAGCATTTAATACTTCATGTTTAATATGAGCTTTATTTAACATAGCAGATAGCTTTTCATTTGATTCTACTGATATAGTACCAACTAGAATTGGTTGATGAGTTTCATGAACTTCTTTAATAAATTCAACTATAGCTTTATATTTACCAGCTTCAGTTGCATACATTAAATCAGCCATATCTTTTCTTATACAAGGTTTATTTGTAGGTATTTCAATAACATACATGTTATAAATGTCTCTAAATTCTTCTTCTTCAGTTTTAGCAGTACCTGTCATACCTGAAATCTTAGCATACATTCTAAATAAATTTTGGAATGTTATTGTTGCCATTGTACGAGTCTCTTCGTTAATTTTAACTCCTTCTTTAGCTTCAATTGCTTGATGTAGACCATCGGAGAATTGTCTTCCAGCCATAAGTCTACCAGTAAATTGGTCAACTATTACAACATTTTGTTCTCCATCAACAACATAATCAACATCAATCTTCATTCCATAGTTAGCTTTTAAAGCTTGATTAATATGATGAACTAATGCTGAATTATCAACATCATAAAGGTTCTTTATCTTAAAGTATTTTTCAACCTTTTTAGATCCTTCTTCAGTTAAAATAACACTTTTAGTTTTAGCATCAACAGTATAATCCTCTTCTTCAACTAATTTTTTAACAGCTTTATCTGCTTCAACATAAAGGTTAGCTGAATTAACTTTACCACCACTGATAATCAAAGGAGTTCTTGCTTCATCGATTAAAATTGAGTCAACCTCATCTAGAATTACATAGTTAAGTTTTCTCATACATCTATCTTCAGCTCTAACAACCATATTATCTCTTAGATAGTCAAAACCAATTTCATTGTTAGTTGAATAAGTAATATCACAATTATAAACTTCTTGTTTTTGTTGAGGAGATAATTCTCTTAAATTTACTCCAACAGTTAAACCTAAAAAGTTATATATTGGTCCCATCCACTCAGCATTTCTGTTTGTTAAATATTCGTTAACTGTTACAACATGTACACCTTTTCCAGTTAAAGCATTTAAATATGCAGGTAAAATTGTTGTTAAAGTTTTTCCTTCACCAGTTTTCATTTCAGCAATATTACCATAATGAAGTGCTAAACCACCAAGTAATTGAACATAGTAAGGTTTTTCACCAATTTTACGATATGCTGCTTCTCTAACAGTAGCAAATGCAGGAACAATAACCTCTTCATCATTTATTGTCTTACCTTTTTCTAGCATTTCCTTTAACACATTTGTCATATTAGCTAATTCTTCATCACTTTTTTTAGAATATTCATCCTCTAATGCAACAATTTTATCAGCAATACGTCTAAACTTTTTTAATTCTTTATATTCAGTATCTACTAAACTTCTTAATAATCCCATTTAAATACCCTCCATTAATAATATATTTTATCATTAAAACGTTTAAAAACAAATAAAAATAACACTAAATTGTTATTTTTCATCCCCAAACTTTCACTCTCTATATAATTATAGCATAAAACTGGTTTTAAGCAAACAAAAAGAAGCGATAAATCCGCTCCTGAAATTTAAACTATTTACTGTTAATGATACCGTAATTTCCGTCTTTACGTTTATATAAAACAGAAATACATTCTTCATCAACATTTTTAAATACAAAGAAATCATGTCCTAAAAGTTCCATTTGTAGAATAGCTTCTTCTTCAGACATAGGTTTTGTTTCAATATTTTTTCTTTTAACTATTGATTCATTTATTTCCTCTTCATCTGATTCTACAAAAGCAAATCCTGTTAAGTCATCACTTCTATGTTTATTCAATTTAGTCTTATTTTTTCTAATTTGTCTTTCTAATACGTCTACAACTAAATCAATTGCAGCATACAAATCAGCATTTTTTTCTTCAGCTCTTAATGTATATTTTGCAGTTGGAATAGTAACTTCAATTATTTCTTCGTTATTTTTTACACGAATTAATATATGAGCATCTATTTTATTTGGTTCATCAAAATATTTGTCTAAACGAGCTAATTTCTCCTTTACATAGTTTCTAATTGAATCTGTAACTTCAATTTTGTCGCCACGAATATTAATATTCATAGTATCACCTTCCTATATTAATTATAGCAAAGTATTTCGAAATTTTGAAGAAAAAATCTATGCTGTTGTCATAACTTCGTCTGTTACTTCAAGAGCTTGTAATCCTTTTGCAGTTTCAACTAGTTTGAAATTTACTAAAGATCCTTCTTTTAAAGTTTTATAACCTTCTTTAATAATTGCTGAATAATGAACAAATATATCATCAAGGTTTTCACATTCAATAAATCCATAACCTTTTTCATTATTGAACCACTTTACTTTTCCAGTCACATCTACACCTTCTTCCTTCTTAATTACACAAGCATTATATAATATAAAATTTAATAAATTTGTCATATTGTGTCGAACAACTAATTTTTTGTTCTCTTTCCTATTTATGCATATTTATAGTATCTTTTAGACATAAAAGTCACCGTTTTAGACATCAATATTAACAATAAAAGTATCATCAACAATATTTATCTTAGTATTTATTCCTTTACTTTTTAAACCATATAAATAGTTTAAACCTAATCCACTACTTCTCTTTTTAGTTGAATAATTATTAATAAACATTCTATCTATATCAACTGCATTTGAAAATTTATTAATAACTTTCATATGAAAACCATTATCTGTGTCAATGTCCACATACACAATTTTCTCTTGCAAATCCATAACAGCCTCTATTGCATTATCCATAACAATACCAATAGCTTCACATAACTTTAAATAGTCAACTTTTTCATATAACTTAGTTAAATCATTTAAAGTTTTATTATAGGCTATTTTTACACCTAACATTCTTGCATTTTTCATTTTAATATCTAATATTCCATTTATTCCAAATTCTTGTGTTGTTAAACTATCATCAATTTGATAACTTTTCTTATATTTTTTAACCATTTGATCAATTACTTCATTTTTAAACTTACTTGTTTTAATTGCTAATAAATCATTTAATAAATTATGACGCATATTACTGAAATCTTTGCTTTCTTCATTATATTTATCACATAAAGTATTATATTTTTCTATTGATACATAATCGGTATTGATTTTAGATAAATAGTAACAAACAATTAAAATTAAATGAAATATTATAGTAAGTAAATATACTGTATAAAAAATTGTTGTAATATAACAATTACATCTATAAAGCAAGATATGAAAAGCAGTTATAAAAAAATAAGATTCTACTACACGAGTATAAAATTTTTTATGTTTCATTGAATACACATAAATGATTTGAACTGAACTTATTAAAGTTTTACGATTTAAAAGAACAACTAAGACTATTGTATGTAAAAATATTATAAATAGTCTGGTATATTTAAATAATAATGGATCATCATATGCTTGATCAACTAGGCTCTTCGACAAATACTCTATTGGAAGTGCTACTATTTCATTTACAATATAAATTACACATATATAAAAAAATATATCTTTTATTTTTGCTGAAAATAAAGCTTTATAAAATACGATAGTACTTAAATTTAAAAGGATAAATCTTAATATTGAATTAGTATATAAAGAAATTGTTGTATATACAAACATAAATAACGATAGCAATATAATATTCATTACATTATATTTAGGTTTTAAAAAGCTAACTTCTGTAAATAGTTTTATTCTAACAAATTCTGTTAGCAAAATAGCAAAAAAATTCAACAAAAAATCATTCATACTATTTCTTATATGTTTTTGATAACATATCAACTCTTTCTCCAGTATCTAAAACAAAATATCCGTTCGCCCAATTATAAACATTAACTTTATTTTTATTAACAATACAAGATCTATGAACTTGAATAAATCTATCATCTAAATCTTCTATAATTTGATTAATATTCTTATTGACATAGAAAATATTACCTTTAACAGTTTTAATAGCAACTTTTCTTTCAACTGTATCTCGATAAAGATATAAAATATCATCCAAATAAATCTCAAATGATATTCTATTATTTGAATATGTAAATTTCTTTTTATCCCATTTTCTTAATAATATTTGATTTATATCGTTTTTAAAACGTTCTTCCATTGAATCAAATTTTTCAATAAAATCAAAAACTTTATATATGTTTCTAAATACTTTTTCAAACATTTTATCATGATTGGTTATATAAATTATTTCACTATCCCAATCATAATTTCTTATATATTTTCCAATATCTAAACCGCTAACTTTGCTATTTAGGTCTATATCCATGATATAAACTTTTGGATTAGAATTATTTATTACTGTTTTAAGTTCATCAGTTAAATGTGAATACTCAAGTATATCGTATTCGATATTAGCACTGAATAGAACTTCGTTTAAAAGTTTTCTTTCTTTATCTCTCATGATCTTCTCGTCATCAACTAAGATAAATTGTAACACTTTCTTCCTCCAATATTATCATAAAAAGCATTATATAAAATATTGGGCACCACATTAATATTAACTTATTTTCATGTTTCATTGCAAGAAAAAAATACCTAATAGGTATTTTTAACACTTCTTTCAATATCTCTTTGCTTAATTGTTTCTCTTTTATCATAAAGTTTTTTACCTTTACATAATCCAAGTAAAATTTTTGCATGATTACCTTTAAAATACAACTTTAAAGGAATTAAAGAATAACCATCAAGTTTAACTTTATCCTTAAGTTTCATTATTTCGTTTCGATGTAATAGAAGTTTTCTTTCACGTCGTTCTTCATGGTTAAATACGTTAGCTTTTTCATATTTTGCTATAAACATATTAATTATATATACTTCATTATTTTTTATTCGAGCAAAAGTATCTTTTAAGTTAGCTTTGCCTAAACGAATAGATTTTATTTCTGTACCAAGAAGTTCGATTCCAGCTTCTATTTCTGATTCCACAAAATAATCAAAATAAGCTTTTTTATTTTTTAACTCTACCATAACTCTCCCTACTTATCTAATATAAAATCAACTGTTCCATCAAATTTATTTGCGGAAACACATTTAACCTTTAATTCATCCCCAATTTTATAAATATGTTTTTTCTTTTTACCAATAAGTCTCATTGTTTCTTCTTCATATACATAATAATCATCATCTAAATCAACAATATTGATTAACCCTTCAACTAAATTATCAAGTTGAATGAAAATACCAAATTCTTGAACACCAGAGATCATTCCCACAAAAGTTTCGCCAACATGATTTTCCATAAATTCAGCCATCTTAACTTTTACTACTTCTCTTTCAGCTTCAACTGCTTTTACTTCTCGATCACTTGATTGCTTGCAAACATCAGGTAAAACCGACGCAAATTCGTTTTCTGTGTTATTATTTGAGAAGAAAAATTCATGAATTAATCGATGTGTAAATAAATCTGGATATCTTCTTATTGGACTCGTAAAATGAGTATAATTTCTACTAGCTAATCCAAAATGTCCAATATTTTCATATGAATAATAAGCTTTTGGCATACTTCTTATAGCTAATGATTTATAAATTAACTCCTCATTTCCCTCTAATTTTAATTGACCTAGTAATTTTTGGAATGTATGTGGGTTTATATTAGTAAATTTACCTTTAATCTTCTTACCATTTGCATTACAGAAATTAATAAATGCTTGTATTTTTTCTGTACGTGGAACATCATGTACACGATAAATTCCTGGTTTATCGTTATTAATAAAATGTTTAGCAACAGTTTCATTAGCTGCAACCATGAAATCTTCAATCATTTTTTCTCCATCAAATCTTTCACGTTTTTTGATATCTATTGCTTTTCCATTTTCATCACATATTATTTTAGCTTCTGCAACATCAAAATCACTGGCACCTCTAAGCATTCTTTCATTTCTGATTATATGTGCTAAATTATTCATTTTCTTCAAGGTAGATGCAAATTCTCCATATCCTTCAGGAATTACATTGTTCATTAAAATCTCATTTACTTTATTATAAGTCATCTTTTTTCTAGATTTTATAATAGATGGATAAATATCATAATCAACAACTTTTCCTTTATCATTAATACGCATTTCACATGATATTGCACATCTATCCTCTAACTCATTCAATGAACAAATTCCATTAGACAATTGATGTGGAAGCATCGGAATAACCGAATTTGCTAAATAAGAACTAGTTCCACGTGTATATGCATCTTTATCCAAAGGTGAATTATATTTAACATAGTAAGATACATCAGCAATATGTACACCTAAAACATAAAGGTCATCTTTTTCCTCTAAACTAATCGCATCATCTATATCCTTAGTATCATCACCATCAATTGTAAATATTACTTTATCTCTTAAATCAACTCTTGATATGTAATCACTTTCACTTAAAGATACAGGAACATTTTTTAATTCTTCAACTACCTCATCACTAAAATCAGCAAAAATATCATGTTTAGCAGCTATAGTTAAAATATCTTCATTAGCATCGTCTTTATGACAAATATGTTTTTCAATATGTGCATTAAATTTCCCTTTTGCTATAGAATCTTCAATTTTAACAACAACAATTTCTCCTTCAACAACATGAGCATAATCATTTTCAGATATAACAAGTTCACTATTAAGTTTTTCTTTAGGTAAAAACTTTAATCCCTTTTTTGTACGAATTATAGTACCAACAATATTTTTATCTCCTCTTTTTAAAACTTTAATAACGCGTCCTTCAGCTTTTTCAGTTTTAGTTTTTGGTTTTATTACCTCAACTAGTACATAATCTGAATTCAAAGAAAAACCAATATTCTTTTTAGAAATAAAAATATCCTCATCATCTTGTAATAAAAAAGCATTCCCCGAATCTTTTATTTGTATTGTTCCCTTTTTAAAATTTGGACATTTTTCATATAATATATATTTATTTTTCTTTGTTTGATAAACGACTAATTCGTCTACTAATTCATATAAATAATTTTGTAAACGTTCTAAATCTTCAGATGAAGAAATTCCCATTTTATCGCTTATACTAAATAAATCTAAAGCATCATATTCATCTTGTAATATTTCAACTATTTTTTCTTTCATATGTTTCACCTACTATAACAATAATTATAAAACACAAAATAAAAAAAGTACATTTTTATGTACTTCCTATTGTAAATATAATATTAAAGATATAACAAAGAATAATATACCAAGTATTAAAGTAATGCGGCTAATTAGTAATTCAGCGCCTCTTTCTTTTTGGTTTTGAAATAATTCAGCATTTCCACCAGAAATAATTTGACCTCCAGCTTGTGCTTTATTACTTTGTAATAACACTAATACAATAATTAGTACAGAAATAATTATTAATGCCGTTTCCATTTTCTCACCTGATTTCCATAATAATTTAACATATTAAATCATTTTATTCAAGAAAAATAATTTAAATTAGATAATATATATTATAAAACATCTATATTTATTTATCAATTAGTATTTTTCAATTGTAAAACCTAGTAATTTTATGTTATAATTTGTAATAGATAAAATAGGGGCGAAATAAATGAGAATAGTTGAATTAACAAATATACAATTCGATGAATTTGCTAAATTCCATCCACTTAATAATTATTGCCAAACTAGCAAATATGCTTTAGTTATGAGTGAATATGGATATAATTATGAATATATCGGCTTTGTTGACGACTCTAATAATATTAAAGCCGCTTCTTTAATATTGACTAAAAGAATAACAAGTAGAACAAAATACGGATATGCTCCTAAAGGATTTTTAATCAATTATTATGATCAACAACTTCTTAGAGATTTTCTAATCTGTCTAAGAAGGTATTATAAAAAAAGAAACTTTGTATTTATTAAATTTAATCCGGAAATTATAATTGGAGAAACTTCAAAAGATCGAAATTTCCAAATGAATTATAATGGAAATGTTCGCCTTATAGATGAGCTTAAAGCAATTAATGTTAAAAGAAGACTTGAACTACAAGAATTCGACTTAATGCAACCAAGATTTAATGCTTATATCAATTTAAATAATTATAGTTTATCAAAACTTAATAGAAATTATCGTAAAAAAATTAAACAAGGAATAAATAAAGGTTTAAGCTTATGCTTAGGTGGTCCAAAAGATATTGATATTCTTTATGGATTTATCAAAAATAATACTAAAAGACCAATATCATATTATCGTAACATTTATAATGTTTTTAATCGTGATAATTCGATTGACTTAGTAATGGTAAAAGTAGATTATCAAAAATACTTAGAAAATGTTCGAAATATGTATGAAAAAGAACAAATAAACAATGATAAATGGAATATGATTATTCAAACTGATCCTAAAAGAAAAAATATTAATGCTAAAATGGATTCTGATAAAAAACTTCAAGGATATAAAGAAGAAATTATTAAAGCAACTCAAGGATTAAAAAGAAATAAAATAGAATATATTGCTGCTGCCCTTGTTATAAAACATTTCAATCGTGTATCAATATTTATGAGTGGTTTTTCTAAAGAACATTCACATTTAAATCCAAATCATTTCCTATATTATTCAATATTAGAAAGATACAAACCTTATTTTAATTTTTGTGATATGAATGGAGTATCTGGAAACTTTACAAATACTAGTGCATACAAGGGATTAAATGATTTCAAAATCAAATTTAATCCAACAATATACGAATTTATTGGGGAGTTTGACTTAATAGTAAGCGATAATGTATTTAAAAAGCTTATAAAAACAAGCTTCATTGAGGATGAATTCAATAGACATAAAGAGTAATTAACTTACTCTTTTTTCTATATAATGTAGTATGAATGAAAGGCCTTTATATTTAAATCCAAAGGTATATACTTTATCGGCATTAGTTATCGGTTATGCCTTACTTGGAGATTATACCGCAAATGAACAAAATGCAATTGGGAACTGGTTGATGACCATTTCCCAAATTTTAGAGTGCAATTCAGCCATTCAACAAGCTATTGAAGAGAAATATAAAGGGTATACTTTTAATATAAATTCAAGACAATTTAAAAATGGTGGAAGTCCATACATGAATAATCCACCAATTATTGACTTTCCAGATCCAAGTGATGAAGACATGAAAGAAATAGATGAAATTAAAAAAGTTTTAGAAAACATGATAAAAAAAATAGATGATTTAAAAAATAAATGTGAAAAGGACAAATAAAAAAACAGAAATTACTTTCTGTTTAATCTAAATCTTTCATTTGGATCAAGAATTGCTTTACGAAGACGAATATCATCAGGAGTTACTTCAACATATTCATCATCTTCAATAAATTCTAAAGCTTCTTCAAGAGTAAATGTTCTAGGTTTAATTAATGCAATAGCATCATCAGATCCACTTGCACGTGTATTTGTAAGTTGTTTATTCTTACAAGGGTTTACATTTAAATCATTTTCACGATTGTTTATACCAATAATCATACCAACATATACATCAGTTGCTGGTCCAACAATTAATTGACCTCTATCTTGTAGATTCCATAATGAGAATCCTAAAGTCTTACCAGTTTCCATAGAAACTAGAACACCATTTTTACGAGTAGTTAATTCTCCAGCATATGGTTTATATTCATCAAATGATCTAACCATAATACCTTCACCTTTAGTGTTAGTAATAAATGCTGAACGATATCCAATCAATCCACGAGTTGGAGCAGAGAATGTCATATTTGTTGTATTATCATCAGTTGTAGTCATTGAAAGTAGCATTCCTTTTCTTTCTTGAAGATCACTGATAATTGTTGATGCATAATCACTTGGAGTATTAATAATAACTGTTTCAAATGGTTCACATTTTTTACCATCTATTTCTTTAAATAAAACTTGAGGCTTAGATACAGATAATTCATATCCCTCTCTTCTCATATTTTCAAGTAAAATAGATAAATGTAATTCACCTCTACCAGATACTTTATAACCTTCAGAACTTGGTAGTTCTTCAACTTCTAGACCAACATTAGTTTCAAGTTCTTTATCTAGTCTATCCTTAATGTGTCTACTTGTTAAATATTTACCACTTCTTCCAGCAAACGGTGAATTATTTACTAAAAAGTTCATTGAAAGTGTTGGTTTATCAATATGGATTGGTGGAAGTGGATTTACTTCACCATGTTCACATACAGTATCACCTATTGAAATGTGATTACATCCAGCAATAGTAACGATATCTCCATAGTATGCTTCAGTCTTTTCTACTTTCTTTAATCCTTCATTAACAAATAATTTACTTATTTTAAAGCTAGTAACTTCTCCATCATTTTTTACTAAAGTTACCATTTCATTTGTTTTAATTTTACCAGATTTAATACGACCAATACCTAGTCTACCAATATATTCATCATATGCTAAAGAAGATATTTGCATTTGTAGTTTATCATTTTCATTACCTTCATAAGGTTTAACTTGTTTTAAAATTGTTTCTAGAAGAGGAGTAATATTCTTTTCTCCTAAATCATTTGGATCTAAAGTTGCAATTCCTTGTTTAGCAATACCATAAACAATTGGGAAATCAAGTTGTTCATCTGTTGCATTTAAATCACAGAATAAATCAAAAGTCATATTAACAACTTCTTCAACACGTGCATCCTTCTTATCTATTTTATTAATAAATAGAATTGGTCTTAAATTTTGTTCCAATGCTTTCTTTAAAACGAATTTAGTTTGAGGCATTGGTCCTTCTTGAGAATCAACCAAAAGAATTACTGTATCAACAGTTTTAATAACTCTTTCTACTTCACTTGAAAAATCAGCATGTCCTGGAGTATCAACTATATTAATTTTATAATCCTTATATCTAATTGCACAGTTTTTTGAGTATATAGTGATTCCTCTTTCTCTTTCAATATCATCACTATCCATTACACAATCTACTACTTCTTCTCTTGGAGAAAAAGCACCATTTTGAGCAAGTAATGCATCAACTAAAGTACTTTTACCAGCATCTACGTGAGCAACTACTGCTACATTGATAATTTTGTCCATATAAACACTTCCTTTTATAACTACTCAATTCTACAACAAAAAGCCTAAGTTTGCAAGAAAAATCGAAAATATCTTCGCGAATAGAAAAAAATAAGATATAATTAATTAAGGTGGTATGATGATAAAAAAATTAGATTCTTTATTTAAGAAAAACAAAAGTGTGATAATAACTTTCATAATAGCTTTATTTACAATAGGTTTCATATACAATTTAAACAACGTTACTCCCTTTGGTAGCAATTCTCTTCTCTGTGTTGATTTTTATCATCAATATGGACCAATGTTAGGTGGTCTTTATAACAAATTAACTCATTTTGAGAATTTAATCTATTCTTTTAATGTTGGCCTTGGAATACCTTTTTTCCGAAATTTCTTTAACTATTTATCAAGTCCATTTAATATTATTATGTTCTTTTTTTCTAAAAAAACTCTGCTAACATCATATTCTTTTATAATTGGACTTAAAGCTACATGTGCAGCAACATTCATGGTTTATTATTTAAATAAAAAGTTTAAAATAAATAATTTTATATTTGTTCCAATTGGAATCCTTTATGGATTTAGTCAATATTTTGCAGCATATTATTGGAATATTATGTGGTTAGACGGAATGGTATGGTTACCTCTTATAACATTAGGGATTGAAAATATTATAAATGAAGGAAAATGGAAACTTTACTTTATTACTCTAGCCATTATGTTATTTTCTAATTATTTTATAGGATATATGATATGTATCTTTTCAGTAATTTACTTTACTTTCTATCTTATCTATAAAACAAAGTTTAGTATTAAAGAATATAAAACAACCTTAAAATTCCTATTAAATAGATTCGAAAAATTTGCATTTGCTTCATTTATGGCTGGGGCTGTTCTTGCTGTTTTCTTGCTTCCAATGTTTAAATCGATGTTTACAATAAGTGCAACCGGTGGTTCAATACCAACAAGCCAATATTATTTATTTTCAGTAAGAGACTTTTTAGAATCACATTTAACAGGCGTAAGCACAACAGTTTTTGCAAGTGATACGATAACTTCTCCAAATATTTCAGCAGGTATTTTATCAGTAGCTTTATTAATCTTATTTTTAATAAATCCTAAAATAAAACTAAAAACAAAGATATTATATTCTATATTACTCGGTTCAATTATATTTGCATTCTTTAACCCCGTCGCTGATTATATAATGCATGCTTTTCATGTTCCAAATGATTTACCATATAGATATTCATTTTTATATACTTTTATCCTTCTAATAATAAGTGCTTATTCATTAATAAATATAAAAGAGGTAAAAATTCAATTAACAACTATTGTATATTTACTATTAATAACAATCCTACTTTATTTAACTATGAATGTTTGGGATGGAATAACTTCAAATATGTTGTTCATAAATATGATTTTATTAACAATCTATTTTCTATTATATATTGCAAGTTATCTATTAAAGAAAAAAAATCCAATTATAATATCTGGAATAATCTTGTTTTCATGCGTTGAAGTGATTGTATCAGTAAACTACAATTGGAATATCACACAAGAAATAAAAAACTTCTATTCTAACTACACCGAAATAACTAATGAATTGAAATATTTAAAAACTATTGACGCATCCAAATTTTACAGAATAGAAAATATAAGTATGATGACTTTAAATGATGGTGAATGGTATGATTACAATGGTGTAAACACTTTTTCATCAATGGCTTATGAAAGTATGGCCAAATTTCAAAACAATTTAGGAATTCCAGGAAATGGAATAAATAGTTATTATTACCAACAAACTACTCCTATTTATGATCTTCTATTCAATGTTAAATATTTAATAGGAAAGAGTAATGATTACTCAAGATATGAACAAATTAGCACTGACTATGAAAATCTCACAAAGTTTAATTATTCAAATGGTTTAATATTTGGTGTAAAAGAAGATTTAAAAAATACTGAAAATAATTTCAGCCCATTTATTTATCAAAATGAAATCATGAAAAATGCGACTGGAATAGACAATATCTTAACTCCTTCCAAATTTATAAAAACTGAAGAAATTTATAGTTCAGATACTGGAACAATTTTAAAATTTAAATACAAAAATAACTATGATAATATGTATTTCTATACCAATAGTAATTTCATAAAATTCTTTATAATAGGAAATACTCTATATTATTTAAATGATGACTACACAAATTTAACTGATAAAACTGGAGATTTAGAATATTCATATATTGATGATTATAATGAAAAAAGAATCATAAATATTTCATCCACAGAAGATACAGTTGATGTTATTGTTGGATATAATTATTACTATGAAGATGAATTTAAAATATATAATATAAATCACGATTTATTTGAAAGTGCATATTACTATTTACAAAATTATCAATTTGAATATACAAAATTTAAAAATAACGATATTGAAGGTAATATAACATTAGATGAAAATATGTTAGTATATACATCTATACCATATGATGAAGGTTGGAAAGTATATGTTGATGATAAAGAAGTAAAGACTGAAAAATTTGCTGATTCGTTATTAATTTTTAAAGCCGATAAAGGCAAACATAAAGTAAGAATAGTTTATACTCCACCTTTACAAAAACTTGGTTTAATTATCTCAATCATTTCTATTGGAATTTTATTGTTAACAAAAAAAGTAATTAAAATCTAATTACTTTTTTCATGTACAAATAATTTATCAATATTCTTTTTAGGCATTAAAATTTTAACATTTCTCTCATTTTTTATTTCATAAGTCTTCGTTCTAATTTCCAACTTTTCACCATCAACACACCAAGCCTTTTTTTGATGTTGATCAAAAGTAATTTTAATATTTGAAGCTCTATGAAATTCTAAACCAGATACATTATTAGGTCCGGTAGCTCTAAGCATTCCAAAAGCCTTAATTATATCCAATCTTCTAGTATATGTACAAAACAAAATTTCAAATAAATTATCGTCTAATTTTACATCTTTATAAAAATTATTAAAGCCTGCAATTCTATTAGCAGATGATATAAGAATAAAAGAATATAAACCCTTTTTCTCTACTCCATCTATTGTATAAGTTAATTTATAGTTTTTAGTTACTCTAAAAAAATCTTTAACACCAGCAATTAAATATGCTAGATGTCCATATTTCTTTTTTAAACTTCTAGGTGTTTCATAAGGAATATCTAAGAATTTACCAAAACCAGCAACATATACAAAAGGTCTGTTATTTATCAATGGAATATCAAGATTCATAACTTCACCTGTTAAACATAAGTGAATATTCTTTTTAATATCTTTACCATAACCAAACATAACACCAACATCATTAGTAGTTCCAACTGGAATATGTGCTAGAATTAATCGTTGTTTTCTTTGAAAATTACCAAATACAATTTCATTAAAAGTTCCATCGCCACCCATAGAAATTACAAGGTCCACATAACCAATATGGCTTACTATTTCTTTTGCATGACCCTTATACTGTGTAGCAATAAATTTAACTGAATAACCATGTTCTTCTATTAATTCTTTGTAAGTAGGTATCATTGATTTTCTTAATGTATGACCACTATTAGGATTATAAATTACTACACAACTTTTCATAGGCGACCTCCTGTTTAAAATTATAATGTAACGTATTATATTTGTCAATTTCAGTAATGTTAAATTTGGCATAAAGTAAAAATTAATAAATATAATTTACTAGTAAAACAATTGACAAAGTAATTTCAATAGTGTAATATTATGTTTGTAATTGAAATTTGGGTCTATAGCCAAGTGGTAAGGCATGGGACTGCAACTCCCTGATCGTTGGTTCAAATCCGACTAGGCCC
>CAKOJJ010000003.1 GCA_934089275.1 uncultured Bacilli bacterium
TAGAGCTTTTTTTTATTATTTTTACAAAATAAAAGACAAATAAGTAAAATGTTTACCTATTTGTCAACAGTCTGAAACTACTTTTAATTTAATAAAAGTAGTTTTTATGTTATCTCAATATGTTTGAGTTTAAATTCAATATGGTGCCCATGGCCGGACTTGAACCGGCACGATATTGCTATCATTGGATTTTGAGTCCAACGTGTCTACCAATTCCACCACATAGGCATGTATACATTATATCATAAATAAATTTAGTTTTGTATAAAATTTTTTTATATTAAATAATTTGTTTTTTTAATTAATTGTATTTTAGAGTTTTATGTTATAATGATTGCTATGAGGGAGTTTTATTATGAAGGTATTAATTGTTGATGATTTATTTACAAAACAAATTCAAGCAGTAAAAGCATTAAATGATTTTGATGTGGTAGATTTTGATACTGCTGAATGTGTAATGGAAGGTTTATTAAATCTAGAGAGTATGGATTATGATTTAATTATAATAGATATGGGATTGCCTATTCGTCGTGGTGAACCTGTACAAAATGAAAGAGAAGGTTTTAGACTATTACAAGAATTGGTTAATGAAGAAGTATTCGTTCCAACGATTGTTTTTTCTTCAACAGATTTAGGTCAAGAGAGAAGTGATTATTTAAAAGAAGCAGGATATCCATTTTTAGGACAAGCATTTGATGACGCAGAGTTGAGAGAACACTTGCAAAATTTTATATTATCAGAAAAAGAATTTGATCAACAAAAAAAACAATTACTTGGAGAAGAGTAAAAGTTAATATAATTAAAGTATGACAAAAGAAGAAAAAACACGATGAGTAGGTAATAATATTATTAAGAGAGTATGTGATTAAATGAAACTAGTAGTTAATGATGTGTTTAAAAGTTTTGATAGTAAAAAGGTTTTGAAAGGATCGACTTTTACTTTTGAAGAAGGAAAAATTTATGGTCTATTAGGTAGAAATGGAGCAGGTAAAACAACTTTATTTAATATAATAAGTAAAGATGTCTTGTTTGATAAAGGTGAAATTTATTTAATAGATGATAAAAAACAAAGAGAATTAAGTGAAGAGGATATTGGTTATGTTATTTCGACACCCAATGTGCCAGCATTTTTAACAGCACGTGAGTTCTTAAAATTTTTTATAGAAATCAATGACGATAAAATAAAAGATAAGAAAACAATTGATGAATATTTTGATATTATTGGTATTGATAGTAGTGACAGGGATAAACTATTGAAAGATTATTCTCATGGAATGAAAAATAAAATGCAAATGTTAATAAATTTTATAGTAAAACCAAAAATATTACTTTTAGATGAACCTTTAACAAGTTTAGACGTTGTTGTTGCAGAAGAGATGAAAACTATATTAAAAGAAATGAAGAAAGATTCTATATTAATTCTTTCTACACATATTATGGAACTTGCTTTATCTTTGTGTGATAAAATAGTTATTCTTACTAATGGAGTTTTAGAAACTGTTGATAAAAATAATCAAAGTGAAGCTGAGTTTAAACAATATATTATTCAAAAGTTAAAGGATGAGCAAAATTATGAAGAATAGTTTTATAACTTCTTATAAAGTTAAGATGGCTTATCGATTAAATACAATAATATATTCTTTAAAACAATTTCCAATAATAAATAGAATAATACCAAATGGTTTATATGGAAATGATGGTCTAAAAGCACTTGGGTACATAATAAGTTTTGGATATGAATTATTTTCTATGTTAGTATGGAAAATTATATATGTGTTTTTAATGTTATATTTGCCTCTAAGCGTTATGAATTTTTTAAACGTTGGTAGTATTTTAAATACATTCTTGTGTTTATCAATTATTGGTGGAATACTTAATAATTATATTTTTAATGAATCTAATGATAAATATTATTTGATGATAATTATGAAAATGAATGCTAAAAAATATACAATATCGAATTATATTTTCTATTTGTTAAAACTTGTTTTAGGATTTCTATTAGTTAATTTAGTATTCTTTATGCTTTTAAAAATAAATATTATATATGCTGTTTTTATAACTATATTTATTTATAGTGTTAAAGTCAATGTTACAGCATATTTGTTAAAATTATATAAAAATAATTTAAATATTGATTCCAGTAAAAAATTTAATATTATTAAATGGGCTATTATTTTATTTATGATTGTACTTGCATATATAATTCCATTTTTTAACTTTACTTTGCCAACAATTTTTTATCTATTAATATTTTTAATATCTTTTGGTTTATCAATTTTTTCTTTAAGATATATATTAAAATACGATTATTATTATCAAATATATCATAATATTTTAAATCAAAATGATATGGATGATTTAAAAAATAGTCAATTAGATGAAACCAAAACTGCAGTTCTTAATATTATAGCTAACAATAATTATAATTCTAATAAAAAAGGGTATGCCTATTTCAATGATCTGTTTATGAAAAGACATAACAAAGTATTAAATAAATTTGCTAGAAATACGACATATGTTATTATTGGAGTTACGATTTTAGCAACTCTTATAGTATTAATAAGTTCTGATTTACGAGAAATAATTAATCAACAAATAATATATATTTTGCCAGTTTTGTTATTTTTAATGTATTTTTTAAATACTGGTCAAAGAGTTGCAAAGATTCTATTTATGAATTGTGATGCAGCAATGTTAACTTTTAGTTTTTATAGAAGAAAAGATGTTATTCTATCTTTATTCAAAGAAAGATTAAAAAGTATTGTTGGAATGAATTTAATACCTTCTTTATTTTTATCATTGGGACTTAATTTAGTTTTGTTTGTTAGTGGAGGAACAAATAATATTTTTAATTATGTTTTGATATTTTTAGCAGTAAATGCAATGAGTGTATTCTTTTCAGTTCATAATTTAGTAATTTACTATTTACTTCAACCATACAACTCCAATAGTGATATTAAAGGATCAAGTTATCGTTTTGTTTCGGTTGCAACTTATTATGTTTGTTATTATGTAAATGAACTTCACATAAACGTATATAATTTTGGCATCTTTATGACTTTATTTAGTATAATTTATGTAGTTGTTTCTTTAATCTTAGTATACAAGTTTGCGTATAAAACTTTCAAAATTAGAGCTTAAGTAATTATTTACTTTTTGCTCTTTTTTTTGTATATTAGATATAGATATGCCGACTTAGCTCAGCTGGTAGAGCAACGCCCTCGTAACGCGTAGGTCGTAGGTTCGAATCCTATAGTCGGCACCAGATTGAAACTTAACTCGAACTTTTCGAGAAAACATAAAAACTATTCTCAAATTATATTGAAAGTAGTTTTATTTTGGAATAAAATAGTATTTTTTTTGAAACTATTCTTGAAAAGCATTTTACTTAAATTACAAGATTCTATTGATTTTAATAATCTATTTTTATACACTAAGTATGTAGAATTATACAAATGAAATATATTTCTAAAATAAATGCAGTTTATTGATGAATCGAGAAAAAAGATAGTATAAATCAAATTTGAGATGTTAAAGATAATTAAATAAAATAGATTTTCAAGTTTGATGTATTTAACAGAGAATATTTAAAAGAATTTTTTATTATTAAGGAAGTGTTGATAATGATTGGAGATTACGAAATAACAATTGATGATATGCAACATAATTATTTCCATTTTACTTCAAGCAAAAATTTACAATCAATAAAACAAAATGGTCTTATTCCAAAAATCGGAAAGAATGCTAAATTTATAGAAAAATCAGAAAAAGTTTTCTTTGTTGAAGGATTAGACAATTTATTGATTCTATTTGATTGTTGGATAAATTGTTATTATTACATTCCAAGAATAACATTTATTTACGCTTTAGGAGCTCGCCTTTTAATGCAAAAATGGTTTCCACAAATTATTGCAGATGTATATTTTGGAGCATTAAAAAAAACAAAAATTCATAGAAAAAGAGCATACAAAGTCTTTGATAAAATATTAAGTGAGTCGGTTTTGCTTAAATTGGATTTAAAAGAAAATGTTGATTTTCGATATAACGATATAGATGAAATTAAATCCAAAAATTATAAAAAAAGGCATTTAGAACTGATGGGTTATTCCAAAAAATATTCTTCATTAGAAAATAATTATATGGATAAATGGAATATGCATTGTAAATCTAACCATATTATAAAAAGTGATAAAATAAAAGTATGCTCTTTAAACACTTCTTGCAAATTAGAAGATATTTTTTGCTATGCAATAAAGCAAACTACAATTGATTTGAAAAACATTTGTCCAAAATTATATGATTACTTAGTCAATCATTATAATCAATCTATTAAAGATTAAATTTAAACCTTTTAATAACTTGATAATAAGTTCTTATTTAATGCTGTAATAATGTTTAAGTTGTATTTTTATATAAAAAGCTATTAATGCTATGCAAGATGAAATCAATGGGCTGGATGATATATCAAGAACTTTGGTGAAAATATATCTTTTAAATAATACTTATAATGATAAGTCAATAGCAGAAAAATATAAGTTAGATTTAAAACAAAAAAGATAATTAATAAAATCAGTTTATCAAAAAGCGAAAAATTTGAAATATTATTTTATTTAAAATAAATCAATAAAATGTAAATTTTATTGAAAAATTTTTTGTTAATAAAAAATATATGTAATAATTTTTCTAGTGAGATATGATTCTCGTTAGAAAGAAATGGTGATAAAATATGACTAAAATTACTAAAAACATTGTAAAATGTGCAGTATGTGGGGCAGAAAGCGAACAACTTCTTGTTCACAGTGTTAACTATTTAATAGGATCAAAAGAAGATAATGATGCTTTGATGAATAATAAGCAAAAATGTTTAAAATGTGGATATGAAAACCGTGACATCAGTAAAATTGATGAGAACTTAGTAAAAGTAAGTAAATTATTAAATTTAACTTTAAGTGAAACAGTAGAAAATAGTAAAAAATTAAATGATACAACAACATATTATTGTAATCCAATAGGAGGTGGAATTAGTTTAATTGCTGATGTAAACGGAAATTATTTAATTGCAACTTCAAATATAAGTTTTGAAAAGTTACTTGAAGAATTTCAAAAAGGAGATAGAAACAGAAATTTTGACACTGATGAAGGCAAATAATTTTTTATCAAAAAGAAGTTAATAAATACAAAATATTATTGTATGTTAAGTTAATTAGTAGTATAGGAACTTTAATTTAGTTGATACTATTAATGGTGATAAAATGTATTATATAAATTTATTTTTTATATTTTCAATATTTGGTTATATTATGGAAAGTTTTTGGAATCTTTTTTGTAAATCGAAGTTTGGAAGTGGAATTCTTTATTTACCTTGGACTCCAATATATGGATTTGGAGCAGTTTTAATAATTTTTGTTTTTAATCTTATTCAAAAATATATTCATGTTGCTGGTTGGTTAAATTGTATATTTTTAGCTTTAATTATGATGGTTTTGTTAACCATAATTGAGTTTATTGGTGGGATATTTATTGAAAAAGTATTTCATAAAACTTTTTGGGATTATAGACCATTTAAATATAATGTTGGTAAATATATTTCATTAGAGATTTCTCTTATATGGGCTTTTTCTTCAGTTATATTAGCATATATAGTTGAACCTCTTTTAAAACCTTATATAAAAGTTATTCCATCGTATATAACCATTACTTTTATTTGTTTGTTTATAATCGATAATATATTTACTTATATTGGTGGTAAAGTTCATAAATAGTATAGAATTGAAATCATTGGTTAAAATAAATATAGGTGATATTATGGAAGAAAATATAAATGTATTAGATGAATTAAATAAGGGTGCTTGTATGGGAATGGATTCCATTGACATGATAAAAAATAAAGTACAAAATGAAGAGTTTAAAAGAACTCTTGATACAATTTATAAAAAATATGAAGAAATATCTAGAAAAATAAATAAGCTTTATTATAAGTATGATCATGTTGATGATCCAAAAGAAACAAATGCAATTAATAAAGCAATGTTATGGTCAGGAATTGAGATGAAAACGATTGCTGATACAAGTGATTCTAAACTTGCTGAACTATTATTAAATGGAACTAATATGGGAATAATTGAAGGTAGAAAAATATTTAATAATAAATCAATGGATATTGAAGTTGAAGATATTACAAAAGAATTTATTAGAATGCAAGAAGATAGTGTTGAAACTTTAAAGCAATACCTATGAATCAGGATTGCTTTTTTTATGAAAACTAGTTTTATAGAAACTTAGAATATTATCATTAGAATTGCCTTTTAAAATATTTGCTATTTCAGCTAAATAATCTAACTCATCAACAAAGTACACAGCGGGAATTACATATACATCTTTTAAAGATTTTAAATATTCTTTTAAATTTGCAAAATCTAATGAATAGAAAAGTTGAAAATAAGTATCAGCTTTTTCTAAATTTAAATCATCTTGGCTATTTACTAAATGAAAAATAATATCGTCATTTAAACATAATTCTTTTAATAAATTTATTAGTTCATTATAGTCTTCTTCTGTTTGAATGTTTTTTAAGATATTTATAAAAACTAATGCTAAATAAGTCAATTTTATTATCCTCTCTAATAAAATATATAAATGTTATGTTAGTATTATTACTACAATTAGTGGAAAAATAATCAAAATTGTGGTAAGATTTATATCTGCTGTGAAAAAAGAATTGAGGGAACTTTATGACTTTAAGTGTGTTAAATACTTTTTATGATTCAATTGTAAAAGAAGCTGCAAATGGTAGAATAGATTGTTATTTTAAATTTAATGTTTGTTTTGGAACGTATATAAAAGATTTAGATGTTTTTGTTCCAGCTAAAATAAAAAATAGAAATTATTTGATTCCAATATTAATCATAAGTGATTTTAAGAAGTTTAGTAACTTGTTAGTTCAATATGTTGAATTAGCTTTAGAATGTTATAAAGATGAACCTTATTTAAAAGAGTTAGATACATTAGAAAATAGTTTTCTATATAAACAAAAAATGATTCTTTGTTTATTATGGAGTAATGCAACTATTAATGATTTTAATAATCCTGAGGAATATTTGAGAAAAAAAATAAATTTTATGAAAAACCTTATGGAAGAAAAAATTGATATGGGTTTTTCAAGTGTTTTAAAAGCTAATTTGGAATGTAAAATTTTTAAAGATAGAATTTATAATGAAACGCCAAATTCAATTGTTTTTAGAGCTTATTTAAATGATAGTGAATATTATTTTCCAGTTATTAGATTTGGTATAAGTGATGATGTTGTATATATTTATGCAATGCAAAAGAATAAATCTTTTGTTGGTGAAGAAAGTTTTTCTAAGAAAATCAATAGACAGCTTTATAAAGCTAATGAAGCAGTTGATATTAATGACAAAAGATATCCAAACATTATGGATGTAACTTCTTCTTTTGTGGTGGCAGGAGATTTATTTGTTTGGCTTTTTAAAGAACTAGGTTATGAAAATTTTGAAATTGTTTCTTCATTGCCAGTTAGGTGGAATTCCAAAAATATTAAAAATCAAAGAAATGGATTTGCTGGATTAACATTAAAAGAGAAACAGGATTACGAAAACGCTACTAAAAAGTTTTTTAATACTTTTAGAAGAATAAGTTATCATAATTATGATTTATATACTTTACAAAATGGTGAGAGTTTAGAACTTAAAGTTGCTGAATCTGAAGGATGTGCAAACAATAAAATCTTTAGTGAAATAAGAGATTTGGCTAAAAATAATAGAAGTTCTAACTAAGTAATTTATAATAGTCCAATTTATAGCTTTATGCATACTATAAACTAGAAAGGAATTGACTATTATGAATCCAAGATGTTATGAAACTGAAAATATGGATATGAATATGGGAATGGATCCTGATATGATGAATAACAATGGTATGTGTGGTTGTGCATGTCCTCCAGTATATGAATGTCCACAAGAAAGAGTATGTACTAGAGTAATTGTACATGAAGTTCCTCATGTAATGCCAATCCATACTAAGATCATAAATCATCACGTTTATAAACATTCTTATACTCCTTGTTATACAATGAGTGAATGTGATACTTGTGAAAACGTTTATGATCCATGTTGTAAAAACTTCTAGAAATAGAAGTTTTTTTATGGAAAGTTTTAATAAAAAGTTATGTTTTGTATGGTATAATGTTTTAAATGCTATTGAGTGATTTGTGGTAAATAAATGATTAAAAATATTATATTTGGTATTGGGGGAATTCTTTTTGATCACAGTAAAGAAAATCTAGAGAAAAATTTAAATTAAATAATAGTTTAAGGGAGAAAAAATATGAATGTAAGTGAATTAAAACATGAATTAATTAAACAAAAGAACTCTAAATTCAAAGGTAATATATATCATTATTCTCAAGTTAATTTTGCTTATAATTCAAATAAAATAGAAGGAAGTAGATTAACTAGTGATCAAACTGAAGCTATTTTTGATACATCTTCTTTTATATCTAAAGCTGACGAATTAATTAAATTGGATGATGTAATTGAATCTAAAAATCATTTCAAATTATTTGATTACATGTTAGATAATGTAGATCAAGTTTTAACTAAAGAAATGATGATTGAAATGCATAAAATATTAAAGAAGAACACCAGTGATGAAGATGATCCTAGATATAATGTTGGAGGATTCAAAATAGTTCCTAATATGATAGGTGTTATAAACACGGTTGATACAACAAAACCAGAAAAAGTTGATGAAGAACTGGATAAATTATTAGATTTATATAATTCTAAAAATAATATTACTTTAGAAGATATAATTGATTTTCATGTTAAATTTGAACGCATTCATCCGTTTGGAGACGGAAATGGTCGTGTTGGAAGAATTATTATGTTTAAAGAATGTTTAAAAAATAATATAATTCCTTTTATCGTGCTTGATGATGATAAGCCTTACTATTTAAGAGGTTTAAAAGAATACGAAAATGACAAAATGTTTTTAATTGATACTATAAAACATGAACAAGACGTTTATGAGGAAATATGTGAAGAACTATTAAGTTTTGATTTAAATGAAAATGATTAAAGAAATAGTCTTATTATTTATCATAAAGGCTTCTAGAAATAGAAGTTTTTTTATGTTTTTGTAAATAAAGTGTATAGACTATTTATATATTTTTTTTATTGTAGTATATTTTTAAATAGGAGAGTGAAGAAAATGATTTATCCATCAATTGATAAAATTTTAAAAACAGTTGAATCTAAGTATACTTTAGTTCATGTTGTTGCAAAAAGAAGTAGACAAATGCAAGAAACTAAACATTTCCAAATGAAGGAAAATGAATATGTTTCTAAAAAGGAAATTGGAAGAGCATTGGAAGAAATTGATAAGGGATTAATTCATATTATAAAAAATTAATCTTTTTTTTGTAGGAAGGAAAAAATATGCAATTTTATAATAAAAAAATAGAAGAGATATTTGATGAGTTAGATACAAATGAATCAGGTCTTTCTTCTAAAGAAGCAGAGATAAGAATCTTAAAATATGGTAAAAATGAATTGGAAGAAAAAAAGAAACAGTCATGGTTTATAAAGTTTTTATCTCAGTTTAATGATTTAATGATTATTATTCTTTTAATTGTTGCAGTATTTTTAGTTTTTTATGGTATCTTTTTTAGTCATGAATATACAGATGCGATTGTAATATTTGTTGTTGTATTAATTAATTCTATAATGGGATTTATTCAAGAAGAAAAAGCAGAAGTAACTTTAAATGATTTAAAAAAATATTCTGTTTCAAAATGTAGGGTTAAAAGAGATGGAATTATTCACATAATAGATTCATCTTTAATTGTTCCTGGTGATATTGTTATTTATGAAGCAGGAGATAAAGTAACTAGTGATGCAAGAATTATAAGCGAAAGTAATTTAAGTGTTGATGAATCAGCTTTAACAGGAGAATCTTTACCTGTTAGTAAAAGTAGTGAGGTTTTAGAGGGTAAAAGAATTATTCAAGATAGAACTAATATGCTTTTTTGTGGTTCAGTTATAACAAATGGAAAAGTAACGGCAGTTGTAGTATCAACTGGTATGCTTTCAGAAATTGGTCTTATTGCTGTATCTCTTAATACTCCATATGTAGTTCCGTCTCCTTTGGAAACTAAAATAAAAGAATTAAGTAAGAAAATAACTATATTGATATTTTTTATAATTTTATTTATTTTTATATATGGACTTATAAATGGATACAAAATACTTGAAATACTTATGTTATGTGTTTCTTTATCAGTTGCAGCTATTCCAGAAGGACTTCCTGCTGTTATTACAATTACCTTATCAAATGGAGCCGCAGCTTTATTTAGAAAAAATACAGTTGTAAAACAAATAAGTGCAGTTGAAACTTTGGGTGCAGTAGATATAATTTGTTCAGATAAAACTGGAACTATTACTGAAAATAAAATGAAAGTTGTAAAAACTGATCTAGTTGATGAAAAAATGTTTGAACTTATATCAGTGCTTTGTAATGATGCAATTATAGGTGATGAAGAGATTGGGGATCCAACGGAAATAAGTTTACTTAATTATGTTGGAAAAACTAAAATAAAAGAAATTAATGATGAGTATTATAGACTTGTAGATGCGCCTTTTGATAGTTCTAGAAAGATGATGAGTACTTTTGTTAGTAATGATAAAAATTCATTTGTATTAGTAAAAGGAAGTCTAGAAAATTTATTAAAAAGATGTAATATAACTGATAAGGAAAAAGAAACAATATTAAAAAATGAAAAAGAAATGTCTGATGAATCTTTAAGAGTTATTGGATTTGCTTATAAAGAAGTAAAAAAAGAAATAAAATCTTCTAAGGAACTTTTAGATAATGAAAAAGATTTAATTTATGTAGGTATTTGTGGAATGATTGATCCTCCTAGAAAAACCGTTAAGGCTTCAGTTTTAAAATGTAAAAAAGCTGGTATTAAACCTATAATGATTACTGGAGACTCTTTAAATACAGCTATTAGCATTGCTAAAAGTGTAGGTATAATTGAAGATTCAAGTGAAGGTATTTTAGGAAGTGAACTTGATAACTATACTGATGAAGAATTAAAGAGTGTTATCACAAAGTATTCAGTTTATGCTAGAGTAACTCCTGAGCATAAAAGAAGAATAGTTACAGTATTTCAAAGTATGGGAAAAGTTGTTGCAATGACAGGAGATGGAGTAAATGATGCTCCAGCTATAAAAGATGCTCATGTTGGAATAGGTATGGGTATTACTGGTACTGAAGTTACCAAGAATGTTGCTGATGTTATTCTTTTAGATGATTCATTTTCAACGATTGTTGATGCCGTAGAAGAGGGAAGAAGAATATATGCAAATATTAGAAATAATATTGTTTATTCTTTATCAAGCAATTTTGCAGAGATATTTGTAGTGTTAATAAGTATGATATTTGGTTATAACATTTTGCTTCCAATACATATCTTATTTATTGATTTAGTAACTGATTCAATTCCAAGTATTTGTCTTTCTTATGAAAAAGCTGAAAAAGAGATTATGAATCAAGATCCTCGAGGACTTAATAAACCAATGTTTACTAAATTTGTTTGGGGAGAAATTGTTATATCATCAATAATTGAAACTATATTTGTTTTAGCGACTTATTTTATAGGTTTAAAATATTTTTCAAATGATGTTGCTTCAACTTTAGCTTTATTATCACTTGTAATGCAAGAAATAATCTATGCATTTAGTTGTCGTAACTTAAAGAAATATATTTTTAAAGAGGGAATGTTTTCTAATAAGGCATTTAATATTGGAATATCGATTTTGCTTATAATTGAGGCTTTAGTATTTCTAACACCAATTGGTAATATTATAAATGTTGTAGCTGTTGATATAAAAACAATTTTGTTAGTTGTTTTATTTAACTTGTTGGCATTTATAATTTATGAAATAGCTAAAGTTAAAATATCAAAATTATTAAAAGATTAATGAAAATTACGCAATTTATTTTGCGTAATTTTTTTATTGTAATATTATTTGTAAAAAAGTAAACTTTACACACAATAAAAATAAAGATTATATATTACAACAAAAGTGTAGTATAATAATTTTGTACAGTATATAATTTGACAAAATAACGTAAACCCTTCAAAACGACTTGAAAATCGGGGGGGGTATTATAAAATAAAAATGTAGAAAGTAGGAAAGAATATGAAAAAGAAAAGTATGCTTATAGTAGCAATATTACTGATGTCAATTGGCTTTGCAGCAGTATCAACAACATTAGTAATAAATGGAAATGCGAATGTAAGCGAAAACAATGAAGATTTCAGTGTAATCTTCACAGCTGCAAGTATAGATGGAAAGGATGTATATAGTTCAGTAATAGATGATACAAAGAAGATAATTACTTTTGAAACAAGTGAATTAAAAACACTTAATCAAACTTCAATACTAACATATGAAGTAACAAACAATTCAAGTAATTATGATGCAGAAGTAAGTGTAACATGTGTACCAAAAGACGGAACAACAGCAAAATATACAAGTATTAAAAATAAGTTAGATAATGATGTAACGAAAGTATTAGCAAAAAGTTCAGTAAATGGAACATTAACAATAACATTAGATAAAACATCAACAGAAGAAGTAAGTGAAGAATATACATGCAAGTTAGAATTCAATGCCGTAGAAAGAGATACATTAGGAGAAGAAACAACATATTATTATAAGTTTGGAACACCAACAACATCAAGTACAACAGATTATACAACGTTAGGTCATAACGTATTTGCAAGATTAGGATCAGATAATTCAAAAGCAGTATGTATAAATGATAATGGATTATTTTGTATAAAACCAGGTGACTATGACAATTCGGTTTTAGCATTAAAAAATCATTTTGGAGAATCGGCTTGTGAAGACCGTGGTTCTTGGTTCGCCTGCGAATCTGATGCGTTCTACTGCGGTGCTGTTCCTGCTGGCCGCGTGGAATGCCGTGATTTCTCGACTGATAAGTACTGCCTTTTGGACCCTTCTGATTCTGTCATTTGCAGCTAAATCTGTCTCCCTGAAGATATCTAAAATCTATCTTTTAATTTATCAAGGATGTTGAGAACAAAACGAAGGCTAATTTTTCTATAAAGGCAATAAAAAGCACAAATTTTAGTTAAAAGTGCTAAAATAGTTGACAAGTGCATAAAATTTGATATAATGAATATGTTTTAAAAAGGAAAGCGATGTATCCACATCCACCTGAGCTGCTAATATGGTGCTAGGTAAAAGGCTGAAAAATAGAAAAATTATTTATTTATAATTATACTATAATTAGGTTTTTAAGTGGATACAATTGTATTCACTTTTTAATTTGAATTTGGAGGTGCTTATCATAGCAAATATGAACAAAAAGAATGATGATTTACTTATCAATGAAAGAATTAAAGTTCCAGAACTTATGGTAATTGGACCAAATGGAGAACAAATGGGAACAAAAAAACTTGCTGATGCATTAACAATTGCAAATTTTGCAGGTTTAGATCTTGTTTTGATGAATCCAGGAAATGCTCGTCCAGTTGCTAAAATAATGGATTATAACAAATTCAAGTATGAAAAAAACAAAAAGGCTAAAGATGCTTTAAAGAAACAAAAAGAAGGTGCTAGAGAAACTAAAGAGTATCGTTTATCACCTAATATTGATGTTGGAGACTTTGAAACAAGAAAGAAAAGTGCTCAAAAGTATCTTGAAAAAGGTCATAAGATTAAAGTGTCTATCAGATTTAGAGGACGTGAAATGGCTCATACTGAAATCGGTAGAGAAGTAATGATGCGTTTTTATGAATCACTTAAAGACATTAGTGAAATTGAAAGTGAACCAAAACTTGAAGGTCGTAATATGACTATGATGTTAGCCCCAAAGAAAGAAATGTAGGAGGAAATTATGGCAAAACAAAAAACACATAAAGCAACTAGTAAAATATTAAAAAAACACAAAAGTGGCTTAATTACTTATAAGAAGAGTAATGGAAACCATAAGACAGCTAAAGATACTGCAAAAGCTGTTAGACAAAGAAGAAACAAAGGACAATTAGCGAAAGGAATAGCTGACAGATTAAAAAATGTCATCTAGTAGGTGGAAATAATGACAAGAGTTAAAGGTGGATCTGTTGCTAAAAACAGACGTAGAAAAGTATTAAAAAGTGCAAAAGGATATTTTGGATCTAAACATAGATTATTCAAAACTGCACAAGAACAAACATTCCATAGTGGAGCATATGCTTATAGAGATAGAAAACAAAATAAGAGAAACTTCAGAAAATTATGGATTACAAGAATCAACGCTGCATGCCGTATGAATGATATTAGTTATTCTAAATTCATTAACGGATTATCAAAAGCTGGTGTTGAAATCAATAGAAAGATGTTAAGTGAAGTTGCAATCGATAATCCAGCATTATTTACTTCATATGCTAACATTGCTAAAGATGCTTTAGCTGGTAAAACAGTTAAAACTGAAACTAAAAAAGTTGAAACAAAAGAAGTAAAAGAAGTTAAATCTGAAGAAACAAAAGATTTATCTAAATTAACTGTAGCTGAATTAAAAGAAATGGCTAAAGATAAAAAAATCGAAGGTTATACTTCTATGAAAAAAGCTGAATTAGTTGATGCTTTATCTAAATAATAATTATTTAATATAATTGAGTTAAAAATTGGTAAATATTACCAATTTTTTTAATTAATTTATTGCAAGTTTATGTATATTACTTTATAATTAATATAGAAAATTATAATCAATATTTATATTCTCTTTATAATTTTTTCGACAGGAGTGATTCATGTGATAGGCTTCAACTTTGTAATTTGGTCTTTAGCAACTGTTTTTATAGGAATCTTTGACTCTGTAGCTTATACATTTGTTAGTTTGAGCTATAGAATATTTTTGCTTGTAACAGAACTTGATTTATTTGGTGGTGGCTCTGGAGGAGCAACTCTTTATGATATGTTCACTAAAAAAGTGTATTTAATTTTGTCGGTTGTTATGCTATTTATTTTTGCGTATCAACTAGTGCTATTATTAATTAATCCGGATGGAGATGGAGCAAAAAAGACGTCAGGTTTACTGAAGGATTTTGCGATTTCTATTGGTTTAATTGTATTATTACCAACGATATTTAAATATATGACGGTTTTTCAATTGCATGTTCTACATGATAATACAATTGGCGCTTTAGTACTTGGTACGGCACCGAATGCCTCAACAACTTCGGAAACCAATTATGGAGATTCCATTGCGATGACTGTTTTATTAGCTTTTTATCATCCACAAGGTGGAGGTTATGAAACTTTTTTTGATACATTAGGTAATTTTAAAGGCGTAGATCAATCAGTTGAGGATTGCGTTGATGTTGGTGAAGCTTCTGAAAAAACTTGTAAATTATGGGCGGAGGCTTTAGAAAATTGGAACTCAAAAATTGAAGATAAATGGATATTTACTAAAATAAATACTATAACTAATGATTGGTCAATTCGTGAAACAATTGGCGAAGATGACGGATCGTACTATATGTGGGTGGTAAGCACAGGATGTGCTGTACTTGTAGCTTGGTTCTTTATTAGCTACGCTATCGATTTAGGAACTCGTGCAGTTAAGTTGGGCTTTTTGGAAATAATTGCTCCAATACCAGTTATGTTTAATGCTGTTCCAAAATTGAAAAAATCTTTTGAAACTTGGAAAAAAGAACTGATAAAAACTTATATTGAAGTATTTGCAAGACTTGCTGTTGTATTCTTTATTGTAAAACTGTGTACACTCGTTCCGGAATTTGTTTCAATTATTTTCTCAGAATCGACGAATAATGTAAGTGGGGGCTTCTTCTTACGTTCTATTGTAATGGTAATCTTAATACTTGGTTTATTAAAATTTGCAAAAGAAGCACCAGAACTATTTAAAGCTTTATTTGATACTGGTGGCGGATTGTTTAAAGGTCTTAACTTTAAACCAGGAGTTAAGAGTAGAATTGAATCTAATGATTATGCTATGAAAGGTATTTCTACAGCTACTGGTGCCATAAGCGGTGGAGCTGGTGCTGCTTGGAAACGTTGGAAACAAGCTGGTGGTTCTAAAGATAATGTATCACTTGGAAATGTTTTAACTGGTTTGTCGGCGGCTCCTAGAGGAATTCTTACTGGTGCAAAATCTGGATGGGATAATAGTTCTAAAACTTTAAAAGGTTTAAAGAAAACTGCTACATCAGCACTTGATGACGCTCATACTGCAGAACAAAATGCATATGATGGTGACTTACATACAAGATTTAGAAATACTTATAGAGATGTTGCTAATTCAGATTTAACAAATGCTGAAGGTGGATTAGGAACTGTAATACGTAATTCTTGGGAATCAAATAAAGAAGTTTATAAACAACAAAAACAAGAACAAGCTGATGCTAGAGATCAAAGATTTAATGATTCTTTAGATTCGTTCTGGCAACAACTTGAAGGTCAAGGAATATCTTTATCTGAAAGAGAAAACAAAGCTTTATCTGATTTAGTAGGTGCATTTGAATCTGCGGAAAATTATGTTAAAAGCAAATTTGACAAAGTTACAGAACCAATTATGAAAGCCATGAATGACGACTTAAAGAAAATTTATTCTGGTCAAGCAGTAATAAAAACTGTTGGTGTTGATTCTAATGGTAAACCAATTGAACAAACATTCACTACTGAAAAGGCAATCAAAGATTTCTATAAACCAACTTTAACAGCTACAAAAGGAAATGCTATTGATGCTATTGAAAGTAATGCATTGGCAACTAATTATAAGAAATTTGAAAAGATTATGAGAAATAGCCAAATTGATAAGAATACAATGGATAGAATCAATGCAAAAATATCTAAAAACACAAATGGTGCAATCACTAATTTCGCTGATTTAGTTAATCGAGCAAATACTATAAAAAATATAACAACTGACGCAGAAAAAACAGAATTTATTAGTATAATGGATACAATGTCAGATGTTAAGAAATTAATGAAACAAGCAAAAGATACTTCAGAATTATTGAATAGAACAGAACAACAAGCAAAGGACTCAGCAAAAGATGATAAGAAAAAATAGGAGAAATAATTTATGAGTATCGATGAGTTGGAACAACAAAAAGCAATTTGTGATTTATTTATTGATGGATTTAATGTTATTACCGTTGGCAAAGAGGAAGAACTTAAAGCTTTAGAAAAAGCAAAAATAGCTAGAATTCAACAATGTTATGAAAGAAACATATCTAATTACGATCTTTGCAAAAAAGAAACTAATACAATTAAAACTTACTTCCTTGGTTTAGAATTTCAACTATTTCTACAAGCTTTAGACGAAGATGATTTGCCGATGGAAATTATTGAACAAATTAAAAGAACATCTATGAAAAGAAGAAACTATTCTTATTTTCATGATTTGGGTCTAGTTTTGAACCCTGAATTCAAAATGGACCCTAAAACATTTTTTGCTAATTATAAAATAGCGAAGAAAAAAGCAGCAGCTTTGGAAAGACAAATTGAATTTAAAAAGAGTAATGAAAGGGGACCTTTATTATGAAAGATGCATATTTGATACCTGCAAACTCAAAAAGATCAATGTTGATTTTTGGTTTGTTTGCACCAATTGATTTAATTATATTTTCTGTTGGTGCTGGTTTAACAATTATATTGATGCTTACGTTTCAAGCTAACACATTACATGATGTATTTATGATACTATTACCATTGTTGATAAGTTCAACACTGGTTTTACCAGTTCCTAATCATCGTAATGTTTGGACTTTAGCTTCAAATATTTATCAATATTTATCAAATAGAAGAACATTTTTTTGGAGAGGTTGGTGTATGACAAATGGCGAAGAAGATCAAAATAGAACAAAGTAAATATACAGAAGATTGGTTACCTGTTAAGGATATAAAAAATGGTATGATTGAAGTTGAAGGTAAATTAACTGAAGGAACTCAATTAGTTGCAGGAGTTAGAATAGAGCCTAAGAACATATTCATCTCTGAACAATCTGTTCAAGATACCACACTTTATGCTTTAAGAAACTTTTATAATACAATTGATTATGAGTTTTGGTTGGTATGTTGTGATAGACCTGTTGATATAAATCTATATAAATCAGAGTTGGAAATTATGTATAATGATGCTCCAAATCAACAAATAAGAAAAATGATACTTCAAGATATTCAAAAGTGTGAAAGATTTGTTGGACCTGAAATAAATGCTGTTGACACTGAATTCTATATTTTGTTTAAAGACACTCCTAAGAATATGGAACGTATTCAAAAACGTATTCATACAATTATTTCTGGACTTGCAAATGCAGGTTTGAATTCAAGACAATTAACTGATGATGATGCTAGAGTATTGTTAGATAGTTTCTTTAATGATTCAAAAAGAGTAGAATATGGGACGGTGATGGCTGATGTCTAAGTTAACTTTAAAAAGTGAAATTGCTCCAAAAGGATTAAATTTTAAACTTAATGAATTCATGATAAGTGATAAATTTGCAACAATTTTGACTGTTCTTGAATATCCAAAAGCAATTGGCCCAGGATGGCTAAGCAACATTACTTCAATTCCTGGTGTAAAACTATGTATTAAGCATATTCCAATTGAACTATCGACAATGCAAAGAACTATAAATAAAGAGATTGCTGAATTAAAAGATGCTTATCAAAAAGAAAATGATCATACTTTAAAAGAACGTATTCGTTTGGATTATGAGTCTATGGAAAACTTTGTATCTATGCTTGCAGCTACTCAATCAAAAATATTTGATTTTCAAATGCACATTATGATAATGGCTGATACACAAGATGAACTTGATACTCGAAAGATGCAAATAAAAAACTTCTTAACATCTCTTGGAATGCGTGCAATTCCAATGATGTTTGAACAAGAAAAAGTGTTAAAATCAATGCTTCCAATATTTCCAAAACAAGATATTGAAAGTAGAATTGGTATACCAGTTCCTGCACCAACAATTTCAGCAATGTATCCTTTTGTATTTGACTCTATAAAAGATCCAGGAAAATCAACTTTATTTGGTATAGATTTCTCTGGTGGTGTTGTTTTATTTAATCAATTTTTATATCAAATAAGAAAAGAATTCAATCGTAATAATGCCAACATGATTATTCTTGGTACATCTGGTTCAGGTAAATCAACTGCTGGTAAATTACTTTTGAGAAGTCATATAAGAAATGGTTACCAAATCGTATGTATTGATCCAGAAGGAGAGTTAAAATACTTAACTGAATCTTGTGAAGGAAGTTTCGTTGATTTAGGAAAAGGTGGAAGCTTTGGTCTTATAAATCCTCTTGAAGTTGTAGTAGATTCTGATAGCGAAGAGTTAGCCCAAGGACTTGGATATACTGTTTTAACTAGAACATTACAATCATTGAAAGCTTTCATGAAATATTATAGTCCAAGCATTGAAGAAGATGTTTTGGCGATGTTCTCTGAAGTTGTTCAAGATACTTATAAAAGATTTGGAATAGATTTTAATACAAACTTTGCTCACTTTACTCCTGATAAGTATCCAACATTTGACGATGTTTATGCAACAATAAAAGGAAAACTTTTATCGATGCCAGAAGCAACTCGTGAAAGAGATATTATGGAAAGACTTGAGATAAAAGTAAGACCATTTATAAATGAATTAAGATACTATTTTAATGGACATACTACAATAAATGCTAATGAAGACTTTATAGTATTTAATATTAAAGAGGTTATGAACGGAGATACAAACATTCGTAATGCTTTATTCTTTAATATTTTGAAATATGCTTGGGGACTATGCCTTGATCCAAATAAAAATACAGTTATGATGGTAGATGAAGCACACATATTGTTGTCAGGCAATAATGAGTTAGGTGCAGAATATTTAGCACAAATGCAAAGACGTGCAAGAAAATATAATACTGGAACAATCATTATTACTCAACAACCAACAGATTTTGCTTCAGAAAAAATTATTAGTCATGGTAAAGCAATATTTGATAATGCTTCTTACTATTTAGTTATGGGATTAAAGAAACAAGCTGTTGATGATTTATCTAAGCTAATTGATTTAAATGATAATGAAAAAGAGAGTATTAAAACATATACTCAAGGAGAAGCATTATTTGTATGCGGTTCTAGAAGAATGCGTATAAATGTTATTCTTACTCAAGATGAATTAGACTCATTTGGTTCTGGTGGAGGTCTATAGTATTAGGCGGTGATTTAATGAAAAAAGTGTTAGACATATTAGATATGTTATTCAAAAAAAGTAAAATTGTATTTGCTTTTTTTGCAATAACACTTTTTTCAGTTGTATTAATAACCAATTCAGTAAATGCTGCATCCTTTAATTATAGTGATTTTGATTTTGATGAATATTTTAAAGAAAATAATAATTATTGGACAAATAGTTGTGGTGATGATAAGAATTGTATTGATAAAATCACGAAAAATCAAAAGAAATTTTATACAAAATTATATAAATTGCTTGCTGCATATGCGAAGAAAGGTATTATAGCTGAAAATAGTTACGTTGATAATATTATTCTTGAAACTGTGTTTATAAATCTTTCTCCGGATATGCTTACTGATGATGATAATGATTATAGTAGTGTTTTTGGTGGAAATGGAAAACCTTATACAATCGATGAATCGGAAATTGATGATGTAACAATAGATCCTGATATTGATTATAGTGATATTACAGAGGATTATGCTAAATATTATAATGAGGAAAAAGATACTTTAAAAACTCTAGTATCTAACTTATTTTCTTACACAACACGTTGTTATGGAATATATGGTGATCCTAAAATAGTTACTAATTCAGATGGAACTGAATCACAAGTTTGTGAAAGAGGTACTCTTGAAAAAATTCCTAAAAAAGGACTTATTGGTGGAAAGCAAACTAAATGTGTTGATAAAACAACTAATAGTTTAGGTTATTGGAAGTACTACGTTAGTAGACTTCAACATGATCATTTTATTGGTAAGTATTTTTTATCGTTGACAGTTTTAGGAAGTATACCTGTTGATGAGTCATATGATCAATGTATGAATTCAAGCGATAGTTATCCTGGTGGAACTGTTTATGGTTATATGGATAAAGGAGAATTACCAAAACTTGATACTAATAAATATTTTGACTTTTTAAGTTATAATAAATACTTTGATAAAAAAGCTCATTTACAAGAATATTTTAATGAAAAAGTATTAAAACCAGCAAATGTTAGTTGTATGACTAAAGATCTTTGTGATAACTCTTTAGAGGCAGCGGGATTATATGATCAATATGAAGAAGAAATAATTGAATCAAGAAGAATGATAATAAAAAGTATTATTTCAATTTTAAACGATTACGGAATTAAAATAGCTTATTCTGGAGTAGGTTTTGAATATGGCCAAGGTGCTTATGAATCAGATAATTCTGGTTGGTGGTGGCCAATTGGAAGCGATTCTTATTATTCAACTGAGCCGATTCCAACAAAAATCACAAGCTATTTTGGAAAACGTGATGCTCCAATTGAGGGTGCTAGTAAAAATCATAAAGGTTTAGATATTGCTCCAATTGTTGATGCTTATAAAACGGGTGGAGGAGATAGAGATCTTCCGATTATTGCTACAAGAGATGGTGTAGTAGTTTTAGCTTCAGAAAAAATAGACGGTTATGGAAAATATATTAAAATTCAACATGATAACGGAATGTATTCTGGTTATGGACATATAAAAACTATTTTAGTAACTGAAGGACAAGCTGTAAAACAAGGTGATGTTATAGCTTATATGGGAAATGAAGGAAGGTCTACTGGTAAACACTTGCACTTTGAAATATTTACTGATAGTTCAACGCGTGTTAATCCTTTAGATTATGTAAGTCAACTTGTTCCACGTCCAGTTGCTTCTACTGGTAAATTTACTGCTGGTAGTGAAAATAAACAATCGATATGTTTAACTTTAAAAAATGCAGGTTACAGTGATGTAGGTATTGCTGCTTTACTTGGAAATATTTTTGCTGAAAGTTCATACAATCCAGCGGCTGATAATGGAACACATGGTGGTATTTGCCAATGGGCATATAATGGAAGATATAAAGATTTAATAAATTTCAGTCCATACAATTATAAGACGTTGGAAGGACAGGTTATGTTTATGATTAATGAACTTCAGACATCGTATGATTCATTAAATGAAAAATTGAAAAATGGTGCTGGAACAGCAAACGAACTTGGAAATATGGTTTGTATGAAATATGAAGCTCCAGGTCGTTCATCTTGTGAAGCTCGTTATAAAAATCCAGGAAACTTATTATCATATGTACAAAACAATTGTAATTAGAAAGGGATAACTTATGAAAGATATATTAAGTCATAAAAATGTTATGTATGTTTTAATAATTTTAATTTTATACACATGTATAGCTTTACTTTTTAATAGAATTAAGTCTAGTAAACAAGAAATATCAGTGGTAGATAATTATTCACGATTTTATACATTAGCAAATTCGGCTAATATGTATCTTTCTTATCTTGGACTAGAAAATAGTAAAAATGTTTATACTTTGTTAAATGATGATTACATAAAGGAAAATCAAATAACAGAAGATAATGTGATAACAAAACTTAAAGATTTTGAAACAACTAGTCCATCTATTAGAGTAACAAAAATGTTACAACAAACTTTAAATAAACGTTTAAAAAAGTATTATATAAAGGGAAATTTAATTGATATATCTGAAGATACATATGATGTCTTGAAAGATTATTA
Organism: uncultured Bacilli bacterium; assembly: GCA_934089275.1. Lineage (GTDB taxonomy): Bacteria > Bacillota_I > Bacilli_A > RF39 > UBA660 > CAG-582. Next base: position 22,828 of record CAKOJJ010000003.1, read on the forward strand.
TTTAATAATGGAAGTTGATGAAAACAATAATACTTATCAAATAACTCCATATGATGGAAAAATATTTATGGAGGGAAAATATGAATAAATATGATAGTTTAGTAGATATTTTCTTTAAAATTATAATTGGAATAGAAGTAGTTGCTATTATAGTTTTAATAATTCTTAATATAGTAGCTCCAAGAAGCAATTTAAAACAAAAAAGCTTTTATGAAAATAAAAGTATAAATGAGCTTATTCCAATAAGCCCAACTGATGAATTAATTGCCAAAAAATATTTTTCAGATTTTGTAAATTTAACAAACAATGATCTTAAATTAGCATATGATTATGTTGCTGATTATTATAAAGAAAAAGTTTATCCATCTTATGATTATTTTTCAAAGAATATAATGAAAGATGTTTCTGATGGCTTTAAAGCCGGACAAATTTTTTCTTATAAGGTTACAGATAAAAGTAAATATAGAGTATTCTATATTAAAGATTCGTCTAATCATGAATATTTGATAAAAGAAGAAGGAATTATGAATTATAAAATATATTTAGATGTTGCTAATGTAGATATCTAGAATAGAAAGGATGATATTATGAACCCTCAAAATGATTTTGGCCTTGGTAATATAGATGGCTCAAATGCACTTGATATTGATGTAAATAATGTGGATGATAATATCATTCCTTTTCCTAATGATAATCAAAGTGCTGAAAATAATTCTAGTAATGGTAATGTTCCTGTTGGTGATGAAGGCAATGGTGCACCTAAATCCCTAGATATGGCTGGTAAAAAGGTAAATGAAAAAGGCGAAGTAGAAGATTCTTCTACAAAGAAAGCTGTAAAAGCTATAGGGCGTGGAGCTGCTGCATATTTTTCTGGTGGTGAATCATTAAAATATGATCAACAAGTAACTAACAATCTAATTGGAGATAAAGTAATCGGTGTAGTTTCAGATGGTTTAGAAAAAGTACCTGGAGTTGAAACTTTAGCTGAAGGACTTGATGAGCTTAATGTTTCAGATACTGCTAATGCGGCAATGGATACAGTTGGTTCTGCGATGAATGGTGATATTGCTGGTGCTGTAGAATCCGGAGTTAAAACAGTAAAAGAAGCAAAAAAAACTCGAAAAGCAATTTTAAAAAAAATACTAATTTTATTTTTACCAATTATATTATTTATAGTGTTATTTATAGTAATTTTATCTCCAATGTTAGGAGGATTTATTGATCTTACAAATAAGGGTGCAACAAATAGTAATTCATCTGGAAATACATCCACTGGAAGCAAACCAGGACCAAGTGATGATGGAAATTATGTTGATAAAGAAACAATTTCAAATATGGATATCCAAATCACAGAAGCTCAAATTGAATATCTTAAGTCGACAATTCCTCACTGGGAATCATTAAATACTTTTCAAAAAAATGCAATTATGGCTAGTTATTCTATGATTGGTAAGGTCGATTATGTTTGGGGCGGTAAACCTAGTGCAGCAGGTATTAGTGGAGTAGGTAAAGGCCTTGATTGTTCTGGTTTTGTTTCATGGACTATATGGACAGCAAGCGGTAATTCTTTTATTCAAAGTACTGAAGAATTAGCAAAAAATTTAGGATTTAATGGTTTAAAACGTATTGAAAAAAGTGATATATTACCAGGAGATATTGTTATTGTACGTAGACCTGATAATTCAGGACATACATTAATTTATGCTGGAAATGATCAATATATTCATGCTCCAGGTTCAGGTCAAAAAGTTAAAATGAGTTCTTATACGTTAAAAGAAGATAATGAAATTTATTATGCAAGATATACTGGATAGGGTGATAAATAATGAAAAGAATATTAAGGGTATTTATATTATGCTTGATAAGCATTCCGACATTTTGTTTTGCGGCTGGTAGAAATGTAACTTTTGATGCAACTTTTGATGGTGTTGACGCAAATTTAATTAACAATATGTATGTTTATTACACTGATAAATCAGAAACTGAATATTCTGTTACTTTAAGAAAAGAAGATAATTATTATTATAGTTATGATCTTTATAGTGGAAGTGATATTTTAAGAGTAAACGTTATATTTGACCAAAATGATTTTTTGGGAGAGTCAAGTATTGTTAAGACGGACAATGGTTATAATATACATATAAATGTAAAACCTAAAAATAATACTGGTGTTATTATAGATAATACGCCTACTACTTCAGTGACTACTACAAGCCCAACAACGGTTGTTGAAGGTCAAACGACAACTACTATAAAATCTCAAACAACATCTTCTGTTCAAAACGAAACAACTACAAGCAAAACTGAAGAAGAAAAACAAACTCAAATAATAAAAAATGTATATTTTTTTATATTAATAGTGCTTGGAATAGTTGCTTTAATATTTTTAGGATATGCGACGATAAAAATTGTAAATGCTAATAAATAATATAGAAAAAAGCAAGTATATATATTATAATAATCTATAGAGAAGGAAGGGCTAAATATGAAATTTAAAGTATCACCAAAAGATATGGTAATTTTTAGTGTTTTTTGTATTTTTTTACTTTACTTCAGTTCAATCGCTGTATTGAATGTTTTTACATTAATTAATGATGGAGAATTTTATGGCCTTAATCCGATAGAAGGATTTACTTCAAAGTATATTATTGGAACTTTATTGGTATTTTTTATTGTTTTAGCCGCAATATTCTTTAGTGTTTCATCATCTATCTTTGAAAGAGGTAAAGGTTTTGGATTATCTTTCAGTGAAAAGGAAGAAAAAGGTTACTCTCGTTGGTGTAAAGAAAAAGAAATGAAAAAAGCCTATAAAATATTTGAAGTAGGAGTAAAAGACGTTTCTGCATCAGCTGGTGGAGTTGTATTTATAAATGATGGTAAAAGAATGTGGGTAGATGACAGTGAAAACCATACTTTAGTAATCGGAGTTACTGGATCTGGTAAAACAACTGCTGTTGTTGACCCTTTAATTTATAGTTTATGTAAACATGGTGAATCAATGGTTATCACTGATCCAAAAGGTGAAATATATAAAAACCATGCTGAACTATTAAAAGCTCGTGGATATAAAATAGTTGTACTTAATTTCCGTGACCCAACAAGAGGTAATGCTTGGAATCCATTAACATTACCTTATAAATTGTATAAAGCTGGAAATATTGATAAAGCCGTTGAGTTAGTTGATGACGTTGCTTTAAATATTTTACAAGATAAAAAAGCACAAGATCCATTCTGGGAAAAAAGTGCATCAGACTATTTTTCAGGATGTGCTTTAGGATTACTTGAAGATGCAACCGAAGAAGAGGTTAACTTAAATTCAATAAGTTATATGACAACTGTTGGAGAGGAAAAACTTCCTGGTAATTCTACATATATTAAAGAGTATTTTACTTTAAAAGGTGAATCATCAAGTCCATATGTATTTGCTAGTAATACAATCAATTCGCCAGCAGATACAAAAGGTGGTATCCTTGCTGTATTCCGTCAAAAAATTCGTTTGTTTGCTTCTCGTGAACAATTATCGGAAATGCTTGCTTATTCTGACTTTAACATGAGAGATATTGGACAAGAAAAAACAGCAGTTTTTATGATTATACATGATGAAAAGACAACATATCATGCTTTGGCAACAATCTTTATAAAACAATGTTATGAAACTTTAATTGATGTTGCTCAAGCTAATGGTGGTAAACTTCCTTTTAGAACAAATTTCATATTGGATGAGTTTGCAAATATGCCTCCATTAAAAGATGTTACAACAATGGTAACAGCCGCTCGTTCTAGAGCAATAAGATTTACTTTTATTATTCAAAACTTTGCTCAATTAAATGAAGTATATGGAAAAGAAGATGCTGAAACTATTCGTTCTAACTGTGGTAATTTAATGTATCTTTTAACAACTGAATTAGCTGCTCTAGAAGAGATATCTAAGCTATGTGGAGAAGTTAAATCTAAAAAAGATGATAAAACTGCTTCTCAACCATTAGTTACAGTATCGGATTTACAAAAGTTAAAAATGAATGAAGTTATAATTCTAAGAAATCGTATGAATCCATTTAGGACTAAGTTAAAACAAGGATTCGACACTGACTGGGGTGATTCTGAATTTGGAAAAGCAGAATTTCCAACTAGAGAAATAAAAGAAATTAAATTATTTGATGTAAAAGAATTTGTTAAAAAGAGAAAAAATATTAAAGATGATGTTAAAGGTGGATCTTTCAATAATCCATTTGGAAATCCTTTTGGCGGAGGAGATACACCAAAGATTCCAACATTTGAAGAGTTTATGGCTGCAAGAAATGCTAAAAAGGCAGAAGAGGCGAAGGCTAAAGAATCAACTTCTGCAAATATAACAGCAACTCAAGGTGAAACAAAGCCTAAAGTAGAGCCTGCTAAAAGTAAACTTCCAACATTTGATGTTGATGAAATGGTTAAACGTATAGATGCTAAATTAGCCGAACTTGAAGCTCAAGAAAAACAAGGAGACTCTGCTAGTGGAAATACTCCTTCAATCACGGATAATAAAGAAATGTTTAATCCTTTTGCTGCACCAATTCAAAATCCATTTGAAAAGAAAGATGAACCTGGTGTAAATCCATTTGAGAATAAAGTTTCATCTGTTGTTCCAAATGACAAAAAAGAAGAACCTTCAATTGTTAATTCAGTTGAAGAAATTAATTTAGATGATCAAATTAAAAATTCTACATCGATGGCTGATCAACCAATTAAAACATTTGATGAATTGATAAATGAAAATAAAACTTTGACTGGAATTATTGATCCAACAAAAGTTGTAGAACCAGAAAATAAGAAGATAGAAGAACCAAAGCCGATAGAAACTAAGAAAGAAGAACCTTCAATAATGGTAGACACTTCAGCAAAAGTAATGCCAGATAATGATGTATCGGATGATGCTTTCTTTGATGACTTTTTTGAAGAATAACAAGAATTTATTTCTTGTTTTTTTGTAGTTAATTTATGTATTTTACTCAAAAAAAATATGCACTTTTTAATGCATATTTTTATTTAAATAAATTTTTGAATAATGAGTTTCCAAGTTTTCTTCCAAAGGAAGAAGCTGTGTTTGTAATCATTCTTTCAGTTGCTTTTTCCATTGTTGATTTTTTTGCCTTTGCAGTAGTTTTTTTAGTAGCAGTTTTCTTTAAAGGCTCTTCATTCTCTTTATTCAATTTGGTAGTTAATATTTCATAAGTTGAAGTGTATTGAAGTTTTTCATCATATTTTCCATATAACCATGTTGTTTTTATGAAGTTACTTCTTTCGGTATCTTCGATAGCGCCTATCATACTTTGAGGTGGTAAAATTGTGTATTTTTCAACTACAATTGGTTCTCCATCTTCATTTTGAAGAGATATTAATGCTTCTCCAGTCTTTAAAGTACTTATAACTTCTTCTGTGTCAAAGTTAGGATTTTTTCTAAAGGAATCAGCAGCAGCTTTTAAAACTTTTTCTTCAGATGGAGTATAACTTCTTAAAACATGTTGTATTCTATTACCAAGTTGTGCAAGAATTTCGTCTGGTATATCTTTTGGACTTTGACTTATAAAATAAAGACCAATTCCTTTTGAGCGAATAAGTTTAACAATTTGAATAATTTGTTTTATAAGATGTTCTGGCATAGAATCAAAAATCAAATGTGATTCATCAAAGAAACATACAAGCTTTGGTTTATTTAAATCACCAACTTCAGGGAATTCATTATATAAAGAAGTTAACATCCAAAGCATAAACGTTGCATATAGAGTAGGCTTTTGAAATAATTTTTGAGCATCGAATATGTTAATATTGGCATAGCCCGTGTTTACATCAAAATGTATTAAATCCTTTAAATTAAATGCTGGTAATCCAAAGAAGAAGTCTCCGCCTTCTGTTTGAAGAGATAAAATGTTTCTTTGAATTGAGCCAATGCTTTGCAAAGTTATATTTCCGTATGTAAGAGAATATTCTTTTCTTTTTTCTCCAATATATGTTAATGTTGCTTTTAAATCATTTAAATCAATTAATTCAAAACCTTCATCTTCAGCTATTTTAAAAGTTATAGCTAAAACACCTTCTTGTGCATCTGTTAAATTAAGCATTCTAGCAAGCAGTTTAGCACCAATGCTTTTTACAGTTGTTCTAACATTGCATCCATTCTCTCCATATACATCTAAAAATGTTACTGGATATTTTTTTGTTTCAAAATCGGAAATGTTTAAATTATCCAATCTTGATTTTATGTTTTCGTTTATTATTCCTTCATTTATAGTTCCAGCTAGATCACCTTTAACGTCACTTAAAAATACAGGTACACCGGCTTCTGAAAAACTTTCAGCTAAAACTTTTAAAGTAATAGTTTTACCACTTCCACTTGAACCAGTAATAAGTCCATGTCTATTTGCCTTATTTAAAAGTAAAATTGCTTCACTTGACTCATTTTTTCCAATTATTATATTTCCATTTTTATACATAAATAACCTCCAAATGCTTACAATAATTATAACATAAGTAAGTGCTTAAACATATAATATACTATGAAAAGATTAAGATTAAGTGATTATACAGGGGAAGGAGTACTAATTGATTTGGATATTCAATATATTCCTTATCAAAAATTAATCTATGAACCAGAAAAATATTTAAATAAGCATAAAAGATACTTTTTTAAATGTAAACATGGGGTTAAAAGTAAGGAAGTAGTAAGTGTTTTAGAACTTAAAGGTTATGATGTAACTCAATTGATTTAAGCGTTGTTTTATTATATAATGGATGTGTGATAAAAATGGATATAGTTTTGATGAGTGTAAACGAAATATTAAATAACTTAGATTCATGGATTGAAGTATTCTTATCCAATTTAGGTATTTGGGGAGCATTGATAAGCTGTTTACTTATAACAGTTGAATCAATTCTTCCTGTTTTGCCGTTATGTGTATTTGTAACTTTAGTTTTTTATGCTTTTGGCTCCTTTTTTGGATTTTTTATAAGTTGGATATTTACTCTTTTTGGTTGCTTTTTATCATTTACTCTTATTAGAAGTGGATTTAGAAAATGGTTTGTTGATAAATTTCTAAATAAGAAGGAAAAGGGAAAACTTGATAAACTTATGGGATACGTAGATCATATGAGTGTTTCGTCTCTTGCAATGCTTGTGGCTATTCCTTTTACACCAGCGTTCGCGGTGAATATAGCAGCTGGATTATCCAATATGAGCAGAAAAAAATATATGATAAGTATGATGATTGGTAAAGTATTTATGGTTTATTTCTGGGGATATATTGGAACTACTTTAATAGAATGTTTAACTCATCCAGAATATTTAATTAAAATAGTTGTTATGATGGGGCTTGCATTTATTATAAGTAAGATTGTTAATAAATATTTAAATTTGGATTAAGAGGTGCATTATGGAATATGTAGTAGTTGCTTTATTAGTTGTTTTAATAATTCTTGTAATAATTAGTTTAGTAATTTCTAAAAAGAATAAAACAAATGAAGTTAATTTAGTAGGTGAACTTGCTAGTTTTAAAAATGATTTGACGAAAAATATGGGTGATTTTAAATATGATTTAGCTCGTGAATTAATTAAAGATTTTTCTGAACTAAATGAAAAAGTTGAAAATAAGCTTAATCATATTAATGATAAAGTAAATGAAAAATTGGATGAAAACTTAGAAAAAACTAATAAAACATTTTCATCAGTTCTTGAACGTCTTTCTAAAATAGATGAAGCTCAAAAGAATATTGATGATTTATCTAAAGATATAATCAGTTTACAAAGTGTTTTAACTGATAAAAAGACACGTGGAACTTTTGGAGAAGTAAATTTAAATTATATATTGACTAATATCTTTGGCGAAAAAAGAAGTGTTTATGATATTCAATATCATTTGCCAAACGGATATATAAGTGATGCAGTTATTTTTGCTCCATCTCCTTTAGGTACAATATGTATAGATTCTAAATTTCCTTTAGAAAACTATGAGAAGATGACAAACACAAGTAATTCTAAACAAGAAAGAGAACTTGCATTTAAACAATTTAAAGCTGATGTAAAAAAACATATTGATGATATTTCTAGTAAATATATTATAAATGGTGTAACTTCAGATGAGGCTATTATGTTTTTACCAGCAGAGGCAATCTTTGCAGAGATAAATGCTTATCATTCAGATCTTTTAAATTATGCATATAATAAAAAAGTGTGGATTTGTGGACCAACAACTTTGATGTCAACTTTATCTACAATAAGTATGATTTTAAAAAATATTGAAAGAGATAAATATACGAAAGTTATTCATGAAGAATTGAATAAACTAGGAATTGAATTTAAAAGATATAAAGAACGTTGGGATAAACTTTCTAAAAGTATTGATTCAGTTTCTAATGAGGTCAAAGATATTCATACTACAACAGATAAAATAAGTAAAAAGTTTGAATCAATAAGTAATGTTGATGATCGTTTAATTGAGTACAAAGAAAATGATGTCAACTAGTTGCAATTTATTGACATAAGTATGTAAAATATAATATTATTTAGATGAGGAAGTGATAATATGGATCCATTTACTGCAATAGTTCTTGTATTCCTTGGTATTACTGGTATTGGCTTTGGTGTTGCAAATATTCCGTATTTTATAGGAAAACAATATGGAAGAGAAAAAAGAAAAGCTGAAGAAGCTCAAGCAGCAAGAGAAAGAGATCCAGAGTATCAAAAAGAAATGGTTAAAAAAAGGGAATTTACAAATTCAATTGATAAAAAGCAAACTATTCCTTTCTTTGGAATAAAAAACAACAGTGATGTGTTCGAAATGCATTTAAGAGAAGAGTTTCAATTTGATATTGATAGAGACGTTGTTTTAAAAGGAAAACTAAGATGTGTTGATGAAAATAATCAAAAAGTTGAAACTGATATTTATTTATATCAACCTAGATTGTTTGCATCCAGTGTCGGTGGTAAAAGTGAAGTTTGTATTGGACCTAAATTAAAGAATAATAAGTTAAATAGTAAATATATGTATTTAGCTAAAAGACCAGGAAAACAAGACGAAATTTATTATAGTTATGTACCTAAAGCTGAAATTGCAACTGGATCAGAATATGATTTTGATAAGGGTAATCCTTATAACGGAAATAATCGTATCCTTAATTATATAAATATAACTTTTGATTATGATGCAGATGGAAATTTAGTGCCTGTGGACTTAAAAAATCCAGTTGAAAAGCAACAACTTTTGGCATATATTCAAAAATATCGAAACACGAATGTTTTAGAAAATTATGTAAGAATAGCTAGAAGAAGAATGGAAGCAGATCTTGAAAAAGAACGTATGGAAAGACTTCGTGAAGATATGGATTATAAAGCTGAGCAAAAAGCTGCTGCACAAGCAAATCGTGAAGAGAAAGAGCCAGAAAAAGTTCCTGAAAAAGATAAAGAATATTATGATTTTGAATATGGTGTTTATGGAAAGAAAAATCTTTATAGAACAATGGCACAAGCACATATGCCATTACCAAATGGAAGACCTCCAATGGGGCCACCTCCTGAGGGACCACATGAAAGTCATGGACCAAGAAGATAATTTTATCTTCTTTTTTTGTTGTTTTGACATTATATTTAATTACTTTAATGTACACTTAAAATGGTGATGCTATGAAGGTATATATTGATTTAATTATTCTAATTAATTTTGTCTATGATTTTTTAATATTGGCTTCAACATCTGTTCTTTTAAAAAGAAATACCCCTTTAAGAAAACTTCTTATTGGTTCATTTATTGGTATTTTTAGTATATGTACATTGTTTATTAGACTTAATAGTATAGTTCTTTTGTTTTTTAAATTTATTTTAAGTTTAATTATGGTTATATTTACCTTTGGTAATAAAAATATTGTTGAGAACACTTTTTATTTTTATGTAATTACAATTATTATTGGAGGATGTCAATATATGTTAACTGGAAGTGCTTATAAAGTTAATCTTGTTATGATGATTATCATATCTCCAATAATTTTAGGAATATATATTTATGCAATGAGAAAATACAAAGTTGATTTAAAAAAAATATATGATTGCATAATTATTGATAAAGATAATACATATAATTTAAAAGGTTATATGGATACCGGTAATAATTTAACTGATCCTATAACAAAATTGCCAGTAATTATGGTTAACAATAAAATCAATTTTAAAAGTCATAAAATATTTTATGTACCATATAAAGTAATAAATAATGAAGCAATTTTAAAATGTGTAAAAGTAGATAAAGTTTATATTGATTCTAAAGAAGTAAATGTTTTACTTGGATTAATTGACGAATCGGTGTTAAAAAATAATATTGATATCATTTTAAATGAAAATATAAGAGGAGAGATAACATGCTAAAAAAGATTATAAATAGAATATTAAAATTTTTAAAAGTAGGGGATTCATGTTTATTTGTTGGAAGTACAGATATTTTACCTCCACCACTTAGTAAAGAGGAAGAATATGAACTTGCTCTTAGAAGCAGTGAAGGTGATAAATTTGCTCGTGATAAGCTTATTGAACACAATCTTCGTTTAGTTGTTTTTTTGGCTAAAAAGTATGAGAATACCGGCTATGACATAGAAGATTTAGTATCCATTGGATCAATTGGTTTAATTAAGGGTATTAACACTTATAAGGCCGATAAAAATATTAAACTAGCCACTTATGTATCTCGTTGTATATCAAATGAAATATTGATGTTTTTAAGAAAAAATAAAAAGAAAAAAGTAGAAGTAAGCTTAGAAGAAACATTAAATTATGATGCTGAAGGAAATACTTTAGCTTTAGAAGATGTTTTAGGTACAGATGAAGATATAGTTTTAGAAAATGTTAGTAAAAAACAGGAAGCAAAATATTTGGTTAATGAACTTAATATGTTAAATGACCGAGAAAAACTTATTATGACTTTAAGATATGGACTTAATAACACTAAAGAATATACTCAAAAAGAAGTTGCAACAATGTTGGGAATATCTCAAAGTTATATTTCAAGAATAGAAAAGAAAGTTATAAGAAGAATCAAAGAAACAATTAATTAAGTGTAAACAAGTTATCAAGACTATTTAGTTATTATAATATTATAAATTTTATATGTTAAAATTAGTTAGAGGTGTGGATTTGTGGAAACAGTTGAGTTAAATGATTCTTCTAAAAAAAGAAAAGTTAATAAAAAGAAAAATAAAAGACATCCGTTATTTTATAAGATATTTTCATTTGTATTTATAGTATTAACTGTTGTTGCTTTTTCTTTTGCTATATATAATGATATATTTCCTTTAAATATTTTATTATTTTCAGGATTTTTTATCATATTAATTGTTTTATTTATAACAGTTTTATTAAACAGTCGATTAAGAATTTGGTTAAAAAGATTGCTACTTGTATTTACATTATTAATAATGTTGTTAGAAATAATATTCTTACAATATGGCGCAAATACCCTTGAATTTATAAAAAGCATTAATGATAATGGAAAAAGAATAGATGAATATGGTGTTTATGTTTTAAAGAGCAGTAAATATAACGATTTAAAAGATTTAAATGAAGAGTCGTTTGGTTATTTATCAACTGAAGATGAAAGCAAGATGACTCAAGTATTTGAAAAGATTGATAGTCAAATAGATTTTTCTTATCACAAAGATAATGAACAAGATGAGATGTTGAGTAAATTTCAAAAAGGAACATATGCTGCAATTATAATGGAAGTTTCTAGAGAAGATATTTTAAAAGAAGATGATAATGAGGTATATAAACAATTAAAAAAAGTAGATTCTTTTAAAATAGAAACTACAGTAAAAACCATTAAGAGTAGTAAAGATATTACTAAGGATACATTCTTTATGTATATAAGTGGAATTGATACAAGTGGATCAGTTCAAAATAAGGCTAGAAGTGATGTTAACTTGATAATTGGAGTTAATCCTAGAACTAAAAATATTTTGATGGTATCTACTCCTAGAGATTATTATGTTAAGCTTCATTCTAAAGGAATGATGGATAAATTAACACATTCTGGTATATATGGAGTTGAAGAATCTTTACATACTTTAGAAGATTTATATGATGAAAAAATAGATTATTATGCAAGAGTTAATTTCACGTCTTTTATAAGTATTGTTAATTCTTTAGAGGGAATTGAGGTTAATGTACCTAAAAGTTTTTGTGAACAAAATTCTAAAAGAGAGTTTGGAGATAAACTTATATGCTTACAAAAAGGAAAACAAAAACTTAATGGTGAACAAGCTTTAGCGCTAGCAAGACATAGACATTCTTTTGCTACTGGAGATCGAGCAAGAGGAGAAAATCAAATGATGATTCTTGAAGCAATAATTAATAAAGCTATGAGTCCAAGTATTATTACTAAGTATAACTCTTTATTAAAATCACTTGATAAAAAGGTTAGTACTAATATGACTAGTGAGGAAATGCTTAAATTTATAAAAAAACAAATGAATAGAACAAGTGGATGGAAGTTTACTAAATTAAGTGCGAATGGTACTGATTCAAGAGGAGCTTGTTATTCATCAGGCTCAGCGATTGCTTACGTTATGGCTCCAGATGAGTCAACTGTAACATTAATTAAAAATGCAATGGATGCTTTAGTAAATGGTAATGAAATTGTTACACAAGTTAGTTAAATACTATGTCAACCAAAAAAGGTTGACATGTTTTTTTCTATATGATAATATACTTATAGAAAAAAGGAGGCATAAAAGATGGCTGTTAAATTAAGATTAAAAAGAATGGGATCTAAACAAAAACCTTTTTATAGAGTTATAGCTGCTGATTCAAGAAGCCCAAGAGATGGTAGATTTATCGAAACTGTTGGTACTTATGATCCAGTTAAAAAAGAAGAAAGCATCACTATTGATGAAGAAAAAGCTCTTAAATGGTTAAATAATGGAGCTCAACCAACTGATACTGTTAAAAATTTATTAACTAAAAAAGGTATCTGGGCTAAATACAAAAATACTAAAAAAGAAGGTAAATAATTTATGCATAGTGAATTAATTGCTTTTACAGAAAATTTAGTTAAGTCTTTAGTTAAAGAACCAGATTTAGTTAAAGTACAAGAATTTTTAGGAGATGAAGATATTATTCAACTTGAAATTATTGTACCTGAAGATGATATGGGAGTAGTTATTGGTAGAGGTGGAAAAATGGCTTCAGCTATTCGTACACTTATTCAAGCTGCTGCATATAATATGGGAATTAATCGCGTTAGAATTAATATTGATTCATTTTAGTGTAAACACATGGTTATGTTTTAATAATCGTGTGTTTTTTCTTGCTATCTTTTGGTCAAAATTGGTATAATTAAATGGTATAGGAAAGGATATGAATATGAAATACGTATATTTATTTACTGAAGGTAATGCTGATATGCGAAACTTACTTGGTGGTAAAGGTGCTAACTTAGCCGAAATGACTAATATAGGTTTACCTGTTCCTCAAGGTTTCACAATCACAACTGAGGCATGTACTCAATATTATGAGGACGGAAGAGAAATCAATGATGAAATTCAAGCTCAAATAAATGAGTATATTGCAAAAATGGAAGAGATAACTGGAAAGAAATTTGGAGACTTAGAAAATCCATTATTAGTTTCAGTTAGATCTGGAGCAAGAGCTTCAATGCCAGGTATGATGGATACTATTCTTAATTTAGGTTTAAATGAAGATGTAGTTAATGTACTTGCAGAAAAATCTGGAAACCCTCGTTGGGCTTGGGATTGCTATAGAAGATTCATTCAAATGTATTCTGATGTAGTTATGGAAGTAGGAAAGAAATACTTTGAAGAATTAATTGATCAAATGAAAGAAAAGAAAGGTGTAAAACTAGACGTAGAATTAACTGCTGAAGATTTACATGAACTTGCTGATCAATTTAAAGCTGAATATAAATCAAAAATTGGTGAAGATTTCCCAAGTGATCCAAAGGTTCAATTAATGGGAGCAATCAAAGCTGTATTCCGTTCATGGGATAATCCAAGAGCAAATGTTTATAGAAGAGACAATGACATTCCTTATTCATGGGGAACTGCTGTAAATGTTCAATCTATGGCATTTGGTAATATGGGTGATGATTGTGGTACAGGTGTAGCATTCACTCGTGACCCAGCTACTGGAGAAAAAGGTTTATTTGGTGAATTCTTAACAAATGCACAAGGTGAAGATGTTGTTGCTGGTGTTAGAACTCCAATGCATATTTCTGAAATGGAAGAAAAATTCCCAGAAGCATTTAAACAATTTAAAGAAGTTTGTGCAACTCTTGAAAGTCATTATAGAGACATGCAAGATATGGAATTTACTGTTGAACATGGTAAACTTTATATGTTACAAACTAGAAATGGTAAGCGTACAGCTAAAGCTGCTTTAAAAATTGCTTGTGATTTAGTAGATGAAGGTATGCGTACTGAAGAAGAGGCTGTTGCTATGATAGATCCTCGTAACTTAGATACATTACTTCATCCACAATTTGATGCTGAGGCATTAAAGAAAGCTACTCCAATTGGAAAAGGATTAGGTGCTTCTCCTGGTGCTGCTTGTGGTAAAATTGTATTTACTGCAGAAGATGCTGAAAGAGAAGGTATCGGCGGAAAAGGAGAAAAGGTTGTTCTTGTTAGACTTGAAACTTCTCCAGAAGATATTACTGGTATGAAAGCAAGCCAAGGAATTTTAACAGTTCGTGGTGGTATGACAAGTCATGCTGCAGTTGTTGCTCGTGGTATGGGAACTTGCTGTGTTTCTGGTTGTGGAGACATCGCTATGGACGAAGAAAACAAGAAATTTACTCTTGCTGGAAAAACATTCCATGAAGGAGATTATATCTCAATTGATGGTACTACTGGATGCATTTATGATGGAATCATTCCAACAGTCGATGCAACAATCGTAGGTGAATTTGAAAGAGTTATGTCTTGGGCAGATAAATTCAGAAGACTTCGTGTTAGAACTAATGCTGATACTCCAAGAGATGCTAAAAAAGCACATGAACTTGGTGCTGAAGGTATTGGACTTTGTCGTACTGAGCATATGTTCTTCGAAGAGGATAGAATTGCTGCATTTAGAGAAATGATTTGTGCTGATACTCTAGAAGAAAGAGAAACTGCACTTGATAAGATTTTACCTTATCAACAAGGTGATTTCGAAGCTTTATATGAAGCTTTAGAGGGTGATTCAGTAGTAATCCGTTACCTAGATCCACCTCTACATGAATTCGTTCCAACTGAAGAAGCAGATATTAAGAAACTAGCTGATGCTCAAGGTAAATCAGTTGAAAGAATTAAAGAAATTATTGCATCTTTACATGAATTTAATCCTATGATGGGACATCGTGGATGTAGACTTGCAGTAACATATCCTGAAATTGCAAAAATGCAAACAAGAGCAGTTATAAGAGCTGCAATAAATACTAAGAAAAAACATGCTGACTGGAATGTTGTTCCTGAAATAATGATTCCATTAGTTGGTGAAGTTAAAGAGTTAAAATATGTTAAAGATGTAGTTACTCAAACTGCTGATGAAGAAATAGCAGCTGCTGGTATCGAACTTGATTACAAAGTTGGTACTATGATCGAAATTCCAAGAGCTGCATTAACTGCAGATGAAATTGCTGAACAAGCTGAATTCTTCTCATTTGGAACTAACGATTTAACTCAAATGACATTTGGATTCTCAAGAGATGATGCTGGTAAATTCTTACCATCATATTATGATAAAAAAATCTATGAAGAAGATCCATTTAAAACACTTGATCAAAAAGGTGTTGGAAAACTAATTGAAACAGCTGTTAAGTTAGGAAAATCTACTAGACCTGATATTCATTTAGGAGTATGTGGTGAAACTGGTGGAGATCCTAAATCAATCGAATTCTATCACAATGTTGGACTTGATTATGTTTCATGTTCACCATTTAGAGTTCCAGTAGCACGCCTTGCTGCTGCACAAGCCGCTATCAAGTCAGGAACGCAAAAGTAGATAAAAGAACAAAAGTGTTTTTAAGCCGTATAATCATTACGAATGACGATATTATAAGGTATAGAAATGATATACCTGAATGTAAAAATATAGTCATTAAAAAACCAATTATTCTTGATGTTTATATATAATTTTAAGACTGAGATGACTTTTATGTTGCAAATCTCAGTCTTTTTTGCATCTAAAGTAAAAATATATTAATTTTTATGATAAAATATAATTATCTGCTAAAAATCCAAATAGGAGGGTAATTATGAATAATAAAACTTTGATATTAAGGCCAATGATGAAAATATCTGATATGGTTCCTTATTTGAAAAATAAAAACATTAAATTTGAATGTTGTTCAGAACAGGATGCTGAAATATATTTAAAAGAAAATAATAACTATTATAATGTAACATCATATAAAAATAATTTTGTTAAATATCAATGTGGTGAGCTTGAAGGAAAATATATAGATTTAGATTTTGCATATTTAAAAGATTTATCTATTATAGACTATAGAACTAGACTAGTATTATTTAAAATGATAATTGATATAGAACATTATTTAAAAATAAGAATACTAAATACTATTGAGGGAATATCAGAAGAGGATGGTTATAAAATTGTTAATTTATATTTGGAAAAAGATTTTAATGACAAGGAACGTCCTAAAAGAGTGCATGAAAGCATTAGAAAAAAAGTATCAAATGAGTATTATCAAAAAATATTTTCTAAATACGATTTAGATAAAGATACTAAAATAGAAAATATACCTATTTGGGAATTCCTTGAAATAATCACATTTGGTGAATTGATTAATTTTTTTGATTTCTTTACTAAGTATTATATTTTAGACGACAATAAATATATATTTATTTTAAGAGAAGTAAATAAACTTAGAAATGCTGTTGCTCATAATTCTTGTGTATTATGTGAGCTAGACAAAAAAGACAATACGCATAGAGTTGATACGTTAGTTATTAATTATTTAAAAGATTGTGGCATTGGGAAAGAGAATAGAAATACTAAACTTTCTAATTCTAGAATAAGACAAATTACCTATACTTTATATATGTTTAATATTATAGTAAGTAGTGATGGCGTAAAGAATAATGTAAAACACGATATTACAAAATTATTTTATGGAAGAATAATTTTAAATGGAAAATACTATAATAATAATGGACTATTGAAATCCATATATAATTATTTTGATAAAATTATTGAGAAAAATTATAAAGAAAATTTGGAGCAATAGTTTGACATAGAAAAATATTTGTGATATATTGTCTATGCAAGGAAAAAATGTTAAATCATTTTTGTAAGGGGTCTATTTTAGGATAGAGCCCTATTTTTCTTTAAAAAAATTTAAAAGAAAAAACATTAAGTCAATTAGTTGAAAAAAATATCAAAGCATTCTGAACTAAACTGTGATACAAGCTGCTATTAAAGAAAAAAGTAGTAAATAATTGGTATAAGAGACTAAGTATTTTTTTACAACTTAGTCTTTTTATTTTTTGATAAAAAAACAAAATATTGAAAGAATATATTAAAAATTTGATAAATCATTTAATAATAACTAATTACATTTTTAAGAAAGAGGATGTGGATATATATTTGCTACAAGAACTTTAGCTGATAATAAAGATAAAATACTATTTATATTTCTGTGATGAAGCTGAAAACAAAGAATACAAAGGGTAAGAGTATACTTTATTTGAAAGTTATAATGAAACAATTACTAAAATAAGCTCTGGAGATAAAAAAATCACTTAACATCAAATATTATTTGAGAAAAATTAAAATCAATATCATTGGCTATTCACAAATATGTAAAAATCTTTTTTATTCGGAATTGTTACTTGAAATAAATGTTGTAGATTAAGATGACAAAATTAACTTATAAAATACAATTATCTTTGGAAAAAATTGTGAATAATATTAATTCAACCAAAAGTAGAGTAATTCAACTTTCTCTTTATAGCTATTATGTATTAATTAATTCTATAATAAATATATGGAAGGAGAAAAAAGATGAAAAAGAAATTTTTACTATTAGGAATGATTCTAGTTGCAATATTAACTATTACAGGATGTAGAAAAGAGGAAAAGGTGATTATTAATAAAGATGGAGCTGGATTTAAAGAAGAATATGAATCTTTAAATGGAAAAGTAAATAGTGGAGGGAAAAAATATCGTACATTAACAATTACTAAAGATAATCCATTTATATATATAACTCCAGAAAAATTATTAGAGAAAATGAATAATAAAGAAAGTTTTTACGTTTACTTTGGTTCTAAATTTTGTCCTTGGTGTCGAGCAGTAATTGAAACTGCCACAAAAGTTGTAAAGAAAAAAGAGTTAGATAAGATTTATTATATTGATATTTGGGATGATAAAGCAAATGAAATATTAAGAGATAAGTATATAATCAACGACAATAATGAACTAGAGCAAGTGATTCAAGGAACTAAATCATATTATGAAATCCTTAAAAGATTTGATAGTTTATTAGATGATTATACTTTAACAGATAAAAAAGGTAACCAAGTCCAAGTTGAGGAAAAAAGGATATTTGCTCCAAACTTTATATTTATTGAAAATGGAAATGCTAGAAGACTTGTATCCGGTATACCTGACATGCTTAAAAATCCTCACGAAGAATTATCTGAAGAAGTATTAAAAGTTGAAGAAAATATTTTTAATGAATTTTTTGAATAGAATTGTGGAGATTAGTAAAAAATTTTCATAACAAAAACAAAGTGTTTATTAAAAAAGTATAAATTAACTAGCAGGCTATATTTAGGCTGCTTTTTTATAGTAGTGACTATAATATACTCGTGATAAACACAAAATCTTTAAAGAAAACTTTAAAAATGAAAAAATTACTTCAACTTTAAGAATAGAAATAATTTGTAATCTGCTAAAATAATTTAATTTAGCTGAAAATAATTTTGAAAAAGTCGGAAAAATGAATAAAAAAAGGGTTCTATTAAAAAAGTTGTAAGAGAAGTAATAAATGATTTTGTCAAAAGACTATATATTAGAAGTTATGATAAACCGATTAGCACTAGAAATGTTCTTATTAAATGAAGATATCAATTTTAACACATATAAAAAGTTGACTAATATATTATTTAGAGAAGATAATTATTTAGTTAGATAGATTTAAATAAAGCTGTTGATTGAAAACAACTTGGATAAAGAAGACGAAATACTTGCTATGGAAAGAAATCCTGTAAAAGATACAGAAATAAGATTGTTGCTTCAAAATGCTCCTACAGAGAAAGTAAATGACATACTAGTATTTAAGAAAGGTATTGATACAAGTTATCAATATGAAGGATATTATACTTATAAACTTGAAAATTTAGATCAAAATGGCTAATTTTTTATAATAAATTAACCTTGTAAACATAAATGCTGTAATGTTATATTATAAGTAAGGAGAGTTTTATGAAAATTGAAAAAGTAAACCCAAAAACAAAATATTTATATCATTATACATTAAAAGAAAATGTAGAAAGTATTTTAAAAGATAAGGCTATAATTTCAAAAGATGAATATGTTTTTTTTACAGAAAGTTTAAATGATTCAATCAATGCTTTTGAGAATGAAAAATTGGTTCCTGGAAAATTATATGTTGATTTTAATGGTAATTTAAAAAAAAGAGATAAAGTTAATAAAGAAAATTATTGTATTATAAAAATACCATGTGTAGATGATAATAATTTTTACACATTTAGTTTTGATAATCAAAAAGATGATTCTATTTATGGAATTTCTATTACACACAAAGGATCATATTCTTTTGAAAAAGCAAAGGTTTTAGAAATACCTAATTATAGAAAAATAAATCCATTGAAAAAGGTAGTTGCTACTGCAGCTATATCAAGTATACTTCTATTTCCATATAATACATTTGCTGCAAACTGGTTGGATACAAATAACTATGATACTAGTTGGTATGTAGAAACTACTAATTATTATGATATTAATAATGCAAAAGAATTAGCTGGTCTTGCATATTTAGTAAATAAAGAAAATATTACTTTTGAAAAAAAATATATTAATATTAACGCTGACATTGATTTAACTGAAAATAAATGGGAAGTAATAAAAGATATATTTAATGGATCTATTTGTGGATCGCATCGTATTCTTTTAAATTATTTAGATAAGAATTTATTTTCAAATAAAACTTACAATAAGTTATCTTATTTATTTGAAGTAAGATTAGATACTTATAGAACAACAAAAGTAGAGATTGAATCTCCATATACAATACAATTGTTAAAAGAAAAATTAAATGCTAAATATGTGTTTTTTAAGAATAAAGAATTAACTGATGATACTTTATTAACCTCTTTAAACTTAGATGAAAATGAATTACTTGAGGTATTTGAAAATAAATTTAAATATGTAATAAATTATAAAGGTGACAAGTTCTCTTTTAATTTTGAAACTGGAGAATCTATAGAAAACGTTAAAGAAATGTATTCTAGCAGAACTAAATTACCTAAAGAAAGATTAGTTATTAAATTTAAAGATAAAGTTCTTAAAAATGATAGAACTTTGGCTGATTATAACATTCAACGTACCGAAGATATCTATGCATATTTTATGGCTAATGTAAAAACTACTATAAGTGATGGTGGTAAATATGAATTATCAACAACTGAAGCTTTATCAGGAGATGAAATAATACTTAAACTTATTCCTGAAGACGGCTATGAACTTAAAAGTGTTTTAGTGAATGGAAAAGAATATTTGAACTCTGTAAATGATAATATTTTAAAATTTGTATGTGGTGAAGAAGATGTAGACATAAAAATATCTTATAAATTAAAAGAAGATCAAATAAAGAATCCTAAAACGAATGACAATATAATCAAGTATATTTTTGTTTCTTTATTTTCTTTATGTAGCTTAGTTTCACTTAATATAAAGAGAAAACTTACTAAGTAATATAAAAAAATTGTATTTTTTTTAAAAGTATTTTAACTAAGATGAATAATTTTACCAATGTAATCAATGCTTTTTATGGTAAATTTATTGATATAAAAAGGTTTTTAATTATATAATAAGAATATGGAAGGAGAGAGAGTTTATGAAAAAAGTTAGTAGACTAGTTTTATCTTTAATTATTGGATTATTTATTTTTTCTACAAATGTATTTGCAAAAAATGAAATAACTTTAAACTTTGATGGTGGAATTATTCATGATGGGTATGTGGAATATGCCGAAATAGGAAAATTACAATTATTTAAAGGTGATGATTTGGTTGTAAATGTTGAAAACAATATGAAAATTGATTTAGATGAAGATAGTTATAATCTTTCGATTGAAGCACTTACTGCTTCAGGTATGACGAATACATTGTCGGTAAAATTGAAAATCAATAAATGGTATTATGCTTCAACAAGATCTAATTCTAAAATTGAATTTAACCTAGATTCAAGCAAATTCAGTGAAACATTAGATATTAAACTTGAAAGAACAGGGGCAGTTGTTAATACAAAGGTGGAAGATGTTTTCACGAAAATAAAACCTATTGCAACAATTGATTTAACTAGTGATTGTGTAATTGATTTTACAAAAGAAGACGAACTAACAAAAAGTTTAAAAATGTTTGCAGATTTAGAGAAAACTATATATTACAAAATCGAAAGTAACGGGTTAGTAAAAACTGAAAATGAAAACGAAGCTAATATAAAAATAGTTGGTAACAAAGCGGAAAACAAAGCAATAATTAAAGTTTTAAATGTTGGCAATAAAAAAGAAGAAACAATTAAAGGAGTAAAAGTTGTATATACTGGATCTGATTTGAAATATCAAGGAAGTGTTGAGGATATAATAACTGAAACAAGAACTGATTATTACACAATAAATGATTATGAATATACATTCCAATATTCAAAAAAAGAAACAACAGATTATAAATTCATTGAAGGTGAAAATCAAATTTATACAATTAATAAATTTGATAAAATGACTTTTAGAATAAATGTTGATTATAGTTTATTTGAAAATGGTGGAAAAGTATTTATAGATGATGTTCTAGTTGATTCTAAAAATTATACTTCTTTAAGTGGTAGTACAATAATTACTTTTAATAGAGAATATGTTGATACACTAAAACTTGGAGAACATACTTTAAAAGTAGTATTTAATAATGGTGTTGAAACATCTACTAAGTTTACGATTAATGAAGAAGTTAAAAATCCTAAAACCAGTGATAATGTTTTTACATACATCATGTTATCAGTAATATCTGTTTTAGGAATAATTACAATTTTATTATTTAATAATAAAAAAATTAAAAATTAGGAGGATAAAAAAATGAAAATAAAAAACACTTTATTTATGATGTTAATTGCAGTAATTGGTATTTTAGGTTTTAATACAGTAAATGCTGCAACTATAAGTGAAAATGGAAAATATTCTTTAGTGCTAACTATTGATGGTTTAGAAGATGGTGTTATCGATGATGGAGAATATGCAAAACTTATAAGATTTAATGTTGAAAATGGAGAAACAACTGTTAAAGTATCTGAATTAACAAAAGGAATTACTCCATTTAATGGAAAAAATGAATTTTCTCATTGGGTAAATTCAAGCAAGGAAAAAGTTGACGAATTAAGCATATCTGATTTTACTAGTAATGGTAACTTTTATACTTCAACTGGTAAAGAAGTAACATATTCAAATGGTTTTAGACTTATAGCAAAATTTGAAGGAAAATCATTAGAAGATGGAGATAACTATTATGTAACTCTTGATGCCTTTGGAGGAGAAGTAAATAGTAAAGCTAAACTATCATTAACAAGTTCAAAAGAAACATTTAAAACAATTAATTTAAAAAATTATGTACCAGTTAGAAAAGGATATACTTTTATAGGTTGGGACTTAAACGGAAAAATTGTTACTTCTATTGATTCAAGTGCTTTTACAAAAAGTGTTACCATTACTGTAACTGCAACTTATACAAAAAATGCTTTTGATGGAACTGACAGAGTATTAATCTTAGATGCTAATGGTGGAACTATTGACAATGAATTATCTAAAAAGTACGATTATTTAGGTGGAGGAAATTCTGGAACAGCCATGTCACTTTTACCATATGTTCCAACAAGAAAAGGATATACATTCAATGGATGGAATTCTAAAAAAGATGGAAGTGAAAAGAAATATTCTTATATCTATTGGAGAAAATGGGATAAAGATGATGAAGAAGATCTTCAAAGAGACACTATGATAACAAATGAAAATGGTGCTGAATATTATCAAAATGTAACTTTATATGCAACTTGGACTAAAAACTCAACTGAAGAAGAAACTGTAAAAGAAATTCAAAGTACTGGTGAAACTAAAGGACAAATTGAATTTTCTGAAGGAGTTAATAAAGACTATAAATTGGATATTAAACCAATGGAAGTAAAAAAAGAATTAACAGATAAAAATGTTAAATATATTGTAGATATTAATGTATTAGATAATGGTCAAATTGTAGAAATTAGTAATACTAAAATGAAAATAAGATTTGCTTTACCAGAAGATTTAAAAGGATATAAAACATATAAAATCGTTTATATTTTAAATGGTGAAATAAAAGAAACTATTCCAGCAACTATTGAAGATGGATATATAGTTTTTGAAACAAGTCATTTAAGTGAGTACGGAGTTATTGCAACAAATGAAACTGTTACTAATCCAAAGACTTTAGACAATATACTTTTATACTTTGTAATAAGTGTTTTATCTTTAACAGGTGTTATTGGTACTTATCTATATAAGAAAAAAATGCAAAATTAAAAGAGCTTTCTTAGCTCTTTTTTTCATATTTTATTAATTTTGCATGAACTACTAATTTTTCATTAGTTCTGTAACATGTTGATAAAGTTAGTATTTTATCATTTGTAGTGACTTCAGTATTAAATTTATATATGCTTCTATTTTTTATTAAGTTAATAAATTCTTTATATTCATCGTCAGTACTAAAATTTGTTTTTAAGTAATCCAAAGAAGTTGGTATATGATAAATACTAAATATTTGATATAAACCATTTTCTTTTTCAGTTGATACTTTTATTATGTGATTGCTTTTTTCATTAAACCAACTTTTTTTTAAAGTATTGCTTAATGAACCAAACATTGTTTTATCTTTTCTATTATGAGCATATATAATTGAATTTTTATTATCTAATAAGTTATTTCTATAATCTAAAAATAACCAACCAGCATCATTTTTCTTTTTGTTAAAACTATGGGTTAAATAATAATCATTGTTGTCTGTTTGGACAAAAGGATAATTTATATTTGTTCCATTAACAGTTATCCAACCAACTATATCTTTATTCGTACTTTTTAACTTAGAAAAATCAACATCTATTAAACTCATTTGTATATAATCCCAATAAGGGTTATCTTTTTTTGGAGTTTCTTGTTGTTCAACAATTTCTGAATTATCAGTGCTTTCTTTTATATCAACATTTTCTAAGGTTTTATTGAGTTCATTTGTTATCTTATCTGAATCGTTTTTCCAGTTAATTATTTTATATAATGAAAAACAAAAAAGAAGAATAAAAATAATCATCAAAATATTTATAAATAATTTTCTTTTATTCATTTCATCACCTATAATTATTATACTATAAATTTAATTAATTTTTTCATAAAAGATGTTATACTAAAAATGATTAAATTATGGAAATATGTTAACCCTTGAAATGTTTCCTATTAAAATTCATTTTATTTTAATATGATGTTTTTGGAGGTGGATTATGAATCAAGAAAAAATTGGAAAATTTATTGCTAGTATTAGGAAAGAGAAAAATATAACTCAAAACGAACTTGCAGAAAAATTAGGAGTCTCTGATAGAACAATTGGTAATTGGGAAAATGGAAGAAATATGCCAGATGTTTCACTTTTTAAACCACTTTGTGAAGAACTTGGTGTAACTTTAAATGATCTTTTAAGTGGAGAAAAAGTAAGTGAAAACTGCTATCAAGAAAGATTAGAGGAAAATATTATAAGTGCGATTGATTATAGTAATAAAAAAATTGAGAAAAATAATAATGTAATGGCTTTGGCTTTTATTATATTATGTGTTTTATCATCTTTTGCTGTTATTTCAATATTTCCAAGTGAGAGTAGTTGGGGATCAATTTGTTCTGTTTTAAGTATTCTTTTTTCTTTAATTGGAGTGGCAAAGCTTACAAAAAAAATAAACTATTTAAAAAGGTTATTTATTATTTTTAGCTATTTTTTTCTAGTTTTTATGATGTTAATTGTTATTGATTATATTGGCGTCGTTAATGTAAAACAAGCCCCAAGGTTTTCAATTGTTAAAGTTACAGGTGATAATGTTGTTTATTATGATACACTTTTTTATGATGTTATAAGATGCAATGTTAATGAAAAAAATGAAACATTTAGAGTTATTAAAAATCAAAAATATGATACAAATAATATAGATTATTTTTGCAAATAATTTTTTATTCAACCAACAGTTCGTGTAAAAAAATACTTTTAATTTATAAAATAATAGCATGAAAGGAGAAAACTATATGGATCAAATCAAAATAGGTAAATTTATTTCATTAAAAAGAAGAGAAAAAAATATAACTCAAAGTGAACTTGCGGAGATGCTTGGTATAACTGATCGTGCGATAAGCAAATGGGAAAATGGTGTGTGTATGCCAGATGTTTCTAATATTCCTGAGTTATGTAATATTCTAGGAATTACTATTAATGATCTATTTAGTGGATATGTTGTTGATATGAAAGAAATTGATAAGCAAATGGAAAATAATTTACTAGAACTTGCTAAACAAAAAGAGGAAGCTGATAAAAAATTATTGAGTACTGAAACATTTATGACTTTAGTTACAATAGTTTTTTATGTCGCATTGGTGTTAGTTGCATCATTTGTTGATATGTCTGATATAGTAAGAATTATTATTATAGTTCCAGCAACAATAGCAGTATTCTTTGTATGTCTTTTAGCTATACGAATTGAACAAGTTGCAGGATATTATGAATGTCCAAATTGCAGCTATAAGTATATTCCTAGCTATAAAAGTGTTTTAATGGCTGCTCATATTGGTAGAACAAGAAAGATGACTTGTCCTAAATGTAAAAATAAATCTTGGCATAAAAAGATTACTACAAGATAGTATACTTTATAGTATGCTTTTTCTTTTTTGATAAATATTTGATATAATATTTTTATAGAAAAAAATTATTATGATGTAAGGTGGGGTATTTCATGGGCCATTTAGAAGTTAGAAAATTAATAAGAAACTACAATTTTTATAATGATTCAAATAAAGAAACGAAACATAAATGCGATTTTTGCATTCCTTGTATTCTTAAAGTAACTACTTTAGATGGTAAATGTATTAATTATGATGTTTTAAAGTGTAAAGACTGTCTTTCTTTTATTAATCAAAAAGAAAATGGACAAGATACTATTTTTAACGAATTAAATGATAAACCTACTATAACTGCTATTACCGGAAGAAGAAATCCGATACCAGCATTTAAAGATTTACTAGACGTCAAATTTATTGAAAATTAAAAATAGTAAGTTATAAATTTTTTAAGAGCATAAAGAAAGATTTTATGCTCTTTTAATTTCTAGTAATTTTTTTTAAAGTATGATAGAATATCTCCCAAAAGGAAGATATGTATGTTAGAAAGTGAAATATTAGAGATAAATTCTTTTATTAATTCTTGTGAAAAAGATTTTTATAATGACATATATGACAAAGATAAAATTGATATTGCTAGAAAATATTTTCAAAGAGTTAAGCAAGTTGCTGATATTGAAAAAAATGCTTATTTTGTTGCTATTTCAGAAAAACTTTGGTTTATTATAAAAAATATTTCTGTACATTATAAAAAGAACAATTCAACTACTGTAAAACCTGAAGAGGTTTTGGATTTAGTTTCTGATACAAGTATTACACAATATGTTATTTCTTTGATAATTGAAAAACGTTTAATAGATCCCAAACTTATTGCACGTTTTGCTTATATAGAACTTTCTAAACTTGTATATTATGATATATCTTATTCAAAAATAACTGATAGAAATAGGAGAGATATTATAGTTAATACTCCTATCAATGTATATAATGCAAAACTATTTTCTTATGTTGTTTGTACTCAATGGTTACAATTATACACATATATTTTATCTCAATTTGGTATGACAATTAGAAAGATGAATAGAACCGGAGAAGATCATGTTTGGGGTGAAATAGATATAAATGATGATGAGATCATTATAGTTGACGCTACGGATTATATTGGAAATTCAATTGATTTAAGTAATGCTAAATCAATAAGTCCAACTAAAGGATTTTTAATTGTACCTAAAAAATATTCAGGTATTAAACTATTTGATATCTATAATCTTGCTGAAAATAGAGAAATCCTTAAAGAATTAAGTAAGTATTATGATTTGAATAGAGAATTAGATATGAGTCTTGGTTTAATTACTAATTCGACATATCCGATAGAAGAGTTGTTAAATTCAACTGAGTTGTTTGCAAGTAATACATCGTCAATAGATAATCCAAAAGAAGCTTCTAGATTCTTTAAACAAGCACGAAATTTTATACTAAATACTCCTTTACCAAATAATATGGATGGATATGAAGCGTTTGCTTATTATTATAAATTTATTGAAAGATTACCAATAAATATAAGAGGATGTTTATCAATGAAAACTTTGTATGCAGATTCTTTTGATTATAAACAAAAACTTTTGAAAAAGAAGTATTTAAATGCTCCTGTTGAATATTTAAAATATCTAGAAGATTTAGTTTATTCAAGATATTACGAATATTTCCAAGGAGGGATAAGTGAAGGATCCTTATTTGAAAAAATTCGTAATGGTTATATTGATATTGATAAATTAAGTGATCTTGTTTTAACAGAAGAACTTAAAATAGCAGAAATTAATAGAAGACTTAATCCATATTATGCTATTAATGAGTTAACTTTTTATAATATGTTTGAAGATGATTTTGATTCTATGTCTTTATTATATGAACCAGCTTTAGGTAAAAAACTTTATAAATCTCCAGATGATTTAAATGCATTTAAAAGAGAAAACAATTTGTTATAATGTTTTTTCTTTTTTTTATATCAAATAAATGATAGAATTAATTTGGTGGTAGAATGAAAATCTTAATAACTATTGGTATTATCCTTTTATGTATATTTATTATATTAGGTATTATATTTCTATATTTATATTTTAAATTGAAAACTAGTATAAAAAGTCTAGGATTAACTAAAAGTGATTTCATGAGTATGATTAAAGAGGGAGAAGAAGATAGTAAATATCGTCATAAATCTATTTCTGGAATGAGCAATTTATTGCTTCCAAGAATTATTAAAGACTTTCCAAATTTTAGTGAATCAGAATTATATAGTAAAGTTGAAACATCTTTGCTTGCTATTTTCCATTCTTTAGAGGATGGTTATGTTCAAAAGAAAGTTGAACTTAATATAATAAAAAGTAATTTAGAAAGTAAAATACAGGATTTAAAAAATAGCAATACAAAAGTTAGATTTGAAGATATTGTATTCCATAAGCACGCTATAAAAGGGTATAAAAAAACAGATGGAGTTTTAATTATTACTGTTGCAACTTCATTGGAATATTATTATTCTTGTAAAAAAGATGATAAAGTAGTAGATGAATATCGTGACTATAAAAAACAAACTTCATATACAACTAAATTCATATATGTTTATGACCCCGAAAAATATGAACAAACATCATCTTTAGTTGGAATTCATTGTCCAAACTGTGGTTCACCAGTTAAAGAGCTTTCTAATAAGCATTGCTCTTATTGTGGAAGTGGACTAGAAGATATTAATTTAAAATCTTGGTTTATAAGTGAATATAAAGAGGATAAATAAAGTTTAATTCTCTTTTTTTGTGATATAATATCTTTATGGATAAAATTACTGGAAAATTCAAAAAAATTATTTATGATGGAAATACGGGATATAAGGTCCTTCTTTTTCGCGTGAAAACAGCTAATGATGAAATAAAAGATATTGTAAATACAACAATAACTATTAATGGCTATTTTCATGAAACTAATATGGATGAATCATATGAATTAACGGGAAATTATGTTCTTAACGAAAAATATGGATATCAATTTCAAGTAAGTAGTTATAAAAAAGAGGAAATCGTTGGAGTCAATAAAGTAGAGGAATTTTTATCATCCCCATTTATTAAAGGATGTGGAGAAAAAACAGCTAAAAAGATAGTTGAAGTTTTAGGAGAAAATGCAATTACATTAATTAAAGAAGATAAAAACAATTTATATAAAGTTGGTATCTCTGAATCTACTGTTGAAAAAATATATAAATCTATAATGGATTATTATGATTCGGATGAAACTATTATGTTTTTAAAAAGTCTAGATTTTTCAAATAAAGAAGTTATGAAAATATTAAATAAATATGGTAATAAGGCTCGTGAAATTGCTAAAAATAATTTGTATGCTTTAATTGAATTTGTTGATTTTCCATCTTTAGATAAAGCATATTTTAAAATATATGATGAAACAAATGATATGCGTATCAGTGCTTGTATTATTGAAGCTATGAAAAGAGCTACGTTTTCATCAGGGGATACTTATTCTTTTAAAGATGAAATTCTTGCCATTTTAAATCAAGATTTTGATATTGAAATAAATGAACATATAGATGACATCTTTGAAAAGTTAATCTTTAGTGGTGACGTAAAGATAATAGATGATAAGTATTATTTAATGGATGCATATCTTGATGAAAAGAATATTGCGGATACTTTATCTAAAATGTTAAATAATGAGGAAAGTAATATTAATGGTTTTGATAAATTCTTTGAATTTGTTGAAAGTGAATTCAATATCAAGTACGATGATAATCAAAGAAATGCCATTAAAGAAGTATTAAGACAACCAGTATCAATTATTACTGGTGGTCCAGGAACAGGTAAAACGACAATTATAAAAGGATTACTTAGAATGTATCAATATGTAAATAACTTAACTGATTTACAAATGAGTACCCATGTTGCTCTTTTAGCTCCAACTGGAAGAGCAAGTAAACGTATGAGTGAGACAACTAATTTTGGTTCTTCTACTATACATAGATATTTAAAATGGAATAAAGAAAGCAATGAATTTGGAGTAAATGAATTTAATAAAGAAGTTCATAAGTTTATTATTGTTGATGAAACAAGTATGATTGATAATTTTTTAATGAGTTCACTTCTTAAAGGAATTGATTCAAAAACTAAAATATGTTTTGTAGGTGATGAATATCAACTTCCATCAGTAAACTCTGGAAATGTTTTAAGGGATTTAATTAAAACAGGTATGTTTCCACATATAAGATTAACTGAGATTTATCGTCAAAGTGATAATTCCTTTATTCCTATACTTGCAAGTGAAGTAAAAAATATGGAACTTGATTATGATGTACAAGAGAAAAAAGATGACTATAATTTTTTACCATGTGATAAAGAAAATATTAAAGATATGATTGGAATGATTATTAGAAAATCTGTTGAAAAGGGTATTGATGAAAAAAAGATTCAAGTGCTTATTCCAATGTATAAAGGCGCAAATGGAATAGATGAAGTTAATAAAGTATTGCAAACTATTTTTAATCCATATAACTCTCATCTAGATGAAGTTGAAATTGGTCCAGTTACGTTTAGAGTTGGAGATAAAATTATAAATCTTGTCAATAATGTTGAAGAAAATATCTTTAATGGAGATATTGGTTATATAAGTGAAATAAATAAATCTAAACCTTCTGAATTTATGAAGATTGATTTTTATGGTAATAAAGTTACTTTTAAAAGAGAAGAAATTCAAACAATTAAACATGCTTATGCAATGAGTATTCATAAAAGTCAAGGTAGTGAATTTGATCATGTTATATTACCTGTTTCTAATGAATATATGCGTATGCTTTATAATAAACTTATTTATACAGGTATATCAAGAGCCAAGAAATCTTTGGTGATTATTGGTGATATGCGTGCATTTGTATATGGTGTAAATAATAATTATAGTAAAGAAAGAAAAACTTCGTTGGTAGAATTCATTATGAATAATTTTAACTCATAAATCCATACTAAAAATGGAGGTATGTTATGAAAAAAATGATGAATATTGCTTGTCCTTTGTTTTCTCTTTCTTGTCTTATGTTAACAGGTTATCTTTTATATAAACAAAATGGGAGAAACATGTTAGATATAATAATAGAAGAAATTGATACAATAAAATAGAACTTCGAAATTGAAGTTCTATTTTAATTCTACATAAATTGATTTATCAAAAGAATGATCTTTAATATCAAATGATTCAAGAGTAGGTGTATCTATAAGATAAAATTTGTGAAGTAGGTTGTTAACTGAATGATCTTCACTTACGGGGTCATCCCAAGTAAGATCGATATGTTTCCATTCGTTATTTATTTTTACAGCATTCCATACGTGAGTTTTACTGGCTACTTTGTAATTATCTAATCCAAGTTTATCAAGAACGATGCTCATAACATCTGTGTAACCAGAACAAATACCGAAACCCTCGAATAAAGGACCGTTTGCTCTAGCAGAGTTATGTGTAGTTTCTCCTTTTTTTATTTCATTTTCATAAGCTTCATCATATTTTGTGTTGTTTATAATATAGTCATGGAAAGCATAAATAATATCTTCATTACTCATATCTTGAGTTACAATGTCTTTCCATATAGAATCAATTTTATTACTAATATTTATAATATCTTCGTTTGAGTATAGTCTTTTGATATCCAATGTTACTTCTCCAGAGGTATCAAATTGAACTTTTAAACTAGTAAAATTATTATATGGAGAAACGAAGTTTCCAATAGTTGTTAAAATATCAACGTTTTCTGGATTGCTTATTTTTTTTACATCATCTAAACAATCTAAATATTCACTTGGACAATAGAAAGTAAAGTTTTCATAACCAGAATCTAAAACTGTATAAAATACATTTAAAAGTTCTTGATAATTATATGGTTTATAATCTTTACTTATTTGTACAAAGTCGTAATTTTTATTTTTAGAATATTGATTTTTCTTTTCGATACTTAAAGTAGGGGTGTTATTAAAAAATTTTTTAGTAATGTTTACAATACTATCCAATTTGTAGATTGTAAATCCAAGTATGCATACACATATTAGAAGAGTTAATAATCGTTTTTTCATGTGACCACCTATTTAATATAATAACATATATGCAGTATAAAAAAAAGAAATGAAATTAATTATTCATTTCTTTTACTTTTTTATTTAATCTTGATTTTTGTCTAGCACAAGTATTCTTCTTAACTAATCCTTTAGAACAAGCTTTGTCAATATTTGCTATAACGTTTTTAAGTTCTTTATTAGCAGTTTCAGAATCATTATTCTTAATAGCTTTTTCACATTTCTTCATAGAATTTTTAACTCTTGCAGTATATTCGTTGTTTGCAGCAGTTTGAACTCTATCAGTTTTTACAGATTTTTTAGAACTTTTAATATTAGGCATTATAATTCGCTCCTTCCTTAAATACATATTAGATTTTATCAAAAAAATATGCATTTTGCAAACAAATTCGGTAAATATTTGTAAATATTATAAAAAAATTGAAAAAGTTATAGTTAATCATGCTAAAATTATGTTAAATGGATGGTGATATTATGCAAAGTATTAAATCAGATATTGAGGAATTAAAGGAACTTGCTAATTCTGCTGAAATGACTTCCGAAGAAAAGAAAATTATAACAAAATTTTTAAATTATATTAGGTTAAATATTAAATTA
Organism: uncultured Bacilli bacterium; assembly: GCA_934089275.1. Taxonomy (GTDB): domain Bacteria; phylum Bacillota_I; class Bacilli_A; order RF39; family UBA660; genus CAG-582. Next base: position 55,694 of record CAKOJJ010000003.1, read on the forward strand.
AGTATTTTTAATAAGGTTATTTCTAGTAAAGATGAAGTTACAGAATTGGTTGCTTCAATTGATAATTTAATTTCTATGTATGAACAATCTTTAAGAAATAGTGTTGATGATAATGGTTATAGTTTTAAGATAAAAAGACTTAATGAAATAAAGGCCAGTATTTTAGAAAACAATTATGAATATTTTGTACAAGATATAATTAATGATTTTCAAGATGAACAAGAACTTATTGATATGTGCAGTTTATCATTATCATCTGATTATCGAAAATTTGAAACTTATTTTGGTAAACCATTGGTTTCAAATGACGGAAAAAGTATTCATGGTTATAAAATAGATGAAGAAACTGTTGATCGTGTATTTAGTATAATTATGAATAGACCTTTAAATAGAAGTATTAATAGTTATGTATTTGCTCTAAAATCATCTCAAAAATTTGATTTTAAATTAAAACAATTAAAGAATAGAAGAGAATTGTTTGAAAAGTGTATTGAAAATCATGATTTATTAGAAGACTTCATAAAAACTCTTGTTGAATTAGCAAAAGAAAAAGAAGAGTATGGAAAATATGAAAGTGTTTATAGAAGAAATAATAATGTGATTCAAGTAATAGATTCAGGATCTTTTCTTGAAAGACTTAGTAAAAAATACGAAAGAGCTAAAAGAGTAGAGGAAAACGAGAGACTTGAAAAAGATTATCTTCAAACTCAAAGAGAGCGTATAGCAACATTAGAAGAAAAAAGAAACGATTTATTTACAAAATTAGCTGATGTTGGATTAGAATATGTGTTAATTCAATTAGAAAATAAAATAAAAATGGTAAATGCAAAAGTAATTTATGAAATTGATCCTAAAACGGTTGATAATTATGATCATGTTGCCCATACATTGTTTAATGAATTAATAGCTTTTAACAATAAATCAATATTCTCAAAAGATGCTAGGTGTCAAAGAGAAATTGATTTGGCTGATGATCTTTATAGTTTAATTCTTGAAGAAAAACAAAAATATATAACAAAAAAAGAAAATATTTTTTACAATATGGACGCTGCTGGTCAAACTTTAATAAATGAGCATTTAAGTGACTGTGTTAAAATTTCTGAATTAGAAAATTCTGATAGAAGGTACTGTGTTTCTCCAATGTTAAGTGCATTTATAATAAGAGTTATTTCTAAACTAAAAGGCATTAGTTTTAATGATTTAAGTGAAACTTTCTTGGATGAGAGTGATCAAAATAAATTAAAAAAAGATTATGATGATTTTATAAATAGAAAAATTGGTGAAGTTTACGATCAAATTAGTCGATTAAAAGATGATGAAGTTCCTATAAATAATTTATAGGAATTTTTTTATATATTTGTATAAAAGGAAAAAAATAAACCCATATATATAGTAGGTGATAATATGGATTTGTTAGTTGTAATGTCAAGAACAATATTTTTTTACTTCTTAATTTTAATATGCTATCGTGTAATGGGAAAAAGGGAAATTGCTCAGCTTTCTGTAAGTGATTTAACTATTTCGATACTTATAGCAGAGTTAGTAGCAATTAGTATTGAAAACAAAGATGAATCTACTTTTCTAACAATTCTTCCAATTCTACTTTTGGTTTTCTTAGAAATATTGTTAGCATATATACAACTTAAATGTAATGGTTTAAGAAGATTAATTGATGGAAAGCCAAGTATGATAATTGATAATGGTAAACTAAATATTAAAGAAATGGTTCGTCAACGTTACAGTGTTGATGACTTGGTATTAGCGTTAAGAACTAATAAAGTAAAAAATATTAAAGATGTTGATTATGCGATACTAGAAACCGATGGAAGCTTATCGGTATTTAAAAAAAGTATGGATTCAAGTTATCCTCTTCCAATTGTTGTTGATGGTAAAATAGATGAAAATGTCTTAAAAAAATATCATAAAAGTAAAGAATGGTTAATAAAAAAATTAGAGGAAAACAATTTAACCTTAAAAACCACTTTATATGCTTTTTATAAAGGAAATACAATGTATGTTGTAAGAAAATGATAAATTTGGTTTTTGATATGATTAATTAATGTAAAACAAAAGTGTAAAAATAAATGTAAATAGATATAATATTTACATTTTTTAATTGAACTAAAAAAATCTTCATTTTATAATTTTATTATAGGTGAGGCATATGAAAGGTAAAACATCTGGAATAATAGAATTATTATTAAGCATATTAGTCATTGTTTTATTTCATTTCTTCTATTTTAAGTTATTAAGTCTTTTTGGTTTACACTTAAAAGGCATAGCTTATTTAATAGCAGATACAATAAAATATGTATTAATGTCAGTTATAATTTTCTTTATCTATTATAAGTATATTGTTCATGGGCATAGACAATATAACAAGACGTTTTTAAACAATGTTATATATTCCGTAGCAACTTTTATCTTTTTAATAGTTATTACAATTGTTTTACATGATTTACTTAATTCAATAGGATCATCTAAAGGATTGAAAGTAGGATATTACTTTGTTGATTATTTTCATCAAAAATTTACTTTGACTTTTATTCTTAATTTCCTAAAGAATGTAATTTTCATACCATTCCTATTATGTGTAATATTTCCTTTAGGTTTTTCAAGCATATTTAAGAAAAATTTTACAGCTTCTATAATATGTGGGTTAACATACGGAATATTATATGGTTTAAGTCGTGGAGGTACTTTTGAAACTGCACTTTTCTATAGTATTACTCCTGGAGTTATTATGATGACTCTTACATATTTATATAAAGCAAATAAAAATATATTTGCCGTTATTGTAACATATATAATATATGTATTATTTGGAGTTTTCTTAATAAACTATATAGTATAGGTGAAAATATGAATAACTTTAAAAAAGCTTTATTGAAAATATTACTAGCAATTGTTGTGTTCTTTTATACTTCAATACCAGTTTTAGTTATTTTAAGAACTATTGGTATGAATATAACTTCGGCAAATTATAAATCACTTGTTGTTTTTGATTTTATTTCTTCTTTTATTGTTGCAATATTAATAAGTTTTATCTATTTTGATTTACTTAAAGAGGATTTAAAAAAAATAAAAGAAAAATGTGATAATAAATTTGTTAATTATTTAAAGAACATTATTATTGGATTTCTATGTTTGCTTGCTGTTAAGTATATAAGTGCCATAGTGGTAACTGTTATAAGCACGATACTTGGGGTTGAAATTAGTACTTCAGATAATCAAGCAGTAATAGAAAAAATGGTAAATAATTTACCATTATTAATTACTTTGTCTGCCTCTTTCTTTGCTCCTGTGAGCGAGGAAGTGTTATTTAGAGGTGGTATAAGAAAACTTATGAATAATAAAGGGGTATTTATAACTGTAAGTGGACTTATCTTTGGACTGATGCATGTAACGGATAATATTGTCTTTATTTTAGAAATATTATTTATAGGTATGATTGTTAATTATATCTTAAATAATAAATCTAACGATCGATTAGTCAAATTATCCGTTATGGCAATAGTTCTATTACTAATTCTAAGTGGTGTTATTTATTACTTTGAATTTGGAAATTTGATTACGAAAATTACAAGTTTAAATATAAATGAAATTATTAATAGTATTTCTTATATAGCCATGGGAATGTATTTAGCATATATTTATGCTAAAGAAAATAATATATATATAAATATTGGAGTTCATTCGCTTAACAATATTTTATCGATGATAGTGTTATTGCTTTTCGCGTAATAATAATTTATAATATATCGAAAAAAGAAGTGTGATTAATATGTTAACTATCGATGATTTGTTATTTATTGCAATCGTTGTGTGGTTACTTCTTATTTCGGTAATAGTGTTAAAAGCATTGAAGAATAAGGAGGAAATCATGAGTAGTGAAGCAAAATCAAGAAGAGATATGATTGATTTAGAAAAAATAACAAAAAATATAGAAAGAGATTATAAACCTGCTAATATAAATTTAACTAGCTATGAGCAAGAACAAGAGGATAATGCTATAATTAGTTATCAAGAGTTATTGAATAGTAAGGATAAAAATCATGTTAATTACGACGGATCTTTTAATAATAAAACAGATATAGATATAAAAAAAGTTGATTTAAGCAATAATGATAAAAATGGTTATGATGAGCATAATCAAATAAATGTAACTTTAATGAGTTATGAAAAAGAAGAAGCTTTTTTAAAAGCTTTAAAACAATTAAAAATTGATTTAGTTAGATAACTCAAAAAGCAAAAATGTTAAAACTACCAAACTTAAAATTTGGTAGTTTTTTTTAATAAATTTTAATTATCTACATATAAATTGATAAAAATGTTAAAAATTTTATTCTCCAAATTTTACCACAAATTACAAATGTTATAAAACTGAAAATTTTTACACATAATAAAAACGATATATATTCTATACAATAAATATCTTGTGTAATAAAGAATTTGACAAAATAACGTAAACCCTTCAAAACGACTTGAAAATCGGGGGGGGTATTATAAAATAAAGTGGTAGAAAGTAGGAAAGAATATGAAAAAGAAAAGTATGCTTATAGTAGCAATATTATTAATGTCTATTGGATTTGCAGCAGTATCAACAACATTAGTAATAAATGGAAATGCAAACGTAAGTGAAAATGAAGAAGATTTCAGTGTAATCTTCACAGCTGCAAGTATAGATGGAAAGGATGTATACAATTCAGTAATAGATGATACAAAGAAAATAATTAATTTCACAACAAGTGAACTAAAAACACTTAATCAAACAAGTATACTAACATATGAAGTAACAAACAACTCAAGTAACTATGATGCAGAAGTAAAAGTAACATGTGTACCAAAAGACGGAACAACAGCAAAATATACAAGTATTAAAAATAAACTAGAAAATGATGCAACGAAAGTATTAGCTAAAAAAAGCGTAAACGGAACATTAACAATAACTCTTGATAAAATGCCAACAGAAGAAGTAAGTGAAGAATATACATGTAAGTTAGAATTCAATGCCGTAGAAAGAGATACAATTGCTGTAAGTGAACCAACTTTGTTTAATTTAATCAAAAATAAAGCAGATACAACAACAGTAATAGATTATAAAGTACGTTCAGGAGTGAGCGGAACAAATGGAATATATATAACGACTCAAACAGAAGGTAATGTACCAGTATATTACTTTAGAGGAGATGCAAATAAAGTTAATAATAATATAATATTCAATAATATGTGTTGGAAGATAATAAGAACAACAGAGACGGGTGGAATAAAAATAATATATAATGGAACACCAACAGATGACAAATGTGAAACTCAAACAGGAGATACAACTGAAGTCGGAATATGTGTGTTTAATAGAAGTTATAGTGATAATGCATATGTAGGGTATATGTATGGAACGGCAGGAAGTGATAACTATGAAGCAACACATGCCAATACAAACGATTCAACAATAAAAACATATATAGATAATTGGTATAGTCAAAATTTTGATGAAACAACAACATCAAAGTTAGAGGATACAATATTCTGTAATGATAGAAGTACAAAAGCATATGATGCAAACACAATAGGCGATTCAACAAAATCATCATATGGAGATTTAGGATATGGGACAAACGCAACATTTTATGGAGCAGCACATCGAGCATCATATTGGTCAAATAATCCAAATCCAAGTCTAGTATGTCAAAATGCAAATGATAAATTTACAGTGGACAGTAAAAATGGGAATGGAAAACTAACAAATCCAGTAGGATTAATAACATTAGATGAAGTAGTGTTAGCAGGATTTAATACATATTATTCCAATACAAGTGATTATAAAGATACAACAAATTATTTATATACAAATAGTTATTATTGGACATTCTCTCCTGTGTTTATGTTTAGTAGTGGTCGTGCTTTTGTTGGTGTTGTCGGTGGTACTGTAGCCGAAAACCCTATGACTATTACCTTTGGGGTCCGTCCCGTAGTTTCACTTATCAGTAGTACACTTGTAACAGGTGAGGGAACTACAACAAATCCATATGTAGTACAATAATAATTTAGTTTTATATATGCTTTCTAATTAGTCATAAATACGTTAAGTATTTGTGGCTTTTTTTGTAAATGTTTTTACACTTTTTTTTGTTTGTGGTTAAATAAATGTCAAATATATTATATAATAGTAATGGGGTGGAAATTATGCGTGTTATTATTACTGCCGGTGGAACTGGTGGACATATTTATCCAGCAATCGCGATTATTAATAAAATAAAAGAAATGGAACCAAAATCTGAGTTTATTTATATAGGAACTCATAATAGAATGGAAAAAGATATTATCCCACCATTAGGTATAAAATATGTTGGTATTGAAATATATGGGTTATCAACTAATTTAAAACTTATGGGAAGAAATATTAAAAATGTTTTTTTAATCCAAAAAGCTATAAAAAAATGTGTATCAATAATTAAAGAATTTAAACCAGATATTGTTATTGGAGTAGGTGGTTATGTTACCTATCCAGTAATTGTTGCTGCTAAAAAGACTGGTGTTAAAACATTTATTCATGAACAAAACAGTATTCCAGGAAAGTCTAATCGAGCTTTAGCTAAAAAAGTTGATAAAATTGGAGTTAGTTTTAAAGATTCCGCTAAATATTTTGATGAATCTAAAGTGGTATTCACTGGTAATCCAGTATCAGAAAATGCTATTAAAGCAGAGAAAATTAGCAAAACAAAATATGGATTACATACTAGTAAAAAAAGTGTTTTAATATTTAATGGTTCTCTTGGATCATCATCTATGAATGATAGAATGATAGAATATTTAAAGAGCGCTAAGGACAAAAATTATGAGGTATTATATGTAACTGGAAAGAGTTCTTATGAGAAATTTTTGGAAAACAAGTTTCCAGATAATGTTTATGTTGTTCCTTATGTTGAAAACTTAAGTGCTCTTATGAAGGATATTGACATTATTGTTTGTCGTGCTGGTGCTTCAAGCGTTGCTGAAATTGAAGCTTTAAGAATACCGGCAATACTTATTCCAAGTCCATATGTTGCTAATAATCATCAATACTATAATGCTTTAAGTATTGTTTCATGTAATGCAGGACTTATGATTGAAGAAAAAGATTTAACAGCTGATATTTTAAATAAAAACATTGATGAATTATTAAATGATACTAAAAAGGTTAGGGAAATAAAAACTAATTTGAGTAAAATAAGTTTAGATAATTCATCTACAATAATTTATAATGAAATTAAGAAAATGATATAGGAGGATAAAAATGGACGAGAATGTAAAAACTAAAATTGTTAAGAAAAAACGTATCAATTTTGCAAGATTACTTGTAGTCGTTTTGGTTTTATATATTCTTGTTTGTTTTATAATTTATTTATATAAAGAACCTATTAGACATATTGAGATAAGTGGTAATAGATATGTAAGTGATATGGAAATTTTAAGAAGTGCTAACTTAGATGATTATCCTTCATATGTATCTATTACAAATAAAAAAGTTAATAAACTTTTAAAAGAAAATCCTTTGATTAATAAAGTTACATTAAAACATGGTTTTGATTTTACAATATATATAAAAGTTGAAGAAAATATACCAGTGTTTATTAATAAAAGCACTGATGAAGTTTGTTTATCCAATGGTAAAATGATTCCAAATGATGGAAAGTATTTGGGGCTTCCTGTTCTTTTAAATAGTACAACAGAAGAAATACGTACTAGTTTTGCTTCTAAATTTGCAACTATTAAAGAAGGTGTTAGATTAATGGTAAATGAAATTGAATATGCTCCTTCTTATAACAGTAAAAATCAAGTTATTGATGATAAAAGATTCTTACTTTCTATGACTGATAAAAATCTTGTATATATAACTTTACTAAAAGTTAATTTACTTGATTCTTATTTGGATATTATTGCAACTGAAAAGTTAAAGGATAAAGGAACTTTATATTTAGATGGAGACGAAAAAAGACATTCATTTAAGAAGTTTGGTGATGAATAATGAAGATTAATTATGATGCTTTAATGATGGAAGAGATAAGCAAGTTAGATGGAAAGAAAACAATTCTTATGCATAGTTGTTGTGGGCCTTGCTCAACTGCTTGTATTGAAAGACTTAAAGATTATTTTGATATAACTGTTTTATATTATAATCCTAATATTGAACCAATAGATGAGTATAATAAAAGAAAGGAAACACAAAAAAGTGTCCTTAAAAAATTAAATATAAAATATATGGATTGTGATTACGATAATGAAACTTTTAGACTATTAACTAAAGAGTTAAAAGATGAACCAGAAGGTGGAAAAAGATGTACAGTTTGCTTTAGTTTAAGACTTAAAGAAACAGCAAAACGTGCAAAAGAAAATGGCTTTGATTATTTTACAACTACATTAACAGTTTCTCCACATAAAAACAGTGAACTTATAAATAAACTTGGTATTGAGATAGGAGAGAAACTTGGAGTTAAGTTCTTGGTTGCTGATTTTAAAAAAAGAGAAGGATATAAAAGAAGTATAGAGCTTTCAAAAGAGTTTGATTTATATCGTCAAAACTACTGTGGTTGTCTATACAGCAAAATTGATAACGAAGAAGAATAGGAAGGTATTATATGAAGAAAAATGGTTTTACGTTAGTTGAAGTATTAGCTGTAATAAGCATTTTAGGTGTTGTAATTATTTTAGCAGTACCAAGTCTTTTAAGCGCTTTTTATAAATCAAAAAATATATTAAGTGATTATGAAAAAAATTCAATAAAAGACGCTGGAAAAATGTATATTACTGATTTAGATAATGGCATAAAAAGTTATAATGGCTATAGTGGTTATGAATTTAAAAAATATGCAGTAGCAAATTCCGGAATAACGGTTTCTTTAACCACTTTAATTGATGAAGGATATTATGATGATGCATGTACTTCTAAATTATGTGAAAAGTATCAAAAATCAAAACTTGATGATTCTTCTCCAAAAGTAGAATGTAATTTAAATTTAACTTTATCAGTAACTGAAGAAAATGGATTTTTAGTTACAACTGGTTATGATGCAACTTTAAGTGGAAAAGACTGCGAATAATTATTTTAATTTAATGTTATTTAGTTTATAATATGGATTATGGATGTGTATATATATGTATAACTATAAAAAAATGTGGATTATTAATTTTATTTATTTAATTGTTCTTGAACTTACATTCAAGATGTTTTTAATGTCTCCAAATATATATAATATTTTTTATACTATATTATTTACTTTACCTATATCTTTGATTTTATCAATGGTCATGAGCTTATTTAAGAACCATAAGGTGAATAAAATAATTAGCATTATTGTTTGGGCTATTTTGCTTTTTGTATTTACTGCTGAAACTGTTTATTTTTCTTTTTATAAAACAATATGTGGATTAAGTGCTCTTTCGTATGGAGGACAAGTAATGGAATTCTTTTCTTCAATACTTACTCATGTATGGAAAAATATTTTTGTTATATTAATTTATTTCATTTCTTTTATTGCTTTAATAATTTTAGAAAAGAAACACGTTATAAAGCATAATAAAGCTGATTTTAAATATTCATTTTTATTATTATTTTCATTCTTGTCATTATGTATTACATCTTTATCTCTAAAGATAAATATTTTAGATGCAAATAGTCTTTTATTTAAAACTAATGATTTACTTGAATCGACTAATGCTTTTGGAGTAAATACAGCTATTATAAGTGATGCAATTAAAACTAATGCTAACTTTGTTGAAAATATTGAAGTAGTTAAAAGAGAATATACAAAAGAAGAAGGAACTGACTATAATGTTACTGACATAGATTTTGCTACTTTAAGGGAAACTGAAACTGATGATACGATAAAAAATATGCATACTTATTTTGAAAATAGTGAACCAAGTAATAAAAATAAATATACAGGAATATTTGCTGGTAAAAATTTAATATTTATTGTTGCTGAAGGTTTTTATCCAATTGCCGTAGATGAAAATTTAACACCAACTTTATATAAACTTGTAAATCATGGTTTTAAATTTAATAATTATTATCAACCAATTTATAATTGTTCAACGTCAGATGGAGAATTTATAAATCAATTATCTATTCTTCCGGGAGTTTCAACTTGCTCAATGAAATCAACAGAGAATGTTTATCTTCCATATAATATGGGAATGATAATGGGAAATTATGGATATAGTAGATATGCTTTTCATGGTTGGACTTATACTTATTATAATCGTGATAAAACAGTACCTAATCTAGGATACACTTATTATGGATATGATAGATATAAAAAGGGATATAAATATGCTTTAAGTGGAATAAAAGATTCTTGGCCAACAAGTGATATAGATGTTGTTAATTCAAGTTATGGAATATATTCTAAAGAAGAAAGATTTGTTGCATACTATATGAGTATATCTGGTCATTTAGAATATAATTTCTCAGGTGGAAATGCAATGTCTTCAAAGAATAAAAACTTAGTTAGTGGTTTAAAAGCAAATAATAATATTAAAGCATATATAGCATCTCAAATTGAGTTTGATAGATCATTGGAGATTCTTATGTCGGATTTGGAACGTGATGGATTACTAGATGATACTGTTATTGTAATATCAGCTGACCATTATCCTTATGGACTTTCAAATGATGATATCAGAAGTTATGTTGATTGGATGAAAGATGATAATTTTGATTTATATAAAAATAATTTAATTATTTATAATCCAGAATATCAAGATATTGAAGTTGATAAATATACATCAAGTCTAGATTTATTACCAACACTTTTAAATATGTTTGGAGTAAGTTATGATTCAAGATTATTGATTGGAAGAGATATTTTTAGTGAAAGTGATGATTTAGTAATATTTAATAACAAATCATGGATAACATCTAAAGGTAGATATAATTATCCTGATAAAAAGTTTGAACCTTTCACAGATGATATTGAAGATGGATATGTTAAGAAGATGAATGAAATAGTTAAAACTAAATTTCAAATGAGTAAATTATTGATATCAAAAGATTATTATAGAAAAGTACTAGGAGGTTAAAATATGGGTTTATTCAGCAAACTAAAAGAAAAATTCAGTAAAAAAGAAGACGTTAAAGAAGAAATAGTTCAAGAAAAATATGATAAAGGTTTAGAAAAAACAAGAGAAAGCTTTGTATCTTCCTTATCTTTATTAGGAAAAAAATTTACAAAAGTAAATGAAGAATATTATGAAGAACTTGAACGAATTCTAATTAAAGCTGATATTGGAGTAAATACAGTTGATAAATTTATGGATTTGTTAAGAAAAAGAGTTAAAAGTGAAAATATTATTGATACTAAATATTTAAATGAAGTAATTGTTGATGAACTATTTATGATATATGTAAATGGCGAATCTTTATCGGATAAAATTCATTATAACGAATCTGGTCCAACAGTTATTCTTATGGTTGGTGTAAATGGAGTAGGTAAAACTACAACTATTGGAAAACTTGCTCATAAATATATCAGTGAAGGCAAAAAAGTTATGTTAATTGCTGGAGATACTTTTAGAGCTGGTGCTGTTCCTCAACTTAAACTTTGGGCAGATAGAACAGGTGCAAGTTTTTATGGGAAGGAAAACACAGACCCTGCAGGAGTAATATTTGATGGTCTTCTTCAAGCTAAAGAAGAAAATGTCGATATTGTATTAATTGATACAGCTGGTAGACTTCAAAATAAAGTTAATTTAATGAATGAACTTGAAAAAATAAATAAAGTAATTGGAAGACATATTGAAGGTGCTCCTCATGAAACTTTACTTGTAATAGATGCTACAACAGGTCAAAATGGAATAAGTCAAGCTGAAAGCTTTAAAAGTATTACTAATATTACAGGAATTGTTTTAACTAAACTTGATGGAACTGCTAAAGGTGGAATTGTTTTAGCAATTAAAGATACGGTATCTTTACCAGTTAAATTCATTGGTTTAGGTGAAGGAATGGATGATTTAAAACCATTTGATATAGAAGATTATATTTATGGTCTATTTAAGGATTTGATGTAATGGAAAAGGGTATATATTTAAGTTGTTTGTTTGATTATTACGGATGTTTACTTACAGATACTCAAGTTGCTTATTTTACTAGTTACTATTTTGATAATTTAACTCAAGATGAGATTGCTGATTATTATAAAGTAACTAAAAACGCGGTAAGTAAGACTTTAATTGAAGTAGAAAAGAAGCTTGAGTATTATGAATCAAAGTTGCATTTATATGAAAATAAAGAAAAAATAATTGATATATTAAAAAATGATATTGATAAAATAATTGATTATATATAGATAAGTTTGATATAATTTATGTGAAATTAGGTGAGATTAATGGGATTATTTACTGTTCTTGATGAAATTGAATATATTGGTGATAACTTTTGTGAAACTAAAAGTGTTTTGTCAGTAATGCGAATGGTTGGTTATGTTTTAACTTTGTTAAAAGTGTTTATTCCTATAATAATTATTATTTGGGGAACTTTGAAACTATACAACGTAGTTATAAGTGGAACTACAGATTCATTAAATAAACAAATAAAGAATTTGGTTTATCGTGTTATAATCGGTATTTGTATATTCTTTGTACCAACATTAGTTGATGCTATACTAAAGAATTTTATTCCGGAAGATGCAATGAATTGTGAGATTTGTGTTTTAAAACCATTTTCTTGTGATCCAGATAATCCTTCATCTATGACTAATAAATATGTTAGTCCGAAATGTTCAAGTCGAGGAGATAGTAAATCAAATTGTGAAAGTGCTCCAGGTAACGGATGCTATTGGGATTCAACTTCAACAGACGAAAATAAATGTAAATATCGAGATAATCAAGATAAGTGTCTAGATGAATGTAGTTCATACACTGTAGGTACAAAAGAACATTATACTTGTAAAACTCTTTGTGAGAATGGTCAATCTACAGGTTCAGATACAACAACAACTGAATATGTTAGTCCAAAATGTTCAAGCCGAGGTGAAAGTCAAACAATATGTGAAAGTGCTCCAGGTAATGCATGTTATTGGGATTCAACGTCAACGGATGGAAGCAAATGTAAATACACAAAATCGGCTGATAAGTGTGCAGATCAATGTAGTTCATATACTTCGGGTACTCCAGCACATTTTCACTGCCTAGAAAGTTGTTCAGCAACTTCTACCACAACAACGACTAGATTGCTTATTCCAGATGTAACAATAACTACTTCTAAATATATTAGTCCTGAATGTTCGAGTAGAGGAGATAGTCAATCAAATTGTGAAAGTGCTCCAGGTAATGGATGTTACTGGGATTCATCGTCTACAGACGGAAATAAATGTAAGTATAGAAATTCAGACGATATGTGTGCTGATAAATGTAGCGTTTATGTGTCGGATCCAACTAAATTCTTTAACTGTATAAGAACTTGTTAATTGTAGTTAAGATCTTAATAAAAATCAATTTTTAAAATTGATTTTTTTTTGATTAAATATTATACTTTATTAAGTGGTGATGAAATGGAAAAACTTTTATTAATTAAATATGGTGAGCTATCTACTAAGAAAGATAATATCAATTTTTTTATAAGAACTTTAAAAGATAATATAGAAATATCTTTAAAGGATATTGATGCTAATATAACATACGATAAAGGAAGAATGTTTATTAGAACTAGTGAAGATAATTTTGATAATGTAATTGAAAAGTTACAACATATTTTTGGTATACATGAAATTGTAGTCGCTTATGAACTTGATAATACGGAAATGGATAATATAAAAAATGCTTTAATAGAAATTATTAAAGATAAAACTTTTGAAACATTTAAAGTTGAAACAAAAAGAAGCAATAAAAACTATCCACTTGATTCGATGGAGATATCTAGAATATTAGGTGGGGTTGTTTTAAAAACATTGGAAAATGTTAAAGTTGACGTTCATAAACCTGAAGTTATTATTAATGTTGAAATACGTTTAAATGGAGCTTTTATTTATTTTGATAGAATTAAAGGAATTGGTGGATATCCTGTTGGATCTTTAGGAAAAGGACTTTTAATGTTAAGCGGTGGAATTGATTCTCCAGTTGCTGGGTACCTTGCTTTAAAGCGAGGAGTTAGAATTGAAGGAATATATTTTGAAAGTCCTCCTCATACAAGTGAAGCTGCTAAAAACAAGGTTATTAAATTAGCAACTGAATTATCTAAATATTCTTCATATGTTAAATTACATGTTATTAATTTTACAGAAATTCAAGAGAGTATATTAAAAAATTGCCCAAGAGAATATTTAATTACTATTATGAGAAGAATGATGTATAGAATAAGTGAAAGAATCGCTAAAAATAGTAATTGTAAAGTGTTAGTTAATGGAGAATCTATCGGCCAAGTAGCAAGTCAAACTTTAACAAGTATGGCAGCTATCAATGAAGTAGTTCGTATACCTGTAATTAGACCTGTTGCTTGCTTGGATAAACTTGAGATAATTGATATTTCTAAAAGAATAGGTACTTATGATATTTCAATTCTTCCTTTTGAAGATTGTTGTACTATATTTGTTCCAGAACATCCAGTTATAAATCCAGTTGCTGCATTGGCTTCAGAATATGAGAATGCTTTTGATTATGAAGAATTAATAAAAAAATGTGTAAAAGAACATGAAATAATTAAAGTAACAACTGAGATAAGTAAAGAGCATAACGACTTATTATAGAGAATGTTTATTCTCTTTTTTTGTGGAAGTTAATTTAATTATATGTTAAAATATATTTAAGAATAGAGGGATAATATGAATGCTAAATTAGTAACTGTTTGGGTGTTTGCAATTATTGTATTTGCTATATTTGGTGTATTTGGTTATGTGAATCAAGATTTACTTGTAAAAGACGATCCTGATACTGATTTTACTCCAATTACTAATAATGAAGTTATTGTTCATAATTGCAATAAAGAAACAAATAAAGGAACTTTAAATTATAAATATATTGTAAGAGATAATAAAATTGAAAAAACTACTGTAACATTTACAGCTAAAGAAGTTAGTTTAAACGATTATATTTCAGCTAATAATATAAATAACATAAATGTTGATGGTGTAACTACATCATTAAAAAATGGCTCAGCTGATTTTATCATTTCGGTTACACTTGACCATAATGTTAACAACTATGATTTTACAAATATTCAAAGTGACTTAAATAATCTAGAAATGTCTTTAAGTAAAATTGACGATTATGAGAATGCTAAACTAAATCTTGGAACAAGTTTTACTTGTGAATAAAAGATGTTGAATTTACCCATAATATTATTAGGTGATATTATGAGAGATGAAAGACAAGAATTTGATAATGTGAAAAATGAGTATAATACTCTTTTTGATAAAGACTTAACTAATAAAAAGTTAATAAAAAAAGTAAGTAACTGTGATTTTTCAATATTTTTTGATAAAGATCACTTATTGTTAAAAAAAAGATAGAGTATACTCTTTTTTTTTGGTATAATTTTTAGTGAAAGGTGTGAATTTATGAAAATATTAACAATTAATGCTGGAAGTTCTTCAATGAAGTTTTCTGTTATTGAATTACCTGAGGCAAAAGAACTAATAAGTGGCTATTTTCAAAGAATAGGAATTGATAATAGTTTCTATGATTTAAAAATTAATGGTGAAAAACTTCATAGAGATATGGATTTACCAAATCATTTAGTTGCTTTAGAAGCAATAAAAAAAGAAATTGTAGAATTAGGAGTTGTTTCATCTTTAGATGAAATCGATGGAATAGGACATCGTTTAGTACATGGTGGAGAAAAATATAAGAATAGTGTTTTAATAGACGATGAAGTAATTGCAACTTGTAAAAAGTTTGAAAAACTTGCAAAACTTCATATGCCTGCTATGCTTTCTTGTATTGAAGCAAGTAAACAAGCTTTCCCAAATACACCAATGGTAGCTGTATTTGATACATCATTCCATCAATCAATGGAACCAAAAAACTATTTATATGCTGTTCCAATGGATTGGTATAAAAATTATGGTGTAAGAAAATATGGTTTTCATGGAACAAGTCATAGATTTATTAATAAGAGTATAAGTGAATACTTAAATAGATCTGATTTAAAAGTAATTTCATGTCATATTGGATCAGGTGCAAGTTTATGTGCAATTGATTCTGGTAAAGTAGTAGATACTTCAATGGGATTCTCTCCAATTACAGGAATTATGATGGGAACTCGTCCAGGAGATGTTGATCCAAGTATAATTGAATATATGATGGATGAGGCTAATATGACTTTAGATGAAGTTATGACTGCCTTAAATAAAAAGAGTGGACTTGAAGGTATCTGTGGAAAATCAGATTCAAGAGATGTTGAAGATGGAATTGCAGCTGGAGATGAATTATGTATCTTAGCACAAGATATGTATACTCAAAAAGTTGCAAACTATATTGCAATGTATAACAATTTACTTAATGGAGCAGATGTTATAGTATTTACTGCTGGATTAGGAGAAAATTCAAAACAAACAAGAAGTGATATTGTTGATAAGATTAAATCTTTAGGTGTTAAAATTGATTTAGAGAAAAATGATTTTAGAGGAAAATTTAGATGCATCTCAACAGATGATTCTACTATCCCAGTATATGTAATTCCAACTAACGAAGAATTAATGATAGCAATGGATACTTACGAAATAGTAAAATAGTTAGGATTGATTTATGTGACAAGCAGTGTTTTTAAACAAATAGTCAAAAAAATAAAAGAGTATAATGAAATAGTTATTGCAAGACATGTTGGACCAGATCCAGATGCTATTGCATCGACTATTGCACTTAGAGATATGATAAAGTTTAACTTTCCTAATAAGAAAGTTTATGCTGTTGGTTCAGGAGTTTCAAGATTTAAATATTTTGGAACTCTTGATAAAATAGATGAAAAAAATTTAGATAATGCTCTTTTAATAATATGTGATGTTCCAAAATTTGATCGTGTAGATTCAGCTACTAAAGAAAGTTATAAATATACGATTAAAATTGATCATCATCCATGTGATGAAACTGTTTGTGATTTAGAACTTGTTGATGAAACTAGTTCAAGTACTTGTCAATTAATTACAGAACTTGCTTATAATACTAAATTAAAAATGAACAAGGAAATAGCTGAAAAATTGTTTATGGGAATTGTTTCTGACAGTGATCGTTTTTTACTTTCATATACAACTCCTAAAACGCTTCTTCTTTCTTCAAAATTATTAAATGATTATAAATTTGAACTTATGCCTTTGTATAATAATTTATATGAAAGACCAATAAATGAAAGAAAATTTGAATCGTATATAATAAATAATATGACAATTACAAATAATGGTTTTGGTTATATTAAAATTACTGATGATATAATTGACGAATTTAAAGTTGATGCTGGTACAGCTTCTAATATGGTTAATGATTTGAATTTTATTAAAGAACTAAAAGTGTGGGCGTTTTCATCTTATGATGAAAAATCAGGTTTGTATAAAATCAACATTCGTAGTAGAGGTATTGTAATAAATGAGATAGCTTCGCGATTTAATGGTGGAGGACATAAATTTGCATCAGGTGCAAGAATAAAGACTGAAGAAGAAGTAAATGAATTGTTTAAATGTTTAGATGAAGCGTGTAAAGAAGAAGAGTAATCTTCTTTTTTTTATGCATTTTAGGTTCTAATTTTGTCGACATTTGTCGAGTTTATTGACAAGCAAAATTAACTATATAATAACCAATCGAGAAGCAGAAAAAGATGCTTATCACTTCCAACTAGAGGCTAAATATTCAGGGGTTTGGTTAAAGGAGTACGGGGGAAGTGATACGATGAAAAAAGATAATCATATAAGATTACTTTACTTAATCGTTTTTATATTGCTAGTAACAATTTTAAAATTATTATGGCCATAAAAAAAGCATCTTTATTCTACTGAATAAGGATGCACCGCAAAATGTGGTAAGCATCAGCCTCAAAAGAAACTTTTGCTTCTCACTAAACTAAATATAACATTTTTTAAAAATGTTTTCAATATGCAAATATGACAAAAAAGATGTAAACAAGGAAGTTGTCCTTGAAAATCGGGGGGGGTATTATAAAATAAAAATGTAGAAAGTAGGAAAGAATATGAAAAGGAAAAGTATGCTTATAGTAGCAATATTACTAATGTCTATTGGCTTTGCAGCAGTATCAACAACATTAGTAATAAATGGAAATGCAAAAGTAAGCGAAAATGAAGAAGATTTCAGTGTAATCTTCACAGCTGCAAGTATAGATGGAAAGGATGTATATAATTCTGTAATAGATGATACAAAAAAAATAATAACATTTGAAACATCAGAACTAAAGACATTAAATCAAACAAGTATACTAACATACGAAGTAACAAATAACTCAAGTAACTATGATGCAGAAGTAAGTGTAACATGTGTACCAAAAGACGGAACAACAGCAAAATATACAAGTATCAAAAATAAACTAGATAATGATGCAACAGTTATTAAAGCAAAAGAAACATTAAACGGAACATTAACAGTAACATTAGATAAAACATCAACAGAAGAAGTAAGTGAAGAATATACATGTAAGTTAGAATTCAATGCCGTAGAAAGAGATACATTGGGTAGTAGTGAACCAACATATTATTATGCATTTGGAGAACCGACAACATCAAGTGTAACAGATTATACAATATTAGGTAAAAATGTATTTGTAAGATTAGGATCTGATGGCTCAAAAGCAGTATGTATAAATGATAATGGATTACTTTGTATTAAATGGAATGATTATGATAATTCTAAAGGAACATTAAAGAATCATTTTGGCGAATCAGTTTGTGATGACAACGGTTCGCGCTTCGTTTGTTCTTCTGATGCCTTTGAATGCAATGCTAATCCTTATGGCCGCGTGTATTGCGTTGATAACTCGGTTTTTGCTAGCTGCAATGTGAGCTCTTCCGGTTCTGTCACTTGTGACTAGTCATGCCTCCCTGAAAATATCTTAACTTTATGTTATAGACTATAATAGAAAAAGCAAAAACGTTTTATTGCTTTTTTTTTATGTATAAATTATAATTATCTTGGTGGTTTTTATGTTAAGTATAAAAAATTTAACAGTTAAAGTTAATGATAAAATTATATTACATGACTTTAACTTGGATATAAATGATGGTGAAATTGTTACTCTTATGGGACCTAATGGGGTTGGAAAGAGTACAATATGTAAAGTTATTATGGGAGATCCTACTTATGAAGTAATAAGTGGTAGTGTTTTCTATAATAATACAGATTTACTTTCTCTTTCGACTGATGAAAGAAGTAGACAAGGAATATTTTTATTAGCTCAAAATCCAATTGAACTTGAAGGAATTACTAATGCTGAAGTATTAAGAAGTGCTTTAGAATGTAAAACAGGAGAACATGTAAATATCTTTGATTTCAATAGAAAAGTTACTGAAATATGTAAAAAACTAAATATACCTGTTGAATTTATTCATCGTGGTGTTAATGAAGGTATGAGTGGTGGAGAAAAGAAAAAAAATGAAATTCTTCATTTATATGTTTTAGAACCTAAATTAATTCTTTTAGATGAACTTGACAGTGGATTAGATGTTGATAGTTTAAAGAGTTTAAGTGCATCTTTAATGGATTATAAAGATGAAACAGTATCAATTTTAATCATTACTCATCATACTAATATATTAGAGTATATTAAACCTGATAAAGTTTCAATTTTAAGTGGTGGAAGTATTGTTAAAGAAGGAGATGCTTCTTTAGCCCGTGAAATCGAGACATCTGGCTTTAGTGCGTATGAAGTGAGTGAAAAATAGTATGAAGAATAATATATTATTGGATGGAGTTAATTATCAATTAGAAACTGTAACTGATGCATTTGATGTAACTGGTTCTGTTAAAGTATTCATCGTAAATAAGGATGTTAAAGATTTAAAATTTAACATGACTGACTCATCAACTTTGGAAATAATTAACTTTAGTGAAATTGCAAGTGATACTAAAATTGAAATAAATATGCATAATAATTCAACATTCAAATATGTTTCAAATATTGATGTAAGTGCAAGTTATAAATTAAATATACTTTTAAATATGCTTGGAAATAATTCTTTAAGTGATATAGAAATATCTGGTGTAGTAAGTGGAAGCGCTGATATAAGTGTTAATTCGTTTGATGAAGTTGGAACAATTGATAATACAATAGATGAAAATATAAGAATATTAAATGATGGTGGTAAAGTACATGTAGAACCAATTCTTAGAGTAGGATCACGTAATGTAATAGCTAATCATAGTAATTCTATAACTGACGTTAATCCCGATTATTTATTTTATTTAAAAACTAAAGGAATAACAGAAGAGGTTGCACGCAAAATTGTAATAGACTCTTATAAGTATGGATTAGTAAGCAAATATGAAGAATTAAAAAATATAAAAAAATAAAGGAGGTGTAATATGTATAGAGAAGATTTTCCGATGTTTGATAATGATATTATATATTTAGATAATGGAGCTACTACTTTTAAACCTAAATGTGTAATAGATAAGATGACGGAATATTATACTAAATATTCAGCAAATGCGCATAGGGGAGATTATGATATTTCTTATAAAGTTGATGTTGAATATGAAAATGCACGTAAACTTGTTTCTAGATTTATCAATGCAGAAATGGATGAAGTAGTTTTTACAAGTGGGGCAACAGAATCTTTAAACATGATAGCAAGTGGATTTTTTGAACATATTTTAGAACCTGGTGATGAAGTCTTAATAACTTTATCAGAACACGCAAGCAATGTTTTACCATGGTTTATGCTTGCACGTAAAAATGGCATAATAGTCAAAAATATAGAATTAGACTCTAATTTACATGTTACTTTAAACAATGTAATTAAAGCTATCACTCCTAATACTAAAGTAATATCTCTTGCACATATAACAAATGTAGTTGGAGATATTAGACCAATAAAAGAAATATGTGAATATGCTCATGAACACAATATCTTTGTTGTTGTTGATGGTGCTCAAAGTGTTCCTCACATAAAAACTGATGTAAAAGATCTTGACTGTGATTTTCTTTCATTCTCTGCTCATAAAATGTGCGGACCAACTGGAGTAGGTGTTCTTTATGGAAAGCATGAACTTCTTGAGAACTTAGTTCCAATCAATTATGGTGGTGGTATGAATGAATCTTTTGATTCAATAGATGAAGTATATTTAAAAGATTTACCAACAAGATTAGAAGCAGGTACTCCAAATATTGCATCAGTAATTGGATTTGGGGAAGCAATAAAATATTTAAATAATGTTGGTATGGATAATATTACAATTCATGAAATAAAATTAAAAAAATATTTAATTGAAAAATTAAAAACAATACCTCATATAAACATTGTAAATGATGAATGTGATTCAGGAATAATTGCTTTTAATGTAGATGGTGTATTTGCACAGGATGTAGCATACTTTTTAAATAAATATCATATTTGTGTTAGAGCTGGAAATCATTGCGCCAAGATATTGAAAAGTGCAATTGGTGTAAAAAATACAGTAAGAATAAGCATGTATTTTTACAATACTTATGAAGAATGTGACAAAGTTTATGAACTATTAAAAGATAAAAATAGAATAATAAGTGAGATGATCTAATAATGGACGGAATTGAAAAAAGAGAAATAATACTTGATAATTACTCTCATCCATTTCATAAAACAAGCGAGAATGTAGATGGATATATAAAAGTAAATTCAAATAACGAATCGTGTATAGATAACATTGATATCTATGTATTAATAAAAAATGGTTTACTTGAAGACATTAAGTTTGATGGAGAAGCGTGTGCCATATCAACATCTTCAACATCGATTATGATAAGAAATTTGATTGGAAAAAGTGTTAAAGAAGCTCTTGAATATATAAATAACTTTGAAGCAATGCTTAATGAAGAAGAATATGATGGTTCTTCTTTAAATGAAGCGATTGTCTTTGACGAAACTTATAAACAAGGTAATAGAAAAACATGTGTGACTTTGCCTTATGTAGGATTAAAGAAAATTTTGGAACAACATAAAGAGGATTAAAATTAATCCTCTTTTAATATGTCTAAAACATGTGTTGATAAACCGAGTATTTCGTATCTTTCACATATTGATAATTGAAATTTTATAAATAGTTCGAATTCTTCATCATTTAATTTGTTGATATATTCTCTCATATAGTTAGATATGCTATCTTGAGAGATAATTTTAATTCTTCTTAAATTGGCAAGTTTATTTAAATTATCAATGTCATCAAGTCTTACGTATGAATAAAGATCATCTTCTTTAGAAATAATATGAAAACTATCATCAATTTTATCTATTTCTTCTAGAATATGTCTATCCTTAAACCCGTGTCTTATAATGGCATAATCATTCATAATGTATGAAATAAGTATTGTACCGTTTTTCTTTAAAACTCTTTTTGCTTCATTTAAACATTTTAATTTTTCTTCTGTTGATATTAAATGATACATTGGTCCAAATATTAGAATTACATCAAAACTATTATCTTCAAGCATGTTCAAATTAGTTGCATTTCCATGGATTAGTTTTATATTTTGACTATTTTTTTCAATTACTTTTAGATTATGTTTAACAAGTTCTAAAGCAGTAACGTCATAATACTCGCTTAGAGGAATAGAGTAAGCTCCACATCCTGCACCTAAATCAAGTATTTTAGGCTTTTTATAATCTTTTAAAATTTCTTCTATATATTTCATAGTTGCTATATATTCAACACGACCATGTCTTGTTTTTAATCTTTTGTCTTCATTAAATTTATTATAATAATCATTTAAGTTTTTTTCGTTCATAAATACAACCTCTTGAATATTATAACACCTTTTATTTTAATAACAAGTTTGCTATAATAACGATTAAGAAATGAGGAGAATTTATGCCATTAGTTGAAATTGAAACAAAATTTAAAATTAATTTTGAAGAAAGTTATGAAAGATATTTAGAAGTTTTAAGTCTTATAAGAACAGACGAACTTAGAGAAGAGATGAGTAAACGATTCCTAAAAAATATTAAACCATACGTAAATTCGTATTATCATAAAGACCATATTGTATCAGAAATAAAAGATTTGGAATATTTTGGATTTATTCATAATGCAGATATTGAGTTTTATCTTCAATATGTTTTGGAAAATTATGATGAAGAAACGTTTAATAGATTTTATTATGCCGTTTATGAAATTGGTCTTTCGGCAACAAGTGCAGCAGCAAGAATATGTCAAAACTCTTCTTGGTATACTGGAAAAAAGGATAAAGAAAGAATTATTGAAGAAACTTTTAGAAGTGGACATTTGTTAGGGAATACTTTTGAAGAAGAAATAAGAAAGTGTATTGAAGATGTAATAGAAATTGAAATAAATTATATTAATGAATGTCAAAAAAAATCATTAAAAGGAGAAACTTATTGTGATAATTGTTTACCACATTGTCTAAAAAAAAGAATAACTGGAAAGGAATAATTTATGGACGTTATTAAAGAGAAAAGTAGAGGATCCCTAATTGTTATAAGTGGTCCAAGTGGTGCTGGTAAGGGTACTATCATTAAAGAATTTTTAAATATTCATGAAAATGCATGGTTAAGTATTTCTTGTACTTCAAGAGCTCCTAGACCTGGAGATAAAGAAGGCGAGACATGTTATTTTTTTTCAAAAGAAGAATTCGAGGAAATGATTAGAAATAACGAATTTTTAGAATATGCTGAGTATAATGGTGCTTATTATGGTACTCCTAAAAAATATATAGATGATAGATTAAATAGTGGAATTGATGTTATCCTAGAAATTGAAGTTCAAGGTGCTTTAAAGGTTCGTGAACTTTTACCTGAAGCAATATGTATATTTATTCTTCCACCTTCAATGAGCGAACTTAGACGTAGACTTACATGCCGTGGAACGGAAACTAAAGATAAAGTGCTTTCAAGATTTAAAAGAGCATATCAAGAAATTAATGAAGTTAAAGATTATAACTATGTTGTAGTTAATGATACAGTAGAAAATGCTGTACAAAAGATAACAAGTATATTAATCGCATCTAAATGTTCTGTTGATAGAATTGAGAATATTTACTTAGACAATCAAGAAGAAGAAATTCATGAAATATTAATGGATAAAACGTTTGAAAATCGTGACATTCATATTGACTAGATAAAGAAAATAAGATAAAATTTTATTTGTAAAGCGAAGATATGAGATTAGTAATAAATGATTTATTTTAAAGAGAGTTTGTGGTTGGTGAAAACAGGCAATAAATATTTATGAATCTCCTCATTAGTGTTGTTAATAGCAACCGGGTTAAACCGTTATCAAAATTAAGTTAAAAGTAGGATGGTACCGCACTTAAGTGCTCCTTTGTGTGGTATCATTTTTTTTATTAGAAAGGATAGTTTATGAGAAAGGTAATAATAGATACTTATTTTAAAAATCAAAGTATATCTAATAGGTTAAAACAATTAGGATTTAAATTAGTTTACAGTGAAAATCCTGAATTTTATAAAGATAAATATATCTGTATACATTCACTTCCATTTAATTTATTTGATACTGTTTATTTATTTGATTTAAGTAAAATAACAGATGATAATAATTTGCTTTCATATTTTTCTAGAGAAGATTTAGAGAAAATTAAAGAAGTGGATGACCAATATCTTAAAGCGGCTGTAATAGTTCGAAGAGTGTTTGCAAATGTTTTGGATAAAGCAGGAAATCCTTATATAGATCATTTGTATACCGTTTCTTTGAGTGAAGATTATATTTCTTCAGTTGCTGGATTATTACATGATATTATAGAGGATACAAATATAACAGCTTTGGATTTATTAGAGGCCGGAATTGATAAGGAAATTGTTGAAACTGTATTTATTGTTACAAAACCTTTGAAAGAAAAGACAGAGCTAAGTGAGGAAGAAAGATTGCAATCTTATAATGAAGAAATAGATTCAATTATAGATAGTGGAAATCCTCACGCTTTAAAATTAAAAGTTCGTGATATGCGAAATAATTATGATCCAAAAAGGTTAGAACTATTACCATCGGAAAAAAGAGAATGGTTTGATAAAAAATATGGTAATAATTTAAAAAAATTAGAAAAAGTATTAGAAAGTGAGAATAAAAATGATAGATATTAAATTAATAAGAGAAAATAAAGAATTAGTAAAGGAAAATATAAAGAAAAAATTTCAAGATGAAAAATTACCTTTAGTTGATGAAATATATGATTTAGATTTAGAGTATAGAGATACTAAACTAAAAATGGATACAATGCGTGCTGAAAAAAATAGATTAAGTTCTGAAATTGGTATTTTAATGCGTGATGGAAAGCGTGAAGAAGCTGAAGAGATTAAAACTAAAGTTTCAACTATGAATGATGAAATAGATACTTTAACTTCTAGAGAAGAAGAACTAAGCAAAATAATTAAGGAAAAAATGATGGTTATTCCAAATATTGTTGCTCAAGATGTTCCAGTAGGTAAAGATGATTCAGAAAATGTTGAGTTAAAAAGATTTGGAGAAGCAACTGTACCAGCTTATGAAATACCATATCATGCTGATATTCTTGAAAGTATTGATGGACTAGATAAAGAAGCAAGTGGAAGAACAAGTGGAAATGGTTTTTATTATTTGATGGGCGATGCTGCAAGACTTTCAAGTGCAATGCTTGCTTATGCAAGAGACTTTATGGTTCAAAAAGGTTTTACTTATTGTATACCTCCATTTATGATTAGAAGTGATGTTGTAACTGGTGTTATGAGTTTTACCGAAATGGATGCCATGATGTATAAAATTGAAGGGGAAGATTTGTATTTAATTGGTACAAGTGAACACTCAATGATTGGTAAATTTAAAGACCAATTAATTAAAAAAGAGAGTTTACCAATTTGTATGACTTCTTATTCACCTTGTTTTAGAAAAGAAGTAGGTGCTCATGGTATTGAAGAAAGAGGAATATATAGAGTTCACCAATTTGAAAAACAAGAAATGATTGTTTTATGTGAACCAGAAGACAGTGATGCTTGGTATGAACGTATGTGGAATTTTACAGTTGAATTATTTAGAAGCTTAAATATTCCAGTAAGACAACTTGAATGTTGTACTGGAGACTTAGCTGATTTGAAATATAAGTCATGTGATGTTGAAGCTTGGAGTCCAAGACAACAAAAATTCTTTGAAGTAGGTTCTTGTTCAAATTTAACTGATGCTCAAGCAAGAAGACTTGGTATTCGTGTAAAAAGTGATAAAGGAAATTATTACCTTCATACGCTTAATAATACAGTACTTGCATCTACTCGTGCTTTGATTGCTTTAATTGAAAATAACTATAATGAAGATGGAAGTATAACAATTCCTGAACCTTTAAGAATGTATATGTTAGGTCAAGAGAAAATTGAACCAAAAAGAAAATAGCTAAGTTGCTATTTTTTTTGTAATTAAATATAATATATTTGAGGTGCAGCATGAATTATAAAGTATTAAACGAAATGGTGAAGTACATAGAAAATCATTTAGATGAAGAAATAGACTTTAATAGATTAAGTAAAATAACAGGAATGAACGTTTTTATTTTAGAAAGAATTTTTAATTTTTTGACAGGTTATACTTTAAAAGAATATATCAAAAAAAGAAGATTAAGTGCTGCTTTTGAAGAAATAAAAAACACGAATAACAAAATCCTTGATATAGCAATTAAATATCAATTTAATTCAGCTACATCTTTTTATCGAGCATTTAAAAATCAATTTGGAATATCACCAAATGATTGTCGAAAAAAAGATGTAATGTATCAAAGTGTTCCTATGATAATTTTTCCTTTGGATGATAAAGATTTTAATTTTGATTATGAGATAAAAGAATTTGCTCAAAAAAAATTATATTGTTATCATGTACATGAAAAAAATCATGATGACTTACTTTATCAAATACGAAAATTGTTTCTTAATTTAAGACAAGAGCAAGATGTAGATAAATTGATTGAAAAAGCAATGTTATATGGCATTTTTATAAGACATAATGGTGAATACGACTATTATTTAGGAACTACTATAAAAAATGAAAATTTAGAGGTTTATACTTTTGAAAACACTCGATATATTGTATTTAAATTAATTGGCAGTAAACAAGATGATATTGTTTCACTTGAAAGAAAAATAAAATTGTCTTGGTATCCTTCAACTAAATATAATGCTGATAAAAATATTACCATAGAAAATTATTCTAGTAATTATACATATATTATGTTACCACTAAAATAGTTTGCAAAATTGATATAAAATATGTAAAGAATTAAGAAGTTTTGTTTTTTATAATTGATTTGGTGGTTAAATATGAAAAACAAATCAATTAATATTATTAAAAACTATTTTTTATTAGTTGGCTATAAAGATTTTGGCTTGTATGTTTTTACTTTAATATGTTTGATAAACGTTCTTATAGGTTTAATTAAACCTTATTATGAAGCATCGACTATTACTTTATTAACTAAAGCTTCTTATACTTTGGTTTTTAAAAACTTAGCAATTATAACTTTAATATTAATAACAAATAGAGCTTTATCTTTTATTACAAACACTCTATATGCTAAATATTTTAAGAAAATATATGCAAGAGTTCATCAAATGTTAGTTAAGTCAGTGTGTGAATTTGATGAAAATTACGGAAGAGAAATTAATAATGGAAAAATCTTAAATTCATCTAATCAAGATATATTAAATATGGCTGAAATTCCATCAATTGTTTTTGAAATGATGATTGAAATAATTAAATTAGTTATATTGTTTATTATTTTTTTTAGCAAGAGCAAGTTGGTTTTTGTTTATGTATTCGTTGTTTTTCTGATTTATTATATTCTTGCTAAATGGTGTGTCGTTAAATCAAATAGTTACTTGAAAAAACAACGTAAATATGCGGATGAATTGACTTCCTTGTTATCCCAATTATTAAGAGGACTTAAAGATGTTAAAAGTTTAGGTCTTTATTCTAAATTAGAAAATAAAATGAAAAAATTAAGAATTAAGTGGGGAAATAGCTATTATCAAAAAAGAAGATATTTAATAATTAGAAAAAATGTTATTTCACTTTTTATTGATATAGCTAAGTTTGGTATGCTCTTTATCTTAATTTATTTCTTAATTAATAAGAAAATGGAATTGACTATTGTTTTATTATTGATATCATATTATGGTAGAATTAGAGAAACTTTGGATAATATTATTTCATTTTATATTTCTTTAGCAGAAAAATGTGTTTCTTTTGAACGTGTTAAAGATATTATTGATCATAAAAATAACACTTGCTATATTGATGATGTTCATAAAAAGAATGTTATTGGTGTAATTGAATTTAAGAATGTATCTTTTAAATACGATGATAAATTGGTTTTAAAACATGTATCTTTTAAAATTCCAGAAAATTCTTTGATTACTTTTGTTGGTGAATATGGTTCAGGTAAAACAACAATTTTTAATTTACTTTTACGATTTTATAACATAGATACTGGGAAAATTTTGATTGATAATCTTGATATTTATAAATATTCTAAAGAAAAGTATAGTTCTATAATAAGTGTTGTAAATCAAAATACTTTTATGTTTAATTTTAGTATAAAAGATAATTTATCTGTTGGTAATTCGTCTTTTAAAGATCAAGTTAAAGTATGTAAAAAGGTTGGAATACATGATCATATTATGTCACTTAAAGATGGTTACAACACAGTGCTCAAAGAAAATGCCGATAATTTAAGTGGAGGTCAAAAGCAACTCTTATCACTTGCAAGAGTAATGCTTATAAATCCGAAAATAATTTTGCTTGATGAAGTGACGTCGTCGTTAGATCCGAAAACATCTCGTAAAATTTTTGACTTAATTAATGAGTTGAAGGGTAGTCATACCATACTGATTATTACTCATAATAAAAAAATAATGGAACTTTCAGATAATTTAATTTTATTAGAAAAGGGTAAAATTATGGGTATTGGCAATCATAAGTTATTAATGAATAATAAAGCATATAAAAATTTGGTCGATAATGTAAATTAGTCTCTTCTTTACATAAATATTTACAAATTTTAACCATAATATCTTTAATTAGGTTATAATTATATTAGGGTGAATGGTATGACAAAACGTAAAAAGAAAAAAAGTGCAAATACAAGTACTCCAAAATTTTCTGTTGAAATAACTGGATTAATTTTAATTCTTATTGGAGTAATAGGTCTTGGTGTTTTTGGACCTGTTGGTAATATTATAAAAGATTTTGCTATATTCTTATTTGGTTCATATTATAATATCTTAATTATTCTTTTACTTATTTTAGGTATGTATATGTTATTTAAAAGAAAAATGCCTAAATTTTTTACAGCAAGATTAATTGGATTTTATTTGATATTATTATCAGGTTTGACTTTGGCTCATATGAATTATGTTGAAGGTGGTACTAAAATAGGGGATGTGTTAAATAACTCTATGGAAGTGTTCCTATCTGTAATAAATGAAAAGTTTGTGGGTTTAAGTCAAACTGGTGGAGGAATAATTGGACTTTTTATTTCTTGGGGATTAGTGTCTTTACTTGATAAAATTGGAACGTATATTATCGTTTCAGTAGTGATTGTATTCGGACTTATCTTGATGTTTAATATATCATTTTCTGACTTGTTAGATCGTTTTGGAACATTCCTTGAAAATCGTCGTGAAAAGAGAAAAGAAGCCAAGAAAGCTGCTAAGATAGCTAAGGCTAATAAACAAATGGAAAAAGAGGATGAAGAAACTGAAGAAGATGACAAAGTCGTTATAAGATCAGTTGAAGAATTGAAAAAATATAAAAATGTTGATGAAGAGGTTCCCGCACCAACTGCTCCAGTAGCTGACATTCCTCTAATAAGTATTAATTCTAATTATCGTTTACCAAAACTTGATGAGGTTTTAGATCCATTAAAGAAAAATAAACGTACCAACAGTGATGAATTTATTAAACAAACTAGTATTGCTTTACAAAATGTTCTTGCCGACTTTGGTATAACAGGAAAAGTAGTTGCTGTTCATGAGGGACCAACGGTAACTCAATTTGAAGTTGCTGTAAAAAACGGTACAAAAGTTAGTAAAATAACTGGATTATCTAAAGAAATTGCCTTGTCGCTAGCTGCTAAAGATGTTCGTATTGAGGCACCTATTCCAGGTAAAACAACAGTTGGAGTTGAAATACCTAATAAGATAACAGTTGGTGTACAAGTAAGAGAAGTAATTCAAGATAAGCAAAAAGAAATGATGACAATGAAACTTCCTGTTTCTTTAGGAAAAGATATTAATGGTAATAACTGTATAGCAGACCTTGCTAAAACTCCACACTTACTAGTTGCTGGTTCTACTGGATCAGGTAAATCTGTATGTATAAATTCATTTATCAATAGTTTACTTATAACTAAACGACCTGATGAGGTAAAACTTGTATTAGTTGATCCGAAGAAGGTTGAACTTTCAAATTATAATGGTGTACCGCATCTATTGTGTCCAGTTGTAACCGATCCTAAAAAAGCGAGTATTGCCTTACAAAATATTGTAAAAGAAATGGAAAAACGTTACGACATGTTTGCTGATGAAAAAGTAAAAAATATAGTTGGATATAATGAAAAAATGAGTGCATTGATGAAAAAAAATCCTGAAGATAAAACAATTCATTTAATGAGTTATATTGTAGTAATTATTGATGAACTTGCTGACTTAATGTTAGTTGCCTCAAAAGAAGTAGAGGATTCAATTATGAGAATCACTCAAATGGCAAGAGCAGCTGGAATTCACTTGATAGTTGCGACTCAAAGACCATCAACAGATGTTATCACTGGTGTTGTTAAAGCAAATATTCCGTCACGTATTGCTTTTGCTGTTGCTTCACAAATTGATTCAAGAACTATTCTAGATATGGGTGGTGCTGAAAAACTTCTAGGTAAAGGAGATATGCTTTATAAACCAATGGGAGAAAATACACCACTTAGAATTCAAGGTAACTTTATAAGCGATGAAGAAATAGAAAGAGTAATTGCTTACACATCTAAAGAACAAGTTGCTTCTTATGATGAATCAATTACGCAAATGAGTCAAAATACTGAATCAATTTCAACTGCAGGAGTAGGTGGAAGAGATACTTCAGAAGATGATCCTCTTTACAATGAAATTGTTGATTTTGCTATTGAAACTGGTAAAGTGTCAGCTTCTTTATTACAAAGAAGATTTAGATTAGGATATAATCGTGCTGCAAGAATTGTTGATCTACTTGAAGAAAGAGGGGTAATCGGACCACAAAATGGTTCAAAGCCAAGAGAGGTTTTAATTAAAATGGATAAACAGGAAGATACTGAAGAATAGTTCTTCCTTTTTTTATTTTAAAGTGATAAAATACTCTCTCAAGGAATGATTATATATGGATTTGTATGAACTTTTTTTACAAGAAGATATTCTTGACGTTAGATGTTTGTTTGATCGTTATATGGAAAAATATCCAAGCATAGAGGAATATTCAAAATATTATGCTTTATTAGAAAAAATTATTATGCAAGCTAATAAAAAAGATTTATACGCCTATATTGTTGATTATCTTTTTCATGATTCTTATCAAAATGTTTGTGTTAATATAAATGAAATGTTGAGATACATAAGTATCCATCATACCGAAAAACTTTTACCAGAAAGCCACGTAGAATTTTATAGAAAAGTGTTGTCATTAAATTTGCTTTCAACGGAAGAATTGCTATACTTTTTCAAGATGTTTAAAGAATATAATATATTTTTTATGTTTTATAATGATGTTCGTAATTTGAAAGATAGAAGTTATGAAGAAATTTTGGAGAGACTTACAGATTTAACTTCAATTGAAACAAGTAGTGAAGTTGATGGAGTTTCAGTCTATGATATTAGAGGCCTTTACTATAAACTATTAATTAGATGTCAAAGACCTTTTAAATTAGAAACCTTGGCAAATAAATCTTGGTATTCTTTAATAACTAGGGATAAAAATGATTCATATGGTAGAGAGTATGACTATCACTCATTTACATATGGATATCTTGCTGTTGACAAAAATAGAATTCTTCATGTTTCTGAACGTGATCTTTCAAGTCAACATTCTGCTTTTCATGATTGCGGTACATCTTTTCCAAATAGGATTTTAAACGCTTATTATCTTACGGAATATGGTGAAACATACCCAGAAATACAAATTTTAAATGAAAAAAGAGGAGATAAATATTATTCTCTAAAACCAGATTATATTGTTTCTTATGATTTACCTGTAAAACAAATAATTGTTTCTGAAGCTAAACGACTTGGAATTCCTATCGTAGTGGTAAACAGTAAATCAAATAGCTTTTTTATTGATGGATGGTTAACAAATAGAAAATATAATGCTTATTATACTAACCCTGAATTTGACAAAAGTGTTAACTTTGTGTTAAGATAGGTCTCACATATCGAAATAAAGCCTAGTATTTGGTATAATTGATGTGTAATGTAGAATAAGGGGGATTATGATTATGAAAGGATTTATTCTCGATTACATTAATGAAAATGAGTTTAGAAAATTAGAGAGAGCATTAAAAAAATACAATATGCTTGCTTTTAAAAAATTAAATTTTGAATACTATCCATCTTTACGTAAGGGAGAGTTTTTAGGTGAATTGGTATCTACTGATACAAAAAAATGCAGTGAAACTTATGAATTAAAATTACCAAGTGACCATTTATTTACTCAAGTTCATGGAGAAGTAAAATTGAGATATATTGTTTATAAAGATCAAAATGTGGTTATGCTAGAAACAATTGAACCAAGAGATATTTTACTTGAAGGACATGTTGCTGAATTAACTACTTATAAAGGCGTAATGATTTCAAAAGCGAACGCTGATAAAGATAAATTCATGGTAAATTTATTTTCTGCTATGGATCATAAATAAAATCTCTTTGGAGATTTTTTTTTTGACAAAATTTTAAATTTAATATATTATATACAACTATAAAAAAGGGGACTTTTGATAGTACTACCTGTCAAGTACACACTAAATAAAAATATTTGATTATGAATATTTAAGTCTGTATTCAACAGGTGAT
>CAKOJJ010000004.1 GCA_934089275.1 uncultured Bacilli bacterium
TGGGTCTATAGCCAAGTGGTAAGGCATGGGACTGCAACTCCCTGATCGTTGGTTCAAATCCGACTAGGCCCTCCATTTATAAATTAAAGTATTGATAATTCAATACTTTTTTTGTGCAAGATATTTAAAAGAACAACCACAATATGGTATAATATTTGATATAGAAATATAGGGAGGAAGTTCTAATGAAATTTTATATAGGATCAGGAATGGCAGGATGTGAATCAGTGAATTATTATGCTAAACATTTAAAACAAAATGGATGGCAACAAACTTACGATTGGGTAAAAAATGTTAATGCAGATGTTTCAATAGATGATATGATTGAATATGCAAAGCACGAAAAAAAAGGCATCGAAGATGCTGATGTAGTCATAATATTATTACCAGCTGGTAGAGGTGCACACATTGAATTAGGAATGGCTCTAGCATTAAACAAAAAGGTATTTTTATGTGCCCCAAGTCAAAATGATTTTACTGTTGAAAATACAGTAGCATTTTATGGGCTGTCAAATATTAAACAACTAACTGGAAATGCTGATGAAAATATAGAAGAAATAATACAATTATCACAAAAAAAATAAAAAAAGCACTTTATAGAAAAGTGTTTTTTTCTTACTTTAAATTAATGATATATCGATCGTTTCTAAAATCAAATTGCAAGTATATTTCATCAGCTAAAGAGATATCTCTATCAACTGATACAAACAGTTTATTATCAATATCATTACTATCTAACATACTAGCTTTCTCACTTTTAACTTTATTTCCAATCTTGTATACAATTGTCATATAATTTCCAAAAATGTTATTTATAGTTCCAAAATTACTATAATAGTTTGCTGTATTATCTATAATAGCCTCATAATCCAAAATTACCATTGTTTTATTAGAAAACATAGAATTATTAGAATTGGAACTTATAACATTAGATAATAAATAACAACTATCAACAGTTCCACATTTAACATATTTACTACTATAACTATCTTTAATTAAATAAGATCTAATGTTAAATTCAAAATGATTTTTGCCCAGTGGATTTACAGATATGTTTTCATTTAAACTATGATTTTCAATGTTTCTCTCTTTATCGATATTTTTAACATCAACCATAAAGTTTTTATAATCCAAAGAAACATTATTAAACATTCCGCTTAAACTATATTGAACTTTTAAAGTATATGTATCACTTAAACTTTCAGGTACTTCAAATGCAACCGTTGCTTCAGTTTTAGAATTAGCAGGTAACTCTTGCTTTTCTATATAAGGTTTACCTAAGTCAAAAAATTTATTATTAACAGAATTTGTTGCTCTATATAAAAGTTTTCCATTGGCAAGAACAATTTTATTTAAATTTAAAGTTTTTGATTTCGATGAAGAATTATAAAGAGACAAATTAACAATTACATATTTATAACTATCATTTATTCTATTACCATTAAAATCATATTTTGTAACGTAAGAATCTAATACAGTATAAGTAATATTATCTACAATCGCACTTTCAGTCTCTTGAAGTCCTCTAACATAATTCTTGTAGTAATTAAATCCAACTACACCAAGTACAATAACAACAACAGAAGTAACAAGAGATATAGCAAATTTGTTTTCTAAAATGTAATACCTAAATTCACGTATACTTCTTCTCAAAGTCCTCATATATTTATAATTATTTTGACCCAAAGTAAATTCGAATTCTTCTCTATCTTTTTCACTTATTTGAAGATCATCTAAGTCTTTACTAAAGTTGAATTTCTTAATATTAAATCCAACACCTCTTATAAAACAAACAAAGACAAAAATATATCCCGGTAAAGATAATAAGAAGGTTAAATCTTTAATCAAAATTATGACATCACTGGTTAAAGCCGTATCAACAACAACTCTTAAAGTCCTATAAATATATATATAACTACAAATAGTTGCAATTAAATAAATAAGTAAAAACAAATATAATCTATTAGGTTTCTTTTTTATTTTAAACAAATAATAGACTATTGCCGATAATATTAAAGCAATTGCTAAAAACACAAATATTCCATGATTAATATATATATCAGCACCAGCATATACATAAGTACTTGTACGTTGCAAAGTTCTAAAAAGATTAGAAATATCGTTTAAATTAAATAAAGCCATAGAAATACAAAATAATATGATTATATGAATTAATTTAAAGTGTTTAATCAAAAAAGCATAAGGCTTTCTTAGTACCATACTAACCCTCCTATTCTATTAAAAATTATAGCATAAAAAAAAGAAAAAATATATCGAGTATATTAATTCTTTTTCTTAACTAACATTTGACCATCCATTAAAAAGA
Organism: uncultured Bacilli bacterium; assembly: GCA_934089275.1. Classification (GTDB taxonomy): domain Bacteria; phylum Bacillota_I; class Bacilli_A; order RF39; family UBA660; genus CAG-582. The sequence continues at coordinate 2,327 of CAKOJJ010000004.1, forward strand.
CATTTTTATTTTCTTTCAATAATTTTGAGATATCAACATTCAAAGTATTTAAAACGGTATCTAAAGTATCCCCAGATTTAGTAATATAATAACTATAATTTTGATTAGGTATTAAAAGTACTTGACCTGGATAAATATAATCATTGATATCAAATCCATTCATACTTGCAAGTAAATTAGGATTAATGTTATATGTTTTAGCTATTTTATAAAGACTATCACCTTTTTTTATTGTGTAATATTCAAAATAAGTGTCTTTCGTTGGCTCTCTATAATACATAAAATCACTCCTAATATAGAATATGTATTATGAGAAAAAGTTGTTATTAAAATATGTATATACGATTTAAATAATTAAATTTCCAATCAAAATTTGATAATAATAAAACATTACCATTTTTTTCATCATAGCTATATAAAGAATCATTGCTTAAGTAATATACCTTATTATCATCACAAGAAATAATTGCTTTTACCTCAAGATTAGTTAACATTATTTTCTCTTTAGAATTGTTATAGTATTTATATAATTTATTATTATCTATTACATAATTTACTTTATTTTTATAGTCAAAATACATATTAGTATATTTTAATTTAGATAAAGTTATATCTTTTAAAGAACCATCGTAATATTTACCAATTTCCTTTTTGCTAACTTTTATTACTTTTTTCTTCTTTAAATCAATCGCATATTCCACCATATTTTTTTTATCAAACAAATAGACTTTATTTTTATAATAACCTAAAAAGTATGAATCAAAAGATATATCATAATCAGATACTATCTTTTCACTTGTTTCTTTTTCAATATTTATATAATAAAAATCATTAAATACTCTACTTGCATCATAATCAGCAAATAGAATAAATTGATTATAATTAAAACTTAAACTATTGTCATAATGTTCTTTCTCTAAAAAGTGAAGTTCTCTTTTTGTTAACACATTTTTTATTCCATAACCATCCCAAATGTAATATTTATTTGATTTATCATAAACTGAAAAATTGTCATAGTTTTCTTTAGAACCAGTGTTAACAACATCATAGTTTTCAACAAAATAATTATCATTATCACTACATACATAAGAGAATGTTAAATACTTGCTTATTGGTTTTACACAAGTTATTCCATTATTCTCTTTTACATCAATATCATCAATTATATGTCTTTTATTACTATACTTTTCAGTAGAAATATAAGAATAATTACTTGAATCATTATAAATATTTATATAATAACTATCATAAGTCTTATCATATTTTTCTTTTATTGTATATGTATTAATTACATATTCCAACTCATAATTTTTCTTTTTATTAACCACTAAAAAATATGTTACAAACAATAAAACTAAAAAAATTACAAACACAACATTTTTCTTCATATTCACCTTCAAAAAAAGAAGACTATTCTTCTTCCTTTTTAGCATATTTCTTTTTTGCTTCTTGCATAAACATTGTTATTTCTGTTTCAATTTCTGGTAAAGAATCTTTGTCCAAATCTGATACATAAACTTGTTCCCTAACAGTGTCTATTATAATTGTTCCCCAAATAATACCGGCTTTAACAGTTAAATCGTTATACAAATCTGGAGTAATTGATGAGAACTTATAACCTACTATTAATTTCTTTTGAGCTATTATTAATCTTTCGTTTGTAACTGCAATTACACCAGTGTTAAATAAACTCAATGGTTTAATATCCAATTGACCAGAAAAAATAAAGTTTATCCTTTCATTTGGATTTAAATGCATATCAATGACTTTACAATGTTTTTTTAATCTCCAAGAAACAGATCCTGGAAATTTATTTCTAAATTGTTTTAATAATTCATAACTACTTTGTTCCATTTTCAGTACTTCCTTTCTTCACTAATTTATATTTACTAAGTGTATCTATCAAAACTTCCTCTTTTACATAACCTTTTATACAATCTACTAATTTACCACTCTTCGTAATTAATGTCATTGGTTTAGCAAAACCTTGAGTCATTGTTTTAACTTCTCCTTTGGTATTACATTTAGCAGGAATCTCAAAATCTAAATTTATAACTTTTTGAAATTCTGTTTCATCATAATTATCTGAATCAAAATAATATATTGATAAATCATTTTCTTTAGCGACCTTATTTATAACAGGTAAATATAAATTGCAATATGAACAACCAGCATAACCAATAACAGCAACAGTATAATTTTTTGATTTGACTAAATCTAAATATTCTTTAGCATTTGCTGCAACCTTATAATAGCGGTCCTTTTCTAATATTTTATTATATATATTTTCTTCAAAGAAATCTACATAATTACTATAAGAACCTTCATTAATTGAAGCCTTATAATTACCATCAACAAATAATAATTGAGTTTTATCATCTAAAATAATAGACAACGATTCTTCGATTTTACTTTTTGTTAAATATGTATAATATGTATTAACACGATAATCTTTTTTAAATTGTTTGGCCATAGTTTTAAAATTTTTTGATGGTTTTCCATAACGAATTAAAACATAATCGTGCTTTGTTATAACATCATTTATATTACTCGCATTAACTTCTTTGATTTCATATTTTTTATATTCAGTAAACCATAGAATAAATATTAAAAGAAATATAGCAGTAAAAATTATCATAAATCCCTTTTTCATATTTTCACTTCCAATTAACTATATTTTATAATAGACTTAAGAAAATGACAATCTATTTATTATTTAAAAAATTTATAGCTTTACTAGACGCGATTGCACCATCACTTGCTGCTGTGATAAGCTGTCTAAAGTTCTTATCTCTTGTATCTCCAGCTACAAATATATTTTCAGTTTTAGTTGATGTATCTATTGATTCAATAAAACCATTAGAAGATATATCCACATAATCTTTAAATATTAAATTGTTTGGCATATATCCAATAGCTATAAATAAACCATCTACATTCAATAACTCATGATTTGTTAATTCTAAACCAGTTAATCTACTCTCTCCATTCAATTTTGATATTGAATTATTACAAATTATTTCTATATTTTCAGATTTCTTTAGTTTATCAAGCATAGTAGCATCACATTTAAATTTATCACTTCGATTTATCAAGTATACCTTTTTTGCTATATTTGCTAGATATAAAGCATCTTCAACTGCAGTAGCACCTGATCCCAAAACAGCAACTTCTTTATCTTTATAAAAGTTACCATCACAAGTGGCACAATAAGAAATACCTTTACCAATAAGTTCATTTTCTCCATACAATCCAAGCTTTCTTTGAACAAGTCCATTAGCAATGATAATTGTTTTTGTTCTATAAACATCTTTATTAGTTTTAAGTGTATTTGCATCAATTATTTGAGTTACTTCTTCAAACTTTACCTCTACTCCAAGGTCTTTTACTTGATTGTATAATTTATTTGCAAACTCATAACCAGAGGTTTTGCTAATTCCAGGATAATTTTCTACGACACTTGAATTAATAATTTGACCACCATAAACATTTTTTTCAAGAATTAGAACTTTTTTCATTGCACGAGCAGCATAGATAGCGGCAGACATCCCTGCAGGCCCTGCACCAATAATTATAATGTCATACATAGTTTTGCCTCCTAATAATATTATAGCATATTTCACATTTTTAATTTATATAATATAAAGAAATGATATAATATAGGAGAGAGGCTAAATTATGCAAAGTAAGCTATTTGAAGAATACCTAAAAGAACTTATAGATAAATCAAAAAATGCTTATGATATTTCTTGCGCTTTAAACGAGTTAGATGAAAAGAGTAAACAAGGAATTATGCTTGATAATGAAATCCCAATAGCTTTAACTAGAATCTACTGTTATCAAGGAATTTACTTTAGCAGTTTGGAAGAGATAACTCAAGCTTTAAAAAATAAAAAAATAATGATTCAACACTTACAAATCATTGATTATATTGGTGATTTTGCTGGTGAATTTGACGTAATACGATTAACAACTATCGCTGGAATCCAAATATTAAAAGATGAAAATTATCATGAATATAAAAGATATAATGAACATCAAAGCAGCTTTTATAATAAACCTGTTTGGGACACAGAAGAAGGCAGCATATACGAATTAGCACATGAACTACGAAAAAATGGTCAACATTTTCACCAAGATGATATTGATCTAGAAAATTTAAGATATTTAAACTTTCTTAGATTAGGATTAATAAAGAAATAAAAAAATTTTTATAAAAATAAAACTACTTTATATAAAATTAAAAAGTAGTTTTTTATATTATCTTGAAAATTTCAAGCTTATTATCAAATTGGTGGAGCCGGGGAGATTTGAACTCCCGTCCAAATTACTTTCAAAGTAGCGTCTACAGGTTTAGTTAGAAATAAAATTTCATAAGTACAAAAGCATCTAACAAACTAATACTTACTATCTTATAAATTATTCGTTCACGTCATATAAGAACTAACGTAAATATAAACCACATATATGAACCAATATTTTAACTGTGGATGATTAAAATACCAGCCTCCTTGCTAAATTTTAAGCAAATACTGGAGAAAAATTAAAACCTTTGTCAGTTAATTTTAAGTTTTGCTATTTAAAGTATAGCTACTACCTGCAACTAAATCAAAACCATAATCTGTCGAAACCAAATTACGGCCCCAAGTAACTAAATAATACCACATAATGTGGTATTATTCAAATTATTTTCCTAAATTACTTAAGTCAATTACATACTCTCCATCTTTTGTATATAGATACTTTTCTCTTGCGTATTTAGCTACATATTCAGGATCTTGTAATTTCTTTACATCATCTTCCAAATTTGCTTCGTCAGTTAATAAGGAAGTATAAACAGATTCAAGTCTTTCTTTCTCTTTTTTATTATTATAGATTTTTTGCCATGTGTTAAAACAAGATAAAGTCATCATTCCAACTAATAAAATAAATGCAATCGCATATAAACACAGTCTCATTTTATATTTATTCATGACAATTCCTCCTATTAATTATAATATAGCAAATTATCATTTTAAGTATTATATTTTCTCTTCAAAAAAGCCTTCTTTACACGATTTTTTACAATATATCCAGTGTAAGTACCAATAAAAATTGATAAGCATACATAAAAGTTAAATATAAAATAATTATATCTATAACAAAAATATACCAAAGTTATAATAAATATTATTGATAAGACAAATTTTAATATTTTATTTCTATTAATGAATAATTGATAGATTAGAGAAGCTATAATAGAAATACCTATTATTAATAACAAATAAATTAATTGATTCATTTAAATAGCTTAGTAATAATAGAATCTCCTACTTTTTTATCTTCAGCATATACAAAAGAATCTATTGTACCTTTAATTGAAACATTACCATCTATGGTATCCAACTTTATCATTTCAAGATTACTCCCTTTGATAAAAATATTTCCCATATTGCTTTCAAGCAAAAATTGTTTATCATCAAAGCTCACAATTTTCTTTATACCACTTATAATTATATTTTTTCTTTCTACAATTTTTACTACATGATTAAGACTATTATTATTTTCCATTATTATCCTCCTAGTAAAATATATTTTTATTCCAAAAAAAAATTCACAAAATTGTGAATTAATTTTCTGATTCAACTCTTTTAAGTTCTTCTTCGTACTCTTTTAAGATAGCATCAGTAAACATTTGTCTTGCTTCTTGATTAATTGGATGAGCTATATCTCTATATTCTCCAACTCCAGTTTGTTTACTTGGCATAGCTAAGAAAAGACCATTATCTCCTTCAAGAATTCTAATATCATGTACTACAAATTGATTATCTATAGTAACAGATGCAAATCCTCTCATTTTAGAATTTTCTTTTTCAACTACACGTACACGTACATTTGTAATTTCCATCCTGTTTCACCTCTCTATTATAATTCAATTTTAATACATAAATTGAAAAAAAGCAACAATTTTATCTAGGATAACCTACATACATCATTCCATTACCAACAAGACCACCAATTCCATTTTTTCCATATTTTGTTTTATTCAATAGTTCTTTTATATCTAATCTTTTATTTTTATCAGTTAAAGCAATATTAACCGCGATAATTGCCGGATCTAATGCATGAATATTTACTCTTTTTGGACTGCTAGCAAAATTAGCTCCACTTTTAATTATGTCTTCATAATCACTTTGACATGCCCCTGCAATTATTACAAGCTTTTCATGACTCTTTTCATACTCACGAGCTTTTAAAACTGATTTCATAAAATACTTAGAATTTTTATATTTTGATAAATCACTTGTATTAGCAAGTTTTCCATAAAATGCATCATGTCCAGTTATTACTAAAATATCCGGTTTTATTTCATTTAAAAGATTATCAATTTTTTGAGGAACTTCGGATTCAGGAATTCTTTTACCAACTGCTAGTACTCCAGCAGATTTATAAAATGCTAAAGATTTATCAAGATAATCTTGATCACCATCTATATGTAAAATTTTACCAGGAAGATAAAAGTATTCATCCCTGTCACCAGTTAATCTATCTACTTCTGGCATTTGTTCTTCTCTATGTTCAGTTTTCACCAAATCTTCTAATGGAGAATCAGCATAAAGTCTAACATCCATACCTTTAAGATAAGCAACATTTCCTTCAATTTTCATTACTTTAAACACAACATCATTGTTGTGGCTTGTTCTTGTAACTGCATCACCTATTTGGATTTCCATAAAAATCACCCAATATAGTATATGTGAAAATGCCTATTTAGTTAAAAAAAACTTGCTATAAAGTATTAGCAAGCTCAACAAATATTTCATACGACAATTCTTCAGATCTTGAAGAAAGAGAGTAACCATACTTAGTTAATACACCTTCAACCCTGTTTAAATCATAAGCTTTTAAGTTATTTCTAATATTCTTTCTTTTATATTGAAAAGAATCTTTAACAAGTTTATTAAATTTTTCAAATTCAACAGGTAGTATATTATCTTTTTTAACAAGTTTTATAACACTTGAGTCGACATTCGGAATTGGATAAAATTTAGTTCTAGAAACATCAAATAATTTCTTAATATCAAAATAATAATTTAAAAGTACACTTATTGATCCATATTCTTTTGTTCCTGGCTTAGCAGAAAATCTTTCGGCCACCTCTTTTTGCACCATAAACACCATTTCTTTAACATCTACTCTTGATTCAATAATCGATAAAATTATTGGTGTTGTTATATAATAAGGCAGATTTCCTATAATATATAGATTTCTATAATTGATTTTACTTATATCTTTTTGAATATCTCTTTTTAGAAAATCATCAAATATAATTTGAGTCTTATCATTTTTAATTTGATTTAAAGTGTTTTCTAAATCTTTATCTACTTCATAACATATTAAATTCGAATTATATTTAACCAAATTTTTGGTAAGAGCTCCACTTCCCGGACCAATTTCTATAATTAAATCGTCTTCTGTCGGATTAATAGAAGATGTAATATTATTAATAATAGAGTTATCATTTAAAAAATTTTGACCGAATTTCTTCTTAAACACGTGTTTTTCCATAAAATCACCATATCACAAGTTTATCACAAAAAGAAAGGAAAGTAATTATCTTTCCCATCCATTTCTTAAAACACCATAACTTATTTTATGTCTACCAATATTTTTAGCAGCATAATCTTCAGATTCAACAAGTAAATCTAAATCTGTTCCTAGAACACCACGATCAAGCACTATTGCTACAACTTTTTCGCCAGAAACATAATCAGCATCAAATGTTACAATTGAACCACATTTTAAATTTTTACTTGATGCAACAATTCTAACATTACCATAATCGGCATCATTATATATAGTTGTTCCATCTGATACATCTTGTCCAGTACATCCAAGTTTTCCACTACAAAGTGGACAATTAGCTCCATATCCTGTCAAATCTCCAGTAAATGTATCAAGAGGATAATATTTATCTTTCAATTGAATTTCATTTAGTTTATATGCCATTGCTGTTAAATCAATCGTTTTATTTAAATTTTCATTTGTTATTTTATCATTTAAATTAACCATGTTCACTTTTTGTATTACAAACACTGAACAAATAATCAATATGATTTTAGTTGCTTTAATAAATTTGTTACTATCCTTAATCATATAACCACCTTATATACTCATTTTAGCAAAAATCAATATATAAGTAAACACTTTACACAAATTTTATATTACTTTTTTATTCTATAAAGTTCTTGTACGTTCTTTTCAGTTATAGAAGATACTTCTTTTATGCTTATTCCTTTTAGATTAGCCAAATATTCAGCAATAGTTTTTATATATTTTGGTTCATTAGAATATTTTCTAAAAGGTTCTGGTGTTAAATAAGGTGAATCAGTCTCTAAAACAATTCTATCCAAAGGAATATTCTTTATAACTTGATCAATTTTAGAATTTTTAAAAGTCATAACTCCACCTACACCAAAATAGAAACCTAATTTAATAAATATATTAGCGGTTTCAAGACTACCGCTAAAGCAATGAATTACTCCGCGAACTTTAAACTTTTTGATAGAATTAATTGTATCTAATGTTGCTTCTCTAGAATGAACAACTACTGGTAAATTATACTTTTCAGCCAAAGCAAGTTGAAATTCAAAAACTTCGATCTGTTTATCACGATTATCTTTTGTATAATAGTAATCAAGACCTATTTCCCCTATTGCTACCAACTTTTTATTATTGATATTGTCTTGAATAATTTTTTCGATTTTTTTATAATCATCGTCCATATCTTCAGGATGTATTCCAATACAGGCATATATATTTTCATATTCTTCAGAAGTTTTTAACACCTCCGGAATATTTTTTAGACTTGTAGCTGCATTTAAAATTGTATCCACATTATTATTTTTTGCAGATTCTATAACTTTATTAAAATCCTCAAAATATTCATTAAAAATATGTGCATGAGTATCTGTAAAATGCATAAAATGACCTCCAATAAATAAGAAAGTGATTACTCACTTTCCTTTTCTATTCTTGCAAATAATATTTCTGGTTTATTTAAGATAGTACCAGACTTAAATTGACCGAATTCTTTAGTTGATTCATAAGAAGTTAGATCAGTATTAATTTGATTAAATATTTTTTCTGTTGTTTCAGGTATAAATGCTTGAAGATAAACAGTACAAATTCTTATTGATTCAATTAAATTATATAACACTGTTTTTAATCTATCTTGTTTTGTTTCATCCTTTGCTAAAACCCAAGGTGTTGTATCATCAATATATTTATTTGTTGCTCTTAGACAATTAAGTACTTCATCAATAGCGTCAGCTATTCTTAAATCATCCATTTTTTTCTTAAACAAATTAGGTAAAGCTTCAATTTTTTCTATCAAAGTAGCATCAACTTCTTCAGTAACATTTGTATTTTCAACTACACCGTCAAAGTATTTATGAGACATTGAAATAGTTCTATTAACAAGGTTTCCTAAAATATTAGCAAGATCACCATTTATTCTTTCAACAAGTAAATCTTCAGAGAAAACCCCATCACTTGCAAAAGGAATTTCATGTAAGAAGAAGTATCTTATGGCATCTACTCCATATTTGTTAACTAGATCATCAGCATACACTAAATTACCTTTACTTTTACTCATCTTACCATCAGCCATTATTAACCAAGGATGACCAAATACTTTTTCTGGAAGTGGTAAATCTAAACTCATTAGGAAACATGGCCAATAAATTGTATGAAATCTTACAATATCTTTTCCAATTAAATGTAAATTAGCTGGCCATAACTTCTTAAATTCATCTGTTTGATTATCAACATCATATCCAATGTTAGTAATATAATTAGTCAAAGCATCTAACCAAACATAAACAACATGTTTTGGATCAAAATCTACCGGAATTCCCCAAGAGAAAGATGTACGAGAAACACATAAATCTTGAAGGCCAGGTTTAATAAAATTATTTAACATTTCGTTTTTTCTAGCATCAGGTTGAATAAAGTCTGGATGACTTTCAATATATTCAACTAATCTATCTTGATATTTAGATAATTTGAAAAAATAAGCTTCTTCACATTTTTCTTGAACATCTCTGCCACAATCAGGGCATTTTCCATCAACTAATTGACTTTCAGTCCAAAAAGATTCGCAAGGTGTACAATACAATCCCTTATATTCACCTTTATAGATATCACCTTTATCATACATTTTTTTAAATATATGTTGAACTACTTCTTCATGATGTTTATCAGTTGTTCTAACAAATTTATCATATGTTGTATTCATTAAATCCCAAATAGTTTTTATTTCTCCAGCAACTTTATCAACATATGCTTGTGGTTCAATTCCAGCTTCAGTTGATTTAATTTGAATTTTTTCTCCATGTTCATCAGTTCCAGTTTGGAAATAAACATCATAGCCTTCCAATCTTTTATTTCTAGCAATTGCATCAGCTAAAACAATTTCATAAGTATTTCCAATATGAGGTTTTGCAGATGTATAAGCAATAGCTGTACTGATATAATACTTTTCTTTTTCCATATAAATTTTCCTTTCAATAAAAAAACATCCATAACATAGGAACGAACGTATCCGTGGTACCATCCTATTTTATGAATGTAATCATACACTTTTATCTTAACGCGACTTAAACGATTTAAACTCCAGACCCATTCGATTATTTTACTAACTTATCTGCTCTCACCTAACCAGATTCTCTTATTAAAGTCTTCAAATAACTTCTTTCCTTCTTCGCTTAACGCCTTTAATATATCACGTAAAAATAATTTATTCAAGTTTATTTTATCATATTTACAATTTCGTCAAGCAGTTTAACTTCATAATAAATGAAATGCTTATCTAAATTAATTTTTGGTAAACTTACATAAATTTTTTTCATTTTATAAGCAAGTCTAAATTTTGGATTTATGTTATATGCGATTAAAAATAGTTTATCTCCTTCAATTTTATTAGAGACTTCCTCACTTAATTCTAATTCAATTAATGATTCTGTTTGTTTTACTCTTGTAATATTTAAAAGACGTGCAAGTTTTTCAAACCATTCTTCATACATATATATTTCCATTTTTTCATCAACAACACCAAAACGATCTTCAATTTCCTCTTTAGCTTTCAATAAAGATTCTTCATCTTTAATTTCATTAATAATTTTATGGATTTCAATTTTTATGTCTTCCTCTTTTACAAATGTATCATCTATATGATTTTCAACCTCAATAAGTGGATTAGCATCGTCTTCCTCTTCAACTACTTCACCTTTTAAGCGTTTTATTTCATCATTAACCATTTGAGTATAAAGTTCAAGACCAACAGAGTCAACAAAGCCTGCTTGTTCACTTCCAAGTAAATCTCCTGCACCTCTTATAGATAAATCTCGCATCGCGATTTTATAACCTGATCCAAGTTCAGTAAAATCTTTGATTGATTGAAGTCGTTTCTTTGCTGTTTCTGTTAAAATTCTTGATGGTTTATACATTAAATAAGCATATGCAATTTTATCACTTCTTCCAACTCTTCCTCGAAGTTGGTATAGTTGAGAAAGTCCAAAATTATCTGCATCTATTATAATCAAAGTATTAACATTTGGTATATCAATACCAGTTTCTATGATAGTTGTACATAATAAAATATCATATTTATAATCAATATAATCACTTACCACTTTTTCAAGTTCATTCTTATCCATTTGACCATGAGCAATCGCAATTCTTGCTTCTGGTACTAATTTTTTTATCTTAGTAAGTTCATCTTCAATACTTTGAACTTTATTGTAAAGAATAAACACTTGTCCATCTCTAGACATTTCTTTATAAATTGCATCTTTAATTAAAACATCATTTTCTTCCAAAACATAGGTTTGAACAGGATAACGATTTACTGGAGCTGTATCAATAATAGATAAATCTCGAAGACCACTCATTGCCATTTTTAAAGTTCTAGGTATTGGTGTGGCTGATAAAGTAAGAACATTAACATTATTTTTTAACTCTTTTATTTTTTCTTTATGAGTTACACCAAATCTTTGTTCTTCATCAATAACAAGAAGCCCAAGATTTTTATAATCAATTTTATCATTAAGAAGTTTGTGTGTACCAAAAACAATATCAATATTTCCCTCTTTTAAACCTTTGATAATACGATTAGTTTCTTTAACAGATACAAACCTATTAAGTAAAGCTATATTAATTGGATAATTTTTAAATCTTTCTAAAGCATTTTTGTATTGTTGTCTTGAAAGCAAAGTTGTTGGACAAAGATAAGCTACTTGATGTCCATTCATAACTGTTTTGAACATTCCTCTAAACGCAACCTCAGTTTTACCAAATCCTACATCACCACATAAAAGTCTATCCATTGGAACTTTGGAAGAAAGATCATGTTTTAATTCCTTAATACATTTTTCTTGATCACTTGTTGCCGTATATTGAAAATAAGAATCAAATACCTCTTCTTCAGGATAAGTCTTATAAGCATCTCCAACTATATTATTTCTTGCTGCATATAATTTTATTAATTCTCCTGATATATCTTTTATCTTAGCTTTTACTTTCATCTTTGTTTTAGCCCAGTTTGTAGAATTCAATGAGTTTATTTTAGGCTTAACTCCATCAGCATCAGAAAATTTATATATTGAATTAATTTTTTCAACAGGAATATATACTTTATCATTACCTGCATAATTTATTAGTATATAATCTCTTTGCATTCCATTTTTAGTTAAAGCTTTTATTCCACCATATATTCCTATTCCATTACTTTGATGCACTACATAATCTCCAACTTTTAAATCATCAAAACTTTTAATTTTTCTTCCCAATTTATAAGAATTTTTATAGGTATTCACAACTTTTACATCATCAATATCATATTCACTTATTACTGAATAGTTGTTGATTATAAAGCCTTCATTAACTTTTTTCTTTACTATATTAATTTCTCCATTAATAATAGTCCCTATATTTACATGTTCAAACAAAGATTCAATTGAATTAATTTGTCTATCATTACTTAAATATATAATTAAAGTATTTTTCTTATAAGTTGACAATACATAATCCTTTAAAGAATCATAATTTCCTTTGAATTTTATCATTGGCTTTGAATTATAACTGATGCTATCAGCATAATTATTAACTGTTTCTACACGCATAAAATTATCAACCATAATTTCATCGTATTTATACATAAAGGCCTCATCTGTATTCTTAGATTCATTATAATCTTTAATATCTTCAAGAATTTTATTATAGCCATTCAGTATTTGATTTTCATCAACAAAAAAAGTAAACGGTTTATTCATATATTCATATAAAGAATTATATTGTTCAGTAGAAACTTCTGAAAATGGCATAAGTTTAAAACTAGAAACTTCATTTATTGATAACTGAGTCTCTTCATTAAAGAATCTAATAGAATCAATTTCATCTCCAAAAAATTCCAATCTTATCGGATGATCACTTTCTATTGGAAATATATCTATGATATATCCACGTACAGCATACTCTCCAGTAGATGTTACAAGTGAATCTCGTGTGTATCCTAGTTTGTCTAAAAAGGATAATAGTTCATCTCTTTCATAAGTTTTACCCTTTTCTAATAGAAGTTCAAAGTTAGTAGATTCCTTAATTGATGGTAAAAATCTCAAATATCCCATTAAATTAGTAACAACTATACTGGAATGTTCTTTTAAATACTCTAAAGTTTCAAGACGACGCACTTTTAAATCAGGTGATATTGCAAGAGCAACTGATGCTAAAAAATCATCCATTGGAAAAAGACAGACATCGTCTGTATACGTTTTCAAACCTTGATATATTTTATTTGCATCATATAAAGTATTAGTAACTATCAAAACATTTTTATGATTTTTATTATAATAATTCAAATAATATTGAATAGTTAATTCTTCAGTCAATCCGCAAACATGATATCCATTTTTATATTTAAAAATGTCACTCAAAAAATCCATATTATCTCCTAATTGTATTTACTCATCAATTCTTGAATACTCAATTTACTAAAATCTTCAATTATTTTATCAACAATAGAAAAACTATTTGATAAAGTATTTAATTCTTCTTTTGAAAATTTTGATAAAACGTAATCTTTAGTATCCATATTTCTATTATGTGCAATTCCAACTTTTATTCTAGCAAAAGATGTAGAATTTAAATATTTAATAATATCTTTTATTCCATTATGTCCACCACTTGAAGAATTAATCTTGATTCTTATTTTGCCAAACTCTAAATCCATATCGTCTTGAATAATTAGTACATCACTTAAATCTAACTTATAAAAATTTACAAAATCGTAAATAACTTTACCCGATAAATTCATATAACTTAAAGGTTTAATAAAAATATATTTTTCTCCACCAATATTAGTTTCATAATATTCCGCATTAAATTTTTTAGAATATTTGACATTTCCTAAATAATGATCAAGTGACATAAAACCAATATTATGGCGAGTATTTTCATATTCTTTTCCTGGATTACCTAAACCAACTACTAATTTCATTTTTTACCTCCCAAAAATACTTTGATATGTTTTGTTTTCATCAATATACACCGGTCGTTCTATTTTTACATAATCTTTTCCATTCAAAAGTGCTTCAATTAAAACAAGTGATGATTCTCCATTTCTATTATCATAAACTGGAACAATAGATTTTATACCAAAATGATATTTTTTTAAACATTCAATAATATCCACAATTCGATAACTAGTATGTACTAAATAAAAATATCCACCATTTTTTAAAGATGCAGCAGCAATGCGAACAACTTCGTCCAAATTAGTGCTTATCTCATGACGAGCTTTAGCAAGCACTTGATTATCATTTAATACCTTATCATCATGATATATAAAATAAGGTGGATTACAAGTAACTATATCATATTTCTTTTTAGAATCAATATTTTTTATATCATCATTATAATAATTAATATTTGTTACATTATTTTTTTCAATAGACATTTTACCAAGTTCGTATATTTCAGGTTGTAATTCATATGCATCTATCTTTATTCTATCACCAAATTTTTTTGATAAAATCAAAGGAATAGGTGCATTACCTGAACATAAATCCAATACATTTTTAGCATTTTTTCTAACCCTAACAAACTCAGCTAATAAAACTGAGTCTACTGAAAATTTAAAATATTTACTATTTTGGTATATATACATATCATAATCATATAAATCATTTAATTCTGCTTGATTCATAAACACATTTATCTCCATTTATTTCAACGGTATATTTTTTATTCAAAACATCAATTGAAACAACTCTTCCTTTTCCATCTGGAGTTTCTACATATTCTCCAACTTTAGGTAAAAGTTTTCTATGACATGTATATACTTCATCTTCATATGCAAGACAACAAAGAAGTCTTCCGCAAGCTCCATTAATCTTGCTTGGATTTAATGCAATATTTTGGTTTTTGGCCATATTAATACTGATTGTATCAATTCCATTTAAAAATGATGCACAACAAAGTGGTCTTCCACATTGACCTAAGCCACCTATTTCTTTAGATTTATCCCTAACTCCTATTTGATGAAGTTCAATTCTCGTTTTATATTTTGAAGCAATCTCCTTTACAACATCTCGAAAGTCAATTCTTTCATCTGCAATAAAGTTAAACATCAATTGTTTTCTATCTAAAGTATAAGTTGCATCTAAAAGCTTCATATCAAGGTTTGCTTTTTTTACACATTCTCTTGCATAATCAAGTGCAATTTTAGCGTCTTTTAAATTAGTAAGATAATTATTGTAATCTTTTTTTGTTGATATTCTAATAACCGGTTTCATATCTTCTATATTAATATTTTTTGTTTCAGGGACATCAAGTTCATAAACTTTTGCAAATTGTTCCCCCTTTTCAGTTTCTACAACAACAGTTAATTTATTTTTTAAATCTAAATTATCATATTTAAAATAATATAATTTACCAGTATCTTTAAATTTCACTCCACATATCTTCATATATCTACTCCCATAACAATATCATTTTGTTTAATATCAATTCTTTATTTAAATTAAATTTAAATTCATTTTGTATTTGTTCAATTAATTTTATTCTCTTAGCTAAGATTAATATATCATTTGTATCAACACTTACTAATATTTTATCAATCATATTTTTATCACAAGTAAGGCGTTTTAATAAATAATCATATTTTATTATATACACTTTTCTTAATATATCAAGTATAGTTTCAATCTCAACTCTTTCTTTTTTAGCAATATTTTTTATTTGATTCATCAAAACGTACTTTTTAGTAGAATTCAGTTTAAACGCTAAATCTAATGTTTCATCAACAAGTAGATATTGTTCATCATTAACACTTAATAAATCTTGCAAACTTTCATAAGGATAAATAAGTTTAAAAATCTCGCATCTACTTTTAATAGTTGGTAGCATCTTAGAAATACTAGTTGTTATAAAAAAGCCAACAATATTTTTTTCAGGTTCTTCCAAAAATTTAAGAATTTTATTTGAAGCTGATATATTTAGTTTTTCAGCACTTTTTATTATATATATAGAATAGCTTCCCATAACTGATGTTGTTGAAAATGAATCTAATATATTTTCAATTTGTACAACTTTAATATCCTTACCATCTGGTTCAACCGTAATTAAATCCGGAAAATTATTGTTATCAATTAAATTATCAAATTCATGATTAGTAATAACCTTCAAAATATTTAAAACATCATCATATGCCTTTTCTATATTATTTGTCTCAAACAAAAAAGCATGAGAATTTTTTTTCTCAAGGAATGATTTTTCTATGTTATCAATAATTGCTTCTTTGTTCATATTCATCACCAATAAAATTTATAGGCAAGTATTCCATATATAATCAATCCAGGAAATCCTAAAATTGATGTTATAATTAAACTAAAATAATTGATTGGAACATAATAACCTATTTTAACCAATATAATATTTAAACTATAAATTGTAATTGTTGAAAACACAAAGTTTTTTAACAATTTTTTTATTACTTTCATGTTATCACCATATTACAATATATTTTAATATAGTTATTTTATGATACTTCTTTTCTATCTAGAAGAGCTTGATCTAATGTTAGTGCATCAAGATAGTCAAGTTCCACTCCCATTGGAATTCCATAAGATAATCTAGTTATCTTAACATTTTTATCTTCTAATATTTTTTTGATATACAAAGTTGTTGTTTTTCCTTCAATAGAAGATTTTAACGCAACAATTACTTCTGCGTTTTCAACGCCTTCCAACCTTTTAACTAAACCAGATAAATTGATATCTTCTGGATAAATACCATCCATTGGAGATATAAGTCCATTCAATACATGATATTTTCCATTGAAGCTTCCAGATTTTTCAAACATAAATACACTTTTATAATCTTCAACAACACATATAAGATCATCACGTCGATGTTCATTTGCACAAATATAACATTCGTCTTGATCAGTTAAATGTCCACAAATTTTACATCTATGCAATTTGCTTTTGCATTCCTTAATCGCATTTACAAAGTTATCAATATCTTCATCGCTTAATTCTAGTAAAGCTAAAGCATTTCTTTCAGCACTTTTTTCTCCAACGCCTGGTAATTTTTTAAATGACTCGATTACATTATTTAAACTACTTGGATACATATTAAATCAAACCACCAAGTTGTTTACCATAAACGCCAAGCTTTGATTCAACATCACGTTCAATTTTAGAAATAGCATCATTGAAAGCTATCTTTATCATATCTTCTAAAATATCTATATCTTCAACATCAAACTTTTCCATATTTTTAAACTTAACGTTTTTTAATTTTTTATCTCCGCTTAATACAACTTCAACTAATTCTGAACTACCTGTATATTCAGTAGAATAAATTTCTTGTTGTTTTCTTTCTATATCTTTTTGCATTCTTTGGGCTTGTGCCATTAAATTATTCATATTCATAATATTTTCTCCTATTCCATATTTACATTATTTGAACCAAATATACTTTCAGCCAACTGACATGAATTATCATCTTTATTTATATAAATGGTTTCATCTATTAATTCATACTTTTTATCTTTATCATATGTTGATAAAAATTCTTTCCACTCTTGTTCATTTAAAAATAAAAATTTATATTCCTTATTTAAAACTTTTTTAAACTGAATTTCAAGTTCATGTAGTTTTTTATTTCCAATTATTTTTGTGCTTTCACTTTTTGTTACAAGTAAAGCATAATCATTAGATACAATTTGAGGAATTGAATTCTTAACAATTGTTTTAAATTCTTTTAAATCGTTATTATCTAAGTACGTATAAAATTCTTTCCATGATTCCATAAATGCAAGCTTATTTTCTTTACTTGCTGATACTAAGGTATTGTTTATTCTCGTATCAATAAATTCTTTTGTTACTTTATAATAACTAGAATCATTTGTTGTTAACATCTCATTTACGTCAACTTTAGTGTCTTTTGAAATTATTTCCCGGGAAATAATTTGATTAATATCACGACTGCTTAAATTTACTTCATCATCATTTATAAATGATACTAACTCTAACTCCAACATCAAGAATCCATTCGAGTTAGAATTAAGTTTTCCTAATAAATCATTAAGTGAATTAATTATTTTTTTCAATTGTTTAAAAGCATTGTTACTTACATTTTTTTGTTTTAAGGCAATAGCTTTATTCAAAAAGTATTCAATCATTTTATCAAGCAATAGCTTAATATCAATACCACATTTTTTTATATCTGATAATTTTGTTAATAAATCATCTAAATTGTTATGAAGAATAGCAACATATAATCCTTCAATATCATCATCCGTAATCGTTCCATAGTTTTGTTTTAAAACATCTATATTTATTTCTTCACTAATCTTTGATAATTGATCCAAAATACTTAATGCATCTCTCATACAGCCATCTGATAAGAATGCAATTTCTGCCAAAGCATCATCTTCACTTTTTATATTTTCTTCTTCACATATTTTTTTCAAATGTTCCGTTATTTCATTCTTATCTATTCTTTGAAAATCAAATCTTTGGCATCTTGATAAAACTGTAATTGGAACTTTTTGAATTTCTGTTGTAGCTAATATGAAAATAACATTGTGAGGTGGTTCTTCAAGTGTTTTTAAAAAAGCATTCCAAGCACTTGTTGATAACATATGTACCTCATCTATTATATATATTTTATATTTGCTATTAGTTGGAGCAATATTCACCGAATCAACTATATTTCTAATATCATCGACGCTATTGTTACTTGCTGCATCTAGTTCAATTATATCTGGACTTTGATTAAAATTTTTGCAGTTTTCACATTCACCACAAGAAATACCATTTTGTGGATTCAAACAATTTAGTGCTCGTGCAAATATTTTTGCTGTACTTGTTTTACCTGTCCCTCTTGGTCCAGTAAATATATATGCATGAGCTATTTTATCATTAATAATAGAATTCACTAATATTTTTTTTATAGAATCTTGACCAACCAAATGATTAAAATCAGCTGGTCTATATTTTCTGTATAACACCTTGTAGTCCATAAGCTTTCACCTGTATAAATTATATCATATTAGTTTTATCTCTTACAATTATCTTTAAAAAATTGTGTCAATAAATCCTTATATTTTAGAGATTTATTGTCAACATCTTGTATAATACATTTGTTCGTTTTGTTATATATTTTTTTATTTTCATTTCTAGGTATCAAATAATAAATATTTTTTATTCGAGCTTCTTTAATAACATTCATGCACATATCACATGGTTCAAGCGTAACATAAAGATCACAGTCAAACAATCTAAAATCTTTTAATCTTTTATTAGCCTTGCTTATTGCCATAATCTCAGCATGATTTATTGTTAAATGTTTTTGCATGCGACTATTATGAGCTTTAGAAATTATTTTATCATTTTTTACTATAAAAGCAGCAATTGGAACATCATTATATTTTAAAGATTTTAAAGATTCTTTTATTAGTTTATCTATCATAATTACCTCCAAAAAAATGTTGAAAACTTTATATATATTTAAATATAAAAAAAGCACACACAATTAGAGGCTGTTATGGCTGCTGTATTCCTACTCTGACCAAATTCCAACATAATTGTTGTGCAAATTAATTATAGCAAAAAAGATAACATATAACAAGATAAAATGAGTGTACAAATTTTTAAAATTTGTTATTTTATTTAATTAATCTATATAATCAATGTTTCACGTGAAACATATTAGCCTAAACGTATAAGCTTAATGAAGTTTAAGCAATTATTTAATATATATTTAAATATAGCACTAAATTTAAAATTAACGTTTTATATGTTTAAATAATAAACTTTAAATCTTATTGATATATTTTATATTTTTATAAAAAAAAACAGTAATGTTTCACGTGAAACATTACAAAATTTTACAAATAGAAACAGTTAAATAATAATTGATAGTAAAAAACAGGTTGAATATTAGATAATTTATTATTTTTTACATGCTATGTTTCTCGTGAAACATAATTTAATTTATATTGTATTATAATTTCTATAATCGTAATTTCTTATTTTGATATTATATTTGTTATTTTTTCATTTAATTCAATGTTTCACGTGAAACATTGAATTATTTTAAGGATGTTTATGAAATAACCATCTACTTTTATTGTAAAAACTAAAATAAATATTATAATTTCATAAATATGTTTCACGTGAAACATATTTATTATATATATAAATCGCATTTTATTTTAAATTAACAACTTATTTTATATTGAATTATTAAATATATATAAGTACATCAAATCAAAAAGCATATATATTTTAATGTTTCACGTGAAACATTAAAATAAAATTAATTACTATCTCTTATTATTACAAAAAAATAGTAAAAATATAGTTATTAAAGCAATGTTTCACGTGAAACATTGCTTTATTCGTACAAATTACGAGTAATTATTAATAATTCTATATGCTAAAGTTAATTTTAAAATTTTTTAATATTTATTTTATAGCTTCCACACATATACATAATTCGCCACGTTTCTGAATTTATATGTTTCACGTGAAACATATAAATAAAGTTATTAATATAAATTTAAATTAATATGCAAATTTTTAAAATTTGTACATCTAAAATATTTGTTGAAAACTTTTGCATAAAAAAGAAGAAACTATTCAGCTTCTTCTACTTCATTTTCAGTTTCTTCTTTATCTAAAATACTTATTGTTGAAACATATTGATTATCTTTTAAGTTTATAAGTTTTACTCCTTGAGTAACTCTTCCTAATTGAGATATTTGATCAATTCCCATTCTAATTGTCATTCCCGATTCAGTAATCATCAATAAATCTTTTTCATTGTTAACAATTTTATGAGCGATCATTTCACCATTTTTATCTGTTACGTTTAAAGCTTTAACTCCTTTGCTTCCACGCTTAGTCATACGATATTCGCTTATTAAAGTTTTCTTACCATATCCCAATTTAGTAACTATTAATAAATTGTCATCGTCATTTCCAACTTCCATTCCTGTACAAGAATATTGTCCATCAAGATTAATACCCTTAACTCCACTAGCAGTTCTACCCATTGGACGAATCTCGTTTTCATTAAATACAACCATACGACCTGAAGTAGATCCTAAGATAACTTTATTATTTCCGTCAGAAACCTTTACATCAATTAGTTCATCATCATCTTTTAATGATATAGCTATTTTTCCTGACGTACGTATGTTCGAATACTCCTCTACTGACGTTTTCTTTACTAATCCATTCTTAGTAGCAAACATTAAATACTTACTATCATGTTCATTACTAATGCTTATAATTGAATTAATTTTCTCGCCCTTTTCAATTTGTAATAGATTTATGATCGGAAGTCCCTTGGCTTGTCTACTATATTCAGGGATTTCATAACCTTTTATACGATATACTTTACCTTTGTCCGTAAAGAATAAAATATAATCATGAGTTGATGCATTAACCAAATACTTAACGTAATCTTCCTCATTAGTAGTCATCCCTTTAATTCCTACACCGCCACGATGTTGAGATTTAAATGTAGATGATGCACATCTCTTGATATATCCCTTATCAGAAATAGTAACAATTATATCTTCTTGAGGAATTAATGATTCATCTTCAATATAATCAATAGCAGTCATATCAATACTTGTTCTTCTATCATCAGCATATTTTGCCTTAATTTCAAGAAGTTCTTTCTTAATTATTTCTAATACTTTTTGCTCACTCGCAAGTATTTCTCTTAATTCTTTAATTTGTTCAATTAAATCAGCAAGTTCATTTTCAATTTTATCTCTTTCAAGACCTGTTAATCTACGTAGTTTTAATTCTAGAATAGCATTTGCTTGAATTTCATCAAATCCAAATCTTTGAATTAATTTTTCTCTTGCAATTACATCTGTTTCTGCTTCTTTAATAATTTTAATAACTTCATCAATATTATCAAGAGCAATCTTATAGCCTTCTAAAATATGAACTCTTTCTTCTTTTTTCTTTAAGTCAAATTTAGTTCTTCTAATTATAACTTCTTTTTGGAAATCAATATATTTTGAAATAATTTCTTTAATGTTCAAAACTTTTGGAGTTCCATTATCAATCATCAAGAAAATAATACCAAATGTTGATTGTAATTGAGTATGTTTATATAAATTGTTCAAAACTACTTGAGGATTTGCTTCTTTTTTAAGAGTAATGATAATATTTACTCCTTTTTCAAGACTTGTTGCATCATGATAATCAGCGATTCCTTCTAAAGTCTTATCTCTAACTAATTCACCTATTCTAGTTTTTAGATCAAATGTATTAATTCCATAAGGAAGCTCAGTAATAACAATTCTATTTTTACCATTGTCCTCTTCTATTTCGGCCTTGCAACGAATTGTAATAGTTCCTCGACCAGTTTCATATGCCTTTTTAATACCACTGTTACCTAAGATAATACCACCAGTTGGAAAATCTGGTCCTTTTAGTTTTTCCATTATTTCTGGAATAGTTATCTCATGATTATCGATATAAGCAACGCATCCATCAATTACTTCTCCTAAATTATGAGGAGGAATATTTGTTGCCATACCAACAGCAATTCCCATCGTTCCATTTACTAAGATATTTGGAAATCTTGATGGTAAAACTTCAGGTTCAACCTCAGTTTCATCAAAGTTAGGAATCATATTAACAGTCTCTTTATTTAAATCACGAAGTAATTCAAGTGATATTTTTGCTAGACGAGATTCTGTATAACGCATTGCTGCTGCTCCATCACCATCCATGTTACCGAAGTTACCATGTCCATCAATTAACATGTGTCTATAACTAAAATCTTGAGCCATTCTAACCATAGCTTCATATATAGAAGAATCTCCATGTGGATGATATTTTCCCATAACATCACCAACAACACGCGCACATTTACGATATTGCTTATCTGGTGTATAACCATTTTCATACATTGAATAAAGAATTCTTCTGTGAACTGGTTTTAATCCATCTCTTAAATCTGGTAAAGCTCTGGCAACGATTACACTCATTGAATAGTCAAGAAATGATTCTTGAACTTCTTTAACTATATTATTTTGATTAACCTTATCCATACCTTACCTCCTATATATCCAAGTTTTGAACAAAATGAGCATTTTCTTCAATAAATTTTCTTCTTGGTTCTACATCTTCGCCCATAAGTGTTTCAAAAACTTTATCCGCAGCTACTAAGTCATCAACTGTAATTTGTCTTAATATACGGTTTTCTTTTGACATTGTTGTTTCCTTTAATTCGCTGGCATTCATTTCACCTAAACCTTTAAATCTTTGAACTTCATAACTCTTACCATTTAAAGATTCAACATATTCATTATACTCATTATCATCAAGTACATATTTTATTGTTTTTCCACAAGTTACCTTATATAAAGGTGGTGTTGCAGAATAAACATGTCCTGCTTCTACTATTGGTTTAAAGAATCTATAGAATAATGTTAATAAAAGAATTCTAATATGAGATCCATCGACATCGGCATCGGTCATGATAATTATTTTATCGTATCTTAACTTAGATAAATCGAATTCATCGCCAATACCAGTACCAAAAGCAGTAATAATAGTTCTAATTTCAGCATTTTCAAGAGCTCTATCAAGTCTTGCTTTTTCTACATTTAATATTTTACCTCTTAAAGGCAGGATAGCTTGAGTCATTGAATCCCTACCAGTTTTTGCACTACCACCGGCAGAATCTCCCTCGACTAAGAAGATTTCACATTCACTTCTATCTTTACTCTTGCAATCAGCTAATTTTCCCATAAATCCAGGTAAATCTAAATCAGTTTTTCTTCTTGTAACCTCACGTGCTTTCTTAGCTGCCATTCTTGCTCGAGATGCAACGATACATTTTTCCAAAATTGTTCTAGCATTATCTGGATTTTCCATCAAGAATCTCTCAAATCCTTTAGAGAAAACACTATCGGCTAACTTTCTAACTTCTGAATTTCCAAGTCTTCCTTTAGTTTGACCTTCAAATTGAGGATTAGGATGCTTACATGAAATGATCATTGTAAGTCCTTCTTTAACGTCATCACCAGTCAAACTTTCATCTTTTTCCTTTAACATATTAGTTTTTCTTGCGTAATTGTTGATAACTCTTGTTAAAGCACGTCTTACTCCCTCTTCATGAGTTCCACCATCATGAGTATTTATGTTGTTAACAAAAGAATAAATATTATCTTGATAAGAAGTATTATATTGCATTGCAACCTCAAAGAACACTCCCTCTTCTTCTCCATCAAGATGAATAATTTGATCATGAATTGGTGTTTTATTTTGATTTAAAAATTTAACATATTCAGAAATTCCACCTTCATAAAGGAAAGTTTCTCCAGTTGTATCTTCGTCATCTCTATCATCACGAATATTTATTGATAATCCCTTGTTTAAGAAAGCAAGTTCTCTTATTCTTACCTTTAATGTTTCATAATCATAAACATCTGTATCAAAAATTGTTGGATCTGGTTTAAAAGTAACTGTAGTTCCTGTACGATGTGGTTCACATTCACCTATTACATGTAATGGTTCTTTAGTATGTCCACCATTTTCAAAACGAATGTAGTTTATTTTACCATCTTTATAAACTCTTACTTCACACCAGCTTGATAAAGCGTTAACTACACTGGCACCTACTCCATGTAATCCTCCAGATACCTTGTATCCGCCTCCACCAAATTTTCCACCAGCATGTAATACAGTATAAACTGTTTCTACTGTAGAAATATGAGTTTTTGGATGTATGTCTACAGGAATTCCTCTTCCATCATCCTTAACTGTGATTGAATTATCTTTATTTATTACAACCTCTATATTTTTACAATATCCAGCTAAAGCTTCATCTATTGCATTATCAACAATTTCCCATACAAGATGATGAAGTCCTTTAACATCTGTTGTACCAATATACATACCAGGTCTTTTTCTTACGGCTTCAAGTCCCTCTAAAACTTGAATATCCGATGCATCATAATGTTCGCTATTCATAAATACCCTCCTTAACGTTGCCATTCTCTACATAAAAAATACGACTTGCATTTTTTAATTCATTATTTACTTTATCAAGTTCCGTTGTAGTAATAAATGTTTGTATATCATCATCTATAAACAACATTATATTATTAATTTTTTCTTCATCCAACTCACTAAATAAATCATCTAATATCAATATAGGAGTAACGTTTTTTTCTTTTCTAAATATTTCAATTTCAGCCATTTTAAGAGAAATAATTGCATTTTTTTGCTCTCCTTCAGACCCATAATCTTTTAAATTACAATCATTTAAATAAAAAATATAATCATCTTTATGAATTCCAAAATTAGTTTTTCCTAAAATAATATCTCGTTTTTCTTCATCTTTATATACTTTTAAAAGTTCTTCACGATTCTTTTCATGATAACATGAGTCATATTTCAAAGTAAGACCACTTTTTCCAGAAATTTTTTCATAGTTATTAGAAATATAAACGTTTATGTCTTTCATAAAGTTATTACGATAATCATAAAGTTTAAGTCCTAAATCAACTAACTGCTCAGTTAAGATATCCAAATAACTTATCGGAGCTGTTCCATTTAAATAAAGTGTTTTTAAATATAAATTTCTTTGTTTTAAAACTTTATTATAAAGAGTTAAAACTTTCAAATAATCATTGCTAAATTGGCTTAATTCAATATTAATAAGCTTTCTTCTAACACTAGGAGTATCTTTTATTAACAATAGATCATGTGAAGTAAATAAAACTATATTTATTTTCGATAAATAATCGCTTAATTTATCTATCTTATTGTTGTTTATCTTAACAGTCTTATCATTTTCTTTAACAATTACTTTATAATCGTTTTTATATTTTTCTTCTACTGTTCCTTCTACTCTAGTTAAATCAGTATTATATCTTATTATTACATTTTCTTTTGTTCCTCTAAAGGACTTTGTAAACGCAAGAACATAGATAGCTTCAACAATATTGGTTTTCCCCATACCATTTTTACCAATAATCAAATTTTTCTTAGGGTCAAAATCCAAACTTAATTTTTCATAGTTACGAAAATTCAGTAACTTTAAATTCAAAATTTTCATTTTTACCCCCTAATTTCAATTTTAAAAGATTTTTAGTATTTTGTGTACTCCTATACACATATTAATTATACCATAATTTAAGGTACAAAAAAAGAAAAAATATCCTAATTTAGGTGTTTTTTCTTATATTCGGCTACTAATCTAAGCGTGTTATTATATTGATTATTTAAAATATAAAAAGATATATCAGCCTCAAAAAATATTCCATTAGAAAATTCAATTATTCCCCTATTACTTTCACTATCTTTTAAGATATTTTTAATATTAATAAAATTAATCCAAGTACAAGATCTAAGCCTTGGAGATCTTGTTGGAAATAATATAATATCGTTAATTTCACTGATAACCAATGGTTGTTTATATTTGTGTCCAACGTGGTAATTAGTGCTTTCTAGTCTACCATCTAATGAACTACCATACATAAGTGAATTCTTATTTATAATAGTTCTTGGACTGATTTCAACATCAAAAGTACTATTTTTTTCAATAATTGTTGCTTTACCCTTTCCATTTGGACATATTGCCAAAGTATCATCTGTAATCATATAATCTTTCATAAAACCCTCCTGACGAGGTTGTATACTAGCATACGTTTTTCAAAAAAAATGTCGAAAAAAAAGAAAATTACAAAAAATTGCAATTTTCTTTAATTTTATCGGCTTAATAAGTCTTTATAGGTAATATTAATTGAATTAATGACTCATCAGTAGCAGATTTTAATATGATAGGTTTCGAATCCCCATTCATAAATATTGTTATATCATCACTTGAGAAAGTTTTTAATGCATCCATCATATACTTAGCACTGAAAGATATTGAAATATCCTCCGAAGTATTCTTATCTATTTCAATATAATCCTCGACTTTTCCAATTTCAGAAGCAAATGATGATATTTCTAACATATTTTCTTTAGTTTCCATCTTTATAATATTTTTTTCTTTGCTTTGAGCAAGTAAAGCAGCACGATCAATAGATGAGAATAAATCATTAAGTTTAGTAGTAATTATAAATATGAAATCATTTGGAATAAATGATGAAGTATTTGGATAAGTTCCATTTAATAAGTTAGATTGGAAGTCAACATGCTCATATCTAAACAATATTTTGTTATTAAATACATGGATTTCAACATTT
Organism: uncultured Bacilli bacterium; assembly: GCA_934089275.1. Classification (GTDB taxonomy): domain Bacteria; phylum Bacillota_I; class Bacilli_A; order RF39; family UBA660; genus CAG-582. Next base: position 30,111 of record CAKOJJ010000004.1, read on the forward strand.
TCTTCATTATCTTCTAATATTTTATCTAAATTATCAACATTTTTTCCAGGAATAACGATATCCACTGGTTCACTTATAGTTTGATCTAAAATAATTGTCTTTTTAGCTAAACGATATGAATCAGTTGCAATTGCTTCTAAGACATTGCCATTAACTTTAATATTAATACCTGTAAGTAATGGACGTGATTCTTGAGTTGATATAGCAAATATTACTTGTTTAATTAATGTTTTTAATTCTGTTGCTTTTAAATTAATATATTCATCCTTTGTTTCTATATCTATTTGTGGATAATCTAAACTATTTAAACAATTTAAGTTATATTTACTATGTTCAGTGTAAATCATTATCTTTAAATCGTCAATAACTTCAAAGTTTACAACATCACTTGGCATTTTTCTAATGATATCTATTAAAAATTTACTTTGAATAATGATTGTTCCTGTAGAATCAATGCTTTCTATTTTATCACTTGGGATAAATGATTTAATAGTTAAATCTGTATCACTTGCCATTAATGTAAGTCCTTCATTAGTAAGTTCAAACTTTATTCCATTAAGTATTGGTATAATGTTTCTACTTGATATTGCTTTGCTTACATTCACTAATTGGTCTAAAATAATATTTTTCTTAATTTTAAATTTCATATAATATTCCTTCTTTCTTTTTTTATATTATTTTTATTATTAGTGTTGAAAATGTTGAAAACCATGTTTACACCTTTATTTCCATACATTTTACACATTATTTTTCACTTTTAAGTGTTAATAACTTACAACTTATTAACATTAATTCATGATTTTATCTTTAATTTTATTAATTTCTTCTCTTAGTTCTTCATCTTTTTTAAATGATTCCCCTATCTTATCACATGCATGGATAACTGTTGCGTGATCTCGGTTGAATTCAAGTCCTATTTTATCCAGTGTTTCCTCAGTTGTCATTTTACATAAGTAAATAGCAACTTGCCTTGCATGATTGATAATCGCTGTTCGTTTCTTGCTTTTTAATGATTCTACTGTCAAGTCATAATACTCAGCAACAGCTTTTTGAATCTTTTGTATATTGTTCGTGATATACACGGAAGAACCTATATAATCTTTTAAAGCATCCTTTGCAAACTCTAAGTTGATTTCTTTTGGTGAGTACATTGCTGTTACAGCATATAAACGATTAATCGCACCTTCCAAGTGTCTTACGTCATTTTCACAGTTATTTGCAATATACTCTAAAACTTCCGGAGCTATAAGTTTACTAACTTCATGCCCAGCAATTTTATTTTTAACTATCTTTAATCTAAGTTCATAATCTGGAGGCATTATATTAACTGTAAGTCCCCAAGTAAACCTTGTTCTTAAACGCTCTTCTAGTACTTTTAAGTCATCTGGACTTCTATCTGAAGATATAATTATCTGTTTATTTAAGCTATATAATTCATTAAAAGTATTAAAAAATTCATCTTGAGTTTTATTTGCACCACCTAAGAATTGAATATCATCTATTATTAAAACATCAACACTTCGATATTTTTCCTTAAAATGAGCAATCAGATCTAAATTATTATCATCTTTTCGATTTATCTGTGTAAAATCGGTAATAAAGCGTTCACTAGTAACGTAAAGCACGGTTTTATTAAGATTTTCCTTAACGAAATTACCAATTGCATGCATTAAATGTGTTTTACCTAACCCACTCTTTCCATATATAAAAAGTGGATTATAAAGTTTTCCAGGCTGCTCAGCAACAGATAAACCAACTGTCTGAGCAAGTCTATTTGAATTTCCTACCACAAAGTTATCAAAAGTATAGTTAGGATTTAAATTGCTGTTATTATCTTTAAACTTCGGAATATCTATAACCGGTTCTTCAATAATAACCTCTTCTTCTTTAATATCATCCTTACAAATTACTTCAAAATCAAATTCATCATCACTTATTTCTTTTAAGACATCTTTAATAATATTTTCATAGTAATTATTAATATAGTCCTTTTTATACTTATTTGCTGCACATATCACCAAATTATGGTTATCCAAACTTATAATCTCAGCATCTTTAAACCAAGTGTTAAATGAAATATTATTTAACTTACTGCTAAGGACATTCAAAAAATTGTTCCAAAAATTCTCCTTCTCCATTTAACCACCCTAATTCAAATTCGATTCTGTTTAACTAAATAAATTGTAAATCACTTTTGTTGAAAAATAAAGTACAATCTTAAAAAAATATGTTATCAACACGTTATCAACAAACTTATTAACAATTTATGTACTATAATAACGTAAAAAAAATGACTTTTCAACACTTTCAACAAATTATTTAAAAAAGTTTTCAAACGGTGGAAAAAGTTTTAAACAATTAACGTTGAAAAGTTGAAAACTGCTAAATTTACCGAAAATAACGCAAAAATAATTGACTTATACAACCTATTATTATATAATAACCTTGCTTTTGAGATGTGGAGGTGGAACAAGAATGAAAAGAACATTTCAACCAAATAATCGTAAAAAATCAAAAAAACATGGATTCTTTGCACGTAAAAATTCTAAGATACTAAAAACTAGAAGAGCAAAAGGAAGAAAAATTTTAAGTAGATAATATAAGCCACTTTTGTGGCTTTTTATTCTATATGAAAAAAAGGAGGGTAATTATGAAAAAATATGAAACAATTAAAGAACATAAGGAATTTGATTATATAATCCATAAATGCCCTTACAAAAAAAGTAATAGTTTTATTATATATAATAAGGAAAGCGATTTTAATTATCCACGTTTTGGTATAGCTGTATCAAAAAAACTTGGAAATGCGGTTACACGTAATCGAGCTAAAAGGGTAGTTAGGGAATTAATCCATAATAACAAAAAGTTATTTAAAAATAATAAAGATTATATTATAATAATTAAAAAAGGTCTTCTTGATTTATCTTATAAAGAATTAACTGATGAATTGATTAAGACATTAAGATAGGTGGGAATATGAAAAAGAAGATATTTATTATAGTTGCAATCGTGTTAGTAACATTAACTGGTTGTAATAAAACTTTAGTAGATGGAGACAAGAAAAGAGTAATTGATGAAAAAACAGGTCAAAGTTTATCCGCAAATATTCTATGTTTACCAGAAGATGAAGAAATTTTAGCAAATTATCAAAAATACGAAGAGTACATGGATGTTAAATTAAGTGATTTACCTAAATGTTCAGCTATGAAGGTTTACGACAAAAAATCTTACAACGGACTTTGGGTACAATTATTTGTCCGTCCACTTGCTTGGGTAATAATTAATCTTGGTAAGCTTTTAGGAAATTATGGTGTATCTGTTATGGTAATTGGTATCATCATTAGATTAATAATGATGCCATTCAGTGCTAAAACAATCAAACAACAAGAAAGCTTAAAGAAAGCTCAACCAGAATTAGAAAGAATTGAAAAAAAATATAAAGATCGTACAGATCAAGAAGCTATGATGCAAAAGAGTCAAGAAACTTTGGCAATTTATAAAAAATATAATGTAAATCCAATGAGCAGTTGCTTGGTATCGTTTATTCAATTACCTTTATTCTTTGCATTCCTAGAAGCAATAAATCGAGTACCTGCAATATTTGAAAACAACTTCTGGAAATTCCAATTAGGAACAACACCACTTGTTGGTATCAAAGAAGGAAATTATTATTACATAATTTTAATAGTTTTAATTGTATTGTTTACAGCCTTATCATTTAAAATGACGATGGCTCAAACAAGTGCTACAACAGAAGGTGGAATTCAATCAAAATATATGATGATATTCATGACAGTATTCATTGGAATAGCATCAATTCAACTACCATCTGCTATTGCACTATATTGGGTAGTAACAAATGCATTTAATGTATTCCAAACAATATTGTTTAAGAAAGTAGGTTAAAATTATGAAGTATGAAGTATTTGAAGGAAAAACAGAAGAAGAAGCAAAAGAAAAAGCATTAACTGGATTAAATATAAGTGAAAATGAATGTTTAATAAGAGTAGAAAAAATTCATACAGGACTTCTAAAAAAAGAATCATTTAGATTATACGTTTATAAACTAACTGATATAGTTGATTATTTAAAGGAATACCTTGAATCAATTATAAGTGGTATGGGAATAAAAGTTTCTTTTGAATCGAAGATTAGAGATGAACAAATAACTATAAAAATGTATTCTGATAATAATAAAATACTTATCGGTCATAACGGTCAAACATTAACAGCTTTAACAACTATTTGTAAACAAGTAGTTATGAATGAAATAAAATGTTATCCATATTTGATATTAGATGTAGAAAATTATAAAGAAAAACAAGTTAAATATTTAGAAAGACTTGCTAAAAATATCGCACGTGAAGTTAAATCAACTCATGAACCAGTTGAACTTGAAAATATGAATTCTTATGAAAGAAGAGTAATTCATAATATTTTAACTGATGATAAATATGTTTATACTGAAAGTACTGGAGAAGAACCAAATAGACACGTAGTAATTAAACCTAAAGAGAATAAATAATTCTCTTTTTTTTTTCAATTGTAAGTGTTAAAATATGAGTGTGTTTGAAGGAGGCCAAGTTATGAACGAAAATATATGTGCAATATCGACTGCTTTAGGTGTTGGAGCAATTTCAATAGTTAGATGTTCTGGACCAGATGTAATAAATATTGTAAATAAAATATTTAAGGGAACAAATTTAGAAAATGTTCCTAGTCATACTATTCATTATGGACATATCGTTGACGGGTATGATGTAATTGATGAAGTACTTGTAAGTGTAATGCGCGCTCCTAAAACTTTTACTAAGGAAGATGTAGTAGAAATAAACTGTCATGGTGGAATTTCTACAACAAACAAAGTATTAGAATTATTACTTGTGAGTGGTTGCCGTATGGCTACTCCTGGTGAATTTACTAAAAAAGCTTTTTTAAATGGTAGAATTGATTTAACTGAAGCTGAAGGAATTCAAGAACTTATTTCTTCAGAAGGAGAAGAAGCTAGAAAATATGCCATGAATAAAGTTGAAGGAAATCTAAAAAATATTATAAAATCCATAAGAGAAGAACTTGTTAATTTAAGCGCTGTTCTTGAAGTTAACTATGATTATCCAGAAGAAACTGATAATCCAGAAATGACTTATGATTTATTAAGTACTAAATTAAAAGCTATTGATGCGTCTTTAAAATCTCTAGTGAGTTCAACAGAAAACGTTCAATTTGTCTCAAATGGAATTGATTTAGCAATCATTGGAAAACCAAATGTAGGAAAAAGTAGTATTTTAAATCATTTAACTAACGAAAATAAAGCAATAGTTACCAATATTGCCGGAACAACAAGGGATGTTGTGTATGGATCCATATTTTTAAATGGGGTTAAATTCAATTTAATTGACACAGCTGGAATAAGAGAAAGTGATGATTTAGTAGAACAAATAGGTGTAACACGTAGTAAAGAAGCGATTATGTCTTCAGATTTAGTTGTTTTTGTTTTAAACAACAATGAACCAATAACTCAAGAAGAATTAGATGTTATTAACACTGAAACTTCTGCTAAAAAAATAATTTTTATCAACAAGTGTGACCTTGAAGAGAAAATCAATTTGGATAAATTAAAGGATTATACGATTTGTTATGGAAATACAGTAGAAGCAAATGGTTTGGATTCATTAAAACAAACTATAATAGAATTGTTTAATCTTGATGAATTAAAAAGTAAAAACTATAATTATTTATCAAATGCAAGACATATTGCTTTAGTAAAAGAAGCCGTTTCCGCTGTAGAAAACGGAATAGAATCTGCAGAAAATGGTCTTCCATTTGAAATGATTTCAGTTGATATAAATGAAGCATATGATCTTTTAGGAGAAATAATTGGAGCAGTTTATAAAGATGAATTGTTAGACACTTTATTTTCTAAATTTTGTCTAGGAAAGTAGGAATGACTTATGAAATATGATGTAATAGTAGTTGGAGGCGGACATGCCGGTTGTGAAGCTGCATCTGCTGCTGCAAGATGTGGATGTTTTACAGCGCTTATCACTTCCAATTTAAAAAATATAGCTGATATGCCTTGTAATCCAAGTATTGGTGGAACAGCGAAAGGAATTGTTGTAAGGGAAGTAGATGCTTTAGGTGGTTTAATGGGGCGTGTAGCTGATATGTCTCATTTACAAATAAAAATGCTAAATTCTAGTAAAGGTCCAGCTGTTAAAAGCCTTCGTGCTCAAGGAGATAAAATTACTTATCCTAAAAATATGGTAAATGAATTAAAAAAATTTGAAAACCTTGAAATAATAGAAGGAATGGTTGAGGATTTAATTGTTGAAGATAATTCTATTAAAGGAGTAATCTTGGATAATGGAGATAAATACTCTTGTACATCTTTAGTATTAACAACAGGAACATACTTAAAAAGTAAAATTTTAGTAGGGGATACTCATAAATACGAAGGACCTCATGGGGAAGTTAGCAGTAAACATCTTTCTGATAAATTAAGAGCTCTTGGATTAGAAATTCAAAGATTAAAAACTGGAACTCCTCAAAGAATAGACCCAACAACAGTTGATTATTCAGTTTTAACTGAGGAATTAGGTGATGATGAATTACTTGCATTCTCTTTTGATAGAAAACCGGATTATGATCCTAAAAAACAAAGAAAATGTTATTTAGTTTACACAAATGAAGAAACTCATAAAATAATAAGAGATAATTTGGAAAAATCAGCAATGTATGGTGGTTATGCTGAAGGAATAGGTCCACGTTACTGTCCAAGTATTGAGGATAAAGTGGTTCGTTTTAAGGATAAAGAAAGACATCAATTATTTCTAGAACCTGAAAGTGATTTTTATCCAGATTTATATTTACAAGGTTTTTCAACATCTATGCCAATAGACGTTCAAGAAAAAATGGTTCACAGTTTAAAAGGGTTAGAACATGCTAAAATATTAAAATATGCTTATGCAATTGAATATGATGCAATCAATCCGTTACAAATGAAACCATCTTTGGAATCTAAGGTTATAAATGGATTATTTACTGCTGGTCAAATAAATGGTACAAGTGGGTATGAAGAAGCTGCTGGTCAAGGTATAATTGCTGGAATTAATGCAAGTCAAAAAGTAAAAGGTGAAGAACCTCTAATTTTAAAAAGAAATGAAGCTTATATCGGTGTATTAATTGATGATTTAGTAACAAAGGGAACAAAAGAACCTTATAGATTATTAACTAGCCGTGCTGAATATCGTTTAGTTTTAAGACATGATAATGCTGATTTAAGATTAAGAAGCATTGGTTATAAATATGGTTCTGTAACCGAAGAACAAATGAATAATTTAAAACGAAAGAAAGAAAGTATTGCTTGTTTAAAAGATGAACTTGCAAACATTAAAGTTAATTCTCATAATGTTACTAAAGAAATACTAGAATCTTTAGAAACTGATACTTTTGAAGTAGGAATGAGTCTTTTAAATTTACTAAAAAGACCACAAATAAAAATAAGTATGTTAAAACCATACTTAGAAAATACTTATACAGATGAAGTTCTTGAAATAGTTGAAGTAGAAATTAAATATGCTGGTTATATTGAAAAAACAAATCGTGAAATAGAAAAAATGTTAAAGTTAGAAAGTAAACAAATTCCTGATGATATTGATTATGATAAAGTATCCAATATTGCCAGTGAAGCTAAACAAAAATTAAAACAAATTCGTCCTCAAACTTTAGCTCAAGCAACACGTATAAGTGGAGTAAATTTAACAGATATATCTGTACTTTCAGTTTATTTAAAAAAACATTATAGTAAGGATTTAAAAGATGAATAAAGAAGAATTTGTAAATGAATTATCTAAATTTGATATCAAAATAGATGATGAAACATTAGAAAAATTTAATATTTATATAGAAGAACTCTTAAAATATAATGAACACACAAATTTAACAGCAATAAGAGATTATGATTCGATTTTACTAAAACATTTTTTTGATTCTCTTATGATAGAAAGATTTTATGACTTTTCATCAGTAGAAACCTTACTTGATATTGGAACAGGTGCTGGATTTCCAGGCATGGTTTTAGCTATAATGCATCCAAATATTAAAGTAACTTTATTAGATTCTAATAATAAAAAGTTGAAATTTCTAGAGTTATTAACAATAAAATTAGGTATAAAAAATGTTGAAATAGTTCACGAAAGAGCTGAAGAGTTTGCAAAATTAAGAAGAGAATATTATGACGTTGTTACATCACGTGCTGTAAGTGACTTACAAATTTTATCTGAACTAAGTATACCTTTTTGTAAGTTAAATGGATATTTTATACCTCTTAAAGGTAATATTGATGATGAATTAAAAAGAAGTAACAAAATAATAGCTACGTTGGGTGGAAACATTGAAAAAACATTTACTTATAAATTAATAAAAGAGGATTCCCTTAGAAATATTATTTTAATTAAAAAGATAAAGAAAACTCCTGATAAGTATCCTCGTGCATATTCAAAAATTAAAAATGATGTTGAAAAAAGTAGTAAAATAAAGTAATATTAGTATAGAATAATTGGGGTGAAGAACATGAAAATGGAATCACAAATACAACTTATTAATATGGAAGATATAATTCCTAATAGATTTCAACCAAGACTTCGATTTTCTGAAGAAGGATTAGATGAACTTGCTGAATCTATAAAAGAACATGGAATTATTCAACCACTTGTTTTAAGAAGAGTTGGAAATAAATTTGAAATAATAGCAGGTGAGAGAAGGTTTAAAGCATCTGAATTAGCTGGATTAACTGCAGTTCCTGCAATAATAACTGATTTAGATGATAATGAATCGGCCGAAGTAGCTATAATTGAAAATACACATCGAAGAAATCTTTCAGCCATTGAAGAAGCTAGATCTTATAAAAAACTTTTAGATAGAAAATATGTAACTCAAGATCAACTTGCAAAACGTTTAGGTACGAGTCAATCAACTTTAGCCAATAAAATTCGTCTTTTAAGCTTAGCTCCAGAAGTTCAAGATGCTTTGATGAATGAAAAAATAAGCGAAAGACATGCAAGAAGTTTGCTTAAAGTAACTGATAAACTAAAACAAGTTGAATTATTAAACAAAATCATTACTGAGAGATGGACAGTAAAAAGACTTGATGATGAAATTCAAGATATTTTATCAAGTTATCAAAACAGTAAGAACATAACTGGAGAAGTACATGCCAACAGTCAACTAGATGTTAATGTTAACGATATATTAAACAATTCTACTGATATTAGTACATCTAATGAAGTGAATTACTCATACACTGGTGACTCTAACGGTCAACCAACTAGTAAAAAAACATTTTTCTTTAACAATTTAGAAAATGAATCTGTTAATATGAATCCTGAAGCATCAATTGGATTTAATCCATTTAAAACGAGTGGTATAAACACAAATCCACTAATAAATGAGTTAGATGTTATTGATATTGATGAAGATGAAGAAAATGAACCAAAACAACAAGAAGCTCAAAAACCAAAAACATATGGTGAACCTATTGTAGAAACAACAACAGAGATTGAAAATGAATTAAAGAAAATTATCAATCTTGCCAATAAAAAATCTCAAAAAGTGAGATTTGAAGAATTTGATTTTGGAGACATGTATCAAATAGTTATTAAAGTAGACAAAAACGGCCATTAAGGTCGTTTTTATTTCATATAAGGACTTTGAGTTCCATTAATAAAGTAGAATAGTTCTTTTGATTTAGCATCATATTTTCCTGTTTTAGGATTCATTGGAATCGCGATGACATTTTCTGGTAAAGGATACCATTCATCATCTATTATATCTTCAGTAAAAGCATTAACGCTTCGAAGCCATATATCTTTTATTATTTTAGAATAAGTTTTAGGTATATCTTTATTTTGATCATTTCCAGCCCAAAAAATCGATAAAACATTGTTATTATAACCACTTATCCAATAATCATTATCGGTTGTTCCACTTTTTAAAGCGTATTTTTGATTTAATTTTCCATTTAAATAAAGAACAGTAGGTGAATTATAATCGACATAATTATAATTATACGTATTTCTCATCATTTCATTTAAAATATATAAAGCGTCATCATTTAAAACTTTTTCTTCTTTATTTTTATGAATATACAAGACATTACCATTAACATCTTCAATTTTATTTATAAAATAAAGTTCTCTTTTGTAGCCATTACTTGCAAGTGTAGTATAAGCAGTTGCATAATCTAACATATTGATTTCACTAGCGCCTAAAGCAAGAGAAGGGTTAGGAGCTAAGTTTTCTTTTAATCCGCAGGTTTTTAAAGTATCAACTAAAGTATTCTCTCCTAAAAACAAATGTGTTTTAACAGCGTAAATATTATCAGAGTAGGCAAGAGCTAAAGCCATGGATATATCTTTATTAGCATATTTATTGCCATAGTTCGTAGGATTATAAACCTTGTTTTCTTGAAATACAAATGAAGTTTTTTCAGACTTAAATGTAGATGCTTCAGTCATACCACTATTTAAAGCCGCATAATATAAGAAAGGCTTTATTGTAGAACCAACATGTCTTTTTGATTTTAACACTCTATTATATTGACTTTTAGAGTAATTTTTACCACCAGCTAAAGCAACTACCTTACCATTTCTTGGATTAACAACAATTCCAGCAACCTGATTATCATCATCAAGAGTTTTAGCTTTTATTTCTTCATCCATTGCTTTTTGAGTATCTAAATCTAAATTAGTATATATTCTAATTCCTCCAGAATTAATTAATTTTTGTGGAATAGAAGTAATTTTAGAAAGCTCATCCAAAACAGCATCTTGATAGTACATTAAAGTACTTAAATTATTTGTAGTCTTTTTACCATATAAATTTAAATTATCAAAATTAAGATTATCATACACTTCGTTTGTAATCGTGCCATTTTCTTTTAATACACTTTTTACTACGTTAACTCTTTTCATACAAGCTTCCATATTTGAAATAGGATTATAGTTATTTGGACTTTTAGGAATACCTGCTAAAATAATTGCTTCTTCATCTGTTAAATCACTAGGTTCTTTATTAAAATAATAATTAGCTGCATTTTTTATTCCATAAACTCCTTCTCCAAAATAAATTGTATTTAAATATCCCTCTAAAATTTCATCTTTAGAATAATGAGTTTCTAATTTTATTGTTAAAAACGCTTCTTCAATTTTTCTTTCCCAGGTTTGATCAAAAGTTAAATATAAGTTCTTTACATATTGCTGACTTATAGAAGAAGCACCAGCAAGTATTTTTCCGGATTTTATATTGGTAAATAAAGTTTTTAAAATTCTTGGTATATCAAAACCTAAATGATGATAAAAATGTTGATCTTCAATAGAAATAATGTATTTTAAAAATTTAGGATCTATTTCTTTTAAAGATACCCAGGCACTTTTATTGCTACCTTGATAAACAACATTATCTTTATTATCATATAAGTAGTATGAATTAGCCGAATTTAAGGACATTGCTGGCATAAAATACGAATAAACATATATTCCGATAATTATAACTAAAGTACTGATGAAAAGAAGAATAGATATTTTAAATAGGTTTTTTATGTGTTTCATTTCATCACCTTTTATTATAATGAGACAAAATAAGAAAAATATGATAAAATATCGGCAAGTAAGGAAGATTTTATGGAAAAACTAAAATTTATTCTTCAAAGTGATGGAGTAGATGCCATTAATCGCGAAGCAAATTATTATATAAAAGATAATATAATTAAATTTAAAATAGACAAAACTGTATATGAATATGACTTAAATAAAGATATTTTAAAAAAAAGTGATGAATCTATATTATCAATGGATTTTCTGAATCTTTTAATTGTAATAACTTTAAAAGAAAACGACTATAGTTTTGATATTCCTATATTTAATGTTTTAATTGAAAAAGAGGAACACATAATAAAAATTAGTTATGATATAGAAGAGGATAAAATGACTAATAAACGTATAATTATAGAATATTAATTATTTATATTGACAAGCAATAATTATATGATAAAATTATTATTGTTTTAAGTATTAATGACAAATTATTTTATTCATGCATATAATGCAAGTGAATATAAGGAGGAAAATATGAAAACAATTAAATTAAGTGATGAAGAATTAGAAACTATGTCACACACTGATGTAGCTTATATGATATTAAAAGAAAACGGAAGTAAAATGACAATTCAAGACTTATTTAAATCAGTTATTGAATTAATGCATCTTCCTGAATCTTATTTTGAAAGTAAAATAGCAGACTTCTTTGGTCTTCTTACTACTGATAAAAGATTTATAATGTTAGAGAAAGGTTATTGGGATCTTTCAGATAATCATTCTAAGAAAGTAGTAATCGAATCTGACGATGATGAAGAAGAAGTAATCGCAGATGAAGAAGATGAAGAATGTTTAGACGAAGATGATGTTAACTATGATGAAACAGTAGTTGACGATGATGATGAAGACGACGATTTAAAGGATTTAGTTATAATAGATGATGTAGAAGAAACAGAAGCAATGTAGAAAAATTTAGGTGGGTATATGATAGATAGATTAAATATAATAGTTAGTAGATATAATGAAATTCAAGAAGAGTTATTAAAGCCTGAAATATTAGGAGATTACTCTAAAATGAAAACATTATCTAAAGAGAAAAGTGATCTTGAAGAAATCGTAAAAAAATATGATGAATATAAAGAAACACAAAAAAGAATAGATGATGCTAAAGTATTAATAAATGATCCAGAGATGCATGATTTAGCTGAAATGGAACTAGATGAAGCAACTGAAAATCTAAAAACTATCACTCATGAACTAGAAATCCTTTTAATTCCTAAAGATGAAAATGATGGAAAAAATATTATTATGGAAATTCGTGGAGCTGCTGGAGGAGACGAAGCCAATATATTTGCCGGAGATTTATACAGAATGTATTCTAGGTATGCAGAAAAACAAGGTTGGAAAATTGAAGTAACAAATGAAGTTGAAGGTACAGCTGGAGGATACTCACAAATTGAATTTATGATTAAAGGTGAAAATGTTTATTCTAAATTAAAATTTGAAAGTGGTTCTCATCGAGTTCAAAGAGTACCTGAAACGGAATCACAAGGAAGAATTCAAACATCAACAGCTACAGTTGCTGTAATGCCAGAAGCTGAAGAATTTGATTATGAATTGGATATGAATGAAATTAGAATTGATATAACTCGTTCAAGCGGATGTGGTGGACAAGGAGTAAATACTACTGACTCTGCCGTTAGACTTACTCATATTCCAACAGGTATAATTGTTTACAGCCAAACAGAGAGAAGTCAAATCAGAAATAAAGAAAAAGCTATACAAATTATGAAAACTCGTTTATATGATTTAAAACTTCGTGAAAAAGAAGAAGCTGAAGGTCAAGATAGAAGAAATAAAATTGGAACTGGAGATCGTTCTGAAAAGATAAGAACATATAATTATCCACAAAATCGTGTAACTGATCATAGAATAGGCTTTTCTGTTATGAATCTTGATCGTGTAATGGACGGAGATTTAGATGCAATTATTGATGCATTAATAACTGAAGATCAAAGAAGAAAACTAGAAAATAATTAATTTTGTTGGGACTGATAACTTTGAAAATAAGTGAATATAAAAAATTAAAAGAAAAAGAAATAAGTTTAACTTTGTTAAATACACTTATTTCTGCTTTTTTTTATAAAAAAGATGATAACTATGAGTTAACAAAAGAAGATTTAACTCTTTTAAATAGCAAAATAGAAGAAATAAAAAGCGGAAAACCAATACAATATGTTATTGGAAATGTTGATTTCTATGGTTATATTTTTGATGTTAATGAAAATGTATTAATTCCACGATTTGAAACAGAAACATTGGTTGAAAAAACACTTAACTATATACAAAAATATTTTAATAAGAAAGTAGATATAGTTGATTTAGGAACCGGTTCAGGATGTATTGCAATTACTCTAAAGAAAAAAATTGATTGTAATGTTGATGCCGTTGATATTTCTTCCTCTGCTTTAAAGGTGGCTAAAGAAAATGCTAAAAAAAATAATGTTAATATTAATTTTATTGAAGGTGATATGTTAAAGCCTTTAGATAAAAAGTATGATGTTATTATTTCAAATCCACCATACATTGATCCTGAAGAAGAAATTATGGACATTGTTAAAGATAATGAACCAAGTTTAGCATTATATGCTTTAGATCATGGAATGTATTATTATAAAGAAATAATAAAAAATGCTAAAGAGTATTTAAATGCACGTTTTATAATTGCTTTTGAAATAGGATATAAACAAGGTGAAGAACTTCAAATGTTTGCCAAAAAATATTTCTCAGATGCAATTATTTCCGTAGAAAACGATTTATCCGAAAAAAATAGATATTTATTCATTATAAGTGAATAAATTTTTTTATTTGGCCTCATATAGATAGTAGAGGTGGAAATAATGAAAAAAATATTAATTATAGTAGCAGCATTGATGATTGTAGTTGTAAATAATAAATCAAAAGATGATTTAATAATACCAGATGCATCCATACGTTTTAGAGTAATTGCCAATAGCAACACTTTAGAGGATATAACTGAAAAAAATAAATTAAGTAATTATTTAGATTCTAAAATATTTGAATTTATTAAAAATAGTACTTCAGCAACTGAAGCTAAACAAACTTTAACAGCTAATAAAACTAAAATATCATCAATTATCGATGAATATTTATTGAATAACAGAATAGATTATGGTTATGAATTATCAATTGGAGAAAATTATTTTCCAACAAAATATTATAAAGGAATAAAATATAATGCAGGATATTATGATTCTGTTGTTGTTAAATTAGGTTCATCTAGCGGAATGAATTGGTGGTGTGTTATTTATCCTCCACTTTGTTTAATTGATGAGGAAAATAATAAAGATATTGAATATACTTCTTTAATAAAAGAAGTAATGGAAAAGTACAAAAATCGTTTATAATTGACAAATTCATCCATCATATTCGTCTTGAATAATAAATATATTAATAATATAATTATATTAAGATGAAATTAGGTGAAAATATTGAAAAAATTAGTTATTGAAGGTGGTCGTGACATAAGCGGTACAATAAAAATAAGTGGAGCCAAAAACTCCGTTGTTGCCCTTATACCTGCAAGTATTTTGACCAGTGGAAGATGTGTCATAACCAATGTTCCAGACATATCTGATGTTAAAATACTAATCGATATGATGAAAGAATTAGGTTCAATTATTACATTTGAAAATGAAACTATTACAATTGATAACCGCTACGTTAAAAACAAAAAGATTACAGAGGAATATGCCAGTAAATTACGCGCTTCTTATTACTTCATGGGATCTTTAATAGGTAAATTTCATGAAGCTGAAATCGCTTATCCAGGAGGATGTGTGATAGGATCAAGACCAATAAATTATCACATAGAATCATTTAAAAAAATGGGAATAAATGTTAAAAATGTTGATGCACATTATAAAATGAAAACAAAAGATCTAAAAGGTAATGAATTTTATTTTGATTTTCCATCAGTTGGAGCAACAATTAACATTATGTTAGCAGCGGTTCTTGCTAAAGGGAAGACTGTTATTTATAATGCAGCTAAAGAACCAGAAATTGCAAACGTCGCTTCATTTTTGAATTCTATGGGAGCTAAAGTTCTTGGAGCAGGAACATCTACTATTGAAATAATAGGAGTAGAAGAATTACACGATGGTTTTGTTGAGGTAATTCCGGATAGAATAGAAGCAGGAACATATATTTTAATTGGAGCGTTAATTGGTAAAAATTTAAAAATCGAGAACATTATTGAGCAACATATATCATCACTTTTACATAAATTAAAACAAGCTGGTGTAAAATATAAAATAAAGAATAATACAATTGAAATTTCTAAAACGGAACATCTAAAATCTGTAGACGTCAAAACAACAGTTTACCCAGGATTTCCAACAGATTTGGGCCAACCAATGTCAACTTTCTTAACTCAATGTGAAGGTGAGTCATTATTTGAAGAAACAATTTATGAAAATAGATTAAGACATGTTCCACATTTAAATTCCATGGGAGCAAATATACAAGCATTCGATAAAAAAGCCATAATTATAGGCAAAACTCCTCTTACAGGTCGAAAAGTAAAAGCTACAGATTTACGTGCTGGAGCAAGCATGCTAGTTGCCGGACTTATTGCTACTGGAACAACAGAAATTCAAAATATTGAACATCTTTTAAGAGGATATGAAAGAATCGTTGAAAAACTCGAAAGTGTTGGTGTAAATATTAAACTCATAGATGAATAAAAAATAGTTGAAAATTATTTCATTTATGTTATACTATTAACTAGTGAATTTCTATAACTATGTTTAGTTATGGCGGAAGGAGGATTTAAATGAAAGCAAATTTACATCCAAAACAAGTTAAATGTACTTTTAAATGTGCATGTGGAGCTACATTTGAAGCAATGAGTAACAAAGAAGAACAATTACTTGAAGTATGTTCTGAATGTCATCCATTCTATACAGGAGCTCAAGGAAAACGTAAAAAAACTGGTAAAATTGAACAATTTAACAAAAAATATAATATTAATAAAGATTAATTGTAAAGAATTAGACACTTATGTGTCTAATTTTTTATTGTATGGTAAAATATGAATAGGTGATTATTTTGAGCAAAGTAACATATTTAGTAAAAAGAATAGGTAAAATGAATTTTGGTAATATGTTTAAAACAATAGATATGGTTCATGAAAAAAATCATAAATTTAAACCTTTTATCTTTTTTGATGTTGTTTGGTGCGGTTTAAAGTATCAAGCAGGTTATGTGGATTATTATCAATTTGAAATGTATAAAATGAATGGTAAAGAAAGAAAAACGATTATTACAAGAGGAATCAACAATGCTATTTGTAAAAAATACAATGATCCATCATCGATCTACAAATTTGAAGATAAATGTGTATTTAATGAAATATTTAATGAATACTTAAATCGTGATTGGTTAAAACTAACAGGAGATAATCTAAGTGAATTTAAGAAATTCATAAGAAAACACTCAACTATTATTGTAAAACCAGTTGGACTATCTTGTGGTAAAGGTGTAGAAAAAATCGATACTACCAAGTTCAGTGCTGAAGAATTATATAATAATCTAATAAAAAATAATCAAATATTGGTAGAAGAAGTAGCTAAGCAAAACAAAGTTTTAAACGATTTATATCCACTTTCAGTTAACACTTTAAGAGTGGTAACATTAAATAAGAAAGTAGTTACCGCATATCTTAGAATCGGAAATGCTGGTAATGTGGTGGATAACTTCAATCATGGTGGAATGGTTACGGCAGTTGATGTAGAAACTGGTGTAATAAACTACGAAGCAATCGATAAAAGTAAAAATGTTTATTCGGTTCATCCATTCACTAATAAGAAAATAGTTGGAGTAAAAATACCAATGTGGGAAAAGGTAAAAAAACTATGTGTAGATGCTTGTGAAAAAGTCCCCGAAGTAGGATATATAGCTTGGGATGTTTGTTTAGGAGAGGATAAACCATGTTTAATAGAAGGAAATGATTTTCCAGGACATGATTTATATCAATTACCAGTTCACAGAGATGGTAATATTGGACTATTACCAGTATTTAAAAAAGCAATGGAGGAAAAATAATGAAAATAGGAATTGCAACAGATCATAATGGAGTAAATGAAAAAAAAGTAATAATTGATCACTTAAAAAGTTTTGGAATAGATGTTGTTGATTATAGTAAAGAAAATTATCCAACTGATGACTATCCCGTTTTTGCTTTTAAAGTAGCAAATGCTATTAAAGATAAAGAAGTTGATTTAGGTATTTTGTTATGTGGAACAGGAATAGGTATGAGTATTGCCGCTAATAAAGTACATGGAATTCGCTGTGCTAGAGTTTGTTCTGTAAGTGATGCTCATTTAGCAAAATTTCATAACAATGCCAATATAATTGCAATGAGTTATAAAGAACCAATGGCAAACCTTTTAGATATGATAGATGAATTTATAAAAACGGATTTTGCCGGAGAAGAAAGACACGTTAGAAGAATAAAAATGATTGAGGATATTGATCATGATTAAATTAATGATTTATGCTATTTGTATTCTTGCATCCACTTTTGCAGTATCAGGAATTAACTTTGATCCGATAATAAAAAAGAACCATATTTGGGAAGCAAGATTTTTGTCGATCATTTTTATTCTATGTTTGAGTTATATTTTAGCATCTTTTTTATATGATTTAATGAGTATATCAATTATATAGGAGGATGTTATGAAAATCTTAACTTATTCGTCAGTACCAATCTTAGTAGTATATCTAGGGTTGTTTTTTTATAATTACAACGCCTCATTTAAAAAAGATGATTTCTTTGAAAGTATGCCAAAACTAGAAGAAAAGGTAAAAGACACAGAAAAAACGCCAGTAGTAGATGAAACATTAGAAAACTATATCATTGGTGTAGTTTCTTGTGAAATGCCAGCATCTTTCAATATCGAAGCTTTAAAAGCTCAAGCAGTAGCTGCAAGAACATTTGCTTATTATAAAATAAATAAAGAAAATTTTAATGAAGCAAACTTAGCAAAAGCAACCGATCAATGCTATATCGATGAAAATGCAATGAAAGAAAAATGGGGAAATACTTATGATAAGTATAAAGAAATAGTTGTATCAGCTGTAAAAGCTACTGAAGGAGAAATTTTAAAGAAAAATAACGAGTTGTTTAAAACATATTACTTTTCAACATCAAATGGCTATACAGAAGATGCTATAACTGTATTTAAAAATAATGACATTACATCAGTTTCCTCTCCATGGGATAAAGATACAAGTGGTTATAAAAAAGTAGCAACATTTACTAAAGAAGAGTTAATTCAAAAATTAGGATCATTTAATACAATAACTATTCAAAAAAGAAATAAAACTAATCATGTTGAACAAGTTTCTGTTGATGCTAAAACTTATACTGGTATAGAATTCAGAAAGTTACTTGGTTTAAGAAGTACGGATTTCACGATTGACTTTACTGAAGATAAGATAAATATAACAACATATGGTTATGGACATGGAGTTGGTATGAGTCAAACCGGAGCTAATGAACTTGCCAAACAAAATAAAGATTATAAGTATATTTTAAGTTATTATTATAATACTCAAGAATTTTCTAATATTTATGTATAATTTTTAAATATTCGCGAACACTTTCTATTAGGAAGGTGGAAAATATGAAGAGAAGAAGATTAAAATCTTGGGTTGTAACTAGCTTATTTATTTTACTTATTGCAGGTTTAGTAGGAATAACAATAGGAGTATCCAAAAGCATTATCAAATCAATGAATGTAGATAATAATTCATATGTTTTAAGGGACATTGCTAACTACTATTTACCAGTGAACTCAGAAATTGAAAATATAATTAAACGTCCTTTCAGTGATGAAAGTGTAAACATCCACATCAATTTCTATGATGCAAACAGTGATGAAGAAACTAAAAGCAAATCTCTAATAAAATATGAAAGAACATATTTACCAAATACAGGTGTACTATATGGTAGTGAAAAATCATTTGATGTACTTGCCGTATTTGAAGGTGAAGTCATAAAAGTTGACGAAGATGAAATGTTTGGTAAAACAGTTGAAATCAAACATAAAAATAATTTAACTAGTAAATATTCAAGTCTTTCAAGTGTAAATGTTAATGTTGGAGATACAGTACAAGTTGGAGAAGTAATAGGTAAAAGTGGAAACAATAAAATCGTTTCAGTAAGTCAAAATATGTTATTATGTGAATTAATATATAATGGTGAGTATGTAAATCCAGAAAAATACTTCAATACTAAAATTGAAGAGATGAATTAATATAAAAAATATATATGTAAAACTAACTGATAAATACATATATACATACTCCGATAAAATGAAAAGATATGATTCTAAATACATTAAAAATGGAACTGTTGATGACGTATTTAAACTGATAGACTATTTAAATAAAATATTAGAAAAAAATATCTTTAAGATAAAATATACTTTTATTTTAGATACTCTTCTTTCCAACAGTGATCTTTTCACTTTTAAATATGTATTTGAATCTATGGGATTAATTAACTATAAAATAATAAATGACTTAGATATAATAAAAAATCATGTAACAGATAATAATATAATAATTATGAATTGGTCTAGTTCTATAAATTATTGTTTTAAATTAAAAGATGAAATAGTTGTAAATAAATATAATACTAATGTAATAAATAGTTTGGATAAAGATTATATTTTAATGATTGGAGATACAAATATTTCAGCTAAAATAAAAAAGCCCATATATAAATATGAGCATGAAGAATTGGTAATATTTAATTATTTATAAATATTATCTTTTTTTTGGTATAATAATTATAAACAAAAAAAACGAAGCAGTCCCCCTGAGAACTGCTTCAAAGAATAAAAAGGGGTTGGCTAGTGTGATACTAGCACCAATTCGCCTGTAAGTGAATTGGTACTACATATACTAATCGATTTGGGTATTTTTGTCAACACTTTTTTGACTTTTTTTAAAAAATTTTATGGAGGAAATATGGAACTAGAAAATGTGAAAGGAATTGGTCCAAAAACAAAAGAATTATTGAACAAATTAAACATATATAATGTGGATGAATT
The DNA here is from genome assembly GCA_934089275.1 of uncultured Bacilli bacterium. Lineage (GTDB taxonomy): Bacteria > Bacillota_I > Bacilli_A > RF39 > UBA660 > CAG-582. Next base: position 50,845 of record CAKOJJ010000004.1, read on the forward strand.
AGTAAGATATTATCCTTATCGTTATAACGTTTATAGTCCAACTAATATACTTGATCATGAAGATGAACAAATATGTGTAACTGGTATTATTGAAAGTGTTCCAAAGTTAAGCTACATAAAAAGAAACTTAAATAAAATTGGATTCACATTTTTGACTTCAAATATTAGATGTAATGTTGTGATTTTTAATCGAGCTTTCATAAATAGATTTTTAATAGTTGGAAAACCTATTACTTTAGTAGGTAAATATAAAAAAGATAAAAATCAATTTATTGCCAGTGATATAAAACTTACACCGATATATAAAACTGAAGTAGAACCAGTGTATCATTTAATAAGTGGATTAAAAACATCAACACTTGAAAATAGTATAAAATCAATTCTTCAAAGTGATATAAAAATAAATGAAATAATACCTGAATATATAAACGAAGAATATAATTTTATTTCAAGTAAAGATGCAATTAAGGAACTACACTTTCCAACAAGTTTAGAAGAAACAAAGAAAGCGAATTTAAAATTGAAATACGAAGAATTATTTGAATTCTTATTTAAAATAAATATTATCAAATATCGTGATCAATTATTTAATGATTATGTGATAAAACACGTTGATGATGAAATGCTTGCTAATGTAAAAAAAATGATTCCTTTTAGTTTAACAAAAGACCAAGAAGAAGCTTTAAATGAAATCGTAAAGGACTTTAATAGTTTTAAAAGAATGAATAGACTTGTTATGGGTGATGTAGGTTGTGGTAAAACCATAGTTGCTTTTATAGCAGTTCTTTTAAATCTAGAATGTGGATATCAAAGTGCCATTTTAGCTCCAACAGAAGTATTAGCAGTTCAACATTATGATAACTTTAAAAACCTTTTTCCAAATGTAAGAACTGAATTGCTTGTTGGAAGTAAAACAAAGAAACAAAAGGAAGTATTAAAAGAAAAACTTAAGAATGGAGAAATAGATGTCCTTATTGGAACTCATGCTATGTTAGAAGACGATGTAGAGTTTGAAAATATTGGATTAGTTGTAACTGATGAACAACACCGTTTTGGTGTTAATCAGAGAAAAAGTTTACAAAATAAAGGTGAGTTTGTTGATGTGCTTTATCTTTCTGCAACGCCAATACCAAGAACTTATGCTTTAACTATATACGGAGATATGGATATATCTATAATTAAAGAAAAACCAGCAGGAAGAAAAGAAATAAAAACTACGGTTTTGAAATTTAGTGAGTTAGATAAAGTCATATCTTCAATAGAAGAAGAGGTAAAAAATGGACATCAAGTGTACGTTGTTGCTCCTTTAATTGAAGAAAGTGAATCAGATCTTAATGATGTAAATACAATATATGATTTATTAAGTAAAAATTTAAAAAACATAAGAATTGATATATTACATGGTAAGATGAAAAATGTTGATAAAGATAAAGTTATTAACAATTTTAAAGAAGGAAACTTAGATTTAATAATTTCTACAACGGTAATTGAAGTAGGAGTAGATGTTAAAAATGCAACACTAATGGTTATATTTAATGCTGAACGTTTTGGACTTGCAACTTTACACCAATTAAGAGGAAGAGTTGGAAGAAACAGTTTGGAATCAAAGTGTATTTTAATAAGTGATCAAGAAAAGGAAAGACTTCATGTATTAGAAGAAAGCAATGATGGCTTTTATGTATCTGAAATGGATTTTAAAATGCGTGGAAGTGGAGATTTATTTGGTATTAGACAAAGTGGAGATATGATATTCAAAATAGCTGATATTAAAAAAGATTATAAAATTCTTGTTCAATGTAAAAAAGACGTTGATGCCTTTATTTTGGATAATATTGAAAATAGTTTTAGAAATTACAAATACTATAATATCATTTTAAATAGTTTAATGAACAATAATGATTAGGTGAATTTATGAAAAAGATAGAATTGGAATAGAAAGTTATAAGTATCAATTAGAGGAATATTTACTATCAATTGATGGAATAGCAGATGTAAAAAAAGACTAAAGAGGATATAACTTCTTTATTACAGTTACTTATGATGAAAGAAAAATGTTTATTGAAAGAATAGAAAAGGAAATATTGTTATATATTGATAGGTTAAATATTCCATTAATTGTATCTTTTAACAAGTTTGAAGATAATGAAGTAATAAAAGAAATAGTTATTGATGATGGATGCTGTGAATTTTGTATGAAAGGTAATGCAGAAAATTTATCTAAAATAGATGGAATAGGTTCATTTTCGTTTGATCAAGATGGTGGTTACTTCGATGTTCATACTAAGCTTGGATATAATCCAAATAAAATAAGTGAAGAAAAATTAAAAGAGATAGAATCAAGTTTAGAAGCTTAACGTCAATAAGGATAAAATAGTTATTAAACATATTGACAGATTTTTAAAATTTGTATATCATTATATGTAGCATGATAGACTCCCTATCATGCCGATATATCTAACGATTTTAACAATGTTAGTATATCAACCAAAACCCCCTGGCCATCCTTTATGGATGGCACTTTTTTTATGCAAATATAATTTATTTTGTAGTGTAATGTATTTTTGACAACTACTAGATTCAACGAAAAAAATGGAATTGGTTTAAGCCAATGTTTATAAGGGCTTATGAGCATATAGGAGAATGAAAACAATTCATAGGTGCAACTCGGAAATGAGTTTTGTTAAAAAAGCATGGTATAATATAGTTAATAAGAGGTGTTTCCCGTGTGTAAATGGGAAAATATTCAAACTAAAACTGAATTAAAATTTGTATTTGAGATTATAAAGGAAAAAATAGGAGATAGTAGTATTAAAAGAATTTTTTCCTTCGATGATGCTATTCCTAGAAAAAATAATAATAAAATAGAATATAACACATTAGAAGAACCACTATATATTTTATTTGATAATGATTATTGCTTAATAATAGAGTTTACTAATTATTCAAGCATCTACCTTGATTATAAAAAAATAACGCTCGAAGAAATAAAACAAGCCATTGAAAATGTTTCAAATAGAGATATTGATTATTTAAATAATTATCATAGAATTCACGGATGGGATTTTGATGATAATCGAAATAGAATTGAAGATAGTTTTGGAATGAAAGAAATTATTGAAATACATGGAAACTATGATAAGATAAGGGATATTCAAATAGATGGATTCAATGATTCATACGAAAAATGGATAAGTAATGGTAGAAGTTCATCAATGATTACTATTCCGGCTGGTGGTGATTATTTTAAGTCCATAAAATTTATATTAAATAATGGCATTAAAATAAAAATGCGTCCTCAGGATGCTGAAATGGATGGCTATTATGATTTAATAATAGAAGATGGTAATAACATAATAAAATATAGAAATGATGAAATATAATATATCGTAAAAAACAAAACTAAAACTATGTTTTAATTGGCTATCTGATAGTTCTGTAGTATTCTATAAGACAGGTGAAGGTTATAGAATCTCATGACCTAAAAATGCTTTTTGGTACTATAAAAGTGTAATAATTAATTGCAGAAATGTAATTAAATATTACACTTCTTTTTATTATGATTGAAGTGATTGGATAACGTATGCTTTTTAGAGATAAAGTTCTCGTCAACAAAAGTGTTATCCAACCTTCACATAATATATTCGTTTTGTTGGCAATTGAGTTGGCAAACTGTAGTGCGAATAATGATTTACCGACTTTAGGTTTAGATACTAGGAGGTACACACAACAATCCTCTTTTTTTATATAATAGCCCCCTGAAGAGAGCGGATGCATAATCCTTCTCATTTTTTTGCCCGTATTTATGGGGCTTTTTCAATTGTGATAGTACTCTCAAAAGAGAGCTAGGTACCATTTAGGTACCATTTTTATAAAATGAGCCTTTTTTTATGTGTTTTTTAATCTAATTTATCTATTAAATTAACAACTTCAGATAGAGCAGAATTGAATAAATGAGTGTACGTATTTAAAGTCTCTTCTATCTTCGTATGCCCTAAATACTTGGCTACAACGGCGATGTTGGCACCATTATTAACAAGTAGAGATGCACATGAATGTCTGAAGTCGTGAATTCTTATTTGTTTGACTCCTGCAAGAGAGCAATTTCTGTTTTTGATATCCCTAATAGTATTACTAGCAACAGGGAAAGCATCTCCGCAAACAAAATAGTTATCATTGAAACCATGTATCTTTGAATCCTCTTCTTTAAGCCTTTTAAGGTCTTCTAAGAGCTTTTTATTGATAGGCAGGGTTCTTATACTACTACGAGTCTTTGGAGTGGAGAATTCGAATGATTTAACACCACCACCACGATCTGTAATTTGTTTGTTAACTGATAAAGTTTTTTTGACTAAATCTATATTAGACCAGGTTAATCCTCTGAGTTCTCCTTTTCTTAATCCACAGTAGTAAAGTATTTCAAACATAACTCTATGTTTAAGATTATTCTCAACAGATAAGAACTGTTTAAATTCATCATATGTGAAATATAACATTTCTTTTTGAATATCTGAAGATGATGAAAATTTAGTCATCTTAGAATATACTTTAGTAAGATTAAAATCATACCATGTCATAGCATAGTTAAGAACAGACTTTAAGAACTTTAAGATTTCATTTTTATATCTTGTTGATAAATTACTAGCATTAATCTCTTTCTTCCAATTATCATAATGATTAATGTTGAAATTTTTTAACTTAACATTTAGTAAGCTCTTCAGGTAGTTCTTTTTATTTCCATAGTTATATAGAGTAGTAGGTTTAACTTCAATAGTAGAAGTCCTATTATCTACAAATAGATCAATCATTTCATCAAGTGTAATTTTATCTTGGTTCTCATGATTGTATAATTTCATTCTAAATGCAAGTTCTGCTTCTTCAGCTTCTTTCTTAGTAGCATATTTACCAGACTTGTATTGTTTATTTCTTCCATCTAAGTCTTGATATCTTAATTTAAAGAACCAGACTCTGCCATCTTTAGTTTTGCCTTCTTTAGCTTTATAAACTCCCATTATATCGTTTCTTTCTTGTTAGAATTGCAACGAATAAGAATGGATATCTATGTAAGATCATATCAGGTGAAATGATTCCATATACAACAGAAGAACTTTGTAGAAAGACTAATACATCATTAAGTGACTTCAAAAGAAGATTAAAAAGACTTAAAGAAGTAGGATTAGTGGAACTAAAAGATGATATGTTATATATAGAAGAAGCACTTAATTACACCAATCAAACAGTAGGTGCTAAAAAGAAACAAGAGCAAAGAAAAAAGAAAAAGGACAAAATTCCACTTGATTGTCCACCAGATATAGATAAAGAAATAGAAGAAGAAAAAGAAATAAGAGATAAGAAAAAAGAAGAAAGAGGAAAGAGTTTAGATATAGAACTACAACAAGAAGAAGATAATACTGATTTCGATAGTTTATTGAATTATTATTCACACTAATAATGTAGACATTTATTGAGGAGTCCCCCCTAGGGTACTCTCTTTTTATTTGAGTAAATTTCTACACCCACAGCCCACCTATATTTACACAAAAAAATATTTTCCGTGAGTTTTTTGGAAAATGACATTAAAAAAGAGTAATTAATACTCAATTTTTTTAAAAGTTAAAGGATCTTCACTTATTACTTCTAATGCATATTTAATCCTTAAAAGTTTTCCAACTTCTGTAGATACATTTACTTCATTTATTTCTGTGATGTTTAAAATATCTCTTGCTGAATTGAATTCTTGCATCCACGTTGTCTCATACATAGCATGTCGATAATAAGCATTAGCTATATAATAAGAAATAACCTCAGGAAGTATATAACATTCTAGATATTCATCATAGTTGTCAACAAATGGTTTTAATACTTTAATATATTCCTCATCCGTTATATCTTCTCCAGTCTCAGGTCTAATCATATTCACCTCCAAATATTGTTCTATTAATCACTTATTAATAACTATATTACAAGTATAATAATCTATTAAAATAAGGTTCCTAAGTATTATATAAATATGTTATAATTATTAAGGAAGATAGGAGGCTAACATGAAAAAAGAAGTAATTAGTTCACCAATACGTTGGGCTGGTTCAAAGAAAAAACTCCTAAATGAAATGCTTGAAAAACCCTTTAAAAGAAAGAAGAAAAACTATGTTGAATGTTTTCTAGGATCAGGCGTCGTATTATTAAATGTTATTAATAATAATGAGGAATTAGAATATGAAAACTTTTATGTAAATGATATTAATTCAAACATTATTAATTTTTATATTCTTTTACAAAAAAATCCTGACTATCTTATAAATACTATAAAACCTTTGAGTGAAAAGTATAACAGTTTATCTATAAATGAAAAATCTGATTTATTCTATGAAATCAGAAATAGATTTAATCGTTCTGAAGACTCAAATGAGAAGTCAATATATTTTTATTTTTTGATGAAAACGGGATTTAATGGCGTTTATAGAGAAAATAGCAAAGGCTATTTTAATGTGCCGTTTGGAAGAAAAGAAAAAATAATAATAGATGATAATTATTTATATACAATATCTAGGTTAATAAAGAGGGTTAAGTTTTATAATTTGCCATTTGAAGAATTTCTAAATAAATTGAACAAAAAAGGTATTTTAGAGGATTCTTTTGTGTATTGTGATCCGCCATACTTACCAGATGATTTGCTAGTTTATCAAAAGCAAATGCTTTATACAAAAGATTCGTTTAATCACGAAAAATTCTTTGATATAATCAATGAAATGAAAATTGATAATATAATGATTTCAATGTCTGAATCTAAAATCGCAGATAAGATATATAATCATAATCCATTTTACAAAATAGATGTAAGAAATATTATTAGAGTTATTAATCCAAAAAAACTATTCTCATCAAAAGAAATAGCTTACATTAATTACAGAATAGAGGAGTGAAAAAACACTCTTTTTTTATACAAAAAAGGAAATAAACATAAAATATTATGAAAATATTTGACAAATATTGTTCTTTTTGGTATATTTTAAGCGAATGGAGGAAATGTTTATGGATGTTAAAAAAGAAAATTTTAAAAGAATTGCAGAAAACAGAGTTAGCAAGATTATTGATTTAATATCTAAATTACATAATTTATCAAACACTTCATTTTATGAGTATACTGATGAACAAATAGATAAGATTTTTGATAGTATACAGAAAGAACTTGATAAGCAAAAAGCCGAGTTTAAAAAATCAAAAAACAAAAGGAGAATAGAATTATAGGAGGTAATTAATATGTTTGATAAAATTTTTAACAATAAAAAGAGTGATCCTGTTTGGCAATTTATTACAAATGGAAATGCTGATATGAATAGTGTAGAATCTACCGATACTGAAAGCTTTCAAAAAGTTCCAATTGATTCTTTAGCAAGAGAATTAACACAAAACTCATTGGATGCAAGAGCAGGTGAAAAGCCAGCTGTAATAGAATTTAAGACTTTCACTATGAGAACTATTGATATTCCAGGAATAAAAGAATTGAAAGATGAAATATCTGCTTGTATTAATTTTTATCCTGAAACTACTATGTATCATAGAATGTTTAAAAAAATGTTAGATGAATTAGAAAAAGAAAATATTTTATGTTTAAGAATAAGTGATTTTAATACTTCAGGATTAGATGGAGTGGCAAGTAATAAAAATATGACACCTTTTAATTTTCTAGTAAAAGGTAATGGATTCTCAAGTAAAAAAGGTGCTAATAGCGGTGGTTCTAAAGGAATGGGAAAATTCTCTACCTTTTTATCTAGTAGCATTCATACAGTTTTTTACTCAACTCTAAATCAAAATAAAGAAAAAGGATATATGGGAGTAGTAAAACTTGGTGCTAGAGAAATAGATGATGATTCAGGATTAATGACAACTGGAAAAGGATATTTCAGCATAGGCGAAAGAATTTCACCAATTTTAGAAGATCTAAATCTTGATAAAGATTTTAAGAGGGAAAAAGATGATGTTGGAACTGATGTTTATGTTTTAGGTTTCAAAAAACCTTCAAATTGGGAAACACAAATTATTGCAAAAGTATTAGATAGTTTTATGGTTGCAATTGATAGTGGAGATTTAGAAGTTAAAGTTGAAGATAAAGGAATTATTAATAAAGAAACTTTACAATCTTTTGTTTATGAAACAAAGTTCTATAAAGTAGATAAAAGAAATATAGAAAGTCAATATGAATTACTACATGATAAATTTGTTCATTCAAAAGAAGTTGATATTCATGGTAGAGGAACAATAGAGTTTAAACTTAAAGAATATCATAGAGAAGAACGTGAAAAAGCTACTAATAAATGTATAATGATAAGACATCCATACATGAAAATTAAAGATTTAACAATAGGATATCCAGTAGCTGCTAGTGCCATGTGTATTATTAAAGAAAATGAACTTAATCAAATGCTAAAAAATATTGAAAATGCAGAACATACAAATTGGGAACCAAAAAGAATAGAAACAATAACTGGCGATCCGTTAATGGAAAAAGAAATGAGAAGAATTTTAAGTGATATAAAAGATGAATTGGATAAGTTTGTGTTAGAAGCTCTATTGTCAGGAAAATCAGAAAGAATTGATTTAGAATTTGCAGGAGATTTTCTTCCTGACTTAAGCACTGGTGATGATAACGCATCTATTCAACAAGAACCTATTCCTGATATTCCAAATGTTGGTGAAGTTGAGAGAATTAAAGATAATAATAAGTTTGGAACAGTTGAAGATGAAAATGCAAATTCAATTACTCCAGATATTGGAAGTCATAGTGAAGAAGGCGATGAATCAATTATTCCTGATGGTAATAATTCCAGTGGTTCTGGTGATGTTCATGAAGGAGAAAATGAAACTGGATTTAATCCAGAAGGAGATGATGTAGTTATGAGAAAAGTTCGTTTAAGCAATTTAAAGCCAAAAGTATTAATGCTTGACAAGAAAAATGGAAAATATTTAATTACATTTAAAGCACCAGATAACATCTCTTCTGCCGAATTGGAATTCTATTATTTAGATGATAATGATCAAAAGTATATTCCTACAATTAAGGCTGCTAGAATTAATAATGGGCAATGTAATATAGAAGACAATAAAATCGTTGGATTCACTATGAAAAAAGATGAAGTAATAAAACTCGAACTTGAAACTGATTTGAATGATATATATGCATGTGAGGTGAAGGTCTATGCCAAAGTTAGCGAATAAGAATTATCCATATCCAATTATTACAAAAGATGCCTCATTGAGTTCATATAATGGTATATCATATTCATTTTCTTTTGAAAAAGAAACAAATGAAACTCAACTAATATTAAAAAATGCCAAAATAGAAACAGACAGTAAAAGTTTAATTAATTTATTAAAAGAGAATAAAGTTAAGGCAGTTGTGTTTGTTTCATGCACTAAAACATATTTTAGATATACAACAGAAATTGGAACAGAACCAAGAGATATTGTTTTGAAACTAAGTGATTTGAAAGATAAAGTTACTATTTCAGCATATGTATTTGCAAATGAAGAACTTGTCGAATATAAAAGTGATGAATGTAATGAATATTACAAAGATTATAGCTTTGATATAGATAAATATTGTTTATTTGCTATTGATGATGGATATAAATTGCCAGTAGAATATGATGATTATAGTGATAAAAAAGTTTCATCAATATTTAGTGTTGCTGAAATTGAGGAAGATGTAGATAGATTAATAAAAGTTTATCCTGAAGAAAAAAATATTGTTATAGCTATACCCAAAAAAGAGTGTGAAGATTATTATAATATGAAAGATTTAGAAGATTATTCAGCTTTGTTTTTATCTTTACTTGGATGTCCAGCATTAACCACTTGTTTGAATGAGCTTCAAAAAGAGGGAAAAGCTATTGAAGAAATAGTAGAGCAATATTCATGGTTTAAAACAATAGTTAAAACATATAAAAGAATAAATGGCGTTGATTTAGATGATAGTTTATTTGAGCAAATGAATTGCTTTGAATTCTCCCAACAAGCATTGGGAAATTGCAATGTTACAGCAATATCAACAATATTAACTAATTATCAAAAAGCCGTTAAATCAGCTAATGAAGATGAGGAGGAAAGTGAATAATGAGTAAAATAAATATAGAATATACAACTGATAATACAGTAAGTTATTTACATACAAATCCTGACTTTGTTAAGAAAAAAGTTAACGATAATATATATGATTCAAGTTGGTTAAATGAATCATTAAACGATCAACCATTTATTCCGTTAAAATATAAAGTAGAAGATTTTGATTTGAAACTAGATGCTAATGACAATTACAATAAAGTAATGATAGATAATGCAATTACATTATATGAAAGCCTAAAAGATTTACCAAGAAGGCTTTTGACAGAAGAAAGATTTTGGCTATGGATTACATTTAAGAAATGTTATAGAGCATCAATTCAAAGCATGGGAGATAGGATAGAAGGACAATGGATTTTTACAAGAGGAATTCCGAGAAGTATATGGTTTAATGTTCATTCTAGAAGTTATTTTTGGGTTGAATGCACAGTGAAAGATGATTCAAATGACAAATATGAATATACAAAATTCGCTTTGGAAAAAATAGAAAGAATAAGGAATTTAACATTTGATTCTAATAAACCTAAAAATATAATTTATAATGCTGTTAGAGCAGAAAAAGCTATATATGATAAATATTCTAAAAACCCTGAATATGAAGAAGTCTATAAAAAATGTGAATCAGGTAGTTTAGGACTTAATATCTATGAAAAAATAAGAAAAGATATTTCTTTATATGGTAGTGTTAGATTACTAAGTGTAATGTCAGATGAAGATATATTCAAATTTGTATATAATAAAATAGAAAAGATAATATTAGAAGTAAAGAATGGTAATACAAGCATTCTTTCAAAATAAAAAAGATACATCAATTTGTATCTTTTTCTTGTTCTATGATTTTTTCTAATTCTATTCCAATTCTTTCAATTATTCCAACTACCAATGCATTTCCCATCATGAAATTTCTTTTTTTATCACTCATACCTGTATTAGTCCAATTATCTGGGAAGCAATTAATTCTTTCACATTCAACTGGTGTTAATAGTCTAATTTTTTTAGTTTTATAGTCTTCTACTATATGAGTAGTTCTACTAACTCCACCTTCGCTAGTTAGCATAGTTCTAGCTGGAGCTTCTAAATTATCAGGACATGGCATAGCACCTTCAGTATAGAAATATTCTTCTCCGTTAGGTTTAACTCTTGGGATTCTTTTACCACCTTTTAAGTATTCAAACTTTTTATAAGCTTCATCACTAAGGAAGAATTTTTTATCAACTTCATCGTGTAAGATGATATTTTTTAAAGGATATATTTCATCACAATCAGAGGCAACTTTTGAAGTATATACTTTACCGTTCATCATAACACCTGAATTATAAAATTGTGATTTAAATTTATCGCTTACTTCAACTAAATCTTTAAAAGAATCTTTTGATAAATTAGCTGTGTTAAATTCTAACTCAGTATCTTTAATAGGAAATTGTTTAACAAACATTCCATCTTTAAAAATTATATCTTTAGGATTACTCTTTGAAAGTGATTTATAATACTCTGTAGATTTATGATAAGCAAAGATAAATACTCTTCTTCTTTTTTGCGGTAAACCGTATTCTCCAGCATTAATTACTCTCCATTGGACAGCATATCCATTATCCATGAAACTTCTTAATATAATACCGAAATCTCTACCTCTTTGTTTAGCAGGAGATAATAATAATCTATCAACGTTTTCTAATAATACAAATGGTGGTTTTTTAGCTTTTAATATATCATTGATAGCCCACCAAAGAACTCCTTTTTTGCCCTCAATACCTTTACTATTTGAAAGTGTTTGAGCAACAGAGTAATCTTGACATGGAAATCCACCAACTAAAAGTGTATGATTTGGAATTTCTTTTTTCTTAACTTGGAATATATCAACGTTACTTGCATCTTTGTCACCAAATCTTTTAACATAACAATCAAAAGCTTCTTGTGTTTTAGTAGATGGTTCCCATTGATTAGCCCACACAAATTTCCAATCTCCATTTTCTTTAACTTTATTATTTTTTAATTCAACTTTATTTAAACCACACCTAAATCCACCAACACCAGCAAATAATTCTACTACAGTTTTCTCCATGATTTTCTACCTCCTGACATTGTCTAAATCCTCTAAATATATTATAATATATTTGATTGGAAAGATCAACTTTTGACTTATATTATTATATAATAATAAATAAAAAAGATTAATCTTATAATTATATTTTAAACTAATTTTTTGATTAAAACAAGATCGAAAGGAGAATTTTATGAAAAAAGGTAGATTATACAATAGACAGGAAATACAATTAATATCTAAATCAGCAATTGGTAAATCAATAAATGATATTATGAATGAAGAAGTAATTACAATTGGTGAGAATAATATTTCTAATAAAGGAAGTTTAGGACAACTTGTAGAGCAATTCTTATTTGGTATGGAGAATAATAGCGAATCAGAACCTGATTTTATGCCAGCTGGTATAGAATTAAAAGTAACTCCTTATAAAAAAATAAAAGGTGGAAAATTATCTGCAAAGGAAAGATTAGTTTTAAATATTATAAATTATATGGATGAATACAAGAATGATTTTGAGAATAGTCATTTTTGGTTTAAAAATAAAGCTATTCAATTATTATGGTATTTATGGGAACCAAATAAAGATACGAAAGATTTAAAAATAACACATGAAAAGCTATTAGAATTAACAGAAAATGAAGATTTAAATCAGATAAAAGAGGATTGGGAATACATAATTAATAAAATAAAAGAAGGAAAAGCTCATGAAATATCAGAAGCAGATACAATGTATTTAGGAGCTTGTTCTAAGGGTGCAAATGCTAGTTCGGTTCGTGAACAACCATTTAGTGATATACCAGCTATGCAAAGAGCGTTTTGTTTTAAAAATTCTTATATGACTCAGTTAGTTAGAAAGTATATTGGTGATTATTCTGATGTAGAAAAAATCCTTAAGGGTACAACCAATACATTTAATGAATTTATTGATAACGTAATTAATAAATATAAAGGTAAATCTCAAAATGAATTGATGAAAGAATTTGATATAGATTCATCTGCTAAGAATATTAATAATATGATTGTTAGTAGAATGTTTAATGTAAAAAGTAAATTAGCTGAAACAGAAGAATTTCAAAAAGCTAATATTGTTCCAAGAACTATTAGAATTGAAGAAAATGGTAGAATTAAAGAATCACTTTCTTTTCCAGCATTTAAATTTACTGATATAGTAGAACAAGATTGGGAATCATGTGATTTAAGAGAAGAATTGGAAACAACTAAATATATGTTTTTTGTGTTTAAAAAAGAAAAAGATGATTATATATTTAAAGGTATTAAGTTATGGAATATGCCAGAAATGGATATAGAAACATCAGTTATGGAAATGTGGAAGAAAACATATAACACAATTAAAAGTGGAAATATTGTTAGATATATTAAAGATGGTAAGAGAAAAACTAACTTCGTAGGAATGAGTGAAAACGAAGTTTGCCATGTAAGACCTCATGGAAGAGATTCAAAAGATACATTTAAATTACCAGTAGCTGATAAATTAACAAAAGCAACTGAATATACTAAACAATGCTTTTGGATTAATAATAGTTATATTAAAGAAATATTTAAAGAATTTCTTTAATGTGTCTATTTGTGTATATATATAAATTAGTGTGATATAATGTTTATACATCTTATAAAGAGAGATTGAGGGACTAGCCTTATGAAATCTCACCAACCTATTGAGTTAGGTGGTAAAGCTAGATCTATAAGGTAACTTTTATTAATACTTAGAGTTACTCTAAGTTTTTTTTTACTCCTTTATAAGATTAGGAAGGAGGATTGTATAATATTAATACCTTTTCAAAAAGAAATGGATAAAGAACGATGGATAATAATAAATAGATTTCAAAAAAAGTATAAGACAAGTAAAGAAAAGGAAGAAGCCTTAAAAAAAATGGTAAATAAAGATATTAATTTTCTAATTTATTGTTCTGATAATTTATATGCAAATATTTTTTATTCTAAGTTTTTAAAAAAAGAAGAAAAATGATAAAATAAATGTGAGGAGTGGTGCTATGAAAGATGATTTATTTAATTATTTGGTAGCTACTGATACTTTAGATGAGTTTTTGGGTAAGAAACCTATAATTATTTCAAATAAAGTAAAATGTATAAATTGTGGTGAAATAATAGAATCTAAAACAATAAATGATTTTAAAAGATGTTCTTGTGGAAAAATTGCTATTGATGGTGGTAAAGAATATTTAAAAAGAATTGGAAATGAAGAGGATTATATTGAATTAAGTGAAGTAGAAGAATAAATGCGTCACTTGCGTCACTTGATTATAGGGGAGTACTAAATTTAAGTGTCACAAGTGTCATAAGTGTCATTGGCTAGATAAATCTAGCTTTTTTTGTGGTATAATATATTAAATTAATTCTTTTTGGGAGGTTGTATGATACAAGAAATAAAACTTAAAGATGTAGCTACTTATAAGGACGAAAAATTAACATCAAAAAAAATTAATTTTATATATGGAAATAACGGAACTGGAAAAACGACAATTTCTAGATTTATAGAGAATCCAAATGAGTTAAAATTTAGTAAATCTAAAATTAATTTTGACGAAACTGGTGAATGTAATAAATTAATTTATAATCAAGATTTTGTGAAAATTAATTTTAATCCAGAAACAGGACTAAGAGGTATATATACTTTTGGTGAAGAATCAGAAGAAAAATATAAACTTATTGAAAAATTAAAGAAAGAAAAAGATGAATTAAAAATAAAACTTATACAGAATAAAACAAAAATTGACAATATGAACAATAGTATTATTGATATTAAAAATAAAGCTACTAATAAATTATGGGATACTTTAAAAAAGAAATATTGCGACAATACTCCTGAATTGTACAAAGGATATTTAGGGAAAAAAGACCAATTTTTTTCTAAATGTATTAGTGTGGAATATACTGATGATGTTTTAGATAATGACAAGATTGTCAAAGAATATAATTTATTATATAAGGAAGAACCTATAGAAAAGAAATTATTACAATCTGTAGATTTTACTTCAATTGTTCCTATTAAAAATAGTGAAATATTTCAAACTGAAATTATTGAAAATAAAGATATTAAGTTGTCAAAATTGATTGATGATTTAAATAATGGTAATTGGGTTGAAGAAGGTCTATCATATTTAGATCATTCAGATAATAAATGCCCATTTTGCCAACAAGACATTACAAAAGAATTTATTAATAAAATATATGGACTTTATGATGGAAAATATAAAAAAGAAAAAGATGAGTTTTTTCTTAAAAGAAATTCTTTAATATATAAAATAGATGAATTTAAGAATTTTATATTAGAAAATGCTTTATTAATAGATGATTCTGAATTGATTGCAAATATTAATTTATATTTTGATAAAGCATTAGAAGAATTATCAAAAAAAGAAAATGATTTAAAATATAAATGTAGTTTTCCTGAAAATGATGAAATTTTTGATAGAATTGAAAAAAAGATAACCGATGTAAATAAATTAATAACTGAAAATAATAATAAAATTAAAGAAATATCTACAAGTAGACAAAAATTATCAGATAATGCATGGAAATTTTTAAGAAATAGTTGTGAACTTGAATTGAAAGAATACTTTAAAGAAACGGAAAAAAACAATATAGAGTTAAAAAAGGTTATTGAAGATAATGAAAAGATTAATACTAGTATTCAAGAAATTGATGTTGAAATCAAAAAATTAGAGGATTCTATTACAAGTATCACAAAGACAATTACGCAAATTAATACAACTTTAGAAAAATTCAATTTTACTAATTTTAAATTAAAAGGAAATGAAGATCATTTAACATATTCAATTATTCGCCCTGATGGTTCTAACGCATCTTCAACATTAAGTGAAGGGGAATTCAGTTTTATTTCATTTTTATATTTTTATAATCTTATTTTTGGCAGTAGAACGAGAAGTGGATTAGAAGAAAATCATATTTTAGTAATCGATGATCCTGTAACCAGTATGGATAGCAATACTTTATTTATTATTAGTACTCTTGTACGAGAATTGATAGAATTATGTTTGAATGACAGAAGACATATAAAACAAATATTTATTTTTTCTCATAATTTATATTTTTTTAAGGAAGTTGCATATGGATATGATGATGCAAGAAAGAGATTAAATAGGGAAAATGTTGAATTTGCAGTTGTTTCTAAAGTTAATGGAGAATCACAAATAAAATCATTTGGTTGCACAAATACAATCAAAACATCATATGAATTATTGTGGAATAAATTGAGAGAAAAAGAATTTGATGATGATTCAATTCAAAATACTATGAGAAGAGTTTTAGAACAGTTCTTAAAAATGATTGATTATGGTGGACCAAATAATCGTAATACAGAATTAATAAATATGTTTGATGATATTGATAAACCTATTGTTAAATCCTTATTAAGTTATATTAATGACGGTTCTCATAGTATTATGGACGACTTATATATATCACGTGATGCAACAGCTAATGAAAATGCCTTGAAAATTTTCAAACAAATATTTATAAAATTGGGCTTTAAAAATCATTATAATAGAATGATGAATGAAACCGAAGAAGAAGATAAATAATCTTATATATGAAAACTAGATGATTGAGTTCATCTAGTTTTATTATTCTATAATTTAATCATTTGTGATGTTTTTCTATCAACTATCTTTAACTTATATTTATCTTTTAATATTTTATCTAATTTATCATAATTAAATATTCCATCAAGTAATGAATCAGTAAATCTAGTTAATGCTGAATTGACTTGTTGCTCTAATGTACATTCCCACAATGCACTCATTTCATATCCTATAGCTAAGTAATGTGCAACATATTCATACATATATTTTATTAAGTATTTATCCATTTTTTTATCAAATGGAATTATTATGTTTAAAAACTCTTCATCAGTGATATTACCACAACTATTTTTCCTTATCATTTTAATTCCTTCCTTTTCATTTTACCCATCAGCCACCCATCAATTTTAGTGAATTTTGATGGGTAGAATTTTACTTTTTTAAACTGTAAGTCTTGAAAAACGTTGATTTTACAGGGTTTTATACCATCGATCTATGTGCTAATAGCCACCCCCCCTGAAGAGAACGAAAGTTCTCATTTTTGAAGTATAATTTCTTTTTTTATTTATATAAACAACCATATTTTTTATCATTTAAAGAAACAAGAATTATTATAAAATTGTTCAATTTTTAGAAAGCCATTTTTTTACACTGTATTCCGAGTTTCTAACTTGCTTATATCTTGCTTAAATTCTATCTAAAGTACAAGATTCCATATCTATTGCTATATTTATACATATTTAAATAATGACTTTTTGCTAGAAAATTGATACAATAAATTTAGAAAGTTGGTTACTATGAGAGAAATACAAATTAACAGAATTTATAAACATTTTAAAGGAGACTATTATTTAGTTGTTGATATTGGAACCTATTCAGAAACACTAGAAAAATGTGTTATCTATAGAAAATTGTATGAAGACGGAGCTTTATGGATTAGACCACTGAATAACTTTTTAAGTGAAGTAGATCATGAAAAATATCCAGATGTTAAACAAAAGTATAAATTTGAACTTCAAGAAATTGAAAGTGTAGTAAAGAGGTAAATAATGAAAACAATTACAGTATGCGGAAGTTTAAGATTTTATAAAGAAATTGTAGAAATAGCTTTAAAAATGGAATTAGAAGGGAATTGTATGTTAGTTCCAATATACAATCCGTATAATACGGATAAAGATTCATTTACTGAAGAAGAAATGAAAATGATTTCTAAAATGCATTATGAAAAAATAAAACTATCTGATGCAATTTTAGTAGTAAATGTTGATGGTTATATAGGTAGTAGTACAAGTAAAGAGATAGAATACGCTAAAGCACTTAATAAAGAAATTCTTTACTATAGTGATTTAACTAAATAATGAAAGAGTGAGGTTTATATGAAGAAAAAGAATATAGAAGCAATGATTTTAATAATAATTATTCTTATTTTGATTTCAATCATCTTTGTTTTAATTAAAAATAAAAATGATAATAAGCAAGAAACAAAACAAGAGACATATGTTGCATATGTAAAAATTAATCCGCTTGTGAAACTAACATTTGATGTAAACTATGAATGCGATAAAAAAAACAAATGTAAAGCTTTAGACAATAAAATTACTAACATTGATTTATTAAATGATGATGCTAAAAATATATATTCTAGTTTAGAATATAAGAATAAAAATTTAGAATCTTTAGTTTCAACTTTAATAGATGTAGCTGATGAAAACGGTAAAGATATTAGTAAAGTAACTATTACTTCGACTTATGAGTTTGATGAACAAGACTTAACTAAAAAGATATTAGAGAATTTAACAACAACTAAAAGAGTTGAAATAAGTTATAACTATCAAAAAACTATTGATGAAAGTAGTTTGATAGAAACAACTTCATCACCAACAACTACAACTAAAGCAACTACAGAAAAAACTACTTCTAAATGTGTAAGTAAAAAATTTAAAAAGAAATTTACTTATGCTTATAAAACACAGGAAGAATGCAAAAAACAAGGCAACAATGACTTCAATAATATGACTGATAATGTTGATGATAGCATTTTCTCATATGGATGTGAAGCTGTTAAAGATGACTGTGGAGACACATGGTATGGAGTAGTTTTCTATAAATGGTCAGAAGAAAAAGGAGAATATCCATATTATTACTAAAATTAGCTTAATTGCTAATTTTTTTATATTTTTATGATATACTCTAAATATAAAAGGAGAATCATAAATGAAAAGTGTCGAATTAAGAAAAGAACCAAATGACAATTTTAGAAATTGGATTATAGAAGAGTGGAAGCATCACAATACAGTTGATCCATTTTATCAATTAAAAATAATAAAACCACAGGATTTAACTTTTAATGATAATGAAAAATATTATAAAATCATATATGAGAAACAAGAAATTGGGTTTATAGGCTTAAAAGTATATGATGATGAGATTTATATATATCGTTTTCTTATTGATAAAAAATTTAGAGGAAAAGGCATTGGCACCGAAGTATTAAATTTAATAATTGATCGCGCAAGGTATGAAAACAAAGATATTTCATTAGATGTATTTGAAAAAAATGAAGCAAAAAAATTATATGAACGAGTTGGATTTAAGAATCGTTATACAAACATGGTAATAAAAGTTAATGATAATATTGAATATAAAGAAAGGTAAAATATGAAAAAGAATATTTTAATAATAATTATTAGTTTAGTAATCTTAGTTGGAGTTAGCTGTTTAATATTTATTTCAAAGAATAATCATGAGACTACAGAAACTACTGGAGTTTTAGTCGTACCAACATTTGTTGATAAGATAGATAAAGATGCTGCCTGGTGTGCAACTTTTAATTTAATATGGAATGATTTAAAAAATGACATTGTGAAACAAGACATTAAATTTGACCAAGATAGTGCTTACGTTAATAATTTAAATAAAGAACTTTTTAAAGAGAGCGATATTTCAAATGACTACTATTATAAAGTACATGGAAAGAAAGCTTTAGAATTAAAAAGTGAAATAGAAAAGAATATTAAAGAAAAATTTAATCAAACAAGTGATATATTGGATAAATTTGATTGGAGTGAAAATTCCTTAGACAATAATAGCAGTAATCTTGAAAGATATATTTTCTACACTATGCTATATCGTGAATTTAAATATAAAACGAGGTTTGTAAAGTTAGATGAAGACAAATTTAATAATGTGGAAAATGTTAAATATTTTGGTGTAAAAGATAATAAAGAATCTTATAAGAATCAAATAAATATTATTTATTACAATAATGAAAATGATTTTGCAATCAAACTAACTACAACAAGTAATGATGAAATTATCATAAATAAAAATCCAAAAGGAGATACTTTTGAAGGAATTTATAACAATATAATAACTACAGGTTCAAAATATAATGGAAATAAAGAATTTACTAAATTAGATAATTTTAAAATGCCATATATTAATTTAAATGTATTAAAAGAATATAATGAGTTAGAAAATAAAGAATTTTATGATAAAGATAATAATACCTTAATCATAGATAAAGCCTTACAAGCTATAAAATTTGAACTAGATGAAACTGGTGGAAAAATTAAAAGTGAAGCAGGAATGGATGTTGTTAAATTTTCTGCATCCAATCCTAAAGAAGAATCAAGAAACTTTAGTGTTAATAAAACTTTCGCAATATTTTTAAAAGAGGATTCTAAAGATAAACCATATTTTGCATCTAAAATAGATGACATTAGCAAATATCAATAATACATATAATTTATAAATAATTGTAAGTAGTCTTTACATTTTTGGATGAATATGATAATTTAATATTAACGACGAGAGCAATGCAAAAAGCATTTATGTTTTGCATGCTCTCTTTTTTGTGAGGTAAAAGTATGAGTATGTTGATTATATTATTTTTATTTATAACTTTTTCTATTTTTATTATAAAGTATGTAAAAAGATGTGAATATATTGAAAGGTTAATAGCAATAGCGCTTGTTTTTTCTACGCTTGTTCCTCTAGCAATATATTATTCAGATTGGTTTAATTTACCTAGCAGATTAGGTTTTTTAGACAATATTGATTCAAATCGATGGTTTAATTTAGCTTCAGACTATATCATAACAATAATTGGAACTATTTTGAGTAGTTCTGTTGTAATTTTAACGACAATGCACCAGTTTCAAAAACAAACTGAAGAAAATAATAACAATAACAGAATAACAAACATGCCTTTATTCAGATATGAGATAATGAATAAATATGAAAGCAATAAAGTAAATAGTGTTGACATTACTAATGAATCAAGTGATGAAATAAAGTTTTATTATTTAAACATAAATATAAATAACGTTGGCTTAAATCATGCTAGAAATATAAAATATATTATATATTTAGATGATAAAGAAAAGACTCAAAATAATCTAATTAATCCACAATCAATTTTAAAAAACAATGATGATTGGAATTTAAATATAGTGTTAAATCTCCCGTTTTATAGAAAAAATAGTACAAACGAGCATAAGGTAAAAATTATTTTTTATTATGAAGATTTACTTAGTAATAAATATAGTCAAGAGTTAACTTTGAATGTGGAAACTACCTTAAGATTTGCATCATTATTTTCTGGATATTTGTTGGATATAACAAGTATAGTAATAAAAGAAGAAAAGTATTTAAAATAAGTATAAGTAGTAATTAAAGAAGGATGAAAGAAATGAAAATAATAGATAAATCAAAATATGTTGTTTTGGATGTTGAAACAAATGGACTATCGTCAATAAATTGTGATTTATTATCAATCTCAATTTATAGCCCAGATAATCAAAAAATGTATAATAGATTTTTACCACTGGAATTAAATGATTGTGTTTTAACAACCGCAATTAATGGAATAACAGAAGAAATGCTATTAAATAAATCTGCTATGAGTCAAGAAGAATTTAATATACTTATTAAGGATTTTGACTTAGAGAATCGTATAATTCTTCATTATGGTTCTATAGACGAAAAATTTGTAAAAAATTATTTAAAAAGGAAAAAAATAAAAGGTTTTGAAAATTTAAAATTTTATAATATTAAACACAATATTATCTCTTCTAAGTTTTCAGAAGGTAATATTACAAAAGATAATCTTTGTGAACTTTATAGTATAGAAAATGTAACAAAAGTTCATTCAGGAATTAATGATTGTATTTTGGAATGGAAACTTTTTGAAAAAATGAATGATAATAAGCTATTGGTAACAGGAAATAATGTTTATGAGTTTAATGAAGATTATATAATTCCAGCAAGCTTTTTGCAAAATTACCCGAATTTTAAGTATCAAATTAAAAATTATACTTGCATATATTATAATCTTGAGGAACTTGAGTCATTTATAGTTGATTCTAACCTTGTTAAAAAATTTAGTACAAATATAAGTGGTATAACAATAGAACATTTAATTAATAGCATGTTACCTGTTGATGATAAAAGTTATGAAAATTTTGAATTTCTTGTGAATAATAAAGCTAAGTTAAAAAAAATTGGAACTTTAAAATCCAATATAAAAACTATTTATATTATGAAAAATGAAGATGGTACAATTTCCGCACAAAATAAAAAAGATGAAAAAGAAGTGGAACAAATAAATCGTGTTACAAACATTATTAAAGAGCAAATTGAGCCATTAATTGATTATATTAAAATAAATATTTTTAACAATAAAAAAATAATGTCTCAAGAATTAGTAATTAATTATGAAGATAATGTATTAGCAATCTGTGATTTATCAACGGATGACAAAATTTTAGAAATAAAAACTAGTAATGTGGATGTAGATAAAATTAGATATCAGTTATTTTATGAATCAAAGGGCAGAGAAATATTTTTATTGAAAACAAATTGGGGATTTTCATCAAAAAATAGACTAAAGTTTGTTATATATAAAGCTATACCTGTTTACAATAAAGTATATACAACTAGAAAAAATAATAATAAACTAAGACGTCAATTAGAATCTAAAATTAGAAATAAAAACGTGGAAATTGTTGAATATACAAATCAGCATTCAAATATAAAACTAAGATGTAAACTATGTGGAAATGAGTGGATGTCATCTTATGACAAAATTTTAAAAAAACCATATTGTTTAAATTGCATTGAGGTAACGCGACCATCAAATTATGAAGAGCGATTAATAGCAACTGCAGAAAAAGGTAAAAAAGGGCTGTTAAAGTATCAAAATGAATTAAAATATAAATCTAATGGAAATTTAATAGCTATTAATTATCATGGTGAAAAAGAAAAACTAACAGTTTTCTGTAATAAATGTGGAAACTATTGGAAAGCAAAGGCTAACAAATTATTAGAAGATTCAAATTGTCCAAAATGTAAAATTTAGTTATTCTAGTTAAATCAAAAATATAAAAACAAATATAACTATATATGAAGAACTAGAAGAATTATGATATAATAAAAATGACATAGAGATACCATTAATAGTACCAATCTCTATTACGGTATAATAGAACTAATCCTATTTGAGGTTTTAGTTCTATGTCATGTTAATGGTGTTAAACTTGCTATTGTAATGTTAATCATAAGTTTAACGTTTTAATTCTAAGTTATGTTAGATAATTTTAAATTGATAGAAAATGGATAACAAGTGATCTTAAAAGAGGGTATATTATTTAATGAATTTTAAAATGGAGAGAATACATTTCAGTGTAAAGTTAATATTGGTATTGATTTAAAGAAAAATAAAAATTTGTATGAAATTAATGATATAAAAAAACCAGCGGTATATCAGAAACAAGTCTGAATTGGCCTACTGGTCTTTCTGTAGATAAAGTACTACAATTAACTAACAATGTCAATAGTGAGACATCGTCTCATAAATATTCTATGCAAAAGGATTTGAACAATAAAGAAGAACTGGATAATACTAGTTGAATATTCCAACGATACAAATCGATAAAACATATAATGTTACAAACCTAAAATAACAAATATAAGCTCCTGCTTCTTCTTAAAATTTATTTCATATTGTGTGAGATTAAACAAAAAGTAAAGAATAAAATAAATAAACTAAAAAAAATGATATTAGTACAATTAAAAAGAAGCAACCTTGTTGTAAACCAACGCTTTTGCTTCTTTTATGCCCAAAATATAGCATAGTAAACAACAGTTTGTCAAACCCTTATCAAAAATCTATAGAAGCATATTTGATAATTTAGTTAAAAAATAATATAAAGGAAGAGGTGGAAAAATGTTCCGTCCACACACCTTAATGGTCAAAAGAGATGCAGAATCGGGGACACCTGCCTTCCTTAAATTTAATAGTTTATTATATTTATTTAAAAATTAGAATGATTTTATATGGATGAAAATAGACGTTTTGATTTTATATAAAATTAAATGGTATTAAAATAACATTATTTATAAACCAAAATGATAAAATGTGAAGTATCGATTAAAAAGCATTAATCAAAGGGCTATTAACTAGTTCTTTTTTTGATCTTCTGGTAATTCCGGATCCCACTCGGTCATTGTCATATCTAATATAATTTTTTTAAAAGCACTTTTAATCCTTGTTATTATTATTTTATAAAACTTGTCATCTTTTTTCATTAAATATTCCATAACCTTTCTATTAATTATTATATATATTTTTGTAAAAATTCTCAACTTTTTTATTAATTAAATTATATGTCTATTCAGCATTAAATAATGTTAAGATATATTAGAAATTCAATTGATTAAAAAATATGATTTTTATGTCTCTCAAAATTATCTAAATTTTTTTAGTCTGTTCCATATATCAAAGTTAGAATTTTCATCCTAATTTTTCTATAGAATTTATACATTTTCTTTATCAAATGACTTACATCTCCCTTTAAATTATTATATATTTTTTTTCAAAGGTTATCAATTTGTTTCTATTATAAGATCATTTACCTTTTTAGTTCAAAAAATTAGTAATATTCAATAAAAATATGACATATTTCATCTTGCACCATTTCTATCTTTGCTATATAATGAATACACGATAATGAAAGAGTGATATAATGTTTGAACTAGTTGAAGTAACACCTGATAATATTAGAAGTATTGAATTATTAATTGAATATCGAGGAGAAAATTTTAGAGATAAATATCTTTACAAATGTGCTCGTAATCATTACAATGATCCACAAGCCGATAATTTAGATAACTTATCTGATATAGAAGCTATGTTATACATTGAAAATAAAGAACATAATGGACAATACACACCAGTTGAATATTTATTATTACACGATGATGTTCCAGTAACATCTTGTAAAATAAGATTTATAAATCCATTAACTGGAGATATAGAAATTGAAACTCTTGAAAGTGAAAGACATAAAGGTTATGCTCTTGAGTGCCTAAAAAGGGTAGAAGAGGAATTGTTCAAAAAAACTGATCTTGTCTTTACAACAATAAAGGATTTAACAACTACAGGAGCTTCTACCAGAATGGCTATATCCTTAGGATATAAACTCGCAAACACAGGTTACTATATCAAAATGAATCCATACATTTCTTTAGAAGAAGCAAAACGTAGAGCCGAACCTCATAGAAAAGCAATATAAATTAAGAAAAATGTAAACTTTTTTGTTTATTATTAAAGAAAATATAGTATAATGTTTATAGAAAAGGAGTTTATATAATATGGCAAATAATGATGGAAAATCTTTTATGGATGTAAAAGATGAAACAAAAAACTTTGATCAAAAGGATATCGAATCTGGAAAAGGAATGGCAGTTCTTTCTTATATAGGAATTTTATCATTAATTCCTTATCTAACAGAAAAGAAAAATGCATATGTTAGATTCCATGCGGTTCAAGGATTAAACCTATTTATTATTGAAATAATTTATTCAGTTCTATATGGAATCCTTTCATCAGTTATCAAAGTAAATGGTAGTTGTGGAGCAGGATACTATGGTAGTCTTGCAAGTGCACTTGGTGTAACTTGTAAAGTAACTCCATGGTGGGTAACAGTTCCATTATCTATAATTGGTTTAGGATTTACTGTACTTGCTATTATTGGAATTGTTAATGCTTGCCAAGACAAAGCAAAGGAATTACCAATAGTAAACCAAATTAAAATTATTAAAAAGTAATTAAACTTTTTAGACAACTGTAAAAGTTGTTTTTTTTATTAATTTTTAGCAAATGTTTTATGTTATAATTATTTAAGAAAAGGAGATAGTTATGGAATTAAAAGGAAGTAAAACAGAACAAAATTTAATGGCTGCTTTTGCTGGAGAAAGCCAAGCAAGGAATAAATATACTTATTTTGCTAGCAAAGCAAAAAAAGATGGTTATGAACAAATAGCAGCTATCTTTGAAGAAACTGCTAATAACGAAAAAGAACATGCAAAATTATGGTTTAAAGAATTAAATGGAGGTAATATCCCTTCAACACTTGAAAACTTATATGCAGCAGCAGAAGGTGAAAATTACGAGTGGACTGATATGTATGATGAGTTTGCTAAAACTGCAAGAGCAGAAGGCTTTGATAGAATTGCCGAGTTATTTGAAGGTGTAGCAGCAATTGAAAAAGAACACGAGGCTAGATATAGAAAGCTTATTGAAAATATCGAAGGTGGTCTTGTATTTTCAAAAGATGGAGATCGTATTTGGAAATGTAGAAATTGTGGACATATTTGCATTGGTGCATCTGCTCCAGAAGTTTGTCCAGTATGTAATCATCCACAAAGCTTCTTTGAAATTAAAGCTGAAAATTATTAGAATGGTTTACCATTCTTCAGACTGTTGACAAATAGGTAAACATTTTACTTATTTGTCTTTTATTTTGTAAAAATAATAAAAAAAAGCTCTAA
>CAKOJJ010000005.1 GCA_934089275.1 uncultured Bacilli bacterium
CCAAAACCCTGAATATTTAGCCTCTAGTTGGAAGTGATAAGCATCTTTCTCTGCTTCTCGATTGGTTATTATATATACTTAATTTTTCTTGTCAATAAACTCGACAAATGTCGACAAAATTAGAACCTAAAAAAAATAAAAGAAGTAGGTTTTACCCTACTTCTTATTTGTAAATAAATCATCAAATATTACTTCATAATTATTAACACATATAATTTCAATACCTGATTTTATGTAATCTGGAAGATACTCGATTTCACGCTTATTTTGTTCTGGAATATAAACTGTTTTAAATCCTTGATTATATGCTCCAATAAGTTTTTCTTTTATTCCACCCACTTTATAAATATCACCATGTAAAGTAATTTCTCCAGTAAAGCAAATACTACGATCAATTTTTTTACCTAAAAGCAAAGATATTATAGATGTTGTAAAAGCAACTCCTCCACTTGTTCCATCTTTTTTTATACTTGTTAATGCATTGATATTTATATCATTTGCATTTAATAGTTTTTTGTCTATTCCAAATGATTTCAAATTAGAAATAATATACGTATAGGCAATATTTACACTTTCTAATGTTGTTTCTGCTATATTTCCAGTTAAATTCAATTTTCCTGAACCAGGAGTTAAAATAGCTTCAATCGGAATAACTTTTCCTCCTAAAGGGGTTACTCCTAAAGTATTTACCGTACCCGGATAATTAGTTATTGCTTGTTCTTTCATATCATATTTAACCGGACCTAAAACATTTGTTACTAAAGATTTAGTTATAGAAGATATATCACTTTCATTGATGATTATATGTCTTACTATTTTTCTCAATATTCTTTCTAAATTACGAGCACCAGCTTCTTTTGTATAGTAATTAATAATAAAAGATAAAACTTCATCACTTATTTTATATTTCTTAGTATTATATTCCTTAAATATAATTGGTAACAAATATTTTTTTGCAATATCTATTTTTTCTTTTTCAGTATAACTATTAATATTAATTATCTCTAGACGATCCTTTAATGCTGGTGGAATATCTTTAATGTCATTTGCTGTAAGAATAAATATTATTTTAGATAAGTCGAATGGTTCTTCAATATAATTATCAATAAATGTATGATTTTGATTTTGATCTAAGATATCTAAAAGTATTGAAGCTGGATCTCCTTTATAATCACATACCATTTTATCAATTTCATCAATTAATATAACTGGATTTTGAGTTCCACATTTTTTTATTCCTTGAATTATTTTTCCAGGAGATGAACCAAGATATGTTCTTTTATGTCCAACAAGTTCACTTGCGTCATTTAATCCACCAACGCTTATCTTATAAAATTTACGATTTAAAGCATCACTTAAAGACATTCCAAAAGTGGTTTTACCTACTCCTGGTGGACCTACTAAGCATATAATTGGAGCATTAATATCAGGATTATTTTTTTTGATTGCTAAAAACTCTAAAATACGTGTTTTTACTTCTTCTAATCCAAAATGTTTTGAATCCATATGTTTCTTTACTTTATTCAAATCAGTTTCATCTTCACTTAAAACTCCCCAAGGAAGAGAAATTACTGTTTGTAAATAATTTCTTATGACAGAAGAATCTGGATTGGCATCGTTTGTATATGAATATCTTTTTAATTCATCTAATAGTTTATTTCTACTAGTTTCGTTTATTGGTAAAGATTGAATCTTTTCTTCAAATTCACTTACTTCTTTATTTTTATCGACACTTATTCCTAATTCAGCATTTAATTTTTCTATCTTTTGTTTAATTAAAAATTCACGTTGTTCTTTTTCATATTTTGCTCTTAATTCATCATCTATTTTAGTTTCAATATTAGTTATTTCAAGTTCTAAACTTATGTCTTTTATCAAAGATTTTGCTCTTTCCATTGTATCAAAGGTATTAATATAAGATATTTTCTTTTTTTGATCAAAAGGCATAAAGTTAGTTACTATATCTACAAGCATATCTAAATCTGAGATATTGTTTATTGTACTGGCAATACTATTTGAAGTACGAGGATTAATTTCAATATATTTAGATACTAATTTTTTTATTCTACGACTTAAAGCTAGAGATTTTTTTTCATCAAATGATATTGTTTCAGACTTTTTTATGCTAGCTTCCAAAATATTCTTATAAACTTCATGATTTTTATAACCATCAACTTGAACACGATTTAAACCAACTAATATTATACGATAATTGCCATTAGGAAGTTCCATTTTAGCTTTAATCTTTGTTAAAACTCCAATGTCTGGTAAGTCTTTAAAAGATGGCGATGAATCTAAAGCGTCTTTAGGACAAATAACTAATAATTTAGATTCATAACTTTCTTCTGATAAATCAACAATTTTTTTACTAAGTTCAATATTAAGTTCAATTCGAACTTCTTGATAAGGAAGAATTATGAGTTTTTTTATCATTAATACTGGTAAGTTTTGGTTCATAATTGTACCTCCTTAAATATGCTTTTTATTATAGATTTTTTTTGCTTTTTTGTAAAGAAAAAATGAATAAAAATCGATATTTAAAGAATATTTAATAATCTTAAAAACTCACATCTAAATATAATAATTTTGTATAAAGATTCTTGTGTGTCGTACAGTTGTTTACTATAATGTTTTTAGGAACATTTAATAAGTTGGGTGATTTGCCTATCTTCTAAAAAGAAGGAAGGCGATATAATGAGTAAGAAAGATTTTTTAATCTTATCTCTAATCATTTTGATTTTCCTCTTAGTATTATTACTATTTATAGTGTTAATCTAAAAAAAAATCACCTAACTCAGCGATGATTTAGGTGAAATCAAAAATATAAGGCAACACTCAACATGCTACTATTGAATGTTCCTTTTTTATTGTATGCAAGTTTTCTTGACATATTCATAATATCATAAAAGAAACTTTTTAACAAGTAGCGTTTATTTAATAAAAAAGGAAATAACTTTTCAGCTATTTCCTTTAATTGTTCTTTTTATAATATTGACATTTATCTTTAAACGGACATATATCACACGTTGGATTTTTACTTTTGCATATGTTTCTACCAAACATTAAAAGTTCAAGATGCAATTTTCTAAAATCATAACCAGAAAAAAATTTCATTAGTTTATTTTCAACTGTTAATATATCATCAGTTTCAGAAGCAATACCTAAACGTTTGGCAACTCGTGCTACATGAGTATCGACAGCTAAAGCTTGTTCTCCAAATAATTCTGATAATACAACATTTGCAGTTTTGTGTCCAACTCCAGGTAAACTTTCTAAAAATTCGCGATCATTGGGAACTTTACCTCCAGTTTTTTCTACCAAAGTTTTAGCTATGCCAATCGCATTTTTAGCTTTTACTTTCATTCCACAAGGACTTACAATTTTTAATACATCACTTTCACTTGCTTCAGCTAAAGTATATAAATTATATTTTTCAAATAACTTTGAAGTAACT
The DNA here is from genome assembly GCA_934089275.1 of uncultured Bacilli bacterium. Taxonomy (GTDB): domain Bacteria; phylum Bacillota_I; class Bacilli_A; order RF39; family UBA660; genus CAG-582. The sequence continues at coordinate 3,455 of CAKOJJ010000005.1, forward strand.
TTATTAACAGTTATATCTGTTGTTTGAGCAGAAAGCATTACAGCAATCAATAATTCATAATCTTTATTATAATTTAGTGGACATTCTACTTCTCCAATAAGGCTTTCAATTTCTCTAATTATATCTTTATTCATCCTCTAACCAATTATAAGAGAAAAGTTCAGGTGTGCTTTCATCCTCTTTTTTAAATGAAGATCTAACATCACTTGCGCTTTTATATCCTTTTTCTTTCCAAGATAATAGTATTTTATCAATATATCGTAAACTTTTAACTCCATTAAAGATTGCTTCTTTTAAAGCTTCGCTTATAAGTTCTTCGCTTATACCACTGCGAATCCATTCATTGATTATTTCATATTCCATTGGACTTAATGGACGTACAAATTCCTTTTCAAATAAAGTAAACAAATTAGTTTTTTCGCTTTTTTTGTGTTCTCTTGTTATATCAGTAGTTACACTTTTAATTATATTATCTAAATTTATTACTTCATGTACTAAACCGTTGCCATCTTTCTTCATTGTTATCTCAATTAAATTAATCGCGATTAACTTAGTATATGATTCCATGATTGCTTCTTCATTTAGATATGTATATTTTTTTATATTGTCAATATTCAAAGTTGGTTCTTCTTGATTAGTAAAATAAAGAAGTAATATAAAATCATTTAAATTTAAATTCAAAGATACGGCTACTTTTAAAAGATAACTTTTTACAATAAAATCTTTTTCTTTTAAAGTATTAAATACTAAATCATTCATAGTTACCTCCAATTCTTTATGATATATTGTTTTATATCTTCATAATCATTTTTTAATGTATTCGTTAAAACACACATTTCAATGTCTTTGATAATATCTTTTACTTTCTTACTTGGTTTTAAATCCAAAGTTTTCATAACATCAATTCCAGAAAATTTTAAATCTTTACCTGAATATATTGGCAAATTTTTATACATATCACTTATATAGCTTTTAGAAATACCAAGAATTTCTCCGGCTATAATGCAAGGATATAAACCACATTCATATAGAGTTATATTATCAATAGTTCCATATTTTAGTATTTTACTTATACATTCGATAATTTTTCGTTCACTTTTAGGAAATGGATAATTATTATTATACTCTATTTGAGCCCATATTCCCGCTTGGTTCGAACAAGGTACAACTACATCATAGTTTATCTCTAAAACATCAAGAATATCAAGTTCTTTCAAAAGTGCTAAACCTTTTTCATAATTATTGTTTTTAAATATTAAATCAAGTTCGCTTTTCTTTCTTTCATAACTTAAGGAAGAAATAAGTTGTTTATTTAACTTTATGTATCTATAAAGATTCTCTTCAAGTTCGAAATCTAGTTTTGAAGCAAAACGAATTGCTCTTAACATTCTTAAAGGATCTTCTACCATTTTTTCATTAATATCGCCAATAACTCTTATAACTTTATTGTTTATATCATTTATGCCATCAACAAGGTCAATTACTTTTCCTGTAGAATCCATATATAAACCATTAATAGTGAAATCTCTTCTTAAAACATCTTCTTCTTTTGATTCAATAAAATCATAATCAACTGGTTTTCTTCCAACATATTTGATATCACGTCTAAATGTTGTTATGTCATAGTTATATAAACTATCTTTAAAACTAATGCTTCCATAAGCATCTTCACTTCCATTTGTTAAATCAAAAAGTTCTTTTATTTCTTTTGGTTTTGCTGAGGTAGATATATCAACATCAAAGGTTTCGTTTCCAAGTATATAATCTCTTACATACCCACCAACTATGTAGGCATCATATCCATTGTCTTCAAGTGTTGATAAAACTTTTTTTATACGCATATTTATCATATTTCACCACTAATACAATTATATCAATGGTAATATAAAAAGTCCACGTCATTTGACATGAACTTACATTTCGCTTTTGTATAAATTTTTGTAATAATCACATGACGATAAAAGTTGTTTATGTGTACCTCTAGCAATAACTTTACCCTTATCAATTACATAGATAACATCAGCATCTATTATTGTTGATAGTCTATGAGCAACAATTACAACTGTGTGATCCTTAACTAAATTATCAATTGATTTCTTGATAAATTCTTGTGAGTTATTGTCAAGGGCACTTGTCGCTTCATCAAATAAAATTATTTTAGAATTTTTAGCAAGAGTTCTAGCGATTGCTAGTCTTTGCTTTTGACCACCGGATAAATTAACTCCACCTTCGCCTAATAAAGTATCATACTTTTTAGGTAATGATTCAATATATTCATCTAAATAAGCTTCTTTAATATATTTTTTAACATCTTTTAATTTAATATTTTCATCAATTATTTTAAAGTTTTCTAAAATAGTTCTATTAAATATAAAAGGATCTTGCCTAATTATCGAAACATTCTTTCTAAGGCATTCTTCACTTATATCCAAAATATTTATCCCATCAATTAAAATAGTACCAGTTTTTGCATCAAATAATCTCGTTATTAAGTTAAATAAAGTTGATTTACCTTGGCCGCTTGCACCAACTATGGCAACTTTTTTGTTTGGTTTGATTACTAAATTAAAATCATCTAAAACTTTTTCTTCGTTTGGATAAGCAAAAGATACATCTTTGAATTCGATTGTTCCTTTCATATCCTTAATATTTGTATTTCCAAAAACTACATCATCAAATTTTTTGTTTTCAAGTATTTCATTTACTCTATCTAATGAAACACTTACTTTTTGATAAGTTTGAGTAAAGTCATTTAAGCATTCAATAAACCACATATATCTATATATATAATAAGTCATTGCAATAAAGAAAGTTAAAGTTATTTGTTTGTAATAAAGTAATATTATACAAACTATAAACGTTCCGACTTCTAAAGTTGTTTTTAAAAAGCTAACGATAATATTAAAGCGAGTTTCAAGATTAATTTCTTTTTTAGATATTTTAAATATATCTCCTATACTCTTTTTAGCGTTTGTAATTAATTGATCTTTTATACCTAATGTTTTTATCTCTCTTATTCCTCTAATAGATTCATTTGCTAAAGAAGTAAAAGTATCTTGACTTGCTTTTCTTTCTTTATGAGCATCTTTTAATAATGGAGTATATTTCTTTATAATAAAATATAATATAATTAAAAATGCGATTAAGATTAACCCAACTATCCAAGAATTAAAAAATACATAAACCAAAATTACTAAAGCCGTAACTATCGATGAAATCATATTAATCATTTTACCAAATGTAAATGATAAGGAATCTGTATCATTCGTAATTCTATTAATAATTTCACCGCTGGACATTTCTTCAAAAGCCACTGCTGGTAAATTAAGAGCTTTCTTATACGTATTGAAACCTAGTACTCTTGTAAGTTTACTTTCTATCTTTAAAAGCATAGAGTTTGCAAGACCAGAAAGGATTGTCCCGATAAAAACACCAATAAAGAAATACATAGTTAAATACATAATTGCTAACTTAGCATTCGAATTAGTTATAGCTTCTACTGCTGCTCCATTTAAATATCCTGTAAAAATACCGGCTAATCCACATAAAAATATAAGTATTCCCGAAACAACCAACTTCCATTTATCTTCTTTTATCAATTTAATTATTGGAACCCATTTTTTTAATAGTTTCATAATTTACCTCCTTAATATCGTAATATTTCCTTTTAATTCATTTAAAAGTATATAGACATATTTTTACAATGTCAAATTTTTTTACAAATTTCATATAATATTCATGGTATTTTCATTTTAGAATAGTATCATCTTAGTTAGAAAAGGAAGTGATATATGAAGATAACGATATTAGGTAAAAACAAGTTAATTAAAAGAGAATTAAAAAACATTATTAACGATTTAAAACTTACCGACGTTGAAATTATAAACAACGAAAATAATAAGTATAATATAAAATATACCTCTGCTATTATCATAGATAACGTTTTAATTGATGACGCAAATGATTTATCTTATAATGAAATGAAAAACGTTATTTATCAATTTATAGAAACATAAAATTCGACTTACGTACTTAAAAAGGAACTTTAACCCAAGTTCCTTTTTTTTAACTGCATTTTTTCTTTGATGTGGCATATCTTAAAGCACTTCCCATCGTTCTACCCAGATCTAACAGAGTTGAAACGAGTTTGACAAACGAATTTATCATTTGAGTTGTGATAGATCCACCAACAATACTCATTAATTCTTCATTTTTTAATTTCATTTATTACATTTTAATGGCCTAAAATAACCATCAATCATTCCGGTAATTAAAGTAATTAATCCACTTATGAGTATTCCCCAAGTAAATTTGTTTGCTCCACCACCAATAATGTTTATTAGATCATCATTTTTTAAAACCATACTTATCCTTTCTAACATTAAAGACTTCTTTAAATACATCACTTTTTTTATGTGATATATAAATAATAGTAGAATCAATATTTTTATCAATATTTTTTAAAACTTCAACTTCTTTTTCATAATTTAATTCACTTAGCACTTCATCTAAGATATAGATGTCTTTATGTTCAATTAAAGCTCTTGCGAGTAAAACCAAATTCTTTTCTCCTCCAGATAATGGATTTATTTGACTACTTATATACGTATCGAATCCTAAAGGGTATTTTTTTATTACTTCGTCTAAAAGACAAATATTTATTATTTTATTAAAATCTTCATCTGATATTTTCCTTCCAAAAAGAATATTTTCTTTAATTGTACCATTTATAAATCCTTCACTTTGAGATGAATAGATAATGTGCTTAGCATAATCCGATTTTTCTATATTTCTAATATCTTTACTTCCAATCATAATTTTTCCAGAATAATCATCATACTCACGATTTAATAAACGCATTAGCGTTGATTTTCCACTACCGCTTACTCCATTCAGCATAACATGTTCTCCGTTTTTTACTTCGAAAGTAATTTCCTCAATCGCTTTTTCATAATTGTTGTAAGAAAAAGTAACATTACAAAATTTTATATCACCATTTTCAAAAACCTCTCCACCATTATTTTCTACTTTGATATTATAAAATTCATTAACTTTCCTTACTATTTTACTTTCTAAAATAAATGATGGTAAAACATTTAACATATTGTTAAATGAAGCAAGTAAGAAACTTAATAACATTTGCACGATTAAGATATCTTGAATATTATATTTTCCAGTAGTAACACCATACATCACTATACCTATAACTAGAAGCTCCATAACTCCTAGCATAATATTTTTCATCAAATCAATTTTGTTTATAACTGCACTAGCAAATTCATAGCTTGTAACAAACTCACCATAAGATTTACTTAACTTTTTAGAGTAAGCTCTTTCTTGGTTCAAGTGCTTTATGCTTGAAATATTAGAAATGGTATCTTGAAGCAAAACATTATAGTTTGTCGACTTATAAATATAGTCATCAAAAGTAAATTTTACTTTTCTATACTTTTTTATGCATGATAATGTAACGATTAAACAAAAGCCAATTATTATAAAGCAAAGTTTTAAATTGATTATTGATATTGCAACGAGCATATTTACAATATAAATACTTGATAAAGTAACTTGGATGAACATATTTGAAATCATTGATTTCACTTCATCTAACTCATTTGCTCTTTTTACTATTTCTCCTGAATTCTTTAAATGTAATATTCTTAAAGGTAGACTAAAGATATAATCAAAAAAGTTAAAAGTAATATTTTTACCTATTTTGGTATCCAATTTTACACTTAATTTGGCAATTTCATATTCAATTAATTTTAAGTTTATAATAATTATAATAAATAATATAACGGATTTAGGATTGGTAATTTTTAATATTTGTATATAGTTACTGTATACGATCGATAAAAGCACAAAGATAATGTTTAAAGTTATTATTAAGATTAAACTTGTCTTTGATTTTTTTAGTTCTCTGAATATATTTTGCCATAAAATGTTTTTGGTTTTTCTTTTTATAAGTTTTTCCTTAGGATATAAACTTATTGCAATTCCAGTGAATTTAGACTCAAATATGCTTTTTCCCTCCTTAATAAGTCCAACTGCTGGATCCATTATAGTTACTGATGATGCATTACATTCGTATATAACCACAAAATGAGAAAGAGTGTTATTTATATTTAAATGTGCAATGCAAGGAAGATTTAACTTATCTATATTTTTTTCTTTTATTCCAATACAGTCAAAGCCATATTGTTTTGCACATTCTATAAGGTTATATGCACTTACGCCTTCGTCAGTTGTTAAAGAAGAAATTCGCAAATTTTCTAATGATTCATACCCGCCATAATATTTTATTATAGATAATAAGCACGAAACACCACAATCACTTTTTTCTTCTTGAATTACTTCAACATTTTTTCTTATCATTTTGCCTCCCTTCACTAATATCTTTAACGATTTATCTTTGGATTTCTTCTTTTTGATTTAAATTTTTTTAAATTAAAAAAAACAAGTAAATTGAAAATCAATTGCAATATATATGTATAGAGAAAGAGTTAGAAAGGATGTAAAATATGTTTTGGAAAATTTGCAGAGCAATAATTAAAGTATTATCAATCTTTTGCTAAAATGTCATAATTAATTCTCTTTTACATAAGATATAACAGTACGGAGGGAAATTCATGATAAACAAAAAAAATTTATGGTTTTTAACATTAACAAGTATTATTTTAGTATTAGCTATTTATTATGTTACAATGCCTTTAGGAAATGATAATATGGTTTTAAGCAGCGAAAATAATAATACTGAAAAAGAAGTAATGGTTACTATTGAAGAAAGTGAAGCTTTAACAGCTGCTAGAATCGAAAAGCAAGAACAAGATTTAAATGATATTAAAAAACTTCAAGAAATTCTTTTAAGCGATGATAAAACTGTTGATGAAAAAAATGAAGCATATGAACAAATAAAATACCTTAATGCTTCCAAATCAACAGAAGAAAAACTTGAAAAGAATATTAATAGTAGTTTTGAATTAACATCCTTTGTTTCAATAAAGAATAATACAATTAAAGTAACAATTGCAAACAAAGAAGATTCCTTAGATCTTGCAAATAAAATAATAACACTGGTAAATAAAGAAACAAATAATAGTTATTATGTTACAGTAAAATTTGAATAACCCACACGAAATACCACACCTATCATAAAATATATTGGTTAAATATAAATATGAAAGTGAGGTATATTGATGAAATTAGGCATATTAACAACAAGGGAAAAAGAAATTTTTGAACTTTTAATTTTAAATAAAACAACTAAGGAAGTTGCCAATATTTTAAATATAAGTGAAAAAACAGTTAGAAATCATATTTCTAATGTCATGCAAAAATTGGAAGTTAAAACACGTTATCAAGCTGTTATTGAACTCATAAAAATTGGAGAATTAAAGTTAAATTAGTCGCGATATGCGACTTTTTTTTATTTTTTTTCATAAAATTAATTAGAGGTGTCTTATGTTAAAATCAAAAATTGTAAAAAAAATAAGTATTATTTGTTCGGCTATTTTAGTCATTCTGATTATTACGATTTTTCCTAAAGAAAATCAATCTATACTTGTTCACAAAAAATCAAATCAAAGCGGGATAATTTATCTTTTAGATAATAACGATTATGTTGCTAGACTTAATATTGTATTTGATTCTTTTGAAACAAACGAACTCATTGAAGAAATTATTTCTACTCTTACAATAAACAATGTTAACTCAAAAAAAATCCGAAACGGATTTAAAGCAATTATTCCAGAGAATACTAAACTTATAAACTATGAAGTCAAAGACGAAAATGTCCTTTTAAACTTTTCTAGAGAATTTTTAAACATCAGCCCTACTCTTGAAGAAAAAATGATTGAAGCAATTGTTTATAGTTTAACAAGTTTAAAAGATATTTCTAGTGTTACAATTAAAGTGGAAAATAATCTACTAGAAAAGCTTCCTAATTCCAATAAAATACTACCTTCTATATTAGATCGAACAATAAAAATCAATAAAGAATATGATATTGAAACCATTAATGACATTAAATCCACAACAATTTATCATTTAGCAAAATACAATGATTTTGTATATTATGTTCCTGTTACAAAGATAAATAACGATAAAAAAGAAAAAATAGAAATAATAATAGAAGAACTAAAAAGTTCTTCTAGCTATAACACAAATCTTGTTAATTATCTAAATCAAGAAACTGAACTAAGTAATTATGAGATTCTTGATAGTTCTATCATTCTTAATTTAAGCAATCAAATGTTTAATGACTTTAATTCAGACACGTTAACAGAAGAAGTAACCTATGCAATAAGTCTATCAGTAAAAGACAACTATGATATTGATGATGTTATTTATTACGTAGATGATAAACCTATTAATTTTTAGGTTCATTTTCACTTCTTGGATGGCTATGTAAATAGGCATCTTTTATTTTGTCATTTGATAAATGAGTATAAATGCTTGTTGTACTTAAATTGACGTGTCCCAATAATTCTTGAACACATTTTAAATCACATCCCTCGTTTAATAACATAGTTGCAAAAGTATGTCTAAAAGTATGTGGTGTTATTTTGGATGAAAGTGCACAATTTTTTATAACTCGATCAATTATATCTCTTATTCCTCTAGTAGTTATAACTCCACCTATATGGTTAATGAATAAATAATCGCTTGTTTTGTTTTTTAATAATTCTGGTCTGCTATTTTTTAAATAATTTTGTAAAGATTCTTTAGCATGGTGATTGAAATATACCATTCTCTCTTTATTGCCTTTACCTCTAACTTTAATTTCCATTCGCTCAAAATCAAGATCGTTAACCTTAATTGAAACAAGTTCACTTACACGTACTCCGGTTGCAAATAATAGTTCTAAAATAGCTTTGTTTCTAATTCCTAAAGCATCGTTGCCTAAAGAATCGATCATTTCAGTAAATTCATTGTACTTCATGTAATTTGGAAGTTTTATTTCTTTTTTTTGACTATTCACAATTTTGAAAGGATTATTTTTAACAATGCCTTTTACTAATAAATAATTATAAAAACTTCTCAAAGTTGAAAGATGTCTGTTAATACTTGAAGAGTTTAAATTCATATCTTCTTTTAAATATTTAACATAAGGTACTAGATTTTTATATTCAACATTTTTAAAATTTAATCTATGTTTAAATAAATAATCTTTATAGTTTTCTAAATCTATTGAATAATTGGTTTCTGTATAATCAGAATATTTTCTTTCAGACCTTAAATAAGCTATAAAGTCATCAATATATTCTTCCATCCTATACTCCTCCGTATTTCAAATAGTCTTCGTCTGTTAAAAATTCTTCTCTTTCTTCTCGATGTTCTTCAATCAAGTCTTCTTCTTCGGTAGCGGTGTTTTCCAGTTCTACTTCAGGTATGGAATCATACTCTTTAACAAATGTTCCTAAATCATACAAAGCTCTAGATCTTAAAACATATTTATTATCTACCGTTATAAATCCTTTTTTTCTCTTTCCGTTTTGTATAATATATTTACCAGAAGAATCTTTTAAATAACCATATTTACAAGTAATTACTCTAAATAAACTATCGATATTTTCAATAAGAGATAATTGATTATAATAATCCTTTACAGATAAATTATAATAATAAGCCGACATTAATTTAAATAATTCTACAAGTATTGGATTTTCCTTATCAAAAGTTTTGTTATAAAGTGCCTTTCGTATATGTGAATAGTATGCCAATAACTCACTCATATTTAAACAAATACTATTAATAATATCATCAATACTGTCAACAAAGTCACTTAAATAAAAAGCACCATTTTCTTCAATTGAAGCAATAATCTTTCTAATTGTTTCTTGAACACTTTCTTTAGTTATAACGTTTTCTAAAATAAATACTAATTCTTCACGTACTTTGTACGGATTATCTATGTTAAAGAATAAATCTTCAAGATAGTCTTGTACTTTGCCATCAACACCTAAAGCTCTTAAATAATGAATTGTCAATCTTTCAAAAAAATCTATAGAACTGGAATGTTCGGCGATATAAAATTTTAATGCTTGTGGTTCAAAATAATCTTTATCACATGATAATTTTATTTCTGGATTATTAATTTTTTTTATAGATGTTGGATCTCCCATTTTTCTTTGTGAACAATAATATACTGAATAGTATTCTCGTGGAAGCAATCCTTTTGAGCATAATTCTTTTTTTAAGTCTTTTAATGAATCAAACTTCATAGTAAAATTCACGATGTCTAATAAGTCAGTAGAAGCACCAATTACTTCTTTGTTATCAATCTTAAAAATTTTCTTATCAGCTGTCTCATAACCTAAAAAATATTTCATATACTCACCTATTTTCTAAACTATTACTCATCACTTGCATTATATCATGAAATAGATTTATTTTGAATAAAAAAACTAATTTAATTTGGAATTAGTTTTTTATGTGTTTAAATTAAAATATTTTATTATTACTTAAAAATCACTTTTACTGGCTATGCTAATTTGTAATCAATATAACTATTTATAACATATAGCAAGGTTTATTTTAGTATATTATTTATTCTATTTTGGTAAAATAATAAGCCCAATAAATGCTAAAACGATAAAGAATAATCCTATTAAAAATAAAACTTTTATTGCTGGATTTTTTACAAATCTCGAAACATAACTTTTAGCTGGGTTCTCTGGGTTATAAAAAACATCTAATTCTGTTCCTAAAGGAAAATGTTCTTTTAATACATTAGTAGACATATAGGTATTGCTATTAATTATCAAGTTTTCTCCTAAAATATCATTTTCTACTTCAGTCTTTATTCCATTAAAAGATGATGACTTGTTTATGATCCAACCATATTTAAGTCTTTGATTATATTTATTATCGTTAACTATATATTCTACTATAGGGAAATGTACTCCATTATTATTCCATAACGTATACTTTATAACTTTTCCCTTTGTTTTTAAAATACATTGGTCAATCATTTTTTTATCTTTATTCTTAAGTATTAATGATAAAGCTAATGGTATTAAACCTATAAATAAAAATACTATAAAAAAAATTATTTTCATTTTCTAATCCCGCTTTCAGTTTAATTGTTTCTTATATTTTTATTATACACTATAAGAAACTATTTTTGTTACCCTTTTACCAATTTATAGATTCTAAAAATAAATTTGATATTTAAAAATAAAAAAAACTAATCCATCTCTGAATTAGTTTAATTTCTCATGGTAGCGACGGAGGGGATCGAACCCCCGACCTATCGGGTATGAACCGATCGCTCTAGCCAGCTGAGCTACATCGCCATAAGTAAGCAAATTAATAATATCATAATTTGCTATTTAAAGTCAATTACTTTTTGGTGCTTTTTTTAATAAGTTTAACTGGTCCTTGATTTTGCCAACAACTCCTTCAGGTAAATAATCTTGTACTACAAGTGATGCATACAATAAAGCCTCATATTCACCTAATAATTTCCATATACCATTAAGTTCAACTTTGTTAAAACTTTCGTCTACTAATTTAATATATTCATCAAACACATCATTTAATGGATTTGTCCTATTAACTGTCCATGGTTTTACTTTACCTAACCCATATAAATGATAGATTACTGGATTTTCTATATCATCAATAATGTCTTTATAGGACATTATTCTTTTGCCCTCTTTAAAATAAAATTTAGTTAGATTTCCCAAAAAAGCAAATGGATTAATATTATATCTAAAAGGAATTTTAGCAATATAGTCTGTTAATCCATAATTAATCACATCTTGATCCGGTAATTTGAATTTACTTATATCATGTGAAGAACAAAAATCGACTATTTGTCTTTCTATTTCTTCATCGATCCATTTTTGAGTATCAATTAATAATACACCGCTGTTGAAACATTGTGATAAACCAGTTTTTTTTAATCTTCTTCTTAAATTAATGTCCAATGATGCGTTTATTACACCATCATAAGTCATCAGATTTGCTAAATCATTAACTATAATTGTATCGGCATCTAAATAAAGAAGTTTATCTACTCCTGATAAATCAAGATATTCTTGGAAAAATAATCTAACATTGGCTATTTGACTTCCTCTCCAATTAGGTATTCCATATTTCTCAACATCAAAACTTCTCGATTGATAAAATTTCCATGTAACATTTTTATAATCTTTTAAAATATTCTCACAAAAATCGTAATCAAATTTGGTAAAGTCCGAAACAATTATATGTATATTAAACTCTTTATCAGGATTATTGATAAGCATAGATATGCAAGAAGCTAACATAAATTTTTTATAATTTCCATTTATTGTATATAACACATTTATTGTCATAATTTCACCCTTCATAATATATTAACATAAACTATCAATAAAAAAAAGTAATGACTTAATCATTACTTAGTTAAATATCGATACTCTCCATTTGAAAGTTTTACTCTTATTGCACAACCAATAACATAATTATATTTATTATAAACATAAACTATTTCAGTAGATGTAATTGAATAAACCTTATCGGCTTCGTCTAGATATTCACTGAAATCAGTTGCTGCCATATCTTGGAAATCATTTCCAAATTCTCCATTTTCTACTTCATCAGGATCAACAGCATGAGTAAATTTTAAAAATATATTTTTATTAAAGTCACTGTAGTCATCATCAACATGATCATATGCTGTATCTTTTTCTTTTATACTCTTATAACTATAATTTTCCAAAACACTTAGCTTCACTGGAGAAATAACACAGTTGTTATAACTATCACAAATCTTTATATCAAATTTGTATTCTCCCTTATTCTTTTGAAGCTCTGCTGAACTATCGTTCTCATAATATACGGCACAAGGTCTAGATAAATCTTCACACTTCGTAACAAAATCGCCGATATCATAATCTTCATTAACACCAACTTTTAAGTCTTGTACAGCAACCTCTGGTTTAGTTGTATCTACTACACTTATTTTTTTTGATTTATATTTATTGTTATGTTTTATTCTAATCGTGAATTTTCCAACTTCACTTAATTTCCCATCAACAACAGGAACATTTGAAAGATCAATATCATAATCATCAGTATCCTTTACTTCTTTTTTTAAGTAAAAATTAACATCTTTGCTTATTTCACTTCCAAGTTCTAACTTAATATTACTTTTTATAAAAACTTCGTTTTTAAAACGATAGAAATAAAATAGTCCAACTAAAGCGCCAATTATTAAGAAAAAAATGATAATTGAAAATATTACCTTTTTAGGATTGCTATCCTCTATATAAAAATCTTCTTCCATTATATCCACCTTGAAAAATATATATTTCTCGTATAACCAATTTCATAATTATCAAATACTTTAATAATCCAATCGATTATAGCTTCTAATATATCTTGTCCCTTTCTTATTCTTATTCTATTCATTTCTGTTTTTAATTCTTTTCTAAAAAAATAATCATCTATATACTTATTAATTATAAAATCAATTTGCTCTAATTTGGTGATATTTTTTTTATCATTGATATCCACTTTAAAAACAAAATCATGATAAACATTTATTATTTTTTCTGATAAAACATCTTCTTCATAATACTCAAAATCCATTATTTTGTAAAAATTAGGACAATGTTTCAAAACTTGTTTGTTTTTATTCATGAAATCATACCTTTCTTCTAAATTATAGCAAATTTATGAAATAAAAAAAAGACTTAAAAAGTCTTTAAATTACTATTCTTCGTTTACAGTTTCGATTACTTTTTTTCCTTTGTAATTTCCACATTTTGGACATGCTCTATGTGCTTTAATAGGAGCACCACATTTTGGACAAGTAATTACACCTGGTAATTCTCTCTTTAAATGAGTACGACGCATTCTCTTTTTAGTTTTACTAGTTCTTCTAAATGGAACTGCCATAATTTCCACTCCTTCCTTCGATTGTTAATCGCTTATAACTTCCCAACCTTCGCCTTTTAGTTGAACATCTTTATGTTCGTCTTTTACAACACGTATAGGGACTTCCGATACAATATTTTCCCATATAAATGGCAAAATATCAAGTGTATTTTTGTTTTTATTATAAAAATCTTCAAATTTTCCCATATTTTCTTCGATTTTTACATTAATTGGATAAGAAACATCTTCTAAACTGACTGCACATGGTAGTATAAATTCACCTATTACATCGATATCACTTATTAAACAATCATCATAATCTATTTTAATAGTTCCAGATACATGTAAATTATTTATTTTTCTTATTCCTGCATTAATATAGTATGATTCATCAAATGAAATATCACTGTCGAGTGTTACCTCGCCTAAATTATTTAGTTTAAATAAATCTATTTTCATAATTATTTAACTCTATTCATTTGTTGCATTACTTGTTTTACTTGCTTACTATTAGGTTTTCTTCCCATGCTAGTCATTAAAGTTTCAATCATTTTTTCATTTATTGGTGGGTTTTTCTTGAAATACTTTTGCATAAAATGTCTTGAAGCAAAGAATCCAATTAAGGCACCAATGATAAGTCCAAATAATACTAATAAAATATCATGTAACATATTTTTCTCTCCTTTACGTACTTAATTATATCAATAAACGTATTTTTTAACAAGAAAAACAAATTTTACTCATAGACAATTAATTCGTGTTGACATCTAGTTACAGCAACATAATATAAATATTTGTCATAATCAAAATTATTAATTATTATTACAGAATCGAATTCTAGTCCTTTAACTCCGTAAGCTGGAGCTACAACTAATTGCTTATTAAACTTTTCAGTATTTATATCAATTAAAGAAATCTTATCATATTTATCCTTTAAAGCATTCATAAGTATTTTGGCTTCTTCAATACTTTTAGTAATAATTGCTATACTCTTATATTTTTTCTTTAAATATACGATATCCTTACCTATGTATTTAAGATCTTTCATACTTCTTTTAATAACTGGAGTACTAGAACTCTTTCTAATCGCTGAAGTTTGATTTAGATTAAGGACTTTATTTGCATATTCAATAATTTCTGGACTGGAGCGGTAAGTTTTATTAAGCTCAACATATTTTGTTTCTCTTTGATCAAATATTGGAAGCAACTCCTCAAGAGAACCGTGCTTGTAGAAAGGATTAACTGATTGATTAACATCTCCTAATATGGTAAATCCAGCATTTTTAAATATCTTATGCAATATTTTATATTGTAAATAAGTATAGTCTTGAGCTTCATCAATGATAACTTCTCTTACATATACTTGATAAGGAAAACCAGTTAGTAAGAATTTCATATACATAAATACGGTTGCATCATCATAATTTATGACGTTGGCATCAATATTTCTTTTTAATTCATTTTCTCTAAAAGGCATCTTATAACTGTTTAGAAAAATAGCTGAAGCATAAAAACTTTTATATATTTTTTTCATATCGCTTGTAAAGTTAGCAATTTTTAATAAATGTGAACGTATTTTAATAAAATCTCCTTTAGTTCCTTTAAAATAACTATTATTGATTTTCTCTGCTATTAAATCTACTCTTTCAAATAAAGGTTTATTATCATATCTTTTATATAATAATTCATTAAGTTCACTCATTGGAATAACCTTTTTCTTATATTCTAAATTATCCAAAAATCTACTAGCTTTAGTAAAATATTTGCAATAGTCTTCAATTAAAGGAATTATTTCATCACTTAATTTAAATTTAATAAGTTCATTATCTTGTCTTGTATCTTTATAATATCTTTCAACAAATGATGAGTATGATTCAACTCTTTCGTATTCGGAAATAAACTTAGAAACCAGTTTATGATAAGTTGATTCTAAAGTGTTTTTTTCTCCTAATGAAGGTAAAACATCAGAAATATATTCAGTAAAAACATTATTTGGAGAAAGGATTAAAACATTACTGCTTGTTAAATTTTCCATTTTGTAAAGTAGATAAGCAATTCTATGTAATGCAACACTAGTTTTTCCACTACCGGCAACACCTTGAACAATAATATTTTTAGTTGTCGTATCTCTTATTACCATATTTTGTTCTACTTGAATCGTATTTACAATATCTTTCATCTTATCACTTGATGTTTGACTTAAAACTTCTTGTAACATTTCGTCATCAATATTTAAGTTGGTATCAAAAACGGCTTTTAATTCAGCATTTTCAATCTTATATTGTCTTTTTCTTGTAATATCGCCTACTTCAATTCCGTCAGGAGATTCATAAGAAGATTTTCCAAGTCCATAATCATAAAACATGCTGCATATTGGAGCACGCCAATCATATACTAAGTAATCAAGATCTTTTTTTATTGATTTAATTCCAATGTAAATGTCTTCATTATTAAAACGAATCATACCAAAATAAGGGTTATTACGAACTTTATCAAGTACACGATAGTGTCCTGCTTTTCTCTCTAAAGTGCTTATTTTTACTTCGTTATCATAGATGAATGTATTCATTTCTCCAGAGTCAAATTCATGAGAACTTTCCCACATCATTTTTTGAAATTCTTTTAAATCATTTTCTTCGGTAAAAAGTTCTTTACCAGCATCTCCTAATTGTTGATCAATTTCACCAACAACATATTTGAGTCTTGCTTTTTCTTTATTGAATTCTGTATCTGTCAATTTCATTTACATCACCTCATTCTATATTTAATTATAAAAAAACAATAAAAAAAACACAACAAAGTGTGTTAATTCTTTATACTAATTTGACAATTATAAATTTCTTTTTCCTTGATTTCTTTCAACATTAGCTATCTTAGCTGAAAGTTCTTCAATACGTTCTTTGGATTGTCTTAACTGATTTTTAACAGAATTCATCCATGTTGCTGGTTCTTCTAAATTGATAGAAACATCAGCGCTTTTCATTAGAAAGAGAATCTTTAAAGCTTTCAAATATAATCTTATACTGTGTCTAGTTTCATCAAATGAAATTAGTTCATCGAGTAACTCACTGATTCTTCTACATCTAACGATTTCATAATCTAGTTCATTATTTATATAATCAATATATTCTTCATTTGTCATATTATTTTGTATATGATTGCATCATCAAGTCTTCACGTTTTTCTTGAAGTTCAAGAACTCTTGATTCAAGAAAATCTAATCTTACATAATAATACTTTAATGCTTCTCCATATGTGCCTTGTACTTTACTTTCTTTTGCAGTTAATACAGCAAACTCCAATTGACGAAATAAAGTAAGAGGCGAATTTTTAGAACCTTTATTAATTGCTTGTAAAAGTTCAATTATTCGATTTACTTTCTTTATTTCTCTATTGGTATTATAAAGTTCATACTCACAGCAATCAATTGAGTCTTCTAAACTTAATTCATTTTTTTCTCCATCTGACATAATTATCACCTCGGTAAATCGTATTATATCATATCCATTAAAATATATGCAAATTACTCTTTAAAAATAAATACATAATCTAGAATTTTTACTTCATCTCCACGTTTTGCTCCCATGCGTTCAAGTTCATCTTCAACACCCATGCCACGAAGTTTACGTCCGAATCTTTCAACAGATTCGTCTTCGTCAAAACGAGTCATATAGAATAATGTTTCAATATCATGTCCACTTAATACCCAAATGTCATTTTCACGTTTAACAGTAAATGGTTTTTCATTTTTGAATTTATAAAGAACATGACTTTCTTTTAATTGATTTTCATCATATAAAACAACTTCATCACATTTTTCCACTAAGTCTTGTAAATAATCTATTAAATCATTTAGTCCTTCTTTGTTTAAAGCACTTATTTCAAATATTTTTTCATTTGGATATTTTTCTTTGAATTTAGCTAAATTATCTTTAGCATTTTCTAAATCCATTTTATTAGCAATTATAATGCTTGGTTTATTTTTTAAAGTTTCATCATATAAACTAAGCTCATTTTTAATAATTTCATAGTCTTCAAGAGGATTTCTTCCTTCGCTTCCACCCATATCAACAACATGAGCGATAACTTTAGTACGCATAGCATGTCTTAAGAATTTATCACCAAGACCAATGCCTTCATGTGCGCCTTCTATAAGTCCCGGTAAATCGGCCATTACAAATGTTTTACCATTTTTAGCCTTTACTACTCCAAGATTAGGACTTAAAGTTGTAAAATGATATGCACCTATTTTGGCATTACAATTACTTATATTGGAAATTAAAGTACTTTTTCCAACAGATGGCATACCAACAAGACCAACGTCTGCTAAAACTTTTAATTCACATCTAACAATTAAACTTTCACCTGGTTCACCAAGTTCACTCATTCTTGGAGCTGGATTATCATGAGTTGCAAAAGCACGGTTTCCTCTTCCGCCTCTTCCACCACGAGCAACAACGTATTCTTCATTTTCTTTAGTTAAATCAGCTAAAACTATATTATTTTCATCATCATAGATAGTTGTACCCATTGGAACGCTTACATAAACATCTTCTGTGTTAGCTCCATTTCTATTAGATCCTTTTCCGTTTGTACCTTTATCACCTTTAATTTGTTTCATCATATGTAAATCGATTAAGGTTCTTAAGCCTGGATCAGTTTTAAAAATGATACTTGCTCCTTTTCCACCATTTCCTCCGTTTGGTCCACCCATTTCAACGAATTTTTCACGACGAAAAGAAGTACAGCCGTCTCCACCTTTTCCAGCAATTACTTTTATTCTAACTTCATCTTGAAACATACCTAAACCTCCTTTTTTAATTCAATTATTGTACAACCAATATTCATATTATACAAGTAAAAACATTTAACATACTTGTTTCTTTTTAAATCGTTATGAATTCTCTTTCTTAATATACCTGCACCTTTACCATGAATAACACAAACTTTTTCTTTTCCTAAACGATAATTCTCATATATAAAATCGTTAACAAAAGTCATAACCGTGTCATCTGTTAAACCATGAACATCTAGGCTTGGTAAAATATCTAAAAATGGATCAAATTGCTTATACATTGTATTCGTCAAAAATATTTGTTTCATGAACTTCAGGTTGCTCAGGTTGTTTTTCTTCTTGAACTGGTTGTTGAGTCGTCTCTTCAAAAGCGATATTTTGATTTGTGTTATTACTTGGAGTTTCTGGAATATTATTAGTTACAATATTATTTTCAACTTCCGAAGAATGAATTGGTTCAATCGTTTCTGGTGTTGCTTGTTTTTGTTGACTTTCAGCTATACCAAATTTTTCTTTTAAGCCAGAATTTTCTAATACTTCGATTAATTCAGGAATAGAATCAACTTCACCAACTTTAGCAATAGAAATTGATGCAGCAGTATCAGCAAATTTAATCGCATCATCTAAATTAATGTTTCTAATTAAAGCAAAAGCAAGAGCTCCAACAAATATGGAATCAAAGCTTGAGTAATCTACTACATTCATTTTCATTTCTGGGACTAATTTAACTTTTCCATCAACACAATATAAAATTTTATGATTTTTTAATATTATTATGTAATTGCTTTTACCAGAGATATCAACTAGTCTTTGATAAAGGTTAATACAACTTGCTTGAGAGTCATCAATAGTTTCCTTGCTCATCATTTCAGCAAAAACTTGAGTACATACTACATAAGTACATCTTTTAGATAAATTGATTGTATCTTTGTCACCAAAGCGAGCGTAAAATAAAGTTTGACAATTTGCTGTATTATTTAAAAGAGCATACGCACCAGCAAAATCAGTACCATCTATTATGGCAAAATTAGGAACAAAATCATATTTGTATTTTGCTAGTTGATTTTCTGGATCATTATAAAGAACTTTTGTTGTTACTCCGTTTTTGGCATTCAATATCATATAGTTTACAACAGTTCCTCTTTCATAATTAGTTTCAATGTATTTAGTATCTATTCCATATTCTTTAAACGTATTTCTAATTTTTTCAGCATATGCATCATTACCAACTACTCCAGTAAAATGGTTGTTCAATCCATATTTAGCAAGTAAACATGAACTTGTTGCACCGACATTACCTACACTTTCATATTTAGTACTTATATGAAATACATCACCTTCATTTGGAAATTCTTGTAAAGGCAAATAAACATTTACTGCTGGTTTTCCAATAACTATTGTTTCCATTAAATCATCCCTATTCTATGATTATTATACACTAAAGAGCAAAAAAAAACTATAAAAAAAGAAATAGTTTACTACTCCCCTTTTGTGAAAAATTCCATTGGACTTCGATGAAATCTTAAAGCTTTAGAAAATTCATCGGCTATACTTTTATTTCCAGCAACAAATATCTTCCTTGCTCGTATATTTTCGAAAAAAATATTCTTTTTTAATTTAGAATAGTCTTTGTTTTCTCTTTCCTCTTCTGCTATCAATTCCTTTATAAATAGAAATGCAATATAATCTAAAAAATCCATAATATTTTCTTTTTGATTTTCAGCAAAAGAAAGTGTTGAATGTGAAAAAAAGTCTGGATCAACAATAACCATTCGTGAATCAGTAAAAACAGTATTATCAATTGATAAATCTCCAACTAGTATTGAAGCATTCGATAATTCGTGAATTAATACTTCTAATGCACGAATATTTTCAAGTAAATATTCTTTAGAGTCACGTAATACATTTTTTTCAATTGCTTTATAAAATTTAGCTACATATGCATCAACTTTAAATTCAGTTTTCCCTCTTAAATATCTATAATAATGAATAAGTGATGTATAAACATCATAAATTTCAATCAAATTGGGATTTTTTATATCTTTAAGGATAGAAAAAGTATCATCATCTAATTTGCATAGACCTTGAGTTTTATTAAAATAGGTTTTTATGATTTTATCGTCATCCATTAAATAAACATTTCCGCATTTTCCACAATTTATATAAGATTTTCTATTTACTGACAAACGTTCAAAATCTTTATTTACATACATAAAAACCACCTGTTACTACTCAATTCTTTCAACAATTCTATTAATCATTATATTTTTAGCTTTTCTTAAAACATAAAGTCTTCCAATTCCAACTCCATTTTTATGGAAATAACCATTTTTAGCAAGTTCATAATCACTATCACTAATATCTATTGAATTATGAAAAAGATAATTAAAATAATTTAAAACTGCTACTTGAAACTCTGTATTTTTTACGTCTTTGTTCGAAAGACCACCATTAAAG
The DNA here is from genome assembly GCA_934089275.1 of uncultured Bacilli bacterium. Lineage (GTDB taxonomy): Bacteria > Bacillota_I > Bacilli_A > RF39 > UBA660 > CAG-582. The sequence continues at coordinate 24,576 of CAKOJJ010000005.1, forward strand.
TCATCAGAATCTTGAAAAGCATCATATAAGTTAAGCGTGATTTCTCCAGTTTCTGGATTTCTAAAATATTCTAGTAAAGGAAATTTTGTTTTCATCAAAGAAATCTTTTCAGGGTATAATCTTTCCATAAAAATTTCTAAAGAATTTTCTTGTGATTTAATTTCACATTCCGCAAAATTTATACCATATTTTTTTAACAATTCCTTATACAACTTATATATATAAAAATAAACATTAAAATACACTATTTCTTGATATGTAGTGTCTTGTTCATCAAAACTTAAAACTAGTTTTTTTAATGCATTTTCTTTTAAACTAAGCAAATATTTTAAATACTCTTTTTCTTCCTCAGTTAAATTTTTTCTTTCTCGTATTTCTTCAAATAAGTTTCTTCTAATGCTATTTTTATTTTCTAACATAACTACCTCTTAAACAATGATTTTTAAAATAGCCAATCCCTATTAAAATTATATTATAAATTGTTTTTGATAACAATAAAAAAATAACTTTAAAATTGTTTTTCTAGTCTAGATTGTCTATTAATATCTAAATTGTCAACTGTAATTAAAGTAAGTTCAACTAAATCATAAACAGTAGAATATGGTGTTGGATAAGTTTTTTCGACGAATTTTTTACCATTTTTATAACTAGTTTTTGTTTTTTATTATACTAAAACAAATAAAAAAACACGATATTCGTGCTTTATAGACATAAGATGGTGTCCACGACGTGATTCGAACACGTGACCATTCGCTTAGAAGGCGAGTGCTCTATCCAGCTGAGCTACGCAGACACATAGCCACTTTTTCAAATGACTATTAAATTATAATACAAAAATTTATAAAAAGCAAGTCCTTATTCAAAAAGAAATGAAAATACAGAATTAAGTAATTTATCTAATTTTCCTGCACCTTTAGTTATCATTGTGCTAATATTTTCTCCAAGCTTACTTGAGTTATTAGAATAATCAACACTTTCATTAATTAAATAGGCATTTACATCTATTTCTTTACCATTTTCGACATCACTTTCGAATTTTTTTATTTGTTCTTCAGTATAAAGAGATCTATTACTATATTTTCTTTGAATAAATCCATTTTGTCCAATTGCATAAACACAGATAAATATTATAAATAATGCAAATAATAATCTAAAAAAATACTTACTTTTACTTTTTTTCTTTTCTTCCATTATTCATTTATATAAGACGATAAAGCATTTGCTAAAATACCAATCGAATTATTTACCTCCTCTATTGTATTGTCTTGACTTCCCAGTTCAATCAAAATTACATTACTAGCTAAATCTTGATTAAAACTACTACTCTTTCTGACCAATATTCCTCTGGAAAAAGCATTGTTATTGTTTTTAATATATTTATTTATTTCATCACAGACTTGATAGTTTTCTTTATATGTATCATGTTTTGCTCCTACAACAAACAGCATTTTAGCATAACTTTTGCCATCCACTTGCGCTGTTGTAAATTCCCGTTTTACAGAATCACGATGAAGATCAATATATAAAACTATGTTTTCACTTAATTTGCTATTAACTAGTTCTCTTGTGATTTTGTAAGTATCTTTATATGCAAGATTTTTTGCTTTTACTTCTCCCACTATGTCTTTTGTTTCTACTATTGCATCAATATTAAAATTTCTGAGTTCTTCTTTCAATTTATTTGCAGCATCAATTACTGTTCCTCCGTTGTATTCTTCACGATTATGAGTGTTGTATATATAAACTTTAGGAAAATCATATTGTAATTCATTGAATACTGGTTCTTCTTTCTTTATAATTTTATTTGCTTTTTTATAATTTAGTCCCATTTTTAAAAGGATTCTTTCTTTATCAATATTGATATTAAAATGATTTAGTTTACCATCAATTATAAATTCATTTGATGTATTTTTTATCATATAATTGGCCATAAAGATTGATGAAAGTACTATTAATATAAATAATATTATTTTATAATTTCTTTTCCTTTTAGTTTTAAAAACCCTTTTCATCTTCATCACCAATTATATTGTATAAAATAACTATTGAAAAAAATGTAAAAAAAAAGAAGTTAAGCAACTTCTTTAAGTTTTCTAATTGTATTCTTTTTTAACTCTTCTAAATATTGTTCAAGATTCATTGTTTCTAAATATTTTTCGTCAAAAGTAATATTTTCTATTTCATCGTTACTTATTTCATTTAAAGCATCGATTTTATCAATTTCAATTAATTTTTTTATAAATAGTATTTTACCATTTTTCAAAAGAATATTTATATTTTTAGAAAAAAAACTATTTTCTATATAAGAAGAATCAATATATTTTACAAGCAATTTTTTTATTTTATCAATTCCAAGAGTATCAAAAGTATTTTGTTCAAATAAAGATGCTGGTATTCCAAGCGTTTCAACTAAATTTAAAATTGATGAAAGATTAAAACTAGTTTCTTTAAATGCTTCATTAAAATTTGGAAAGGCATCTATTTTTAATAGATCAACAATAAATTCTTTTTTAGAAAAACTAAGGCTTTTAAAAACATTTTCCAATAGTTCGTCTTTAAACATCTCTACTCCGGATTTAAGTTCATTATACTTTTCATCTAATATTCTTTCAGGAATATTCTTATATCCACGGTCAGTAATAATGCCATTTCTTGCGACATAATTTATAATATCTTCTCCCATAAAAATAAATTTTTTAAAATAATTAAAATTGTCTTTTTTGTTTTTAATGGTTTCCGTACTATTTAGATAAGCTACAATGTAAGATTTTAATATTTCATCAGGATATTTAAAAATAGTTTCTATAATTATATTTTTAACTGTTTCAGCATCAAATCTATTTTTTAATTCTATTAAGAAAACTCTTATTATTTCTTCATTTTCTTGATATTTTCTATATAAATCTTTATTTTCAAGCATATTTTTTCTTATTTGTTCATCAAGAATAAACTCAGAAAATAAAGGATACTTTTTGTCAAAGCTGTTTTTCTTCATGCAAATCACATCTCTCATAAGTTATTATGATATCAAAATGAGAGTTCAAAGTCAAATAACCTATATTGTTTAGTTTAAGCAATTTTAATGTAGCAAAAACTAAAGATGTAACTAAAATTAATAAAAAAAGAAGTTTATTTAACTTCTTAGACACTTGTAGAACCGAAACCACCAATTCTAGTTCCAGTTGCTTGATCATCATCAACTATTAAGAATTTTTGGAAAATAACTTGTCCAATAGCGTCTCCTTTTTTTATGATTACATCTTCATCACTCATATTAAAGAAAGCAAACATAAATTCTCCGTCATTATCAGGATTTCCGTAATAATCTGCATCTATAACTCCAACACCATTTGCAAGCACCAAATGTTTTTTACCTGGATTACTTGATCTATTAGCAAGCATATACCACTCATCATCCATACAATAAGCTTTCAATCCTGTATGAATTAATGTTGGCTTACATCCGTTTTTAAATGGCGGAATAATTGTATCTTCAGCAGCTTCAACGTCATAACCAGCACTTCTTGCAGTTTTTCTAATTGGAAGGTTAATATTTTTATCTTCCCATCCTTTAGCTATCTCAAAACCTCTTACTTTTTCCATTATTACTTTTCCTTCCATAAAACTATTTTTTCTTGTTTAATTGATTTTTTTACATCTATTACTCTTTGATTAGATGAACCACGCCATTCTAATCTAAAATCATGAAGTTCATCGACATATCTTCCATCAACTAAAACATCTAAATAGTTCATTATTTCTTTATCTTTTAAATCTTCATAAAGGAATCCACTCCAAGCCCAAAGGTCTTTTTTAGGAAATCTTTCTTTAAACATTTTGGCAAGTTTTGTAACTCCTTCAATATTTTTAGGATGCATTGGTTCTCCACCTAAAATAGATAATCCTCTTATATAATCTTTTTCACATAAGTCTAAGATGAGATTGATCTTTTCATCATCAAATTCACCTTTTCCTCCAGTAAAGCTGTGAGTTTCTGGATTAAAACAATTTTTGCAGTTAAATACACAACCTTGTACAAATACAGAAACTCTTACTCCTGGACCATTAGATATATCCATTTTTCTAATCGTGTTATATCTCATGATTATGCCTCAGCATCTTTGTTATCAATATGAATAACTCTATCGTGGATTTCTTGAGTTCTTCCTTTATTCCAGAAGTTTGTACCAATATATCCACAAGTACGTCTTGCAACATTTAATGTGTCATGGTTTCTATTACCACAATTTGGACAATACCATTCAAGGCTGTCATCAAGTAATATTTCACCATCATAACCACATTCTTGGCAATAATCTGATTTAGTATTAAGTTCAGCATACATAATATTATCATATATAAATTTGATTACTTCCATTACAGAATCTAAGTTATTTGTTAAGTTAGGTGTTTCAATATAACTTATTGCTCCACCTGGACTTAATTTTTGGAATTCACTTTCAAGTTTCAATTTAGTGAAGGCATCAATTTCTTCAAATACAGGAACGTGATATGAGTTTGTAATATAGTCACGATCAGTAATTCCTTTAATTTTACCGAATCTTTCTCTTAGACATTTTGCAAATTTATAAGTTGTTGCTTCGATTGGAGTTCCATAAACACTGTAATCAATGTCTTCATCAGCTTTCCACTCGTTACATTTATCATTTAATCTTTGCATTACTTGAATACCGAAATCATGACCAACTCCACCATCAGTATGACTTGAACCAGTCATATATTTAACGCATTCATAAAGACCTGCATATCCAAGAGATATTGTTGAATAACCATGATGTAAAAGTTCGTGAATACATTCTCCTTTTTTTAATCTTGCAAGAGCACCATTTTGCCATAATATAGGTGCTACATCACTTGATACTTTAGATAAACGTTTATGTCTAATTTGAAGAGCTCTGTGACAAAGTTCTAGTCTTTCATCCATAATATTCCAGAATAATTCCATGTCTTTTCCACTTGATAAAGCTACATCAACAAGATTAAGTGTTACAACTCCTTGATTAAATCTACCATAATATTTTGGTTTTCCTTGTTCATCAACATATGGAGTTAAGAATGAACGACATCCCATACATGGAAAACATTGACCGTTTCCATTTTTATCGATTTTATTTTCTTTCATTACTTTTTCAGAAATATAATCTGGAACCATACGTTTAGCAGTACATTCAGCTGCTAACTTAGTTAAATAATAATATTTTCCTTTTGGATTAATATTATCTTCTTCAAGTACGTAAAGAAGTTTTGGAAATGCTGGAGTAATATAAACTCCTTTTTCATTTTTCATTCCTTGAATTCTTTGTTTTAAAACTTCTTCAATAATCATTGCAAGTTCTTCTTTGTATTCGTCAGTTTCACCTAAATATAAACAAACACTTAAGAAAGGAGCTTGACCATTAGTAGTTGTCATAGAATTGATTTGATATTGGAAAGTTTGAACTCCATCAATAATTTCCTTTTTTAAATCTTCTTCTACAAACTTTGCTTGTTGTTCTTCTGTTAAGCCTCTCTTTTTATATTTTTTCTTATAATATTCACGGCTTGATCTTACAAATGGTGCAAGATGTGTCATTGTAATTGTACATCCACCATATTGGCTTGAATTTACTGCTGTGATTAATTGAGTAGCAATTGTCATAGCTGTTAAAAATCTATGTGGTTTTTCAATCATTACTCCATTAATATTTGTTCCATTTTGAAGCATATCTTCTAGATTTATTAAATCACAGTTATGTAATGCGTTTTGAGCAAAATAATCTGCATCATGGAAATGGATTAAACCTTCATCATGAGCTTTTACAATCTCTTCTGGAAGCAAGAATCTTCTTGTGATATCTGTTGATGTGATACCTGCTAAATAATCTCTTTGAGTTGTAACTATTCTAGCATTTTTGTTAGAATTTTCAGTATTCCAGTATTCACTTTCTCCTTCAATAAGTTCTTTTATTGAAAGATCTGTTGTATTACTTCTTCTTACTAATTCTCTTGTATATCTATAAGTTATATATTGTTTAGCTAATGCGTATTTTCCTAAACTCATTAAACGCATTTCAATAATATCTTGAATATCTTCTACAAGAATTCTTTTCTTTTTCAAACCTTCAATATATTTTATTATATTTCTTATTTGAATGTCAGTTACTCGATCTTCTTCAGCAACTTCACTGTTTGCCTTTTTAATAGCAATTTCAATTTTGTCAGGACAATAATCGACCATATGTCCATCTCTTTTAATTACCTTCATATTAATTTTACCTCCACCTTAATACGATTTAAATATATCACAAAAAGAGTATTTATTATTGTTGCAATTGCAACATTTTTATATTTTTGATAAAATTTTACTATCGAGGTGTAAAATGGAAAAATTATTTGACAAAATTAGCGACAAGGAAAAAAATTTAATATTAAAAGAATTTGAAGCATCTACTATAAATTATAAAAAAAATCAACTAGTTTTATCATCTGTAAAATCAAATGTTATTGGAATAGTTTTAGAAGGTTTAATTCAAATAGTTAAAACAGACTATGATGGTAATTCTATAATGACTGAAGAAATAATAGAAGGAAATGCATTTGGAACAATGCTTAATAATTTAGATAATAATGATTGTTCTATAATTGCTAAAGAAGATAGCAAAATTTTGGTTATTGAGTATGATATGATAAATTCATCCAATAATTTTAAACCATATGTTACAAAGTTCTTAAAAAATCTTCTTAATATCACAACTGAAATAATTAAAGAAAAGAATAATCACATTCAAATATTAACAAAGAGATCTATTAGAGATAAAATTTTGGAATATATTAATATAAATAGAAATTCTGGATCAAGAATAATTTATTTACCATTTTCATATACTGATTTTGCAAATTACTTAGCTGTTGATAGATGTGCAATGAGTCGTGAATTAAAAAATTTAAAAGAAGATGGAATAATTGAAACTAAAGGAAAAAAAATATACCTTAACATTTAGGTATATTTTTTTCTATTAATCTTTTTAGTTTTGTTTTATCGGGTTCATACTCTCTACCATTTTCATCTTTTATATGGATTTTAGAAAAATAGTCTAAACATCCTTTTATACCGTCTTTATAAATTTGTTCGCTTATGTAACCTGATTCATAATTTTTTATTATATGTTTTATACAAAGCTCTAATAAATAAAAGCATATATAATTGAAATTAGCAGCAATTGCTTTTATGTTTGGGCGTTTTGAAGCATCTGAATAATAATTTTCAAAACAAATCGTATCAAACGCTTCAATAAATTTATCAGTCTTTTTAAAACCATTAAAATCAACTAAGTAAGCATAAAAAGTACAAAAATCAGCAGTAAAATAACAGTCAAATAAAAAATCTCCTAATATATCATATAAAATACTGCAAAGAAACTTCTCAACTGCATATCCATTATTTTTTTTCATCATGGTCTTTAGTTATTCCTTTAAATAGCATTTCTTCTAGAAGAACAGTGACACCTTCATTTAGACCAGTTCCGATTCTTTTATTATATCCTTCATATACACTTAGACCCGAGTAAATCGTATATCCATCTCTTATAGTGCTTGATGCGTGTAATAATTCATGCCATATAAAATCAATGTAATCTTTTTTCTTTATAAGAATATTATTTGCAAATAATTCATACATAGCAGCTTCATCATTTGGAAATTTTCTACATACAATGACGTTCATGGTCTTACAATTATCTTCAAAAATAGCCGTTGAAAATCCTTTTCTTTTTAGTCTTTCTATAAAAGCTTTTTTTATTTTAGATTCATTAAATAATCTATTATTTTTCTCTTTACTTTTTAATTCTTTATACTCAAAATAATTCATCCAATTCACCTTGGTTCACTATTATAACAAAAAACAGAAGAATTGTTAATCTTCTGTATATTTATTATATTTTTTAAATTCAGTATCAGTATCTAGTTTAGTTTCTGATAAAGATTTAAATAGTTTCTTTTGTTCTCTATCAAGTTTTGTTGGAATTATTACTTTGATTATTCCATACATATCTCCCTTGCGTCCTGACTTTTCGTCATCCACACCTTTTCCTCTGAATTTAAATTTATCACCATTTTGACAACCTGCAGGAATTTCAGAAATAATTGTTCCTTGTATTGTTGGGATTTCTTTTTTACATCCTAATGTAGCTTCTGCAACTGTTAATGGAATAATTACATAAACATCTCTTCCTTCACGAGTAAATATTTCATGATTAGCTACTTTAAATTCGATATAAATATCTCCATTTGGTCCACCATTCGCTCCAACACCAGCTTTTCCAGCCATACGCATTGTATCACCATTTTCAACTCCACGTGGTACATGTAAATTGAAAGTCTTACTTATGTTGTTATAGCCTTTTCCGGAACAAGCAGCACATTTTTCTTTGAATGTATAACCGTTTCCTCCACAATTTGGACAAGTGGTTTCAGTTTGAAAAATACCAAACATAGTTCTTTGTTCAGATACTACCCTACCTCGACCGTTACAAGTTGAACATGTTGTTTGACCAGATCCACCTAAGCCATTACAAGACTTACAAGCATCATTTATATTAACTTTAAATGTTTTATCACAGCCATAAACTGCTTCATCAAAAGTTAAACTCATCTTAACTACAACGTCTTCGCCTTTTTGTTTACGAGGTCCACGACTTTTTCTTCCTCCACCCATCATGGATTCAAAAATACTTCCTAAATCAAAATCATCAAAATCAAAGCCAGAGAATCCTTCGAAACCTCCAAAACCAGAAGCTCCGCCTCCAGATCCATCAAAAGCAGCATGACCAAATTGATCGTATTGACTTCTCTTTTGTTTATCACTTAAAACAGAGTAAGCTTCACCAATTTCTTTAAATTTTTCTTCTGCTCCAGGTTCTTTATTTATGTCTGGGTGATATTGCTTAGCAAGTTTTCTAAATGCACGTTTTATTTCTTCGTCAGTTGCTGTTTTAGATACTCCTAAAACCTCATAATAATCTCTTTTACTTGCAGCCATATTAACTCTCCTTTACTTCTTTAAATTTATCTAAAAGTGAATCATAAAAACTCATTGCTTCTTCATAGATAGTTTTATCTTCCAAATCAACTCCTAAAACTTTATAAGCATCTTCAACACTTACATTTGAACCAAGTTTTAAGAATTCTAGATATTTATCCAATACCTCTTTATTTCCTTCAATAATGTTTTTAGCAATATAAGATGCAACGGACGCAGATATTGAATAACTATATAAGTAGAAATTCATGAAATAGTGTCCTCTTAAACACCAAGAATTTTTTTGATATTCATGATCCAATGAATCTTTGCAGTAGAATTTTAATAATTCTTTTTCCACTAAACCATCTAATAATGCTGTTGTTAAAGAACCACCTTTTTCAACTACATCATACATCTTTCTTTCAATGTTTCCTTCAATTACAGCTCCAATAATATTGGCATCAATTATATCAATTGCATTAGAAAGTCCCATTAAAGCCTCTTCTTTATCAGTTAAATCAGACATATAATAAGACAATATAAATTCATTTGTTAAAGATGCAACTTCAGCAGTTAATGAACTATTTGTACAATATAAAGGAGCATTATTTTCAACTATATATTGATGATTAACATTATGTCCACCTTCATGGGCAATCGTTGATACGTTAGTAAAATTTCCATTAAAACTCATAAGTATTTTACTATCATGTTCATTAAAAGTTGATAGACTGTAAGCACCATTAGTTTTTCCCTTATATTGGCAAAAATCAATACTTTTTGAATCAAAAATGTGTTTAAAATGGCTCAAATAGTCTTCTCCTAGAGGAGCTAAAGCTTTAAATAAAAGATCTTTTGCATCTTCAATAGTATATTCTTTATTGTCTTTAGCTAAATCAAGAGCGTTATCCCAAGGCATTACTTCTTCTATTCCTAGTACCTCTCCTCTTAATTTTTTTGCTTTTACATTAAGATCTTTACGTTCTTCAACAACACTTGTTAAAGTATCAAAAACTGTTTCAGGTAGTTTTAAAGAAAATAGTTTTCTTTCCCAAGAACTATTGAAATGATATATTTTAGCAATTGCAACATGTTCTTTTACATAATCATTTAAAGCGATAGCAATAATTGGGGCATATCTTCTAACAACGCTTTGAAATTGTAAATAAATCTCTTTACGTTTTTCTCTACTACATTTTTTCATTAACTTACGATAATTAGTTAATGTAAGTGTTTCCTCAGTTCCATCTTCTAATGTAACTTTTCCATAATCATTACAACTATTTAAAATGGTTGATTGAATTGTTGAATATGTACCAAGATTTCCAGTTAATAAAGATCCTACTCTTTCTTCATCTTCAGTTAAAGAATGATCTTTAAAACGATAACTTTCATCCAAATAACTTTTACATTCAAGTAAAGATTCGTCTTCAAATAAAGATTCGTATTCTTCTTTGTTTAAAGCAAGCAATTCTGGTGTAAAGAAACTTGATTCATATACATATTCAGTTAATAAATTAAGAACATTTAATCTTTTTTCTTTAGCGTCATCATCTGCTAGGTCTTGATCTTGAATTAAAAATGTATAAGCATCTAATCTTTCTAGGCATCCTCCTAATTCAATATCAAATTCCATATATTCACGTAATTTTTTACTATCTTTAGTACAACCTACAAAGTTTTTCAATTTTTTTAAATTTTCTTTAATAAAAGTTATTTTATCTTGGTAATCTTTTTCATCTTTTACATAGTTTGATAAATCCCATTTGTATTCTTCAGGAACTTCTTTTCTACTGTTATAACTTTTCACTTGATCCACTCCTATAAATTGTCTAAAAGTTCTAGTCACCTAGAACTTTTAAACTGCTATCATCTATTTTTAATTTTTGTCAACAAATTCAGCATTTGTTACATCTTCAGCTTGATCATTGTTTGAAGAATCAGTATTTTGAGCATTTTGAGCATTCTTAGCAGCTTCTTCATAAACTCTTCCAGCTAAAGCCATAGCTTTTTCATTTAATTTAGTTGTTTTATCTTTGATGTCATCAACATTATCGCTTTCAAGTGCTTTTCTTAATTCAGCTGTTAATTCTTCAATTTCTTTCTTTTCATCTTCAGTTACTTTTTCACCTAAATCACGAATAGCACCTTCAGCTGCAAATATAGTTTGATCAGCTTCATTCTTAGCATCAGCTAATGCTTTTCTCTTTTCATCGGCATCTTTATTAGCTTCTGCTTCTTTCATCATCTTATCGATTTCTTCATCACTTAAGTTAGTATTAGAAGTGATTGTGATTTTTTGTTCTTTTCCAGTTCCTAAATCTTTTGCTTTAACATTAACGATACCATTAGCATCGATATCAAATGTAACTTCGATTTGAGGCATTCCTCTTCTTGCTGGAGGTATATCAGTTAATTGGAATCTTCCAAGTGTCTTGTTATCAGCAGCCATTGGTCTTTCACCTTGTAATACATGAATATCTACTGCTGGTTGATTATCTTGTGCAGTTGAGAATACTTGACTCTTACTTGTTGGAATTGTTGTATTTCTTGGAATTAATACAGTCATAACATCTCCAAGAGTTTCAATACCAAGTGAAAGTGGAGTTACATCTAGAAGTACTAAGTCTTCTACTTCACCAGTTAATACACCACCTTGAATTGCAGCACCCATAGCAACTACTTCATCAGGGTTAACACTCTTGTTAGGTTCTTTTCCTAATTCTTTTTTAACAAGTTCTTGAATATAAGGTATACGAGTTGATCCACCAACTAATACAACTTGATCAATGTCAGAAGCAGATAATTTAGCATCTTTCATTGCTTTTCTTACTGAATCTAGAGTTGAATCAAATAAGTCTTTATTTAAACTCTCGAATTTAGCACGAGATAATTCGCCTTCATAGTTAACAGGTGAACCATTAACTTGCGCAATAAATGGAAGTGAAATTGTAGCCATTGTAGCATTTGATAAATCTTTTTTAGCTTTTTCAGCTTCATCTTTAATTCTTTGCATTGCCATTTGGTCACCAGTAACGTCAGCACCAGTTTCATTCTTGATTTCACCAACAATGTAATCCATTACACGTTTATCGAAGTCATCTCCACCAAGTCTATTATTACCACTTGTTGCTTTAACTTCATAAACACCATCACCTAATTCAAGGATAGATACATCGAATGTTCCACCACCTAAATCGTATACAAGAATTGTTTGTAATTTATCTTGTTTATCAAGTCCATATGCTAATGCAGCTGCAGTTGGTTCGTTTACGATTCTTTCAACTTCAAGTCCAGCAATTTTACCAGCATTTTTAGTTGCTTGTCTTTCAGCATCATTGAAGTATGCAGGAACTGTAATAACTGCTTTTGTAACAGGTTCTCCTAAATAAGCTTCAGCATCTTTTTTAATCTTAGCTAAGATTTTAGCACTTATTTCCTCTGGTTTAAAAGTTTTACCCATAGCAGATACAGTTTTATTTGTACCCATTAATCTTTTAATTGATGAAATAGTATTATCAGCATTTGTAACAGCTTGTCTTTTTGCTTGAATACCTACAAGTTCATCACCTTTTTTAGTAAATGCAACAACAGATGGTGTTGTTCTATCTCCTTCAGCATTTGCAATTACAGTTGGAACGCCACCTTCAAGTACAGCGCAGCAACTATTTGTTGTTCCTAAGTCAATTCCTATTATTTTTCCCATAATTTATCACCTTTCCTATTCAGATACTTTTACCATGGCTGGTCTAAGTACTTTATCTTTATATTTATATCCTTTTTGTAATACTTCTATTACTGTACCAGCTTCAACTTCATCATTTTTTTCTGTTAATACTGCTTGATGAACAGCTGGATCAAAAGCTTCATTTAATGAAACTATTTCTTTAACTTCATTTGCTTCTAATATATTTAAAATATTGGTATATATCATAGCAAATCCTTTTAAGAATTCACGATTTTCATCAGTTTCCATACTTAATGCTCGTTCAAAATTATCAACTACTATTAGCAAGCTTTTAAGTATGTCTTCATTAGCGTATTTCATGTAGTTTGATAATGTGTCTTCACTTCTTTTTTTTATATTCATCATTTCTGCCTGAATACGCATACGTTTATCTTTTTCTTCGGCAAGCTCTTGCTTTAGTTTTTCGTTTTCTTCGTTTCTTTTATCTTTTTTTGGAGTTTTTTCATGTTTTACTTCCGTTTTTTTATTGTTCTTTTCTTTTTCTTCGTTCATAAGGTCACTCTCCATTATTTTTCAATATAATTTTTTAAGAAATTAAGTAAAGTTACAACTTTATCATATTCCATTCTCTTTGGACCGATGATTGCAAGTGTACCTTCATCATTTCCTACCTTGTAATGAGTCTTTATTATGGTAACATCTTTATCAAACTCAGTTTCTTCACCAATGTAAATATTAATTCCTTCATCAGTAGTGTTAATATTTTTAACAAGTTCTTGATTTTCAAGTTTACTGATCATCTCTTTTAATTTACTTGGTTCTTCATATTCTTTATAATCAAGAATATTGGTTTTACCACTGAATATGATATCTGAATTATCCATAGTAAAGTCATGAAATGCATTTTGGAAAAAACTACAAACTTCTTCATAACGTTTAATAACGTCTTTGATCTTTGGTTTTACTTCAAGTTCAAGTCTTTCTGGAACTTTATCAATTGGAGTACCAACTAAGAATTTATTAATTATTTCACTAGTTTTAATTAGTTCTTTCATATTGATATTGTCCGGAATAATAACTTGTTTATTTTCAACAATTCCTTTATTAGTAACTAAAAGTGCGACGACACGTTTTTCATCTTCGTCTTCATTTATAGGAATAATGCTTATTTGTTTTAAAGTATTATCGCTTTTTGAAGGCCCAATAACAACGCTTGTATAATGAGTTATATCACTTATAATCTCCATACATTTTGTAACAGCATCTGATACTACAAGTTCATTATTTGAAAGTATTTGTTGAAGTTTTATAACGTCCTCACCAGTTATCTCTTTAGGTTTCATTAAGTTGTTGACATAATATTTGTAACCGGCTTCTGATGGAATTCTTCCGCTAGAAGTATGTTCTTTTTCAATGTAGCCAAGATTTTCAAGTTCAGCCATATCATTACGAATAGTTGCACTCGAAACGTTAAACTTATCAACTAAAGATTTTGAACCTACTGGTCTAAATGTTTGAATATAAGTTTCTACTATTTCCTTTAATAGTTCTTCCTGTCTTTCTCCCAAAATTATCACTTCCTGGCACTCATATTTCCCAAGTGCTAGAATAAGTATAAAATAAAAATTAGCACTTGTCAATACAAGAGTGCTAATTTATTTAAAAATTTTACATTTTATACTTTTTGCCTATTTTTACAATGATTAAACTTCTATATTATATTAAAATATTATTTTCTCTCAACGTCTAAATAACATTTTATAAATTCCGAATCAATGTCTTTTGTAATATCAATTATTATTTTTCCATCAATCATTTCATGACCTTTTATAATCTTTCTATAAATATCTGTTTTAATGACATAATTTTCATTTTCATCGCATCTTAAAGTTGCATAAAGATCATATTTTAACGAGTTATTGTATAACTTTAAATCAATTTGATTAGTTTTGTCTAAAAAAGATGAATCAATTAATAAATAGTTATCCTTTAAAATATTATTTAAACGAACATTTGAAGAATAAACATTACTTATAACTACATCGTCATAAATTTTTGCTTTGCTTCCCTCTATAAAGTAGAAAAACGAAAACAATATAATTACGACTACTAAAGTTATAAACATACCTTTTTTCATATAGTTCCTCCTTCAAAAAGAATACTAGATTTCTAGTATTCATAAGTTCCATGCAATTTTGTTAATTGTTCATTTGTTAATGGTTCTATTTCCCATTTATTATCATTTTTATTTAAATTTAAATCTAATGTATAACTTACTTTATCAGTTGTATCTAATAATTTATTTATTTTATATTTTAGAAATTTAGATAAATCGATATCACCTTTTGAATCAATGAATTCCGTGCTGTTGGATGCAAAATATTCTCCAGCTTCTTTATTAGTCTTATAGTAATCGTACACTGTTATTTCAACAGTTACAGTAGCTTTATCTCCATCAATTCTTTCTCCTTTGATTTTATAAGACATGTTTGAATATTGTCTTGTATAGATTTCACGATATTCTTTTATAGTTGCATCATCTAAGTTTTCTCCACTTAAGTAATTGTTTAATTCATCAATAACAACTTGATCATTATTTTTGTATTTACTTAAAAAATCCTTTACAGCATCACTTGGTCCTCCAGGCACTAAAGAACAACCAGTAATAATAATTATACTTAATACCACTAATAAAATCTTTTTCATATCTATCTCCTTATTTTAATTATTTGCTAAATAAAAGATTTTATACAATAAAAAAACGAAATGTTAATTTTCGTTTCTTGTTGCTACGATTTTACATTCGTAACGTTCAGTTGTTTCAAGAGTAACTGCTTTATTAAGTGTAATTGTTGCCTCTCCTGTTAATTTATCCGAGGCATCTAGTGTCGTTAAACCCGAAGTAATAACATTACTAATACTAGTATATTCTTGTTTATCTGGTGTACATTTTATATCAATAGTAGCAGATGCTTTTTCACTTTTGTTAGTAATTTCATATTTTAGTTTTGAAGTATCATTTATATTTTTTAAATCACTGCTGGTAAAAGTTATAGTTTTCTTATCTTCACTTAATGCGTTTGTATCATAAATATTAACATCATCTAAAATAGCGTCAGTAAATATAACTTCAAAATTACTGTTACCTACATTAATATTTCCGTTAATCACTAACGTAGTAGATACAATAGCAAAGCCAATCGCCAGTAGTAAAATTGTTACCATTATCGCAATTTTCTTTTTCATAATTAACTTTCCTTTTTTAGTTTTAAAAGAAAAGAAGCCTATTCAGCTTCTTCTTCCTCAGAAACAACTAATGGCTCGCCATCTAAAATCTTATCAGCAACTATGTCAGAGAAATCTTCAATTAACTCTTCATATAGTTTTTGATCTTCAACGCTCTTTAAAAATTCTTCTTCTCCATTAACTATTGCTTCAAATATCAAATAATCATCTGTTGGTGTTTCGTCTTCCAAAACTCTAACAGCATAAAGATATCTAACACCATTCTTTTCAGTTTCTTCTAGTAGTAAGTATTCCTTACCATCTTCTAGAGTCACAATATTGCCAACCATTATCATATTATAAAGTTCTTCCTTTCTCTTCTCCCAAGTCTTGAGCTTCTAGTTCTGGTCCATCTAATTCTGCAGCCATTTGTTCATAGGCATTTGCATTATGAACATTTGAACTATTTTCTTTTAATCTATTTCCAACATCAATGCCATCTAACATATTTAATGTTTCCATAGCTTCTTCAGTAGGAATTGTGTGAAGTAAATCTTCAGCATTATCTAAAGCATCTACATCAACATTAGAAGCAGGAGTTGGTTCTGTTTTTTCTTGTTGAGGTTCTTCTATAGTTGTTACTTCTTCTACTGGTTGAGGTTGTTGTTCACTTTCCATTTCTGGTTTTTCTTCTTTAACTTCAGTAGTTTCTTGAGAAGTAGCATTGTCTTGTGACTTTTCTTCAGGATTTTCTATTGTTTCAGTTTTATCATTTTCATTAGCTGGTTCTTGTCCTTTTTCAAGACTTTCAACATCTTTTAAATCTGCATCTATAACTTCAGTAGTGCTTTCAGGTTGCATAGATTTTGAAAAATTTGTAGCTATTTTTTCTGCATTTTGTTGGAAGAAAGCTGAAACTTTTCCATTGAAGATCTTCTTTCTATCACGTAATGAGTAAACTCCACCAATTTGTTGATAAGCAGCTTCTACATTATCAAGTGTTACTTTTTGACAGAATTCAAGAGGAGGTCTTTGAGTTAACGTTCCAGTTTTTTCTGCATATGCTTTCATTTGTTCTGGAGTAGCTATTCCTCTCTTATCATTTTCAAAAGCTTTATTTAAGTCATTTTGTAATTGTTGAGCAACGCTTCTTACTTCAGGATTTGGATTATTAAGATCTTCAGAAGTAATTCTTGTTGACAAATCATCTGTTGCACAGAAGTATACTGATTTAGTATTTCTATCAACTTTAGTAACTAATTTATACTTATCAGCTATTTTTGATAAAGTATTTCTAACTTTTCTTGATTTATATGCTGCTGCTGCATCAACAAGTGTATTAACAGCTCCGTATGCTGCTACTGCTGCTACTGGAACACCTAGTAAAGGAATTCCTGCAAAACCTAATGCTGTTGCTGCTACTACTGCACCAGGAATAGATACTCCTAACTTAAATGCATTTCTTGTTTTTATAACTTTTTTAACAACAGTATCTGCTTTTGGATCTAAATTTGGTTTTGGATCTAAATCTGGTTTTGGATCCGGATCTAAATTTGGATTTGGATTTGGATCTAGATCATGATTTGGATCTAAATCTGGATTTGGTTTTGTTTCTACTTTAGCCATAGATTTAGAAGCATTTATAATAGATTCAGCAGCGTTATTAACTCTTGCTCCACCATATCTTTTACCATTTGCATTAACTAATACTTTATTATTAGCAACTGCACCAGCAAAACCTTTTAATAATCTATTAATGTTTTCTACTGTAAGTTCATCCTCTTTAAATTCTTTACCTGGATTAAGTTCAAACTTTCCACTTTTACAATTAACAACATACTTACCTGTATCTTTGTTAAATGTTACGTCAACTTCTATATCTTCTTGACCTATTGGTTCTTTATTATAATTATTGAAGAAATCATAATATTCTTTCATTTTTTCTGAATCTAAATCTTTGTTTTCATTTAAAGAATTTGCTATTTCATTAACACGTTCTAATAATTTATCACATGATTCAATTTTTTCTTTTAATTCACGGATTTTTTTATTATTATCCTTAACAAACATTTTAGCAATTTCTCGATCAGTTGGATCATATCCGTTTTCAGCTTTATCAAGCATTTCTGCTTTAACTCTTTCAACTGATGCTAATGATTCAGATAAATTTCTCTTTTGGAATTCAATCATTTTTTTGATTTTTTCAGATAATTGATTCAATCTTTCTAATTCTGAAGTTTTATCATCTTTTGGATTTGATAATTTTGCTTCCTTTTCTTCAATTTTTCCTTTTAATTCGTTAACTTTTACTTCACATTCTTCTTTTGCCTTGCTGTAGTTTTCAAAAAAAGGATCATTAGGGATAGCTCCCATATTTCTGTCTTCCATATCTTTTTGAGCATTTTCAATTGTGATAGTTACCAAATTTAGGTTTTCTTCTGCTTTTTCTAATTCACTCTTTAAAGTTTCTATTTCTGATTCTAAAGCTAATGTATCAGCAGTTTTAACTGAACTTGCTTTTAAATTCATCATGCCTTCAGCATACTCAGAAATTAAACTATTAATTTGTTCATTTAATGTTTCACTTTCCATTATTTTCCCTCCAAACATTTTTATTAAGTTTAAACTTAATTACACACTTAAATTTTATCATTAATTTTACGATATGTATATATTTTTTTTACTATACTTTACACATCTGCTAATTTTACACTTACTAGTTTTGATACTCCACTTTCTTGCATTGTTATTCCATATAAAGTATCGGCATATTCCATTGTTTTTTTCTTGTGAGTAATTACTATAAATTGAGTTACATCACCATAATTTTTTAAATATGTTCCAAATGTATCAACATTGGCTTCATCTAAGGCAGCTTCTACTTCATCTAGTATACAGAATGGCACAGTTCTAATATTCAATATGCTAAATAATAAAGCAATTGCTGTTAAAGTCATTTCTCCACCTGACAAAGCATTAATACTTTTAATACTCTTTCCTGGAGGATAAGCATTTATTTCAACTCCAGTTTCTAAAATATTTTCTGGTTCTGTTAACACAAGTTCAGCATTTCCACCCTTAAATAATTGATTAAATACTTTTCCAAACTCACGATTAACTTCATTAAATGTGCTCATAAATTTTTCTTCCATTGTTGAATCTAGATCTTCAATTATTTCATTTAAATCTTTTATTGCTCCTAAAAGATCTTCACTTTGATTTTTTAAGAATGTATATCTTGTATTAACACGATCAAATTCTTCAATAGCTCCAACATTTACGTCTCCTAAATCTTTTATATCTCTTTTTAAATGGTTTACTTTAGTACGTGCAACTTCTTCATCCATTTCTAGAGTATATTCTTGATGAGCTTTTTCATAAGTTAAATTATATTCGCTTGCAAGTCTTGTAAGTAAGTTATCAAGCTTAATATCCATCTTACCGATATTAACCTCTAAATTCTTTATTTCATTTAGTTTTTGATTATAAGCAGAAGTTGCTTTTCTATTTATACTTTCTAATTCATTTAATTCGTTTGAAAGTTCGTTTCTTGTCGTTTTCTTTTCACTCAATGTTCTTGTGCTTATTTCTTTTTTAGTGCTTATCGTTAAGATTTCATTCATTATGTTATCAAGTTCATTATCAACTGAATTATCCAAAACATTCTTTGTTCCATTAAGTTCATTTTCATTCTTTTCTAAATCATTTATAAGTTCTTTTCTGCTTATTTGTTTTTGATTTAAAATTTCTTTTTTTCCTGAAAGATCAGCTATACTATTTCTAATACTCTCTTCAAGTAGATTTAGATGTAAATCAATTTCATTAATATGTTCTTCAATTAACTTTATTTCATTTACCAAAATACTTTCTTCATTAATAAGTTTTTCTAGTTCATATCTTATATTCATTGAACCACTGGTATTATTTTTTACACTTCCACCAGTTATAGAACCTCCAGCATGAAGTATTTCTCCATCCAATGTTATTACACGATAACGGTAACTAGTTAGTTTTCCAAGTTTATTCATGATATCCATATTATTAACAACTAAAACATTTCCTAGTTGATTTTCAACAACACCAGAATAAAGTGGATTATAAGTTACTAAGTTAGAAGCAACTCCCACAAATCCAGCTAAAGATTCAGCAGTTTTTAAAGAATCAGCATCTACTCCACGTGGTTTTATAACACTTATTGGGAAGAATGTTGCTCTTCCAAGTTTGTTTTCTTTTAAATAATTAATTGCTTCTTTCGCGTTTTCATCTTTATCAACAACAATTACGTTTTGATTAGCCCCTAATGCTACTTCAATTGCTTTAACATGCTCTTCTTTGACATCAATTAATTTTGATAAAACATCATGAATACCATTTAATCTTGGATTATTAATAACACTTTTAACAGCAAAAGGAAGCTTTGTATCGTTTTCAATTTGATCATTTAATACATCTATTTTGCTTCTTACGTTTACAAGTTCACGACTTTTTTTATCAAGTTCACTTATTAATGTTGTTTTTCTTAATCTTTCATTTTTTAATTCAGTATTGTCATTATCTACTTTATTTGTAAGTTCACTTATTTCTTTTTCAATTGAAGTAATCTCTGAATCAATAACACTGATGTTTTTCTTAAGTTCAACTATTCTTTCTTTTAATATTAAAATGTTGCTTTCTAGTAGTTGATCATCTACTTCATATTTTCGTCTTTCACTCATAACTTGTTTCTTTGTTTCAAGATTTGAAAGAGTTTCATTTATTTTTATAAGCTCATCAGTTAATGAAGATATTTCTTCATCAAGTTTAATTGAACTCAATTTTAAACTCTCAATTTTTGTTGTTTCACTTGTTTGTTTATTATCCATTGTAAGAAGTTCTTCATTTAAAGAATTTAATCTTTCTTTATCACTTTTATATTGATCATTTATAGTTTTAATATCACTAGCAATTAAAGAGATTTCAATTCCTTCAAGTTCATTTTTTAAATCAAGATATTTTTTAGCATCTTCAGCTTGTTTTCTTAAAGGTTCAACATTTCCTTCTAGTTCATTTATAACTAAAGTTACTTTATCAAGATTATCCATTGTACTTGCTAACTTTTTACTTGTTTCTTCTTTTCTTTTCTTATATTTTAAAACACTGGCAGCTTCTTCAATAATAGCTCTTCTATCACTTGGTTTTCCTTTTAAAATTTCACTTATTTTTCCTTGAGATATGATAGAAAATGAGTTGGCATTAGTTCCACTATCTAGGAATAAATCTGTAATGTCCTTTTTCCTAACCTTTGTATTATTGATATAATATTCATTTTCTCCAGTTTTATAAACTTCTCTTTTTATTTCGATTTCATTATAATCACTTGCTAAATAATGATCTGTATTATCAAAAGTTAAACTTACCCAAGCACGAGAACACGCACCTCTTGAAGAAGAACCATTGAATATACAATCAGTTAATTTTTCGCCTCCACGAATTTCTTTTAAACTGGATTCTCCTAAAACCCAACGAACAGCATCAACAACATTACTTTTTCCACTTCCATTTGGTCCAACAATACCAGTAATCTTATCATCAACGCTTATTTCAATTTTATCAGCAAACGATTTAAAACCATGTGCTTTTATACTAATAAGTTTCATACTTCACCTCTAAGCTATTTTTTTTATTGCATCTGTTGCGGCATTTTGTTCAGCTTCTTTTTTAGACTTTCCTGTTCCTACTCCAAAAACAAGACCATCAACTAAAACATGAACAACAAAAGTTTTATCATGTGCAGGACCTGATTCACTTACCACTTCATAAGTAACTGTTTTTTTGTCCATTTGAACCATTTCTTGCAAGTATGATTTAGAGTCATGAATAAATTCGTGATTTGCTTCAATATAAGGGACAATGATTCCTAAAGCAAATCTTTTAGCAACTGAAAAACCATGTTCTAAGAATATTACAGCAAGGACACTTTCAAAACAATCTGCAACAATTGAAACTGTATCATTTGGTACTCCATTTCCAGTACGAATATAATCTATTAAGCCAATTTGTTTAGAATATTCAAATAAAGCATTTTCACATACAAAACTTGCACGAGTTTTAGACATATCTCCTTCTTTTAAGTGTGAATGTAAATAAAAATATTCACTTGTAGCAAGTTCTAAAACAGCATCTCCTAAAAATTCAAGCCTTTCATAACTTTTGCTTCTTTCTTCGTTAGCTTTTGAGCTATGAGTTAAAGCTGTTTTTAATAATTCTTCATTCTTTATTACTATTCCATATTTTTCTAGAAAGTTCATAGTATCACCAAAAGTATTATACAATAGGAACAGTTTCAATTCTAGTTATAATTTACAAATTATAGCTTTTTTGGTATATTTTTAATATGAAAAAGGAAGCGAATTTATGAAAATAATAAGAAGTTTAGTTGTTTTATTTATTACTTTAATTTTATTAACTGGATGTTTTAAAAGAGATAATATGGATGATATTTCTATTGCGGTTACTAAGTATCCAATAGAATATTTGGTTAAGAATATATATGGATTTAATTCAACAATAAATTCTGTATATCCAGTTGGAAGTGATGTAGAAACTTATACTTTATCAAAAAAACAAATAAAAAAATATTCAGCAAATGATATTTTTGTTTATAATGGTTTAACTGATGAAAAAAAGATAGCTGCTAGTCTTTTGAATTATAATTCAAGTATAAAGATAATTGATGTTGCTAAGGGTTTAAATGATACTTACGAAGAAGAAGAACTTTGGCTAAGTCCATCTAATTATTTAATGCTTGCTCAAAATATTAAAGATGGTTTGTTAGGTTATACTAATTCAACTATTTTAAAACAAGAGATAAACGATGCTTATGAAGAATTTAAACTAAACGTATCTATGTTAGATGCCAATATAAAAGTTGTTGCTGAAAACGCAAGCAATAAAACAATTATTGTTGGAAACGATTTATTTAAATTTTTAGAAAAATATGGTTACAATGTTTTAAGTGTTGATGAAAGTAAAAATCAAAAAAGCGACTATCAAGATGCTAAAAATTTAGTTTCTAATAAAAGTAATTCTTATGTATTTGTATTAGAAAAAAATGTTAATGACGAAAATATTACAAAACTAAAAAGTGCTGGTGCAACAATTATCTCAATAAAATCATTAAAGAGTTTAACTCAAGACGAAATAAATGACGGTTATGATTATTTACAATATATGAATACTTTTATTGATGATTTGAAAAATGAGGTTTATAACTAATGAAAAAATATTTAATTACTCATACTGATTTAGATGGAGTTTCACCTATTATATTGCTTAGCTTAACAAGTGAGCTATTTGATTATAAATGTGTAGATATAAAAGATTTGACTAGTTTAATGGAAGAACTTAAAACAGCTGATTTATCAATTTATGATGAATTATATTTTACCGATTTATCTTTGACAGAGGAAATGTACGAAGTTTTATTAAGTTTAAATAAACCAATTAAAGTTTTTGATCATCACGAAACTCACCTATTTGCAAATAAATATGAGTTTGTTACTGTTAAAGTTGATTTGAATGGTAGAAAAACTTGTGGTACTGAATTATTTTACGAATATTTAAAAGAAAAATATCCAGAGTTAAATAAGGAAAACATAAAAACTTACGTTGAATATGTACGAGAACTTGATACATTTACTTTTACAAGCGATATTCCAAAACAAATCGATATGATTAAAGAATCAATGGATAGATGTGAATTTATAAAATCAATGGTAAGAAGATTAAAGAAAGATAAACCATTTACTTTTACTGCTTTTGAAAAAAGATATATAAAATTAAGAAGTGAAGAACTTGATCGATATATTAAAAAGAAAGAAAAAGGAATGCAAAGATTCTTAATAAATGGATTTAGATGTGCCGTTGTATTTGCAGAAACTAATAAGAGTTTTATTGGAGATTATATTTCTCAAAAGTATGATGATATTGATTTAGTTATCTTAATAGATGCGTCAAGTAGAATCTCTTATAGAACTAATAAAGAGAACGTAAACGTTGCTGATTTTGCTGCTAATTTTGGTGGTGGTGGCCATAGATGCGCAAGTGGTTCAAAGTTTGATGATCAAGACCGAAGCAACATTTTAAAAGCCTACTTTGAAGATGTAAAAGAATTAGATTAAAATTGCTAATTCTTTTTATTTTGTTATTGACTATAAGATTCAAATTTTGTATAATTTATCTATGGCACGGAGTAGTACTCAAGAGGCTGAAGAGGCGCCCCTGCTAAGGGTGTAGGTCGGGCAACTGGCGCGAGAGTTCAAATCTCTCCTACTCCGCCATTTAAAAATCAACTCATTTATATGAGTTTTTTTATTGCACAAAAATAAGTCTACGTTTGTAGACTTTATTTTTTTCTTCTAGTAAAAATGAATATTGTTAAACCAATTATAACTAGTATTAATACTAAAACTATATAATAAATACTTTCATCGCTTTCCAACTTAGTTTCATCTTTTACTTCATCTTTTAAATTATTAATTTCATTTTCATTAAAAGTATAATCAAAATCTGTTTTTGGATAATCTTCATCACTTATTACAATATCATAGTTATATTTTTCGTCTTTATAATTTTGGTTTCCAATAAGAAGACCGGATAAATCATTATTGTATTTTATATCGACAATATAATATTTTCCATCTAGTTTTACGACATTATAAGTATGTGAAGAATAATATATTCTTTCTTTAGCGTCATAAGAAGCTATATGATCAACGATATATGATTCAATTCCTAATTTATCCATTAGATAAGAAAATGCAGTTGCAGAGCCTATACACACTGTTTTATGATTTATTAAAACGTCATAAGCACTTGTATAACCATCCACTAATTTTTCAAAAGATCCTTCATTTTGATAAACCGCATTTCTACTTATATAAGCATATGCCATATATATTTTTTCGTAATCAGATTTACCTTCAAACAACTTAATAAACTTATTAGTAAATTTATCAAGTTGTTCCACTTCTTCTTTAGTAATTTTTCTATTCATATTATTTATAGAAATAGAATTACCATTTATTATCGGTAAAAAACGAATTGGTTGATAATAAGCATAATCTTCATATTTATAAGTGTTAATACTTATATCAGTAACATATTTTTCTTTATAATATTCATTTATACGATTTATATCAACGGAGTTATCTTCAAAGTTAATGTTGTAATAACCCATATCCAAATCATTATAAATTTCATCTATTTTTTTTATAGCCTCATCTGTATCTTTTACATTTATTATAATTTTTTCATGGGCAAAGCATACAGTTGGAATAAACATTAATAATAATAATAAATATTTTTTCACAATATCACCTATTGAACTTCAACATAGTTTCCAATATTATATTTATCTCCATCTATCTCAGCAAATATATAATATCTTCCACTTTTTAGTTTTGATAGATCTATAAAGTCTTTCATATCTTGTCCACTTTCTTTTAAGATATATTTGTATGCCTTTCCTCTAGGAGAAATAAATATAACATTTACAGAAGTGTCTTTTGGATAGTAACCTACAAAACTGAATTTATTATTATGAATTTCAAAAATAACTTCTTGATTAGTGCTGTTTTTAAACTCTAAAGCAGTGCTTTCACTTAATTCTTCATATTCAGTAGGTTCATAAGGAGTTAAATGTTTTCCCAACTCAGTTTTGTAATTACTTACAACCGTTACAGTTTTAGGTTTTACAGAAACACTTTCTAAATTGTAAATATTAGCTTTTACAACTTCAAATTTTGATTCTGGCGATCTTAATTTATTAACTATGTTGTTATTTTCATCAAAATCAATAATATATGCATCATATTTATCATTGCTGAATTGTGTACAAGAAGAATCGTTGTAATTAACTTCATCAGTAAAATGCCATCCTGAATTAAATACTCGATGTCCATTCGTACTATAAGTAAAACTTGATAAAGCATAAGAGAAATACTCTTGACCACCAAATTTCCAATCAACTTTAGCTGTTTTGTTAGTTAAATCTAAACTATAAACAACTGCATAAGAAGCATTGTTTTTTAAACTTTTACATGATACAGTTTCTTCTTTGTAAGCGTTATAACCATTGTTGAATATTGATAATTTTCCATCATTTGTAATATTTACTGAATGTTGGCCTTGTGGATAAATAAAATCTTCTCCAACACCTTTTAATAAATAATCTTTAAATTTGCTTGACCAATATTTTTCCTCACCAAGTATCCATTTAATATCTCCAGTTTGATAGTCAATAGCAACAACTGAATTTTGATTTCTTACTGACAAAATAAGTGAATCAGTATTTTTGTCATAGAACACACTATTGATCCATCCCCAAGTTATTTCACCAGGTTCTAGTAAATCAGGATCAACTTTTAAAGCGATATCTTTAAGGCTCCAATCTTTTACTACTTTTCCTGTGTTTCTATCCACTTCAACTATGTAATCTGCTAATGATCCACCACCAATTTTAGATGTTAAAATTATTAAGTTTCCACTTTCAAGTTCATAGCCATCGTGGTGATATCCACCTTCTATTTCATAGTTTTTGTGAACATATCCTAACATATCCAATTCTACTACTCCACTTGTAGAAGTTAAATCTGGTCCTTTATCAGCATTAGATAGTAAAAGATGTCCATTCTGTAACATTGTCATACCTTTTGTATATCCAATGTTAAGCCACCAACGGATTTCTCCATAATTGTCTAAAGCAATGTTCCCTGTTCCTAATGATGATGTTCCAAAATAGAACTCACCATTTGAATTTGCAACTTTATTTTCAAGAACTTCAGCATTTGTTGTAGGAGCAAAATCTTCTATCTTAATGTCTAATTCCTTTTTTGAACCACTTTCAGTAGTTATAATAACTTTATTTGTATATTTTCCATATAAACCATATATTGGTAAAATATGTTCTTTACTGCTTTCAAAATCAACAGTTAAATCATCATTATGTTTTCCTTTGATAGTTACTGTTACTTTTTCTTTCTTTGTCGTATTAAACATTATTAAAGCAGTTTGAGGACTGATTAAGAAAGGGTTTACAACAATATATGGATCATTTAATGTTGATTTTTTATTTTTAAACTCTTTTAATATATTTTGATATATTTCATATTGCCCAGAAAAAATATTAGTATTCTCTAATTCAGTTGATTCATTTTCAAGTAAAAATGAGAATTTCTTATTTACTGGT
The DNA here is from genome assembly GCA_934089275.1 of uncultured Bacilli bacterium. GTDB lineage: Bacteria > Bacillota_I > Bacilli_A > RF39 > UBA660 > CAG-582. The sequence goes on from CAKOJJ010000005.1 coordinate 51,735, forward strand.
TCTTTATAATCTTTATTGGCATTTATTTTGCCATTTTGAATTAACCACAATATTACACATGTAACTATAACAATAATTGCTAGAGAACTAGCAATTATTATATATAGTTTTTGTTTTTTATTTACCCTATTTTTTTCTTTTTTCATGTTTATCACCTATTATATTATTGTATATGGATTACTAGCTGTTCCATCGCCACCACAAGTATATAGAGTTTTAAATTTTACTGCTGGTTTTACTTGATTACAAGCCCCGTAATAGGTTTTTGAAGTATTTGAACCAATTTTTATGTAATAATACGAATTATTATATGTCGTTGAATTTCCATGTGGGTATGGTTTTGAAACTTTTGATTGCAAAACCTCAGTATATTTTGTAACTGTCCAAATATTAGTTTTTGCATTTTCGAAAAGTGCATTTGTATATTTATCAAATTGTTCAAGTGTAAATGTTCCGATTTTTACAGTTTGTCCTTCTAAAGTAAAGGAATCGAAATATTTGCTAGCAGGTATATCTGATAATAAATTAGCTGCTTCTTTTACAATTTCTGTTTGAGTTGCTGTTGTTTGATTATACGTACCTGTAAAGTATCCATCACAAGTTTGTATTCCCCATGTTTCTAAAGTGGTAATTGAACCGCTTACACATTTAGTAGTTACTGCATTTAAAGCTGCAAATAAGCCACCTTGATTATCTCTTTCCAATACAACGAAATTATGACCTTGTATATTGACATAGAAAGTTTTGTTACAGTAATAACAAGATTCTCCACCTTCAGCTTTACAGCATGAGTTACAGTCTGTACATGTAGTACCATTTGTTCCACCAGTTTTCATATTAGTTAAAACTAATAGATCAACTTGATTTGTTAAATAGCCATCTAATTTTACCCATTCACCAACAAAACCATTGCTATTAATTGGTCTTATATAAACATAAGTGTATTTTAATTGTTCTTTACATTCGTCGCTTGGATATCTAACATCAATATTTTTTGCTGTTCCATTATTAGCTACTTTGTCAAATGTATATCTGGCATCGTTACTAATCGAATTATTCATTTCTGTACCTTCGTTAGCTAAACGATATTCAAATTTTACTATACCAAATTTTGAGTAAATAGGAATTTCATTTTTTCCTATCTTATCTGCAATTGTGTATGTTTTGTCAGTAGTCCAGTTAGTTGAATCGCCTGTTACATATTGTTTTGGTAATACTAACTTTTGACGCATATTAAGTTTTCCTTCTGCATCATAACTATAGTTTTTATCATAATGTCCTTTTACTTTAGTTGATAAAGTGTATAAAACATTTCCATCATATGCATCATATACTTTAGAAAAATCACTTATAAGGTTGTTTGCACTTCCTGCTACATAAAATTCTTGTCCTAATGGATCTTTTGATTGAACCTTAATACTGTAAGCAGTTGATTCTTCATCAGCACCTTCAATATATGGCTTATATGTTAAATACTTCCATCTATTTTCACTTGCAACATATTCAGGAGTTGCCCACATTTTTCCATTATTTAAATCATCAAAATCGTAGTTAGTTTCAACACCATCATAATATGTTTTAAATGTTGGTGTTACTTTAGGATTAACTCTTAATGTTCTAGTAAAGCTTTTCTTTATACCACTTTTTGTTAACCATGTATATGTTACATCATAATTTCCAGACTCAGTAGTTTTATATCTATTATCATCAGTTTTTTCAAATCCATTTGGCATAGAACAAGCTAAATGATAATCATTTTTTAAAGTATTAACATCAGTAATAAGATTTCCTTCCTCATCTGAAAGAGCTAAACGATATGATCCTAAACCTTGCATGCAATCATATGGTTCTCCCCAAACAACGTAGTCATTTATGGCAACCATAAATACTTCAGTTTTAGTATCTGTTGCTTTGTCGACTGGATAATCAAATGTCAATGCTGCTGTTGTTGTATCCAAGCTAGCTTTAACAATTTCATCTCTTTTAATTTTTTCATCTGTATAAGGATTTTTTAATTTTTCATCAACTAATCCCGAATCAATTAAATTTCCAACAGTTAAATATATAAATGATTTATTAACATATAAATCTTGAAATGCTTCAGGATTCATATCTGCATAAACGGATGCTGAAGACTTAACTGAAGCCACAAACCTTTCATATTCTGTTTTCTTAGAATTTTTAGAAACGTTAATTACATTGAATATTATTACTGTTGTTACAATACCAAGTAATACAATTGTTACTAATAATTCTGCTAATGTAAACCCATTTTTTTTCTTCATAAATCACAACTCTCCTATCATAAATAAATATTACCATAAATTGCTATTCAAGTAAATTACTATTTTTGATGATTTCAAGTTTTTTTATAACTTTTTAATTATCAAAAAAGTTGCCTTATTTAGAAAAGCAACTTAGTTTTTTATCATCATATCCAAAGCATATTTCATGATCTTTTGTTGATGGATATTGATAAATTATTTTAATGTTTGCAGACTCACCATTTTTTATTAAATGATTGTCATATATTGTTTTTACTTCTGGAATATAGTTATGTCCATTATATGTTAAAAGATTATAACCAATATCATTATAAATTGCAGTACGAATAACTGGATTGATTGCTTCAGATAAATAATTTAAATCATTAAACTTTATTTTATATTCAAAACCATACCAAATAAACCCTTCTTTTAAATCAGTATCAATATATTCTTTTATTTCTTCATTTGACAAATAACGTATTCCAGTTATATCAACATCAGTATATTTATTATTTGCTTCATCATAAAAGGTTGCTATAACAGTTTCTCCAACATGTGCTGAATTATAAAAAGATTTATATAATCCAACATTTTTACTAGATTCTTTAGTTATAGCTTTTGTAGTAGTTGTTATATCTTCATCTTTATTTTTATTCTTAGTTATTAATTGTAGACACAATATAAAAAACACTATACTACCAACTACAATAACCGTAATAAAAAACAAATTAGCATAATTTATTCTTTTGTTCATAACATCACCCTATTTTACTTTATATCATTATAATAATTTTAGCATATTTTTTCTATTTTAATCATAAATAATTAAAAAATTGACAATTATTAAAAAAAATACTAGATTTTTTAAAATTTTATGTTATAATGAATGAGTACTTACCGATGTCTCCTTAGCTCAGTTGGTAGAGCAACTGACTCTTAATCAGTGGGTCTAGAGTTCGAATCTCTAAGGGGACAC
>CAKOJJ010000006.1 GCA_934089275.1 uncultured Bacilli bacterium
GAAGCTATTAATGGTTGGATTAAAGAAGAATTATTTATTGATTTTAATATTAATAATTCTAATGATATTTATAAATCCATTGAAGATTACATTCATTATTTCAATTATGAAAGGCCTCAATGTGCTCTTAATTATTTAACTCCAATGCAATATAAAAACATTTATTATATTAAATAAACTAATATTGGAATCCTTATATTCAATACCCCCTTTATTTTTTTATAGTTGTCTACTTTTACTTGACCAATGCATCAAAAAAGAGTAAACATTTTACTCTAATTCTAAATCTAATGCATTTTTAATTACATCATCCATATCATAATATTTATAATCTCCAAGTCTTCCTCCAAAGATAACTTTATCTTCAATGGAAGCAAGATTTCTATATTCTAATGCAAGTTGATTATTCTTTTCATCATTAACTGTATAAAAAGGTTCCATTCCTTCTAACATATCACTTGGATATTCGTATGTAACAACTGTCTTAGCTGAATTATTAAATTCAAAGTGTTTATGTTCAATAACTCTTGTATAAGGAACTTCTCTACCAGTATAATTAACAACAGCATTTCCTTGAAAATTATCAACATCCAATATTTTAGTTTCAAATTTTAAAGATCTATATTCCAAACGCCCTAAAGAATAATTATAAAATTCATCAAGTCGACCAGTATAAATAACCTTTTTTGCCATATCCATATACTCTTCTTTTTTATCAAAAAAATCTGTATTAAGTCTAACTTCTACACCTTCAAGCATACGTTCTACTAAAAGAGTATAACCACCTATTGGAATACCTTGAAAACGATCATTAAAATAATTATTATCATATACAAATCTTACTGGAAGCCTTTTAATAATTGAAGGAGGTAAAAGCTTACAATCACGATTCCATTGTTTTTCAGTATAGCCTTTTACTAACTTTTCATAAATTGTTCTACCTACTAAAGAAATAGCTTGTTCTTCAAGATTAGTAATCTCACTTCCCTCCATTTCTTTTCTTTCTTCTTCAATATGTTTTATTGCATCCATTGGAGTAAATACGTCATCCCATATTTTAGCAAAAGTATTCATATTAAAAGGCATATTATAAACTTCGTCTTTATATCTAGCTATCGGAGAATTTGTATATCTGTTAAACTCTACAAAAGAATTTACAAAATCCCATACATCTTTATAATCTGTATGAAATATATGTGCTCCATACTTATGAACATTAATGCCTTCAATATTTTCTGTATATACATTTCCAGCTATATGATCTCTTTTATCAATAACTAACACTTTTTTACCAGCCTTATTAAGTCTATAAGCAACAGTTGCTCCAAAAAGACCAGCTCCAACAATTAAATAATCATATTTCACATTTATCACCTAATAAAATTATAATTTATTTTTTATAAATTCACAATAAACATTACTCTTTTCAATACAAATTGACTCTTGATTTAACACAATTAAAATTTTATCAACAATATTTTTTAAAACGATCTCCTCTATATCAAGCAATATATAAATTAAAGTATGTTCTAAAGACGTACTCATTCCACTTGCAATAAAATAAGTATATTTATAGTCTTTAAAATATTCATTTATAATACTAATTGATTTATTTATATCTAAAGAGACTTCAGTATCACGATCATTTAATCCAATATATAAAGTGTATTTAATCATTTTTCACCTCTTATAAATTTTGCATCATTTATAACTATTGAAGCAGATTTATCTATTTTATAAATGTTATTAACTAGTTCCTTATAATTTTTTTTATCAACTTCTAAGAATAATATATCTTTACTTTCTCCCTTTAAATTTACAACATCTAAGCATATTGAATTTAATTTTTTTATCATTTTTTCATTAACCCCTTTTAAACTTACTTTTAAAGAATAAATTCCACTTATAAATTTTTCATTAATAAGTGTTCCAATAAACGTTCCTGTTGCGTATCCAAGCGCATAAGATACAACAATACAAAGAGAAGTGCTATTGGAAACAAGTGCTTCCTTAGCAGCATAAAACCAAATAAATATTTCTACAAATGCAATAAGAGATGCCATGATTTTATTGCATTTAACTACAAACATCGTTCTAACACTTGAAAGACTAACATCTAAAATCCTTGATAAAAATATTTTAAAACATAAAATAAGCATAATATCACCTATTTTATTATGAGTAAATATTACCTTTTTATTAGTTTTGCATATTATATCTTGGAGGTTTAATTATGTTATTTGAATTTAATACAAACATCTATGATAGTAAATCAGATGAAACATTTGAAATCGATGAAGGATTTGTAAAAGGTAATCTATTTAAAGATGAATATGATGGATATAAAGATTACAAACCAGCAAAGATAACAGTTAAAAATGAAAGAGAAGCTCTTCTTATAAAATTAATGATGTTAGATTTTGCTATAAATGATCTAAATCTATATCTTGCACTTAATCCCGATTGCAAAGAAAAATATGAAATGTTTACAAAATATTCTTTGATGTATCAAAAATGCTTAGAAGAATATGAAAAGAAATATCAAGTTTTAGAAGTATGTCATGATACTTTTGGTAAATATACATACAACTCTAATCCTTGGCCATGGGAGGGTGAAAATGTTTAAGTATGATAAAAAATTGCCATATCCAATCAATATTAAGAAAAAAGATTTAAAAATGGCAAAATATATTGTTACTCAATTTGGCGGTGCAAATGGTGAACTTGGAGCTGCATTAAGATATTTTTCTCAAAAGTTTTCTATGCCAACTGAAGAAGGTAAAAATTTACTTAGCTCAATTGCAACAGAAGAATTTTCTCATAACGAAATGATCTGTACAATGTTATATCAACTTACAAAAGATGCAAGTTTAAAAGAAATGCAAGAAGCTGGACTTGATACTTTATACACTGAACATGGTAAAGGTATTTATCCAACTGACTCCAATGGAGTTCCATTTACAGCAACATATTTTGCATCTGTTGGGGACCCAATAGCTGATTTAGTTGAAGATATGGCAGCTGAACAAAAAGCTAGAGTCACTTATGAACATTTAATAGATCTTGCAACTGACGAAGATGTAATTGCACCACTTCTATTCTTACGTCAAAGAGAAATTGTTCATTTTGATAGATTTCAAGAGTTATATAAAAAATATAAAAGTTTGGGTTACTAATCCAAACTTTTTATAATGCTATTGTAATTTATCAGTAATATTAACAAAAAATTCTTTACACCATAAATTTAAATCGTCAACATTTTTGATAAACGGTTTTACATCTTCCTTTGCCTCATCATAATTTATTTCATTAAATTTATTAGTTAGTAATCTTTTAACAACTTCAATATTAAAAATTTCATTTTTATTAATATAATTAGATCCTATCAATTTATTTTTTAATAGTTCTAAATTAACTTTTGTATCTCCAGCCAAGAAAAATATATAGTCATATAAATCTCTTCCTTTAACTCTGGTTTTCCAACCTCTACACAATATTGCATGTATTTTACCAGCTAATAAAGACTCTCTATCATATAATTTAATTTGATGCGGACTTGGAAGCAATTTATACTTAACTTCATAGGTTGCACCATCAGGTGGATTTATATCAACTTCAAACTTTATTTTTATATCTTTTAAAATATGATCATAATTATGCGATTCTTCGTTTGGAAAAAATTTTAGTATATGTTCTAAAGTATTTCCTTTTAGAAACGCTGAAGTAATATTTGATTCAATACTTTTCACTTTAGTATTTATCTTTAAATTTATTCCATAGGCTTTTAATTCTTTTTCAACATATATAAAATATTTGCTCAAATCAAAATCTTTATTTGATTTGACTAAAGCAAAATCCAAATCTTCTGAAAATCTATCTAAATTATAAAATATTCTTAAAGCTGTTCCTCCATAGAAGGATGCCTCATAAAAAAAACCACCTCTAGATAATCCGGACAAAACTATTTCTTGTATTATTTCTTTTAAAGCATTTATTTCATCATTGGTATTTTTTATTTCATATTTAGATAGCATTTGTTCAACTATATTATTCATTTTTTCCCCTCCTCATGTATTTAGCAAGTAACTCAACATTTGTAGAATGATATAAACAACTTAATTTTATTATTTTATCAATATTTAATTTATTAAATTCATCAATATCGATTCTTAAATCATCAAATAACATCTTTTTCAAATTGGAATAATTATAAAGTGGAGAAATAGTATATAATTTATCACATAAAGCCTTTTCAGGAGTTGCAATTTGAAATGAATAACCATTCTCTTCCTTTAATAATATTTCTTCAGAATAGACTTCAATGGGAACATCACGATAAGTAAATACTCCAAACATTGTGGTATATTCTTTCTTTTTTTTCTTATCAAAAGTTGCACATGTAATTGTTGTAACTCTTTCAGGAATTAATCCATAATAAGATAATGCATATTCAAAAGATATATAAGAAGGACCATATATACTACTGGCCAATAAGTATCCTGGTGTATTAGGATCAGTTTCGTAAACACCTGAAACTATTTTATACAATTTACCATTCTTAATATCTCTGCTAATTTTATTATTTTTATTTGAATATTCTTTTAAATTATTCTTAATGCAGTTACTAAAAAATACCATATTTTCACCTCTAAATACCATTTTATGGTATTTTAAGGTGAAAATCAAGCGTTTTCGTGCTTTTTCATAAAAAAATTTGGAGTCTAATCCAAACTTTTTTTAAATACAAATAACTTACTTATAATATAATTACCAACTATCTGCATAACTTGACATATAATAGTTGCAATTACTACCCAAACATTGGAATTTAATGAAAGCAATGTACAAATAAACCACATTATGAACATTTCAATTAATAAAGTTGCAACTCTTCCTAATGTAAAATTAAATATTTCTTTTACTATATTTTTTTCTTTTGATTTAAATACAAATACTCTGTTAGTAATGTATGCAAACATTACTGCACCAATCCAAGAAATAATAACTGAAGTTTGTAATTCAATTGGATTAGACGCATCAAAAATCGTAAATAATAAAGCATACTTTATCCCTAAGGATACAATAGTTGTAAGAATTCCAACAATCAAATAGTTCCATATCTCAGGATTTTTATAATATATATTCCATCCCCAATTCCAAAATTTTATTATTGGGTTATTTCTATCATTTTTAATTATTAACTTTTTTTCCATACTTATCACTAGAGTAAGTATAACATAAAAGTTAAATTGTTTTAAATAAATTTTTCTTTGTTTTAGGATATTCTAACTGAACTTCATCTACAGTTGCTTCCCATATCTTACCATTGTTTTCTGTATAGAATTCCATATTTCCATCTTTTACTCTTATTAAACTGACATCAAAAGTAATTCCATCAGCAGTATAATCTTGTAAAAGGTAATAATTTCCGTATTCACTCGCAACTTTAATCAAATCGTTTTTTTGATAAACTTCTCCACCGATATCTAAACTTTCAGGATATTCACAAGAATCAGTATTATTATGAGGATAAATTGATATACCATCTAAATTAAGTCCGCTTTCAATATGAAAATCTGGATACTCATCACTGCAAGGAGTAATGATTGTATATTTAGACATTAACATTGCTCCAGCACTATAACCAAGAATTACAGCTTTACTATTTTTAATAGAATCTAAAATCCCTAGTTCTTCACTCATTTCTCTTTGCTTAAATGGATCTCCTCCCATAAGCATGATGAAACTTGCACTTTCTACATAGGCCTTAGCATCTTCTTTGCTCGTATCAGGAGTAATAATAATCGATTCATCAAACTCAATTCCTACTTTTTCAAAATGTTCGATAAATTCTGGAACATTCTTGCTTATTGCTTTTCCAACTTTATGTGACCCACCTGGAATATAAACAATTCTCTTTGTATCCTTTAAATCCTCTTTAAACATATCTCCTAATCCATGTCCAAAAGCATTGTTCTTGTCAAAACCACTACAATAGTATCTTACCATTTTATCACTTCTTTCTTTGAAAGTATTATAACATATCTATCGATATTTAATAAACAACTTTCTCACTAGGTCAAGTGGTATAACTGTAAATGCAAGAGCAATTACAAATATAAGTTCATTTAATTTAAGGCCATATGTTCTAAAAAGTGAACCACCATTATAGATTAAGAATATTTGAGCAAGAGTTATAAATAAAAGAATTACAATAAAAACTTTATTTTTTAAAATATTAGCAAACAAATTTAATCTTTCAGTTCGTGCATTAAAAGCATTAAATACACTTATAAATACAAACAAAGAAAAGAAAGCAGTCATAAGAGTTTTTCTACTATTTCGTATAAACATATAAACTACGTCACTTTTTAAAAATAATGATAAAAGAATAAAGGAATAAATGCTTATTAAAAGAATTGCTGAATACATATATTTATTTAAAATAGGTTCATCTTTTCTTATTGGTTTTTCTTTCATATATCTTTTTATCGGATATTCATAAGAATATGCAAGTCCAGCCAAAGTATCCATTATCATATTTAACCAAAGCATTTGCATTATAGTTATTGGAGTTGAAATCCCAAGTAACGGACCAACTATTGACAAAAATAATGCAATTAAATTCATTGTAAGTTGAAATATTATAAATTTTCTAATTGATTTAAATATTGTTCGTCCAAAAAGAACTGCTGATTCAATAGATTTAATATTATTATCAATAATAACTATATCACTTGCTTCTTTAGCTACCTCTGAACCACTTCCTAAAGAGATACCAACATCCGCACTTTTTAAAGCTGGTGCATCATTTACTCCATCTCCAGTCATACCAACAACTAAATTATTTTGTTCCAAAATCTTGGCAACTCTTGCTTTATCCTTTGGAAGAGCACGAGCAATTACTTTTATCTTTTTATAATATTTATAGACTTCCATATCACTCATGCTTTCAAGCTCATCATGACTTATAACTAAAGAATCACGTTTTAACATTCCTAAACTATCTGCTATTGAGCGACTAGTATTTATATCATCTCCAGTAATCATAATCGTATGAATTCCAGCTTCTTCAATCGTCTTTAAAGTTGATGCAGCTTCTTCTCTTATCTCATCCCTTAATAGAATAAATCCTAGTAAAGTATTATTTTGTAAAATTGATAAAACTCTTATCCCTGAAGATGTAAAAGTATCTATCTTTTTCAACATCTCTTTTTTATCTTTTATATACTTTTTATTACCATCATTTCCTATATAAAATGTTGATAGTTTAATAAGAACTTCACTTGCACCTTTATAGTAACTTTTACCATCATTTAACTTAACATACGAATATTTGTTTTCAGAATTAAAATGAATTTTATCTTCAATCTTTTTAGTTTGAGGAATTTTTCCAACAAATGTAAGTATTGCTTTATCAGTAGAATTTCCTCCTGTTACTTGATTATCTTCAAAATAAGCATCATTGTTGTATAGAAGAGCATCTATAAAAATATTTTTTAATTCATCTTTCATATCATCTAAAGTGTTAAAGTGAGTATCATCTGGTAAACATATTCCGATAACTGAAAGTTTTCCTTTAGTTAAAGTCCCTGTTTTATCAGTAAGTAAAACATTCATTGATCCACTAGTTTCTATTCCAACTGCTTTTCTAACTAAAACGTTATTTTTAAGCATACGTTTCATATTCGATGAAAGTACCAAAGCAACCATCATCGGTAAACCCTCTGGAACACAGACGATAATTATCGTTACAGCTAAAGTAACGGTCTCAATAGCTAAATCAACTACATATTTAGGATTAGTTATTAAACTCATTATAATAGCTTCATCAAAATTATTACTGATAAATACTGTATTAAAAATATTAGAAATTGATGCTAAAATGGCTCCAATATAACCAATTCTAGAAATTATTTTAGCAAGTTTAGTTAAACGAATTCGCATTGGTGAAGGTAAATTATTTTCAGTAAGTCCTTTAGCAATTGAGCCATATACTGTATTAATTCCAACTTTTTCAACACGAATACTTGCACTTCCTGATAAAACTACGCTTCCTTTAAATACATGTTCACCAAGTCTTTTAGTTACTTCTTTAGATTCACCATTTATACTTGATTCATCGACACCGATACTTCCCTCAACTAAAACACCATCAGCTGGTATTAATTCACCACTTGAAAGAAGTACAATATCTGAAACTACAACTTCATCATTTTTAATAGTTGCATTTTTTCCATTCCTTCTTACTCTAACGGTGATATTTTCATATTCACTTTGAAGTCTTTCAAATGATTTATTTGATCCATATTCTGAAAGAGATGATATTAAAGAAGAAAGTAAAATTGATATAAGCATACCTAAAGTTTCATACCAATTTTGATCTTTAAAAAGTAGAACAAAACGGATAGCAAGAGCAATCAACATTATTTTAATTATTGGATCTCCTAAAGATTCAATTATCAGATTTAATAACTTATTTTGTTTTTTTACACTTATGTTATTAGATCCATATTTTTTTCTTGATACAACTACTTCTTCATCTGTTAAACCATTCATTTTCTTCACCTATAAATTTATATGTTGAAAAGTTTGAGTTTATGAACTAAGGAATCTTTAAGGTTTGTCCAATTGATAGAGTATTGCTTGTTAAATTATTAAGCTTCTTTAACTCATCTACTGTCGTATTATATTTTTTAGCAATCGAATACAAAGTATCTCCTTTATTGACCGTTATTTTATTAACTTCATCGATTATTAAAAGTTCCCCAACAGTTATCATATTACTTGTTTTATTGTTGATACTTTTTAGTTTATCAACACTGATACCATACTTTTTAGCAATAGAATATAACGTATCTCCACTTTTTACTTTATAATAAACTGGAGATTCTGCCTCATTCTTTTCTTCTTCAGTTGGAATAATTAAAGACATACCTATTTGTAAAGTATTGCTAGTAATATTGTTGGCTTTTTTAATTTTATCAACTGTTGTTCCATATTTTTTAGCAATAGAATATAACGTATCTCCACTTTTTACTTTATATAAAGATGTAGCTGTTGCTCCAATATAATCTAAAATAGCATCTGCTACTAAAGTAGCAAACTGATCAACATTGTTTTTTATAATACTAGCATCACTCGAATTATCAACATAACCATATCTAATAATAACCGTTTCATATCCAGGTGTTTCACGTGTTAAATAAAAATAGTCTTTAGTTGTATCAACAGAATAACGATACTGATAATATTTAGTTTCATTTAAAGTTTCAAGTTTGTTACTAATAAGTTTTGGCAAAGTATCTTTTTTACTTAAAGGATAAATAATTTCTATACCACTAGATCCACCAGAATTTAATGTATTAGATATTAAAATAACATTATCTTTATTAGGATATTTGCTCTTTAAATCTTTTATTCTATCATCGTATGATATAGTAGAGTCCCCACTTCTAAGTAAATAAGTATCAACTCCTCTACTCTTTAAAATATCATAAATTTTCTTTGATATTTCAAGGGAAACATTTTTTTCAACTAAACCATTGCCTTTTGCTCCAGAATCTGCACCACCACCACTTGCATTAATAACAACGCTTTTCATTTTTATCACCACTATAACTTTATTAAAGAAAAAAATATTTATTACTTATTATTTTTTCTATAAATAAAATTAATGTCGAATAAATTTTTTTATGATACAATAAAATAAGGAGTATAGCATATGATAAAAGAGTATTATAATTTTATAAAAGATTATTTAAAATTAGCAGAATTGAAAACTTCATATTTAATTATAAATTTTTTAACAACTTTTTTTTACAAGAGTTTTTCTATTTTGTTACCACTTATTGCTTCTCTTATAATTAAATATTTAACTATTGGAGATTCAAAAGCATCATATTTTGCATTACTTGCTTTTTTTATTACATACATTTTATATAACATATCTTTATATGCTAACTATAAAATATACAGTTATAATCTAAGTTATTGTTATGATAATTTAACTGAAAAAGTATTAAATAAGTTAATATCAGTTGATAATAACTTTTCAAGAGTTATAAGTAAAGGAAGACTTATGAATTCTATTAATACAGATATTACAAACATTGGAGATATGAATGATCGAATATCTGAATTAATATTAGGAATCCTTCAAATAATAGCTGTCCTAATCATAGTTGCATTTTATAACATCTATGTTTCAATAATATTAATGATTTTTTCAGTTCTTTATATAAAATTGAGAAATAAATTTGATCAAAAAATTAACTACTATCATAATAAAGTAACTATTCAAGACGATAAATATAGTTCTTTACTTATGCAAATTGTTTCTGGTCTACAAGAAATAAAAACTTTTAACATGTTACCTAAATTAAAAAATAAATTATCTATTATTCAAAACAAATTTACAAAAGTTTATACTGAGAAAAGAACTTATACCACTTTAAGAGATAATGATGTAAAAGTAATAACTTATACATTTAGATTTATTTTATATTTAACTCTTCTTCTCTTAATGTATGTAGGAAAAATAAACATAAGTAGTCTTGTACTTATTATTTCATATCATGAAAATTTAGTATCTTATATAAATTATTTAATTGAATGTACTGCAACTATAAGAAAAACTAATACATCGGTTAATCGTATTAACGATATTTTAAATTATAATTCTAAAGATATTCAATTTGGTGATAATTCTACTGATGATATATTTGGAATAGTTGAATTTAAAAACGTTTCTTTAAAAATAAATGATAAAGAAATATTACATACTATAAATTTAAAAATCAATCATAATGAAGTTGTTGCTATTGTAGGGGTTTCTGGTGCTGGTAAAACAATGATGTTTAATCTACTTCTAAGATTATATAAACCAACAAAAGGATCAATTAAAATTGATAATATAAATATATATGATTTTTCTAAAGAAGTATATTCCCATAATGTTTCCGTAGTTAATCAGAAGCCTTTTATATTCAATGCAAGTATTAGAAAAAATTTAAACTTTGTTGATACTAACATTGAAAACCAAATTGAAGCATGCAAAAAAGCTGGTATTCATGACTTTATTGAAACTTTACCAAATGGATATAACACTAAATTGAGAGAAAATGGAAGTAATATTTCCGGTGGTCAAAAGCAAATGATTTCTATCGCTAGAACAATACTTTCTGATGCTGAAGTTTTACTCCTTGATGATGTAACAACTGCTTTAGATCCTGATACAGCTAAATTAGTACCAAAATTAATAAATAATTTAAAAAATGAAAGAACAATTATTATGATCACTAAAAAACCAGATTTAATGAAAGCCGCCGATAAGATAGTTGTTTTAGATAAAGATAAAATTGTTGATATTGGTACTCATAAAGAATTGATTGCAAGAAATGAAATTTATCAAATGCTACAATCAAGAAAATCACCAAGTAGAATTGGGGTGTTTGACAATGATTAAAAAATACTATTTAATTGTAAAAAAATATTTTTCATTAGGTGCAAATAGTAAAAAACGTTTATTTCATTTATTTATTTCTGCTTTTCTAAGAAGTGTATCCTTTTTATTGATTCCTTATTCTGCTGCTAAAATAGTTGATTATGCAACTAATGCTGATTATAAAATGGCTGGTATTTATGCTTTAGGTTATTTAGGATGTGGTTTATTTTACTGTTTATGTCACCACTACAACTATGTTGCTTATATGAATAACTCAATATTTACACATAATAAATTACAACAATTAATAATGGATAAAGTTACAACATATGATGAAAACTTTACTAAAACTATATCTGTTCCATATATAATTAATACATCATTTAAAGATGTTGGACAAATTATGCAAATTCCTGATGAACTATTTGATGCAATTACAGAATTTATTACAATTTTATTTGCATTATTTATTCTCACAAAAGTAAATGTCTTTATTGGAATTTCTACTCTTATATTAAATCTTATATCGTTATACTCATTAAATAAAAACATAATAAAAAGAGATTATCACTTAAGCCAACAAAGAAAACATGAAGATAATATATCAGACCTTATGGGTCAAGTATTAGATGGAAACAAAGAAATAAAATCATTTAATATGAAAGAAGATATTAATGGGTATTTAAGTGATTATAGAAAGAAATGGAATAAAAGTTATTTTACTAGAAGAAAATATGAAGACAACGTATATGTTTTAATTCCAAGTATATTGGGATACGGAAAAATATTGATTTATTTAATACTTATATATTTAATATTAAATGGAAAATATGATGTTGCTACATTGGTTTTAGTAATTGGATATTATGAAAACATCGAAGAAAAGTTTAATAAATTTTATAACTGTTTAGACGATATATCTGCTAATTCAACACGTGTTGATCGTACTTATAATGTTTTAAATTATAAAACTAAAAATATGTTAAAATTTGGAAATAATAATACAGATGACATTAATGGAGAAATAGAATTTAAACATGTGTCATTCACTTATGAAAAACAAGAAACTATGAAAAATGTCAGTTTTAAAATTCCACCTAGATCATTCACAGCGATTGTTGGAAAAAGTGGTTCTGGTAAATCAACCATATTTAGATTACTCTTAAGATTATATAAAGCAAATAAAGGTGAAATCTTATTAGATAATGAAAGTATTTATAATTATTCTAAAGAAGTATATGCAAGTAACGTTGCTATTGTAACTCAAAAACCATTCATATTTGATATGAGTATCAAAGATAATTTATCTCTTATTGATTCCAATAAAGAGAATCAAATTGAAGCTTGTAAAAGAGCTGGAGTACATGATTATATAATGAGTTTGAAAGATGGATATAATACTAAATTATTTGGAGATGCTGAAAATATTTCTACTGGTCAAAAACAACTAATTGCACTTGCAAGAACTTTATTATCAAAGTCAGAAGTTCTTCTATTTGACGAAGTAACATCTTCATTAGATATGAACACTTCAAAACAAATATTAGAAATCTTAAAAGATTTAAAAAAAGATCATACAGTTTTAATGATTACACATAAACCAGAATTAATGAAAATGGCGGATGAAATAATTGTAATAGACCATGGAAGATTGGTTGGAAAAGGAACACATACAGAATTAATGAAACATAACAAATATTATCAACAATTACAAAAGAAATAAAAAAAATTCCAGAATATCTGGAAATTTTTTTATGCATTTTTATTTAATGCTTCATATACTTGAACACTCATTTTAACAGTGGCACCTACAATTGGATTATTACCCATTCCAATAAATCCCATCATTTCTACGTGTGCTGGAACAGAAGACGAACCAGCAAATTGAGCATCAGAGTGCATTCTACCCATGGTATCAGTTAGACCATAACTTGCAGGACCTGCTGCCATATTATCTGGATGTAATGTTCTTCCAGTTCCTCCACCAGAAGCTACTGAAAAATATGGCAATCCATTTTCAACACGATGTTTTTTATATATACCAGCAACTGGATGTTGAAATCTTGTTGGATTTGTTGAATTTCCGGTTATGGAAATATCAACATTTTCATGCATCATTATAGCAACACCTTCTCTAACATCATAAGCTCCGTAACAACGTACTTCACTACGAAATCCGTTACTATAAGATTTTTCATTAACAACTTCTAACTTATTATGTTCATAATCAAATTTTGTTTCAACATAAGTAAAACCATTAACTCTAGATATTATTTTAGCTGCATCTTTTCCTAAACCATTTAAAATTACTTTTAATGGAGTTTTTCTGACCTTATTAGCTGATGCAACTATTCCAATTGCTCCCTCAGCTGCGGCAAATGACTCATGTCCTGCTAAGAATGCAAATACTTTTGTATCTTCACTTAAAAGCATACTCGCAAGTTTACCATGACCGATTCCAATATGTCTTTCTTCAGAAACACTTCCGTCTATACAAAAACTTTCTAAACCTTTACCTATTAAAATAGCTGCTTCGCTTGCACTTTTTACATTGCTTTTTAAAGCAATTGCACAACCAACAATATAAGCATAAACAGCATCATCAAAAGCAATATTTTGAACCTCTTTAACACTTATCTCAGGTATTATATTGAAACTTTTACATATATCTTTTGCTTCGTCCAAATCTTTTATTCCATATTCATTTAAAAGCTTTGTAATCTTTTCTATACGATTATTATAATATTCAAACAATTCCATAAATTATTCCTTTCTTGGATCGATTTTTTTAACGGCTTCTTCAAATCTACCATAAGTACCAGTAGATTGATTAATTGCTTTTACTGGATCAATTCCTGTCTTCAAAAGTTCTATCATTTTACCTGTATTGATATATTTATAACCAATTATTTTATTTTCATCATCTAAACCCAAAGATAAGATATAACCATCCGTTAGATTTAAATATCTTACCCCTTTTTCTTTAGTAGAATAAACTGATCCAAGTTGACTTTGTTTAAACTTACCTAAATCTTCCATACAAGAACCAATACTTAGTCCACCTTTAGAAAAAGCAGATTGACTTCTACCATAAACTATTTGTAAGAAAAGTTCACGCATTGCCGTATTGATTGCATCACAAACTAAATCAGTATTTAGTGCTTCAATCAAAGTTTTACCTGGTAAAATTTCTCCCGCCATAGCTGCTGAATGAGTCATACCTGAACATCCAACAGTTTCTACTAAAGCTTCTTCAATAATTCCATTTTTAATATTTAAAGTAAGCTTACATGCTCCTTGTTGAGGTGCACACCAACCAACTGCATGAGTAAGTCCTGATATATCACTTTGTTCTTTAGCACTTACATAAATTCCATCTTCAGGAATTGGTGAAGGACCTCCAACTGCATCACTTCCAATTGGACACATATTTTTAACTTCTTCTGTCATATATTCGCCTCTATTCTAATCATTATTATAGCAAATTTGCCATTTATTATAAATATACTTTTATAAAAAAGAAACTTAGTATTTTCTACTAAGTTTAAAATCATCATTATTTTCTATTTCTCAGCTTTGCAACTGCAAGAAAAGAAACAAAAATATTATTCATGGTTTTATCTTTTTTATATAAACTTTCTGGATGAAATCTCACACCTATATAAAATTTCTTATTAGGATCTTCAACTACATCAGCATATCCATCATCACATAAACCAACAATATTTAAATTTGGACACGTCTTTACTCTTTTTGTATGTCTTGAATTAACCATCATTTGAGTAGTTCCAACAATATTATAAAATTTTGAAGTTGGATTGATATAGCATTTATGAACATATTCTGAATGTATTTGTAAATGTTTACTAACATCATCTACTTTACAAAGTGTTCCTCCCAAAGCTCTTACAATTTGATTCTGCCCAGCACATATACCCAAGACAGGAATATCTTCATTATAACAATATTCAGCAATAAACATTTCACCTATTTCACTGGCATTTCCACCTTGCAAAATAATACCATCACATAAACTAATTTGAGAAATTATATCTTCTTTTAAAAGCTCATCATAACTACAGTCTTCAGGTTTTTTCACAAGATTTATTCCTTCATTTGGAAGAATAATTCCAATCGCGATACCACCATTATCAAAAATAGCCTGCTTTATTTCATCTCTAATTCTAGAATCTGATCTAAGAGAATTTATATCACTTTTTCTATGTTTACATACTATACCAATTATAGGTTTATCCATGCAAATCACCTCACATATAGCAACAAAATTATAACATATAACTAAAAGAAAAAGATATGTTTCCATATCTTAGTTTTTATATTTATCTTTCTCACTATTTAAACACATAATATTTGAAAGTTCATTTAACTTTTTGTTTTCTTCTTCCAAACTATTTCCTAAATGTTCAAAATAGTTTTCTTTAATAACTTTATTACTTATATTTACTTTAGTTGTAATTTCATTATTGATTTGATTTAATTCCTCAGTTGTATAAGTCTTATCAGTATAATATTTTATCTTATTCTTTTTAGCATTATAATAAGCTATTTCATTTTTCCATGAACCATCTGCAAAAACGGTTAAACTCTTAGCATCACTGCTGAAAAGATCAGTACCTAAATAAAGTCTAGGATCATAATCTAAATCAAATAGATTTGCAATTGTTGGTAAAATATTTAAATAGAAAGTATATTCACTAAATTTCTTTGGTTCAATTGTAGAATTATATATTACAAATGGAACTTGTTCAGCATTCATATCTTCATTTGCATCATAATCTAATACTTCATTTAAATGATCTTTACTTATTCCATAAGGATAATGATCTCCATATAAAACTATAACAGTATCATCTAAAATTCCACGACTCTTTAATCCTTCAAGAAGAATTCCTAAACCATCATCAAGTATTTTTAATTTAGACATATATCTTCTAACATCACTTGAATATCCAGTTCCATTCGTCATGCTGTAATATTTATCTCCTTGGATTGAACTTGTACTATAAGGTTGATGAGAAGAAACAGTAGTAAGCCATGTCATAAAATGTTCATTATTGCTTGTTTTCTTATCAATTATTTTTAAAACGGCTTCCATAAATTCATCATCATTTGCCCAGTTACTATAATCATTTGAATAATTAATACCAAGTTTTTGAACACCATAGTATTCTCCACTACCCATATTTTTATGAATTGTACGTCTTGGATAATATGCTTCAGTATAATCATGACTTGAGAAAGTTACATAGTTTTGTTTATTAAATAAATTAAATATACTTTCATAATAAGTATTTGCTTTATACTTACTTGCAGTACATGTATTATATATAGAATATAAAGAAGTCATTCCACTGAATTCGTTATTCATTGTTGCACATGAATTTCTTGGACTATAATTATTTTCCCAAGACCAACCTTCAGAATATAATTTATAGAAATTAGGGTAGTATTCAGGATTAATAAATATATCGTTTGCTGACTCCATCATTATAACTATTAAATTCTTATCTTTAAACATACCTGTATAATCATTTTTATCTGTTATAGTTTGATTAATAAAATAATTACTTAAAGCTTTATATTCAGAATTATTTTCATTCTCAATAACAGCATTAAAAGCTGTATCATCAATTATTCTCGTTTTATCAGTTATTTCTTTATCATCATTTTTATCATTTACATAATCTTCTATTATTGTAACTGGATGTATAATTGCTTTTACATCTAAAATACCAAATCCAGTTGTACCAAATTGTTCAATTGTTAAACTTGGATTAGAAGCTGTTAAAAACAAATTCATATTTGATGTAGTTTGAAGTTTATTTTGAAAAGCATCATAGTTTATTGTTATAAAAAAGAAATTACCAAATAAAAGTAAAATAACAAACGTATTAATAAATTGTTTTTTTAAACTAAATTTATAATCTTCTTTATCTAAAAATATAAAATAAAGAATAGTTAATATAAACGGAATAAAAGTTAAGAAATAAATAATTTTAAAACTTAAAAAGAAGTCTTTAATGTAATCAACTACTGCACCAAATTGACTTGATGTTTGTAAAGACATATAAACACCTAAAAAGTTATAAAATCCTGCTTGAGCACAAGCATAAGCTGATATTACAAAATTAACAATAGATGTACATATGATTCGTGCCTTTCTTGGAATATTACCCAAAATAAGAGCAAATATTGATGATACAAAAACAGATGAAAAAAATATTCTAATCATAGAAACATCTAGTAACTTAGAACCATTTATTAACTTAAAAATTATATCAACAATTAATATATTTATTAATATTATAAAGAAAGTTTTTATATAATTGTTATTAAAATATTTCTTCATAAAAACACTTCCTCTTTTATAAAACATTATAATGATATCATAGTTTTATGAAATTAAAAAGAACAAAAAATAAAATTTGTTCATTTTCTATATTATATTCAAATTAGTATAGAAAAAGTTCTAGATTTTTGATATTCTTATAATGAAGAATAAGGGTGATATTATGTTTGGTAATATAATAAAATTTGAAAAATCTAAAATATATGTAGAAAATATTAAAAAAATAGCAGATACAAATTATATCGGATTTCATGTTGTTTTTGAGGAACCAAACCACAAAATAGTTGGAGAAATTGTTGAAATAAATAAAGAGTTTATAGGCATTCAATTAATTGGTGAAATTGTTGATGGGATTTTTGCCAATGGGGTTATGAAAAAACCAGGAATGAACACAATAGCAAGAATAATTTATAAATCAGAACTTGAACTTATTTTAGGAAATCAAGACTTATCAAACAGAAGTAACTTACTTATAGGTACATCTCCTATATATAAGGATTATATTATTACTTCTAATATTAATGAATTCTTTGCTAATCACTTTGCTGTAATTGGTAACACCGGTTCTGGTAAAAGTTGTGGTTTATCTAGATTAATACAAAATGTTTTTTTCACAGCTAATAATAATATACCAGTAAATGCTCATATGTGTTTATTTGATGTTTATGGCGAATATTACAATACATTTGATGAAATGGATAAATTTGTAGGTCTTCATTTTAAAAAGTACACAACAGAAATACATTTTGGAGATTCTAATTTACTTACTATACCAGCATATCTTTTAACAGTAGATGATCTTGCCATTCTTTTAGGAGTAAAAGATTCATCTCAATTACCAATACTTTCTAAATCACTTGAACTTGTTAGAATATTTAGTTCAAACGATCCTAAATCAGTAGATTATAAAAATGATATTATTGCTAAAACCGTTCTTGATATTTTATCGAGTGGAAAAAATTCAACTCAAATAAGAGATCAAGTTATCTCAATACTTACAACTTATCATACTGAAGCTATTAACTTAGATTCAAAAATAAGACAACCAGGTTATGAAAGAACTTTAAGACAATGTTTAAATATTGATGATCAAGGAAAAATCAATGCTTTAGCTTTAGTTATTAATTTTTTACAAACCTACGTAAAAATAGATTTAGATGTAGATTTAGGAGAAAATATAACTTATACATTAAGTGATTTATATTATGCTTTAGAGTTTGCTTTAATAAGTGAAGGAATTTTAACAAGTGAATCAGCATTCGATAAAAATAATATTTTAAAATCAAGACTTCATTCTATTATCAACAGTGATAAAAATGAATTCTTTAAATTTGATAGATATATGTCTAGAGCTG
The DNA here is from genome assembly GCA_934089275.1 of uncultured Bacilli bacterium. Classification (GTDB taxonomy): domain Bacteria; phylum Bacillota_I; class Bacilli_A; order RF39; family UBA660; genus CAG-582. The sequence goes on from CAKOJJ010000006.1 coordinate 19,172, forward strand.
AATTCGTTGAAAATTTCTTTAAAATAAATGGTGAAAATGTTCAATTAGTAGATATCAATCTTTCATTTATAGAAGATTCATTTGCAAAATGTTTAACAAAAATATTTTCAAGAGTGTTCTTTGAACATACAACAAGTTTACAAAATAGAGGATCTTATCCAATACATATTATTCTAGAAGAAGCACATAGATATGTTCAAAATGATTCAGATATAAACGTATTAGGATATAATATATTTGATAGAATTACAAAAGAAGGAAGAAAATATGGAACCATTTTAGGATTTGTTACTCAAAGACCAAATGAATTATCTAAAACAGCTTTATCTCAATGTTCTAACTTCGTTGTATTTAGACTTTTCTATCCTGAAGATCTGGAAATAGTAAAAGGAATTTCATCAAATGTTACAGATGAAACACTAGAAAAAATAAAAACATTAAAACCAGGAATGGGACTAGTATTTGGAACAGCATTTAAAGTTCCACTTCTAGTAAAATTCCCACTTCCTAATCCAATGCCAATATCTACATCAATTAAAATAGATAAAATTTGGTATCAATAAAGACGAAAAGTCTTTATTTTTTTTGCAAATAAAAAGTTGATAACACATTTATTATCAACTTTTTTATTATTTATTAATTTTATAAGTAAGTTTATCTGAATCACTTAAATCTTGGTCAATGCTTATTCTTAATACTTTTCCTTCATCTTTTTCAAGAGTTTCTCCTATGTATCCTGTAAGAGTTGTTGTTTTATCTTTTCCTTCTAGTATTACATTTATTGTTTTTAAATTATATACTTCTCCACTTTCATTATATACGTTTGCTGTAAATGTACTTACTCCATCTTTGTATTCTAAACTTGCATCTTCCATTGATAATCCATCTACTGTTTGATTTCTTAAATATCCTGTATTTGGATTACTTAATGTATTTCTTATTATCAATCCTGCAACTACTACTAGGAAGATACTTCCTAGTATAATTGCTGTTCTTTTATTTTCTTTTATCATTTCTATAATTTTTTTCATCTTTTACTCTCCTTATAAAATTATTATGGATTAGTTGTTTCTTCTGTTGTTGGTTCAGTGGTTTGTTCTTCTTTCTCTTTTATTGTAACATTTTTAGTAATGCTTTTGCTAATATTTGCTCCGTTAGTTACTATACATGTTATTTCGTATGTTCCGACTTCCAATTCGTTTGTATTAGTTACTTCAATTTCACCTATTTTACAAACTGCTGTTCCACCACTTTTACCGACTACATAATTTGTAGGCAATTTTATATCAGTGTCTTTATCTATAGATTCATCTAAATCCAAGCTTATTTCTGGTTCTACATTGTCTATGCTTGTTATTACATAACTGCTACTTCCAGCTACTTTTCCATCTTTTAAAATCCTTGTAAATATAACAGTCTCTTCAGTTATTGTTATAGGTTCAGTATATTCTATCCATGTATTTCCTAAATCTAAACTATACTCATTTTTATAGCCTTCTGGATATATTACTTCTATTGTTTTACTGGTTGACCAGTTTATATCATTTATTACTATATCTGGTAATGATTCTTCTTTTTCTAATTCTTTTCTAATATTTATTTCATTTATTGTTAATTCTTTACTTCCAGCATTTATTATAAATTTATAAGAATCATCTGGAATGTTGATAACTGTTAAGTTATTAACAAATGTTGTATTTAATAATTCTACATTGTCTTTATCATATATCTTTATTGTTGCATCACTTGATGGTTCACTTCCTAAATAGAATCTTAAACTTTTACCTATTGTATCTTTTGATACAGTAAATTCGTAATCACGATTCATTTGAAGAGTTGCACCAGATTCCATATTACCATCAAAAGTTTTATAAGGTATACCATATAAACTTGAAACTGTATAAGTTATAACATCAGTTTCAGTTTTATCCGAATTTATTCCTTTAGCCTGAACTATAGTTTCTGCTTCTACAAAGAATGAATCTTTATATTCTAACCATGTAGATCCATTATCAATACTATATAATTTCTTACTTATTGTTGAAAAATAGTTAATTGTTATTTCATATTTTTCTGTTTCAGTTTTAGTAAGTAATATATTTGGATAAGAATAACTAGAAGTTATAGATATCGGTTGAAGTTGAGTGAATGTTACTGTTCCACTACCACCAGCTCCACCTTTTGAATTATTTACTCCAATTCCTCCAGATACATTTATTAATCCTTTATTGCCATCTTCTATGATTTGATTAGTAAATATATTTATACTTCCTCCGCCTGATGAACCTGCAGCTCCCATTGTTCCTCCAGCTCCACCATTGGCTCCAACTGCTGATATAGTTCCTAAATTTTCATATCCTGCAGCATATATTACTAATAATCCACCTGTTCCATTTGCTCCTTTATTATTACCTTTTCCTCCAGGATTTCCAGCTCCTCCTGCATAAACTCCATCACCACCAGCTCCGCCATTTGGAGATCCAGTAGTTGTACCAGAATATAAGTTTCCTCCACCGGTTCCTCCTGAATAACTTGTTCCTGCTCCTCCGGTTGAAGTTCCTGTATAAAGATATCCAGATCCTCCGCCTCCGGTTTGTCTTCCACTTCCTGCAATTCCAGCTACACCATTTTTATAACCTTGTCTAGAGGTTGTTACAGATCCAGATCCTCCTTCGGCTGGTACATATTCATATGTTCCATCTGTATTCTTCCATAAGTATACATTTTGTCCTTCGGCTTTTGCTCCATGTGAATTATCTATTGTTCCTTTGTTTGTTAACTTTCCTGTTACATATAATGTGAATCCTTTTGGTCCTCCATAACTTTCATCATAATATGGAGCTACTGTTACTCCTTCATCGATTTCCAAATCTCCATTTACTTTTACTATTACCATATTTTGTGCATAATCATTTTCCGTTGCTACGTCTTTTGCATCTCCAAATATCTTATTCTCTGTAAAATGTTGATTTCCTTCTAATGTTATCATATGTATTGGATAGTTTTCTCCATTTACTATGAAATAATAATATCCAGTTTTTAAATTATTACTATTTATTATACTTAAAATACTCTCTCCTTTTATTGTTACACTTTCTTTGTATTTTTCTTTATCTTGTTCTATGATTTCTTTTAAGTCATAATATTGGCCGTTTCGGATTTCTCCTATATTAAGTGTTCCTTCTCCTCCGGCTCCACCAGTAGATTTATTTACTCCAATTCCTCCTGCTTTATTAGCAGTTCCTAATAATTCATTATATCTAGTATCTGTTATTATTCCTAATTGATCAATTCCAGTTGATTGGTTAGTAAATATATTTATACTTCCTCCGCCTGATGAACCTGCAGCTCCCATTGTTCCTCCAGCTCCACCATTGGCTCCAACTGCTGATATAGTTCCTAAATTTTCATATCCTGCAGCATATATTACTAATAATCCACCTGTTCCATTTGCTCCTTTATTATTACCTTTTCCTCCAGGATTTCCAGCTCCTCCTGCATAAACTCCATCACCACCAGCTCCGCCATTTGGAGATCCAGTAGTTGTACCAGAATATAAGTTTCCTCCACCGGTTCCTCCTGAATAACTTGTTCCTGCTCCTCCGGTTGAAGTTCCTGTATAAAGATATCCAGATCCTCCGCCTCCGGTTTGTCTTCCACTTCCTGCAATTCCAGCTACACCATTTTTATAACCTTGTCTAGAGGTTGTTACAGATCCAGATCCTCCTTCGGCTGGTACATATTCATATGTCCCATCTGTATTCTTCCATAAGTATACATTTTGTCCTTCGGCTTTTGCTCCGTGTGAATTATCTATTGTTCCTTTATTTGTTAATTTTCCTGTTACATATAATGTGAATCCTTTTGGTCCTCCATAACTTTCATCATAGTATGGAGCTACTGTTACACCTTCATCGATTTCCAAATCTCCATTTACTTTTACTATTACCATATTTTGTGCATATGTATCTTCTGTTGCTACATCTTTTGCATCTCCAAATGTCTTATTTTCTGTAAAATGTTGATTTCCTTCTAATGTAAATACATGTACAGAATATACTTCTTCAGCAACTTTTATTGAATATCTTCCTGTTATTACATCATCACTTGAAATTGCTTCTAATATACTATTAGCTTCTATGTCACCTAATTGGATAACTTTTATATTTTTTTCTACTGATGCTTTTCTTCCTGCACCTGTTATTGCTGTACATTTTATTGTATGTTCTCCTTCAGTTAATTCATTTAAGTTTGTTACAACTTTGTTTCCATCTTTACATTCTACTGTTGTTCCTGATGGAGTTTCTTTATAGTATGTTGGAACTTTTAAATCATATCCTAATTGGATTTTGTTTCCTATCTCAAGTTCTATTACAGGTTCTGTTGGGTCTATTCTTGTTACTATGAAATTGCTTGCTCCAATTACTTTTTCTTCTCTTATTGTTCTTGCTATTACATTTGTTGGTTCTATTAATTTTATTGGACCTTTATATGTATTCCATGTTGCTCCATTATCTATTGAATATTCATTTTGATATTCTTCATTATAGTATGTAATTGTTGCTACCTTCTCTGGTGCCCATCCTCCTTCATTAATCTTTATTATTGGTGTGTATTCTCCTATTAGGTTTCTACTTCCTTGTAACTCGATTTCTCTTACTTCTAAAGCATCACTTCCAGAATTTATTTCTACGTAGTATGTATCTTCTGGAATTTCTACTATTGTTAATACTCCTACTGTTTCTGTTGTACTTAGTAATGTTTTATTTTTATCATACATCTTTATTGTTGATGTAGTTGATACAGTATTTCCTGTATATATCTTTATCTTTTCTCCATATAGATTATTATTTACTGTGAATATTCTACTTGTATTTTTTGCTTGTTTTTCACTTGTTTCTAAATCTTTATCATAGGTTTTCTCTCCAACTGCATTTGTTGGTATTGTTACTTTTCCATTTGATGTAAATTCTAATCCTGTACTCTCTCTTACACTTTTAGCTATTATATCTCCACTTGCTAGAGTTATACCTCCTGTGTATTCTGTCCATGTTACTCCATTATCTGTTGAGTAATAATTTGTTACATCTGTTGTATTTGTATCATATGCGATATATGATGGTCTTCCTAAAATCATTCCTGTACTTGTTAACATTGGATATCCATCACTTGCATTTATCACTGGAGCTTCAAATTTATTTAAATCTAGTACGTATGTTATCTCTTTTACCTCTTGTTCATTTCCGGCTTCATCTATTCCTTTGGCATATATTGTTAAACTTCCATCCTCATTTTTTAAATCGAATAAATCATATGAACTTAATGTAAATTTTTCTTTATAGCTTTGATATTTTCCACTTTCTCCTACTTTATAGAATTTTGTTACAGCATCTCCATAATCTATTTCTACTTCTGTACTTGTTCCTACTGTTGTTGAAAGTACATTTATTGTTATATCAGGCGCTGTTTTATCTATATTAGTTACTTCAATTTCTTTTATTGTTTCATTTCCTAATGCATCTATTGCATAGAATGTATATATTCCATTTTCTTCTATTGTTATTGTACTTGGATTCTTTAATCCGTTTCCATTCTTTTGGAAGTAATCCATCTTTTTACTTCCAACTTCATATAGTAAACTATCTACTTCTCCATCATCTTTTGCTCTGATTAGAAGTGTTACTCTTTGTTTTGGTGTTTCCAAGTCTCCTGTTACTATTATTTCTGGTCCAGTGGAATCGATGTTGTTTATTCTTTGTTCGGCTATTTCACTGTCATTTCCATCGATATCAATTCCCTTCGCATACACGATTCCTTTTTTTCCTACTTTAAACTTTCCTGTTTAGTTTATCCATCCTGTATCTTCTCCATCATCATACACTACTCGATATAGTTTACTTACTAATGCTTTATGATAACTTACAGCTACATCTAAGTTTGTTACTGTTTCGTCTTCTTCACTTACTATGATTTTTGGTGCTTCTACTTTTTGCATATCCCAACTCATATATAAGTTTTCTCCAACCTCATCTAATTCTACCGTTAATATATAGTAATGGTCTGTTAAGATTATTTCATTTCCTTTATCATCTGTTATTTTTACACCCTCTGCTGTTATTATCTTACTTGCTGCACTTGGTTTGATTAACAATATTCCATGGTCATCATATGTTTTCCATGTTCCATCTGCTAACCATTTATATTTTCTTGATGATACTTTTGATGTTTCTGGATAATTTAATTTTATTAAGTAATAATCACCTTTATCTAATATGTTATATTGTGGTTTCTTTACTATATTACTTATTGTTCTTGTACTACTTGCTTCATTTCCTAGCATATCTTCATTCATTGCTTCTATTGTACAATTATTTGTTACTTCAAATTCTCCTGTATACTCTTTCCATTCTCCATCATCTATTCTATACTTCTTGATACTTGCACTTCTTGCATAATTTATACTTACTTTTACGATGCTTGTTGCACTTGTTTTATCCACTTTTATTACTGGACTTGCTATTCCTAGTGTTAAGAAGTCTATTATTTTTACATCTGTTCCTCTTCCATCTTCACTTTGAACATATGCATAGATTGTTGAGTTTCTTTTTACTTTAAATGCTCCTGTATATGGTATACATTTTTGACTTGATAATCCATAACTTCCACTTGTTAATATTTTATAACATGCACTTGTTACATCATTTCCATATACTAATCTTACTTCTGTTTCATTTACTAGTTTTACATTTCCATCTTTATCTAATAAATCACTTGCAGCTGGATTGACTACTACTTTTACACTTAAGTCTTTCCATACTTTTGGTGGATTTACTGTTGTTATTGTAAATTCTGTTGTTGTTACTCCTACTTCATTTGTTCCTCTTGCATACACGGTTAAACTTGTTGTTACTTCAAATTCACCTGTGTATTCTTGATAGTTTATTCCATCCAAACTATATTCTAAAGTATCATAGTTACTTCCACTTATTTTTACTTTTACTTTGTCTTGTGTTCCATTTATTAAATAATTCTTTGGATCTGTATCTATTCTTATGTATGGTTTACTTCCTACATGAATATTTTGTACGTAATATGTATTTGTTGCACTTGTTTTTCCATCTTCTTCTCTTACATAATATGCATCTATTCTTCCATTACTTGTTACATTAAATATTCCTGTATATTTTTTCCATTCTCCTCGGTTGATTCTATAATAAATTTCTCTTGCTTTTTCTTGAGTTTTTATTTCTATATCTACACTTTTTGTTAATGTACTTGCTGGATTTCCTGTTATTATTGGTCCAGCTAAAATTACACTTGGATTTTCTAATTCATCTATTGTTAAACTTGTTGTTACTTCTTTTCCTTTATATGTTGCTTTCGCGATTATTTCGCTTCCCGCATTTACTTTTACTCTTACTCCTGTGTATTCTGTCCATGTTGTTCCTTGATCTAATGAATATTCTATTTTCTCTACCTTATAATCTGTTTGAATTATTGCTGTTACATATCCACCTTTTTTAGCTATATATGCACTTGGTATTATTCTTAAATCTATATCATCTTCTCTTATATATTTACATATAACTGGACTTGTTTGAGTACTTCCATCTGTATTTCCTTTACTACTTCTTGCACATACTAAAGTATTTGCATTTACTCCAAATACTTCAGTATATTCTTTCCATGTTGTTCCATTATCTAATGTGTACTCAACCTTATCTGCTTTTAAGTTTGTTGTTATTTCTATTGATGCTTGACTTGTTCCTCCAACTATACTTGAACTTGGATTTATACTTGTCCTTAATCCATTTTTATTTTCATATACTGTGACACTTGCTTCGTCAATTATTTCAGTTCCATCTTCTAGCAACCATTTTGCTCTTGCTACTATTGTTGTATTTGGTCCAACGGTAAATGCTTTTGTATAATTTTCCCATTCTCCACCATTTATTGAGTATTCTAAACTTTCACGGTTGCTATTTATCCATGTACCTATTGAAACTGATGTTGTTTCTGTACTATCTAGGCTTGTTTTCTCAGCATATGCATAAACTCTATATGTTTTTTCTCCTACTACCATTGAAGCTGTTCCACTTACCCATTTTGTACAGCCATTTATCTCTTTATATCCGCTTCCTTTAGCATATACAGTTACACCACTTGTTACAGTTATCTCTCCTGTATACTCTTTCCATTCTCCACTTGCGCCTAATTTATATTGTTTTAATGTTACTCCATCTTCATATTCGATTCTTATCTTAACTGGTAAGTTATTATTTACATACTTTCCTGTTGGTATTATTTTTACATTATAACTTCCATTTACACATGAACATGTTGTACATGTACTTGGTGTTTCATCTGGTTTACTTGGATCATTTGGATCACTCGGTTTACTTGGATTACTTGGATTGCTTCCTTCAATTATTTCTCCTATATATCCACTTGCTGTTTTTCTTTTCGTCTTTTGCAATAGCAAGTTTCCATCTGCATCATATACATCGATTAAGTATTTTATTCTTGCTTCTATACTTGTATTTGCTCCTACGTCAAATTCATTTGTATATTCTTGCCATACTCCATTATTTATTCTATATTCGATTTTTTCTACTTCTGTTCCATAATTTATTTTTACTTTTGTTGATTCCAAAGCTTTGACACTTGTTTTCTCTGGCTCAATATCTACATAATATCCGTCTGGTGATATTATTACTTCATTTCCATCTATTACATATCTTATAATTATTTTATCGACATCTTCTACCCTTACTCTTATTGGTCCTGTATATTCATGCCAATTTAAATCTTCTCCACTTTGTTCTTCATTTTCATCTAGTTTTTTCCATTCCCATTTTGTTGAGTTTGCTGGATAATGTAAGTTTAACCAGATCCATCCATCGTTTTCCTCTTCATCGCTTACTTCTAACGCTACTTCTACTTCTTTTTCTACTTTTGTACTTATTCCATTATTTCCATATGCTGTACATACTATTGTGTGTTTTCCAAGTACTAGCTTACTTGTATCTTTAGCTTCGTCTTTCTCATCTACTATACATTTTACCTCTCCACCTGTTGGGCCAAACTTATAGTAACTTGGTAAATCATGTTTACTTCCATAGTAAAATTTTGGTGGTACTTTATCCAAATTTATTATTGGTACTACTTCATCTTTTACTTCAGTTGTTGTTACTTTACTCGTTGTAGTTGTTGTTACTCCTGTTGTTGTAGTTGATGTTGTCGTAGTTGATGTTGTTGGATTAGTTACCCCCCCCGAATTTGATGAATCGCTACTTGATTTCGTTTTAATCTTTTTTATTACTTCGATTTCATTTCCTACTTTATCAATTACTTTTACACTTATTTCATATTCTTTATTTACTTCTAAGTTTTTATATTCGTATGTTTTTGTTCCCAATACATATTCTTGATTGTTTATCTTATAAAAGTAACTATTTACTCCACTTAATCTATCTGTTGCCTCTACTACTACTTTTATTTCATTTTCACTTACTTCTTCTTTTATCCCTTTTATTATTGGGTTTTCATTATCTACTTGTACATATTCTCGATTACTTACTTTACTTTTTCTTCCTTTAACATCTATTCCTCTAAAATATACATACCATTTTCCACTTGCACCAATTTCGGCATTCTTTGTTTTTGTTGAATTCCAATTACATCCAATGGTACTCTTTCTATTTGTTACACAGTATTCATATTCCTTTAACTCATCTATCATTTTGGCATCTTTTGTTACTTCCACCATTCCAGATTTCGTCCATTCGTGTGTTTTACTTTCAATCACTGGTGCAGTTGTATTTATTATTGTTGAGATCGTACCTGATTTTACCATCATAAATAGAACACATACTAAAAATAAGAGAAGAATTATTAGCAATGGTTTTTTATCATTTACATATAAAATTACTTTTTCTTCCTTTTCTATTTCCTCATCTTCTTGTGGTTCTATTTTTATTACTTTTCCACTTTTTTCAAATATATCTATTTTTTTCTTTTCTTTTTCTATTTCTATTTTTGATTTTTCTAGTATTTCTCTTGCTTCTTCTACTGAAACTCCTACTACTTTAGGGACCTTTCTCTTCATTCTACACACACCTCTATCATCTTCTTAAATTATACTATCTTGTCAATAGTTAAATCAAGACTTGACATCTATTATTTTTTGATTTTTTTGTTACTTTTTGTCGAAAACTATAAGCTTTTCAACATTAAAAAAGCAAAAACATGTTTTACACTATTTTTGCTTCATTTTTTTTAGTATACAACAACATAATTTTTATCATTTTCAAATTTATTTATAATCTCTTCTTTAACATTTTCATTGTTTCTAGAACTTCCATTCAAATAATTAATTCTAGTAATAAACATATCATCATATTTTTTTAAATCATAATAACTTATACTTTCTCTTTCTTTAATATAATCATTATATTTCTTTTCATCAGTATGCATTATATATAGATAAGAAGTATAAGAATAATCATTTGATATGAAATACACATAATATTGAGTTTTCTTTTTATTAGCTATAACTACTTTATCATCAGTTGTAACACCTAAAGATTTAATAAACTCATTTCTTTTGTTTTTAATATCTTTACTTAATTTAGGAGTACACCCAGTTAATAAAAGTAAAATTAAAAATAAGACAGTTACTTTTTTCATAAACTTCACCTAACAATTAAATTATATCATAGATAACTTATATAAGTATACTTATGCATCAATTCAAAAATCAAACTCTTATATAAATTTCACATAAAATTTATATAGAATATGCTATAATAAATTTAGGTGATGATATGAAAAAAATAAAAAAACTTTTTAAGGAACACAGCCCTTACTTACTTATATTAACTTTATGTGAAGGAATATTAAGCCTCGTTTGTACTCTTTCTTTTGTCTATTCTGATTCACTTAGTTATAATGACTCTTTAGTCTATAACGCCATAGGTGTAGAAAAACTTTTAGAAACTTTATATTCTTCAACATTCTGGGCTTTATTACTTTTAATACTTGCTTTTATATTTATACTTAACATAACTTGTATAAAATATAAAAATTTAGAACATGCTTTTATAAGTATATGTTTATGGGTACTTATGTTTATATTATCAATTAATTTAACAAAAAGTTTAATGGATAATTTAATGACATCTTTACTATTTATACCAATCATAATAATTAATATAGTTTCTTATAAAACTGAAGAAAACAAACTAAAAAAGAGAAAATCTAAAACTAAATAGATTTTCTCTTTTTAAATATAATTAAAAGTAAAAATATTATTATTAACACTAAAACAGAAATTATCATATTAGGATTTTCTTCTAATTTTTTATATGCTTTGTCATATTCACCTTTCATGATATAACTTAAAACTGTATTATCTTTTGTTTTTTCAATATTATTACAATATCCATCATATGTTTTTATGTTTTTCCAAATATTCAATTCTTTATTTATGGCTTCACTTTCAAGATTACAAAGCTCATTTACATATTTATATTTACCATAAACATATTCCACTTTAGCATATCCATTTTCAACAAGATAACTTTGTAAAAGTTGATCATCAACAAATATCCAACCTAAACTTCTACCATATTTATCTGTTTTACTTGCTTTGTCATCGGTCTCAATCTCAATTTTTTTAGCATTAGTTAACATATTGCAAGTAACTTCACTAGCAACATCTCCATAAGCTTCTTTTTTTTCTGGAGTATTTATTGCTAAAAAACGATACTTATAAGACTCTCCATCTACAATAAAGTAAGCTGTATCACCATCTACACATTTTTCTAATTTTGCACTTTTAATGCTACCGGCATAAACATTACCTGAAAAAACTATACATAAAATTAAAACTAAAAATACGACTTTATTTCTCATCTAAACTTTCTCCACAATTAGCACAAAACTTATCATTATTTTCAACTTTTTTACCACAGTTTGGACAATAATTTATTTTACTTTGTTCCTTTTTAGATTCGTTTCTTATCAAGAATATTACACTGATCATAAGTACAAATCCAACCAAGAATAAATACATAAATACAGGAATATTGCTTAATAAAGAAAGCATTGATGCTAAACTTATAAATGCATAAATAAGTCCAGAAGCTAAGTATAATTTATTATCTTCGCGTTTTATACTATAAAGAATCATTATAAGTGCAATAACTAAAATATAAATATTTATATACACTATATTTCTAAATGTAAGCAAATCAACTAATACTACATCTGTTACTACTATGTTAAATATACTTTTTTCTTTATCATTTGGAATTACTAAATAACTAAATAGATATATTCCAACAAGTGAAATAGTCACAACAATTAATTCATATAACCATGGAGTATTAATAACACCATCAACATACAACGATAATATTATAATTAAAGTTACAATTGTAAATGCTGATTTTAATCTATCATGATTATTTTTATATAAAAGAATCATATATAAGAATCCTAAAACCAAATATTTAATATGATTTACAGGCAAATCATTTATTTGAATAATTGGAAGTATTACTAAGAAAGCATATAATATATAATCAATCAAGCTATTCTTCTTATCATCAAATAAAGTAACAAATACATAATCAACTAATATTACTCCTAAATTTAATACAAAATTAAGAATCGTATTTGTTGGAAGAAGAACCAAATTTGTAAGAATACAAGCTATTAATATTGAGTAAACTATTTTAAGTCCATAATCTTTATTAAGTTTATATAAAACTACTAAAGCTATATTGACAATAAATAATCCTAAATTATAATTAATAGTTATAATATTTTTGCTTATAAAACTTAAAGCAGTGATGATAATAAACATAATACCAACAGGTAAAGCATAAGTATTAAACTTATCATTTTTAAACAAAACTTTATTAGCAATCATACTTATTAGAATCAATACTGACGAAACTAAATATGCATACATTGTATGATTAATTAAAAGAGATGTTATTCCTATTAAATATAAATAATTAATAACTTTATATGAATTTACTAAAATATGTTTTTTGACAAATTCAAAGTATTCAATTATCAATATCACAAGTAAATGAGTACTTGTAACTATTGGTAAACTTATATCGTAATCTACTTTATCAAATAGAATTACATCAAATAAGAATAAACTTCCAAATATAAGTAAAAGAGCTAAAAGAGATGTTTCCATATCTTTATTTCTACTCATTACAATAATTATATTTGTTAAAGTAACTATTATAAATATTAAAGCATTAACTATACTTATATTTTCAAATAAAACTATCATTATACATGGAATTATAAAAGTAAATAATTTTGATACAGAATAAATACTTTTTTTGTAAGCAAATATATTAAATAAAAGTACTAAAACTGATAAAGCTATAATTATATAAAAGATATCAACATTATAATACTTAAACATTAAACTAATTGTTACAAAGAAAGACACATAAGTAACTTTAATAAATCCAAAATTTTTATAAACATAAGATACAATTATAGAAAATATTCCAATAAATATTGAAATTATTGAAAGGTAAATATAGATTGCTCCTTCTGCTTCAAAAAATTCGCTTAATAAGTCAGATCTTGAAAGAACTGGAAATATCATAAGTAATGATACAAAACCTATTCCAAAGAACCATTTACTTGATAGCTCCAATTTTAATTCTTTCATTATAATAAATGACAAGAAAAATTGAATAACAGCAAATAATCCTAAAAAGATAGCACCACTTTCATAACTGATATTTTTATTAGATAAAATTATTCCTAATGTTGCTATAAACATTATTATTCCAGCAAAATTAAGAACATAACCTAAATTTTTAGTTTGTCTATTCATCTTTATCAACCCAACGCAATTCTTTTGCTTTTTCTTTGATATTTAAATTCTTCATAAGGAATGCACATTCAATAAGTTCCATAACTGAACCAATAATCATTACTACTCCAATAATTCTTAAGAAAGCTTGAGCACTTTCAAATGGATTTGCAAGAAGCAATACTCCTAAAGTAAGTCCAAGTAAAGAAAATACTAAATTATATTTCCAAGCTGAAGAAAAGTTTCTAATGTTAATTGCAAATTGAAGTTTAACAACAGATTTAATACATATCGTTATACCAATTAAAATAGTAATAAATTTAACTAAGCTTTGAGTATTAATTATTAAGTATAATCCAACTCCTGAAGCTATTACTCCAAGAAGTAAAGATTTGCTTATCATTTTTTCTTCAATTGTTGATTTAATATAATCATATATCCAAAAACATCCAATAATAAGCGTCATTATTCCAATAATCATTGTAATAATTTTTAGAGAATTAGCAGGTTCCATCATAAGTACAACACCAAGTATCAATGTTGCAATTGATGAAATCAAACATGTCTTTCTATATTTTTTAGCACTACTATATAACATATAATCACATCCTAAATTAATTATATCACGTCTATTATGAATTTTATACGAAAAAAGCATAAAAAAATGCAGTAGGCACTGCAACTTAATTATACAAAATTTATTTTATTTCTTCAATACTTTCTATTTCATTTAAGTAAACTACGCGATATTCCTCTTCATAATCTCTAATGGTTAACGTTGAATAAAAAATCATATCTTCATAATCTTCAAAATCTTTAATTTCTATCAATATTCCTTCTAAAGGTTCCCCTTCTTTAAATTCGATATGTACGCACTTTTCAACCAGTTCATCTAATTCCATAATGCACCTCTAACAAAAATTATAGCATATTACTCATTTTATTTACATATGTCAAATAAAATGTCTAATAGAAATTTTACTCTTTCTTTTTTTAATCTTTATATTATAATTATACTAGGTGGTGTAACTAAAATGTTTTTTCACGATTAGTCTTAAAGATGCTGAAGAAACTTGTTTGGATTTAGTAGTTTATTAACAACAATTGATGATTCATAAAATACAACCACAGATAATTATAAACACAGGATGTGATTTATTATTATTACTAGTGTGTCATACTTATATTTTCGGATATGAGTGCTAGGCTATTTCATAGTAAATGAAAAAAAATTAAAAATTTATTTTATGACTTTATGTCGAATTTTGAAGTAGTATCTCATGTGTTGAGATTAAAATTTATTAATACTGGAAAATAAATTTTCCCCAAAATAACTTTTAATTTAGGTATTAATAAATAATTATGAAAGAAAAAAGCAACTAAGTAAGGTTGCTTTTTTGATTGTCTAAATTTTTTATTATTGCATCAATTTCTTTAGATCCTTCAGAATTAAGTTCAATTCTAAAATTACGTATTCCTAAATTGTAATAATATTTAAACTTTTCAAGATTATTTGTTACTTTAGAATCAAGTATATGTGTCAAATGATTTTTAACATCAGTTTTTATTGGATATTTACTTCCGTTACGATCAACTAATTTATATTCATTTTTCATACATTTAGTACATACAGTATCTTTATTAGCAACTTTATTTACTGGACAATATTTTGTTATCATAAGTTCAAAAGTGCTATAAAGTAAAATCTCAACATTATAGTTATTATGTTTCATAATACGTTCAATGTTATCATCTTCAAGTTCAATTGATAAAGTATTTATATCAGTATATTTAGATAAATAATCCAAAGTTTCATGATTAGTTATATTCAAGAAGTAGTCACTTATTTTAGCCCCATCATATATTTCACCTAACTCAGTTGCTAAAGTGTTTTTAATATTTGATTTTTCATAAATTCTAGAACCACGATAATATATTTTAGAATTATCTTTATATGAATTATAAAGATTTCTATCTACTACATAGATACGATCAAAATAGTTTAAACACTTAAGCAATTGTTCTTCATTTCTTACTAAAACACTTAAAGTTAATCTTTCTTCAAGAGGATTTTTATGAGTTACTTCATTGAGAGCTCTTTCAATTACTTCTTTTTTTGAATTTTCACGAATAAAAATTAGTTCTTCAACTGCATCTCTTCTTATAGCATTTAAATCTTTAATATTTATAAATTTTGATTCAAATTCTCCAACTATTATATTAGCTATTTTAAATGGAGTATTACCAAGTTTGGATAATTGTTTAATAATATCTTCTTTTTTTATACTTATATTTTTACTTGGAAAAACTATATCTGCTTCTTTTTTAACAACATTGATTCCATCAGTTATTTCAAGAGTTGCACGATTTTCATTATGAGTAAAAGTCACATCAATATCAACTTTTCTGACCGGTAATTCCCTATATTTGTTTATTACAGATATATCACTTGTTTTATTAACAGTATCACCAACACTTGCACTAATCTTTTTATCAATTACAGCAATGTTTTTACAAACATTTGTAAGTTTTAATGATTCATTATAAAGAAAATTAACAATCATTCCATCATTGGTTTCATTTATTCTAATTCCATCTCCTTGATTTAGTTGAGAATCAAGTTTAATATAAATATATTTATTTGTTACTTTAAAGACTTTGCCTAAATGAACACCTACATGATTAGAAGTATGAATATTAATAATTTCATCATTAGTTGCATTAAATAAATATCCATAAGTATATTGTCTATTAAATATTACTTTTAAATCTTCTTCATATTCGGATACTTTTAATTGATCTTTTCCACAATAATAATCAATTAAATTACGATATAGTCTAGTTACACAAGCAACATATTCTGGACTTTTCATACGTCCCTCAATTTTTAAAGATTTAACACTTGAATCCATGATTTCTTTAAATTTACTAACCGTTTTAAGTTCCTTTGTTGAAAGCAAGTACTTAGAGTCTGTTTTTACAATTTCATCGTTTTCAAGCAATTTATATGGAAGTCGACAAACTTGAGCACATTCTCCACGATTTCCACTTCTTCCTAAAAGAACTGATGAAAATAAACATTCTCCAGAATAACTTACACACAAAGCTCCATGAATAAATATTTCTTTTTCCATTGAAGTTTTATAACTATCAATAGTTGAAAGCGCCAGTTCACGAGCAAACACGACACGCTTAACATTTAAATCTTCTAAAATTCTTAAACCCGATTCACTTACATTATGAACTTGAGTTGATGCATGTATTTCCAAATTAGGTAAACGCCTTTTTAAAAGAGACATAAGACCAAGATCTTGAACTATCAAAGCATCTACACCTGTTTTATGTAAAAATAAACAATAATTATAAACATCTTCTAATTCCGACTCAAAAACAACTGTATTAACAGTAACATAAATCTTTACACCATAAAGGTGAGCAAAATGCACAGCCGTGATCATTTCCTCATCGCTAAAATTACCAGCAAATGCACGTGCACCAAATCTTTTACCACCTAAATATATTGCATCTGCTCCATTCATAACTGCTGCTTTTAAGGAATCCATATTTCCAACAGGAACTAAAAGTTCTTTCATAAATTCACTTCCTAACTAAAAAAACTGAATAACTCAGTTTAATTAAATTTTACTAAAGAATGAGCAAATCTATATCCTTTTATAGCGATAAATCTTCCGAATTTACCAGGAAGTGCAACAAGACCAGCTTTTGAGAAAATTAATTTCTTATAAAGTTTAGGATTATTTTCCTTTATACTATTCCATAATTCTTTATATTGTTTTTCTCCTTCTTCATTCATAGCAAGACGAGAAAAAATTGTACCAATTGTCATACAGAAAACACATTCTCTATACATCATTTTTCTTAATTTTTTAGATTTAATCTCATCCAAATCATATTTATTACATACAAGTTTAGTAACAAGTACTTGGTGAGAACTTCTTTTTATTAATTGAGGTTCTTGAACCGATTGATCTTCTCTTCCAATAAAATATCTATAAAAATCTAAATCCATATAATAAATTGTTTTAGTATTAACAAAAGGAATATAGATAAATAAATTATCTTCATAGAAAGTATGTTTTGGTAAATCCATATCTGATGCATCTAACACACTTTTTTTATACATCAATGAATGAAGAGATAAATATTGAGTTGGTTTAAATTTTTTCATTTCATCCCAAGTCATTTCTTCATTTTCTTTAAATACATTCTTAAATGAAATAGTTTGATTTGTTCTACCATCAGTATAAGTATAAACATAGTTCATAATAATTAAATCTGAATCAATCTTTTTAATCTTTTTAAGCAATGCTTTATAAGCTTTTTTATCAACCCAGTCATCACTGTCGACTACTTTAAAATATTTTCCAGTGGCAACACTTAATCCTGTCATAATTCCAGCACCATGACCACCATTTTCTTGATGAATAGCTTTAACTATTGTTGGGTATTTTTTTTGATACTTATCAGCTATCTTCCCCGTTTTATCCTTAGAACCATCATCTATTATAATTATTTCTACATCTTCACCACCAATAAGTAAAGATTCTATACAATTTTCCATATAAGCTTCTGAGTTATAACATGGAACTACAAAAGATATATATTTCATTACTAACACTTCCTAACACATTCATTATACCAAATATAAATTATCAAAACAAATAAAAAGGCATTAAATGCCAAATTCATCATCTTTTAAAGTTATTTGCTCACCACTTAATGCACTAGAAATACCAAAACTAAATGATTTATATTCATTACTTGGATTAGAAATTACAACATTAACTAACTTCTTTTCATTAGATTTAATCAAATCCATTGTTCTTTCATCACATTCAACTTTAATATCTCCTTTATAAAATACTTTAAAGTAACTATCAAAATTATTATTGCTTGTAATATTTAAAGTAACATTTCTTGTTTCATTTGGAGCGAGAACATTTTCTCCATCATATTCAATATAATTATTTATTAAAGCAGAAGTTAAAACATCTGCTTCAGTAGTTGACGAATTTATAAAATATGAAAACGAAAGAGATGTAAAACCAGTACAAATTATAAACATTACTGCTAAAGCTAAAAATACAGTTTTATTTTTATTATCCACGATTATCACCTAGTATCATTATAGCATCTATTTAAATTGCAAACAATATGATATAATTTTTCTAGGTGAGATTATGAAAGAATTTTATATCCTTATATTACTATTCTACTGCTATGCATTTATTGGATGGCTTATAGAAATTGTAGTAACTTTATTAAAAATGCACAAGTTTATTAACCGAGGATTCCTAATTGGTCCAATGTGTCCAATATATGGTTTTGGAGGAGTTTTAATAACATTGCTTTTAAACAATTATGCCAAAGATCCTTTAGTTCTATTTATAATGGCCATAGTATTATGTGCTGTTCTTGAATACATAACTTCATATGTTATGGAAAAAGTTTTTAAAAATCGTTGGTGGGATTACAGTGATCAAAAATTCAATATCAATGGACGTATTTGTTTAGAGTGTGCCATTCCTTTTGGTATAGCAGGTATAATAATGTTCTATGGAATAAATCCTTTTTTAATAAATTTATTCTCAATGTTCAATATCGTTGCATTAAGAGCTATTTGTTATTCATTACTAGGTATTACACTTATTGATATTATTTTATCCTTTAACATCATAATATCATTAAAAAATATATCTAATACTATAAGATGTGATTCAACGGAAGTGATTACTAAAAAAGTAAAAGAAATATTAAGTAATAAAACTTTTTTACACAAACGTTTAATTGCATCATTCCCTGATATGAAAGTATTTAATAAGATAATAGTATTAAAGAATAAATTAAACAGAGATAAAAACAAACTGAATGAAGAACTAAAAGAAACTAAAAAAAGATCAAAGAAAAAGAAATCAAAAAAATGATTTCTTTTTTTATTTAACAACTTTTTTCATCTACTGAACAAGTATTAGAATCAGTATTTAATTTATCAAACATACAATTAAATTGTTCTTTTATCTTACATTTAATTCCATTATCTAATTCCATATAAGGATCAGTTAATTCATCAACTATACCACTTTCCATACTTACGGCTTCACCATTTTTTACGACAACTATATTTGGTGCATAAATTCTTTTTTCATCAATTTTAACTTCTTTAGTTTTTCCTTTTTTAGTTTCATATTTTAAAGGAGTATAATCTGTTAAAACAGGATTTAAAAGTTCAAGTAAACGATAATAAGCATCAGTTCCTTCTTTAGTACGTACTGCTTCATTGCTATCATTTAATTCATATGTATCACGAATATCTTTTACATCAACATAATAAACTTTTTTTACACCTTTTTCTAAAGCCGAATCAATTAGAGAAGTTATAACACTTCTGCACCATGGACATGTATTAAATCCAAAATATACAGCAAAAGTTTTATCTTCTTCAATCATTTTTACTAACTCTTCTGGTGTTTTATAAACAAAAGGATTATTATCAGCAATAGTTAATTCTCTAACTTTTTTACCATTACCTAAATCATTATTATTAACACTTTCATATTCATTTTTAAATTTATAAGCATCAGTTACAGTTGTTATTGGAATATCATGTTCTGCATATAACTCTGAAAATATATATACTATTCCAAAAGTTACTAATAGGAATAAACAAATTACAAATATCATAGTTCTTTTCTTCTTGTTCATTTTTATTGCCTCATTTCTTTAAATAATTATAACAAACATATAAAAAAAAATAAATAAAAAAATAAATTGAGTTATACTTCCCAATGTAGTATAATTTTTTTAGTATTGGGGACGGTGTGATGAAAAGATTTTTTAATAAATTTAAGAAAACAAAACTGAGTATTAAATTAGTCTATTTATTTGTAGCAATTATATTTATTGGAAGTTATTGTTACTTACTAAAATCTATTTTATTACTTAACAATATTGAAAACACTTTAAGAGTAACAGGTCTTATTTCGTTAGGAATGATATTATTACTTTATGTATTTGGCTCTCTACTTTTACTTTTATCAAAGAAGAATAAAACAGTTATTGTTTTATCATTTCTAGCTATGTTTATATCTAGTTTCTCAATTATTGCATCACTTGCCATAAATCGTGTGTATGGCTTATTAGATAATATGAGTAAAGATAAAATTCTTTATACAACAAACATGATTTTAAAAACAGATAAAGAATTTGTTAATAATGACTCATTCAAAGTAGGTATACTAAATAATGAAACTGATGTAGAAGGAAATGTTTTACCAAAAGAATATATAAAGAAAAATAATTTAAAGATAAATGTAAGTGAATACGATTCAAACTTTGAATTACTTGAAAAATTATATAATGGTGAACTTGATGGAATCTTTATTACAAGTAATTATGTGATCAACTATGAATCTTATGAATCATATAAAAATATTGAAAATGAAACAAAAGTACAATTTACTTATTCTAAAGAAATGAAAAATCAAGACGTTATTGAAAATCCTACAACTGTAGATAAACCTTTTACAGTTTTAATAATGGGAGTTGATTCCACAAGTGATGTATTAAATGCCAATCAAGCTTTTAATGGAGATACACTTATGCTTATAAGTTTTAATCCTCATACATTAAATGCCACAGTATTTTCAATACCAAGAGATACTTATGTACCAATCGCTTGTTTAAAAGGAGAATCATCAAAGATTAATTCTTCGGCAGCTTATGGATCCACTTGTGTAATAAATACAATTGAAAACTTAGTTGATATAAAAATAGATTATTATGTAAAAATTAATTTTAAAGGGGTTGTTGATTTAGTTAATGCTTTAGGAGGCATCGATATAACTGTTCCTGATAAAATTAACTTCTGTGAACAAAACTCAAAGAGAAGTAAAAAACCAGAAGATTTACAATGTATTAAAAGTGGTTATCAACATATGGATGGAGAAAAAGCTTTAGCATTTGCAAGACATAGACATACACTTCCAGCAGGAGATTTCCAAAGAGTTCAACATCAACAATTAGTAGTTGAAGCAATTGCAAATTCAGCCAAGAATTTAAAAAATGTTGATGCATTCTTTAAAGTACTTGATTCTGTATCAGCAAATATTGATACAAATATGTCAACAAATCAAATGATGAATTTATATAATGTTGGAAAATCAATGTTATTTAGTGGTAATTCTGGTTCTATGATAAATATTCAAAAGACTTATCTTACAGGATATGACTTAACAATGTATGTAAATAACTTAAGAGCATCGGTTTATACGTTCCAATATTATGAACAAAGTCTTGAAGAAATTAAACATGCTTTAAAAGTTACTCTTGAAATCGAACAAAACGAACCAATAAAAACATTTAATTTCTCAGCAAATGACACATATGAAATTCCAGTTATTGGTAAAAAATATTACACAGTAAAAAGACAAGAATCAATTCCTAATTTTAAAAATAAATCAATTGAATATGCAAAAAGTTGGTGTCAACCAAGAAATATAAATGTAGTTACAAATTATGTACAAAACTCTGATTATACTGATGGAACAATAATTAATCAAAGTGTTAGAAACGGAATTTTAACTACGGGAATATCATCAATAACATTTGATGTAGTAAAAAACGGGCAAGATTAAGTTCTTGCTTTTTTCATGAAAAAATACCAGATTATACTGGTATTATTACTTTTTATCTTTAACACTTCTTTGGTCATTTATAGTTTTAATAATGACTTCATATCTATTTAGTATATTATCTGAAAGAATTGATTCCTTAACAGGTATGCTAACATCCATCATCAAATCAACTGATCTATCCAATAAAATATTATGGATTTCAAGTGACTTATCATGAGTTACAATATCTAGATTTCCATGTTCATAATAATAACTAATCCATTTAATCAATTCGCTTAGAACCATTTCATAATCTTTTTTTGCTAATTCTAAAGATTTTAAATTAATAGCAATTGTTAACTTACCTATAATGTCTGAAAAATCTCTAACTAAAGTTTCATTAATCATAAAATTCACCTAATTATTATCCTTTCTTAACCACATATACATTCCACATTCAACTACCTCAGGTTTATCTTTAAATCCAAATTGCTCATAAAAAGCTTTTTTTCCATCTGCTGCAAGAAGTTGAATCATCATTGCTTCTCCTTCCTCTAAAGAAGCCTTTGCTCGTTCTAATAAATTATTTATAAGTTTTTTGCCTATTCCTTTTCTTTGGTATTCTGGTTTAATTATAACATCTGCTACCAAAGCAATATACCCATAATCTGTTACCAATCTAGCCATACCAACAGTTTCGTTGTTAACAACATATTTTACTGTTTCACTATTGCTTAAACTTTTTTCTAATAATCTTTTTGATGGGTATTTCCATCCAATAGTTTCAATAATGTCTACATATTCTTCATATGTTAAGTTATTTTCTTGAATCATAATTATCAGTCACCTCTAACTAAATTATATATTACTCATTAAATTTTTACCATAAATTTTATTAAAAAATACCAGACTATGCTGGTATTATTAATTCTTTACCTATACTTAAAACATTACTAGTTAAGTTATTAGCTACTTTTATAGCATCTACAGTTGTATTATACTTTCTTGCTAATGAATATAATGTATCTCCTGATTTAACTATATGAGTTTTCACATCAAAACTGCTAGGTATAATAAGCTCTTGCCCAATTGATAAAGTATCTGATTTCAAATTATTAAGTTCTTTAATCTTACTAACTGTTGTACTATACTTTTTAGCAATTGAATAAAGAGTATCTCCTTTTTCAACTACATATGCATTAGTATCTTGATCTTTCTTTTGATCATTAACTAATAATTTTTGATTAACAGAAATCATATTACTTTTTAAATTGTTTAAATCTTTTAACTTATCAACAGTTATTCCATATTTTTTAGCAATAGAATATAATGTATCTCCTGATACAATTTTTATGTAACATTTTTAAATGTAAATATAATATCTATCGTTTTGTCTTGATAGATATAAATTTTTTCAACTAAGTTAATTATTAATTCTCTAGTTGGATTTTCTAGTGATAAAAATTCATTAATATATTTTTCTATTTGTCTATTATCAACTTGATGTTCGTTTATTTGTACATTTTTAAGATTATTAATATTATTTTTATTAACATCCATTTCTTTTTTTATGTTTCCTTTTACTCTTAAGTATTGTTCTTCATCTATTATACCATTTAATCTATCCATATAAGTTTTATCTAGACATTCAGTTAATTTATTATTAGTTTTTTCAAGACTTTCTATTTGTTTTTTAATCTTTAAACTATTATCATCAAAGTCAATATTGTCAATTAAATTTTTGATTTCATTTTTATCTAAATACTTTTTGCATACTTCTTTAATATTCTCTAAAATAATGCTTTCTAATTTCTTATAATTATTTGTATGAGTTGTGCAAACATGATATTTTGAGTATGTTCTGTAATAATCACAAGTTGTATAACTTCTATCTGTTTTTGATTGATATCTTATAGTTATACGGTGTTTACAATCTCCACAATATAAAAGCCCATCTAATAAATAAAATCTTTTCTTCTCGGGCCTTTTAACATTTTTAGGTAATAAAGTTTGTACATAATTAAATATATCCTTGTCTATAATTGCTTCGTGAGTATTTTCTACTATAATAAAATCATCTGGATTATTTTTAACCACCCTTTTTAGTTTATAGTTTATCTTTTTAGTTTTATATTGTACTACATCTCCAGTATAGATTCTATTAGTTAAAATTGCTTTAATTGTTGTATCTACCCACACTCCATATTCTTGTGATATACAATTTTTATTTGGGCATTTGGTATTCCACACATGGTTATAAAAAGATGCTGGTGTTTTTATTTTTCTTTTAGTAAGATATTGTGCTATATAGTGGCATGTTTTACCTTTAAGTGCCAAATCAAAAATTAATTTTACAACTTCTGCTTGTTTTCCATTTATTACTAAATGATTTTTATTATTTTGATCTTTCATATATCCATATGGGCACCTTCCAGATACATATAAGCCATCTTTCATTCTTGAATGCAAACTACTCTTAATCTTTTTAGAAATGTCTTTAGCATACATATCATTCATTATTGCTTTAAATGGTGCAATATCGTTACTTGTATTATCTATAAAAGTATCTATACCATCATTAATTGCAATATACCTAATATTATTATTTGGAAAATACTTTTCAATTAATTCACCAGTACCTATATAATCTCTTCCTAATCTTGACATGTCTTTAGTAATAATCATATTGATTTTACCTGATTCCATATCTTTCATCAACTGTTTAAATGCTGGTCTATCAAAATTAGTCCCGGAAAATCCATCATCAACATACTCTTTTACTACGCAATATTTGTTTTCTTTAACATATTGATTAAGTAAACTTCGTTGACTAACTATACTATCAGATTCTACATTTCCATCATCTCTTGATAATCTTATATAAAGTCCTACTTTAAAATTACTATTCATGTGCTTAATTACTACTCTCTTCTACTTGGGAATAATAACTACAACTACATGATAGCTTAGAACTTTTATAATTACAAGTTGTCATTAACTTTGTTTGTAGTTCTATTTTTAATACTTCAGTTATAATTTCATTTAAAGATTTAGCAGCATCCTTAAATTTTAAATTAACTTTGTATTTATCCATAGAGTTTGATACCTCCACTTAATTCTATGGCTTTAATTTTTGTAATATTACTTAGAACAATTATTGATTACATTATAATATCATTGAAGTCGTAACTACTCTTATTCATAAATATCATCTTCTTTTGCTTGAATAATATTTCTCACAAACTGCTAAATTCAAATTAGTTATTATAGCAAAGTTTATTTATTATTTTTAAAAAATCAAATTATGAAACAACGGAATAAAAAGATGACACGATACGCCAACTATTTTTTTATAAAATAAAACATCATGCATACTAGACTTATTTTATATCAACAAATTTAAACTATTTTGTCGTTTAACACCAAAGATAATTATTAAATAGATTTTTATACTACTACATAAAATATAAAAAAAATCATCCTACTTTCTAATTTTCATTAGATTTATAGGATGATATAATTTTTAATAATCTATTTCATTAATAAAGTAATATTAATTATTATTTTTGTGTCTTCCATTCTCATAAACTTTTTCGCCAATAGAAACTCCACATTTTTTTGCATACATTGTTAATAAATATTCAACTACAGGAGAAAATCCTTCTAATTTAATACCATTTAAACATGCTCTATGTTTCATAATAAACCATTTAAAATCCTTGATTTGTTGAACAACACTACTTTTTGATTCAGCACCGTTTACTGTTAATAATAAACCATAATCTGAAATACTTTCAACTGGTATACGTGAATATCCTAAGTTATCAATTCTAACTTGAATTTCTTTTATAAATTGTAATTGATTATTATCTTCTAGACGAAATACATCATCTGTTCTCATCCAAGTTAAGTCTAACGTACTAACATCAATAGGTAAATCAAAATTTATAACCTCATAATACCCTAAATCTTCAAAATGTGATACTTCAACACTTGATATATATTCATCATAATCATCTATCACATATTTAAGTGCACTTCTCATTAAAAAAGTTCCTTCGCCATGTTTTTCTTCAAATACTTTACCATAAAATTCATATGGATGCATTTTTTCTTCATCTTCTAAATTATAATTTTTCACTCTAATCCACTCCTAAAATAATTGTAACATATTTTTTATAATCCATAAAGTTTTTAAATCATTATTCCCCATAAAAATCGTATCTCCTGATTTAACAGTATAATAATCTAAATCATCTTTTGAGTAACCAATATAATCTAGAAGAGCTTCTAAAGTTGCGTATGCATAACGTTCATAATTTTTCTTTAATCTTGCTGCATCTTTAGTGTTATCTAAAAAACCATATTCAACAATTATTGATTCATAAGGACTAGTATCTCTTAACATAAAATAGTAATCTTTGCTTGGATTAGATGTTCCACGTTTTTGATAGTATTTTCTAATTGTTTGACCATTTTTAGCAAGTTCATTTAATACTTTTGAGGACAAAGTTTCGTTATTACGTAAAGCATAGATTACTTCAGCACCTTCTGCTCCTCCTGCATTTATGTGATTAGACACAACAATAACATTACTATCACTTCCAAAAGCATTCTTAATTCTATTTATTCTTTGAGTTGGACTTAAAGTTTCATCTGTTTCTCTCGTAATATACACTGGAATTCCAAGTCTTTTTAACTCATCATACATTATTTTACTAATAGCAAGAGTCATATTTTTTTCAATTATATCATTTCCACTAGCCCCGTTATCGGTACCACCATGACCAGGATCAATTATAATCTTATAATTATTCATAAGTATCACCTAGAATAGTGTATGAGAAAAAACTAAATATGGTACTTTTTCATTATACATTTCAAAGTATTTTCTAAATAATTTATAACAATTATATATATTATAAATCTTTACCATCCAGTTAAATATTTATATATAACTAAACACTTCTTTTATCTGTAATTATTTTTTTCATCGGAGTTTTTATTTGAGTTTTTGTATATTGAAAATTTTTATAGGTTTCTTTTGGAATAATAAATTGTTTTCCCCAAGAAGAAACTACCATATCATCGTTTTCATCAAATCCCGTAATTAACATTGCATGTCCCGACTCTCTAGAAGATACATCTACTTTTTCTTTACTTGATGTTATAAATGCATCACTATTGGGTGATGATGATACACCTAATATATACCCATCTTCTAATAAATCTTTTAATTGCTTTTGAAAATCATCATAAGTATCACTATTTTTTCCTAACATTTCGCTCATAAATTCAATATTAATATTCTTTTTTACCAAATAATAATTTACCCAAGCATTAATATTATTCATTAGTAATCCTGAAAATTTTGATTCAGGAGTTCTATCATGTTCTTCAAATGTGATATCTTTATCTGCTAAAAGTTTCTCTAATTTGAATTTGTCCATATTTTCATCTCTTATATTCAAAAGAGCTTCAGCTATTTCTGGATATGAACCAAACATTACCTGATTACTAGGTTTTACATTCTTATATTTGTTTTCTTTGGTAACTTCATCTATTCCATCAGAAATAATACCATTATTAAAAAGTTCAATAATTGCCTCTTGTTCACTACTGAATTCTTTATGCAATAAATCTTTTGCTGCAGCTATTGCATTCCTATAATGATAAGTTTCATACTTATGCACAGTTAATTTAACTTTTCCATATAAATATGCAAACATATCAATCATCAGTGTACTACAATCCAAAGTTTCACCATCTGGGCTTAATGAGAATCCAAAAATATCTTTAAAATCTAAATCCGTTAATTCTTGATCTGAATCCATTATAACTTTACTAACTATAGCATTAGCAACATAAGCATAAGTACACCCTTTTTGTTGAATTTCATAAAACATATAAGGATTATCAATTCCATTTCTTTTTAATATTTCCACATAATTATTAATAAGATTTTTTGTTGCTTTTGACTTAAATATCTTTTTAAACTGCTCATGTGGAAAATCTTGATTAGCGTAATACATATATTGCATAAAAACACTTTCTTTCTAAAAAAATCATAACATATAATTAATTTTTTATAAATTACATTAGATTTTTTATTTACACATTATATACTAAAATTGCGGTTTTTAAATAATTACAATTGTATAATTATTTGTAAATATTACTTAGAATTATGTACATAAGAAAAAGAAATATGACACTTTTTCATATTTCCTTTTTATCTATTTTGTTTCATAAAGTAAATTAGATTTTCTTATTATTTTATTTAACTTCGTTGTATCTTGATTTTCATATATTTTATTTATATGTGATAAACTTTGTTTAGTATAATATACTTTTTTTATCTTTTTTAAACAACTATCACTTACATATAAATCATTTGTAGAAGTATTTTCACTTAAATCATAACCAGTAAATTCATCAAACTTCTTACTTCTATTTATTATTGTTCCAAGATCTTCATAATATGTAACAAAAGCTAAACACTCATTTTCATATTCAAAATAAACATATTTTGTATTTCCAAGCACTGGAGTAGTAAGTTTTAATGAATGATTTTCAAAAGTCACATTCATTGTACGTTTATCATAATCTTGTTTAATATAAATATGGTTTAATAAAAAATTAAATACAATAACAGATATTAAGAAAACAACAATAAATAAAATTACTAAATTAAAAGTTCTGATAGTTTTATTTTTTAGTTCCACATTTCCAACTACATCTATCATATTTTTTTCAAATTTATCTTGATATTCATCTTTCTTCAATTTTTCTCCAGATAAGAATTCATTAATTGATATTCCTAAAACTTCACATATTGAATTGTACATGGACATATCCGGCATACATTTTCCATTTTCCCATCTTGATATACTTCTACTATTAACATTTAACTTTTCAGCTAACTCTTCTTGAGTTAAGTTACATTCTTTACGCCTTTCAGCAATAAACTTACCAATTTTCTCTTGATCCATAACTTTCTTCCTTTCTGTCTTTATACTACAGTATTTAGTTTATATAATACACGACACAAAGTGAGAATTAATTATTTTTCATTATACTCATCCAAGAAACTTTTATATTCACCATTCTTTTTAGTTCCTAAAACACAGTTTAAATTAACATTATCCATACTTTTAAATATATTATGATCAATTTCTCTGTTAATTTGTCTCATCTTTTTTATTAATTCTTTCATTTCTTTTCTTTTACTTGTACCATCATTAATTAATGAACAACCTTCAGTAAATCTACAAGCACAGTTGATAAATGTAAGTTCATTATAATTTCTCCAAGAAATAATAGCTCCCTCTTTTACCAAATAAAGAGGTCTAATAAGTTCAAGCCCTTCATAATTATCCGAATGAAGTTTAGGCATCATAGTTTTAATCTCAGCTCCATAAAACATTGAAAGTAAAGTTGTTTCAATAACATCATCAAAATGATGACCTAAAGCGATTTTATTGCATCCAATTTCTTTTGCTTTATTATATAGATACCCTCTACGCATTTTAGCGCATAAATAACAAGGACTTTTAGAATCAATTGTCGATACAACGTCAAAAATATCACTTTCAAATATCTCAATTGGAATATTAAGAATACGTGCATTATCCTCAATGTATTTACGATTATATTCATTATATCCAGGATCCATTACTACATATCTAGCTTCAAAATTAATTTTGCCATGACGTTTTAATTCTTGAATACATTTAGCAAGTAAAAATGAATCTTTTCCTCCACTTATGCAAACCATTATTTTATCGTTATCTTGAATAAGTTCATAAGTTTTAACCGCTTCAATAAATTTAGCCCATATTTCCTTACGATACTTCTTTATAATACTTTTTTCAATTTCTTTATACTTCTCCATAACACACCTAAATTCTAACCGATAATATTATCCATCACTTCAATAAATTTATCAATTTCTGCGTTTGTTGTCAAATGACTTAAACTAAGTCTAATTGAAGAACTAGCAAGTCCCTTATTTTTTGTAACCGCATATACAAGTTTAGATGGTGTTTCAACTGGACAACAAGATGTTTTAGTAGAGACATATACTTCTGAGTCATTAAATAGTTTTTGAAGATCATTAGATTTCCTGTTTTGAACACTAAAATTAATAATATAAGGTATTGAATTATCATTACTGTTTATTGTAACATCCTTTTTATTTTTTAAGTATTCAACAATTCTTTTATTCTTATCTATAACGGAAATACGTCTTTCTTCCATATTTTCCATTGCGTTTTTAAGAGCAATAGAAGCAGATGCAATCAATGCTGTATCCGGTGTTCCACTTCGATAAATCGTACTAGATTTTCCTCCATTGATTTGAGGTTTTAAAAACACATTATCACGTTTTACTAAAATACCTACTCCAGAAAGGCCATAAAACTTATGAGGTGTAATCGTTATTAAATCAACATCGCTGTAATCAATATTAACTTTACCAATAGCTTGACTAGCATCAGTATGAAAAAAACAATTTGGATATTCCTTTAAAATAGAAGCGATTTCCTCAATAGGTTCTCTTATTCCAAGTTCTGAATCAACAGAAGTTATACTTACTAAGATGGTATCATCTCTTAACATTTTTTTTAATTCATCAATGTTAATAATTCCATACTTATCAACAGGAATAATCTCAACTTCAAAACCAAGTTCTTGTAAATATGTACACGATGATACAATCGAATTATGTTCTAAAGAACTTATAAGTATATGCTTTCCTCTACTCTTATATCTTTCACATACACCTTTAATAACTAAATTGTTGCTTTCACTTGAGCCGCTTGTATAGATTATTTCATCCTCTTTAACATTAAGAAGTTTAGCAATATTCTTAGTTGCTTCATCTATAACACTTTTTGCTTCCATCCCAAGTGTATGATTTGAGTTTGGATTTGCATAATATTCTTTGGAAACACGAATAAACTCATTTAAAACTTCATCATCAACCGGAGTTGAAGCAGCATAATCTAAATAGATCATATTATTTCACTGGACCTTTCCAATTTTCAAACTTATCTTTATAACTCTCA